>NZ_JANUXZ010000010.1 GCF_024834055.1 Corynebacterium sp. ES2730-CONJ
GTGTGTTGTTTGAGAACTCAATAGTGTGCCAATTGTTTTTTTGTTTTTTTGATTGCAGTTGGGTTGTGTTGGTGAATGGTGTGGTGTTTTTGGTGGCCGGTGAGTGTGGCTTGCTTGGTTTTTGACCGAAGATATGAGCTGTTTGTTGGCATGATCGGTTTTGGCTGTGATTGTTGATGTTTTGGCCCCTTTTTTCCCTTTTTTGCCCCGTCGGGTTGGGGAGGGGGTTTTGTTTTTTCAATTGTGTGCGCATGGTTGGCATGGCTGCTTGTTTTGGTGGTTGTGTTGGTTGTGTGTGCTGGTTGTTTTGTTTTTTTGCTAGTTTGATTGGGCTTTTCACGGCCTTTGAGAGCAGGTTTTTTGCTTGTTTTTTTGTGGAGAGTTTGATCCTGGCTCAGGACGAACGCTGGCGGCGTGCTTAACACATGCAAGTCGAACGGAAAGGCCTCAGCTTGCTGGGGTACTCGAGTGGCGAACGGGTGAGTAACACGTGGGTGATCTGCCTTGTACTTCGGGATAAGCCTGGGAAACTGGGTCTAATACTGGATAGGACCATGCTTTAGTGTGTCATGGTGGAAAGTTTTTTCGGTACAAGATGAGCCCGCGGCCTATCAGCTTGTTGGTGGGGTAATGGCCTACCAAGGCGTCGACGGGTAGCCGGCCTGAGAGGGTGGACGGCCACATTGGGACTGAGATACGGCCCAGACTCCTACGGGAGGCAGCAGTGGGGAATATTGCACAATGGGCGGAAGCCTGATGCAGCGACGCCGCGTGGGGGATGACGGCCTTCGGGTTGTAAACCTCTTTCGACAGGGACGAAGCTTTTGTGACGGTACCTGTATAAGAAGCACCGGCTAACTACGTGCCAGCAGCCGCGGTAATACGTAGGGTGCGAGCGTTGTCCGGAATTACTGGGCGTAAAGAGCTCGTAGGTGGTTTGTCGCGTCGTCTGTGAAATACCGGGGCTTAACTCCGGAGCTGCAGGCGATACGGGCATAACTTGAGTGCTGTAGGGGAGACTGGAATTCCTGGTGTAGCGGTGGAATGCGCAGATATCAGGAGGAACACCGATGGCGAAGGCAGGTCTCTGGGCAGTAACTGACGCTGAGGAGCGAAAGCATGGGGAGCGAACAGGATTAGATACCCTGGTAGTCCATGCCGTAAACGGTGGGCGCTAGGTGTAGGGGTCTTCCACGACTTCTGTGCCGTAGCTAACGCATTAAGCGCCCCGCCTGGGGAGTACGGCCGCAAGGCTAAAACTCAAAGGAATTGACGGGGGCCCGCACAAGCGGCGGAGCATGTGGATTAATTCGATGCAACGCGAAGAACCTTACCTGGGCTTGACATATACAGGTTTGCTGCAGAAATGTAGTGTCCCTTTGTGGTCTGTTTACAGGTGGTGCATGGTTGTCGTCAGCTCGTGTCGTGAGATGTTGGGTTAAGTCCCGCAACGAGCGCAACCCTTGTCTTATGTTGCCAGCACGTGATGGTGGGGACTCATGAGAGACTGCCGGGGTTAACTCGGAGGAAGGTGGGGATGACGTCAAATCATCATGCCCCTTATGCCCAGGGCTTCACACATGCTACAATGGTCGGTACAACGCGCAGCCAGCCCGTGAGGGTGAGCGAATCGCTGAAAGCCGGCCTCAGTTCGGATTGGGGTCTGCAACTCGACCCCATGAAGTCGGAGTCGCTAGTAATCGCAGATCAGCAACGCTGCGGTGAATACGTTCCCGGGCCTTGTACACACCGCCCGTCACGTCATGAAAGTTGGTAACACCCGAAGCCAGTGGCCTAACCCTTGTGGGGGGAGCTGTCGAAGGTGGGATCGGCGATTGGGACGAAGTCGTAACAAGGTAGCCGTACCGGAAGGTGCGGCTGGATCACCTCCTTTCTAAGGAGTTTTATTATCTATTTTCTAAAATCCGGGTGGATCATCATAAAAACATCATCTGTGCTGTTCGTGTCTCTTATAGATGAGGGGCTGGGCATGACCTGGGTGTGATCGAAAAAAGTTTTATAGCGAAAGAACATAGTTCATCATGGTTTCCTGTTTCTTACCCGTTTGTGGGTGGGGTGGGGGTTGTGGTGGTTGGTGCACTGTTGGGTGTCTGGGATGGCACGTGTTTTGTTGTCCTTGATATGTCACTATTTGTCCCCCTGTTGTTGGTTGGTGTTGTGCTTGCTGGTTGGGGGGTTGGTGGTGGTGTGTGTGTTGTGTGAGAACTGTATAGTGGACGCGAGCATTTTTATCTTTATTCTTTTGTGTGTTTCTTTTATTTTGTAAGTTTGTGTGTGTTTGATGAAGGGCACACGGTGGATGCCTTGGCATGCTAAGCCGATGAAGGACGTGTAAGGCTGCGTTAAGCCTCGGGGAGTTGTCAATAGAGCGTTGATCCGAGGATGTCCGAATGGGGAAACCCGGCCATGGTTATGTGTGGTCACCTGCCAGTGAATTCATAGCTGGTGTGGGGGTTGACGCGGGGAAGTGAAACATCTCAGTACCCGTAGGAGAAGAAAACAATTGTGATTCCGTTAGTAGTGGCGAGCGAACGTGGATGAGGCTAAACCGTATGCGTGTGATACGTGACAGTGGTTGCGTGTGCGGGGTTGTGGGGTTGAAGCGTAAGGTGGCTGTCACCGCCTTGCTGGTGCTGATGCGTGTTAGTGGAAGTGGTGTGGAATCGCCTGCCGTAGAAGGTGAGAGTCCTGTACATGAAAGCGTGTGTTGGCCTGGTTGCTTTTGTCCCCGAGTAGCAGCGGGCTCGTGGAATCTGCTGTGAATCTGCCGGGACCACCCGGTAAGCCTAAATACTTAGTGTGACCGATAGCGGATTAGTACCGTGAGGGAATGGTGAAAAGTACCCCGGGAGGGGAGTGAAATAGTACCTGAAACCGTGTGCTTACAATCCGTCAGAGCCTTGTGCGTGGCCTTCCCTTTAGGGGTTGGTTGTGTGGGTGATGGCGTGCCTTTTGAAGAATGAGCCTGCGAGTCAGCGGCATGTCGCGAGGTTAACCATGAGTGTGGGTAGCCGTAGCGAAAGCGAATCCTAATGAGGGTGTGTTAGTGGCATGTTCTGGACCCGAAGCGGAGTGATCTACCCATGGCCAGTGTGAAGCAGCAGTAAGATGCTGTGGAGGCGCGAACCCACTTAGGTTGAAAACTGAGGGGATGAGTTGTGGGTAGGGGTGAAAGGCCAATCAAACTCCGTGATAGCTGGTTCTCCCCGAAATGCATTTAGGTGCAGCGTCGTGTGTTTCTTCCCGGAGGTAGAGCTACTGGTTGGTTGAGCGGGACTACAATCTTAGCAATGTCAGCCAAACTCCGAATGCCGGTGAAGTGAGAGTACGGCAGTGAGACTGCGGGGGATAAGCTCCGTTGGTCGAAAGGGAAACAGCCCAGATCGCCGGTTAAGGCCCCTAAGAGTGTACTAAGTGGAAAAGGATGTGGGATCGCGAAGACAGCCAGGAGGTTGGCTTAGAAGCAGCCATCCTTGAAAGAGTGCGTAATAGCTCACTGGTCGAGTGGTTCTGCGCCGACAATGTAGTGGGGCTCAAGTACACCGCCGAAGCCGCGGCAATACCTTCCTCTTGTGGGGAAGGTGTTGGGTAGGGGAGCGTCGTGCACTGCGTTGAAGCATTCTGGTGACGGGGTGTGGAGTGTGTGCGAGTGAGAATGCAGGCATGAGTAACGAATGATACGTGAGAAACGTATCCGCCGGATGACTAAGGGTTCCTGGGTTAAGCTAATCTTCCCAGGGTGAGTCGGGACCTAAGGCGAGGCCGACAGGCGTAGTCGATGGATAACGGGTTGATATTCCCGTACCCGTATATATGCGCCCAGTGGTGAATCAGTGGTACTAACCACCCGCGTGCCCATGATTATGATGTCCCGTTTTTATGCGGGGTGTTATGGTGTGGTGTTGCGTGCGTGGGACCTTCGTTGGTAGTAGCCAAGTGATGGGGTGACGCAGGAAGGTAGCTAAGCCACTTATTGGATTGTGGTGTAAGCGTGTGGCCCGTGTGATAGGTAAATCCGTTGCACATTGTGGGTGAGGCGTGATGCGTACCCTTTGTTGGGGATGTTAGTGATCCTATGCTGTCGAGAAAAGCCTCTAGCGAGTGTATATATGGCCCGTACCGTAAACCGACACAGGTGGTCAGGTAGAGAATACTAAGGCGTTCGGGTGAACTGTGGTTAAGGAACTCGGCAAAATGCCCCCGTAACTTCGGGAGAAGGGGGACCACTGCTGGTGACAGACTGATTGAGCTGGTGGTGGTCGCAGAGAATAGAGGGAAGCGACTGTTTATTAAAAACACAGGTCCGTGCGAAAACGTGGAAGTTGATGTATACGGACTGACGCCTGCCCGGTGCTGGAAGGTTAAGAGGACCTGTTAGTGACACCTTGTGTGTTGCGAAGCGGAGAATTTAAGCCCCAGTAAACGGCGGTGGTAACTATAACCATCCTAAGGTAGCGAAATTCCTTGTCGGGTAAGTTCCGACCTGCACGAATGGCGTAACGACTTCCCTGCTGTCTCAACCACAGGCCCGGTGAAATTGCATTACGAGTAAAGATGCTCGTTACGCGCGGCAGGACGAAAAGACCCCGGGACCTTCACTATAGCTTGGTATTGGTGTTTGGTTCGGTTTGTGTAGGATAGGTGGGAGACTGTGATACTGCATCGCTAGGTGTGGTGGAGTCGTTGTTGAAATACCACTCTGATCGGATTGAGCACCTGAACCTTGGCCCATGATCTGGGTTGGGGACAGTGCCTGGTGGGTAGTTTAACTGGGGCGGTTGCCTCCTAAAAAGTAACGGAGGCGCCCAAAGGTTCCCTCAGCCTGGTTGGCAATCAGGTGGTGAGTGTAAGTGCACAAGGGAGCTTGACTGTGAGAGTGACAACTCGAGCAGGTACGAAAGTAGGGACTAGTGATCCGGCACCTACGTGTGGAAGTGGTGTCGCTCAACGGATAAAAGGTACCCCGGGGATAACAGGCTGATCTTCCCCAAGAGTCCATATCGACGGGATGGTTTGGCACCTCGATGTCGGCTCGTCGCATCCTGGGGCTGGAGTAGGTCCCAAGGGTTGGGCTGTTCGCCCATTAAAGCGGCACGCGAGCTGGGTTTAGAACGTCGTGAGACAGTTCGGTCTCTATCCGCCGCGCGCGTTGAAACTTGAAGAAGGCTGTCCCTAGTACGAGAGGACCGGGACGGACGTACCTCTAGTGTGCCAGTTGTCACGCCAGTGGCAGGGCTGGTTTGCTACGTACGGAAGGGATAACCGCTGAAAGCATCTAAGCGGGAAGCCTGTTTTGAGATGAGGTTTCGTTTGAGGTGCCCTGTAGATGACAGGGTTGATAGGCCAGAGTTGTACGCATAGTGATATGTTTAGATGACTGGTACTAATTCACCGACAAACACACATATATGATTCAACTTTGTGATTGTTGCGCATATCACGGCCAGGTTCACCCCAGGGTTGGCACTGTTAGTGTCGGTCTTAGAGTGTTGGTTGTGAGAGGGTTAAGGGTTTTGTTGTGTTTCGCGTCCACTATGCAGTGTCTGACACAGCACATTGTGTTTTTTGATTGTGTCGGTGGTTATTGCGTCAGGGGTACGCCCGGTCCCATTCCGAACCCGGAAGCTAAGCCTGGTAGCGCTGATGGTACTGCAAACGGGAGTTTGTGGGAGAGTAAGTCACCGCCGACCTAAAACTTAA
>NZ_JANUXZ010000011.1 GCF_024834055.1 Corynebacterium sp. ES2730-CONJ
GGTCGTCTGCTGCGCGGGCGGCGGCTGCTTGTTCAGCGCCGCGTTTGCGTAGTTGTTCGATTGCGGTGATCGCTGCGTCGACTTCTGGTGTGATTCGTGGCGCGATCGCTCCTACCTTTTCAGCAGCTGATGCCATAGTTTCGCTGTTGCTGGCGATGGTGCGGGAGGTTTCGGCTAGTTCTGTGATGGTGTGTACTGCGGCGTCGAAGAATTCCCCTTGGTTCTCAGACTCAATCAAAGACGCAATTCGCATGAGTCTATCTGCGGTTTCTAGGCACGCTTTGCTATAGCCTCTCCACATGTCGGGTAGGGTGTTGGCGTCGTGTGTTTTCGTCGCGTTGAGTCCACTCAGTAGCGATGATAGGGATGCTTCGCGTGCAGCTGTTGGTTCGGTGTAGGTGAAGTCTTGGTAGTTTCTATCAGGGCGCTGTGGGTAAGGAACGTTCGCTATTGCTTCTGGGAGCGTGCTGAACGTGTGGTTGATGGTGGGGTAGAGGGCGGGGGCGGATGTGCCGATGGCTGTTGCCAGTGATTGGGCGAGGTCTTCATCAGTGAAGAGTATTTTCTGGCAGCCGGTTGTAAAGTTCTCGTTGCTCCATTGGATTTGGGCGAGGATTTCTTGCAGTGTTCTTGCCGCGCCGCCGTCTCGGTGGGCGCTGATTTCGCTGTATTCTTGGGCGAGTTGGTTAAGGGCGTTGATGGTGGAAAACCCTCCGAGCCTGTCAGCGAGGGGGTGTTCGAGCAGGCGTTTGCTGAAGGATTCATTCCTTGCGATGATGCTTTCGAGGATGTTGGTTACTTGTTGTGTGGTGGTGGGGTTGAAGGTGATCATGGCCATGGGACTCCGCTGAGGTTGATGAGGTCGATGAGTTTGTCGTGTGAGTGTTGGCAGGTGCTAGCGGCATCGTTGAAGCG
>NZ_JANUXZ010000001.1 GCF_024834055.1 Corynebacterium sp. ES2730-CONJ
GTCGGTGGTTATTGCGTCAGGGGTACGCCCGGTCCCATTCCGAACCCGGAAGCTAAGCCTGGTAGCGCTGATGGTACTGCAAACGGGAGTTTGTGGGAGAGTAAGTCACCGCCGACCTAAAACTTAACAGTGAACAATAGAAAGCGTGACGTGTTGAATGCTAAGGAATAGCCCTTAATATTCAATACGTCACGCTTTTTGTATGTAGAAAATGGATATCATGACTCAACACAATGACTCTTCAAGAAACTCCCGGAGGCCCGGATCTGGTCGACAAGACAACGGCCATCGCAGTGGAGCGCCGCGTCGGAGCACTCCGCAGCGCAGATGGTCACGCGACGAAGAGGGGCGAGGTAGGCCCCGTGACGAGGATAGGCGCGGTCGAGACGACGAACGCCGCCGGAGTAATGACCGTCGAGACCGCGGCGGTGATAGGCACAGCGAGGATGATAGGCGTGGTGGCGGCGATCGTCGTCACGCTAATCGCGCAGGCGCCTCTCGCCCTGAGAAGCGGAGTTTTCACGCGCAGCGCCCCGGCTATCGCGAGGAGCGCATTAATAAGCGCATCAATGAGCCGCAGATCCCCAGCGACCTTGACACGTCCGTTCTGGACCCAATGATTGTGCAAGATCTCAAGGTGCTATCGAAAGATAACGCAGATGCTGTGGCCAAGCACTTGGTTATGGCCGTCACATGGCTCGCAGATGACCCCAAATTGGCGCTATCTCACGCCCGCGCAGCTAAAGATCGGGCGGGTCGAATCGCGGTCGTGCGGGAAACCTGCGGCATAGTTGCCTATCATGCCGGCGAGTGGAAGGAAGCCCTGTCTGAGCTTCGTGCGGCACGACGGATGTCAGCCGGACCCGGATTGGTCGCAGTTATGGCAGATTGCGAGCGCGGACTGGGGCGTCCAGCTAAAGCAATTGAGCTGGCACGCGAGGAGCATGAGGGGTTGGATCGGGCTTCCCAGATTGAGCTCGCCATCGTGGTAGCCGGAGCTCGTAGCGATCTCGGTCAGATTGATTCTGCTGTCACAACCTTGCAACAGGAAAATCCCGATCCGCGACAGATCGACCCTGCCTATGCCCGTCTGTCCTATGCCTATGCCGATGCTTTAGCTCAGGTGGGACGTACCGAGGAAGCGATAGAGTGGTTCAGCCACGCCGATAAACAAGATGTCGATCGTCTTCTCGATGCCGATGAGAGATTGCGAGAGCTATCCTAGTAATATAGTGCGCATGACGAAATGCGCCCTCGATCATTACGACAGCCTACTGCTCGACCTGGACGGAACCGTCTGGGAGGGCGGTAGGCTTCTCCCTTATGTTGAGAATGTGATCAACGAGACCACAGTGCCGGTTATGTATATTACGAACAACGCCTCCAGGCACCCCAGTACGGTTGCCTCCCTGCTTTCTAAGATGGGTGTTCCCACGGGTACGGAGCAGATTCTTACCTCCGCCCAAGCAGCGGTGGAGATGGCGGCTGATCACCTACAACCTGGTGATTCCGTTTATGTGTTGGGAACGGATTCCTTCAAGGACTTGGCCACCACAGCTGGATATATAGTTGTCGATTCCGCCGACGATAACCCTAAAGCCGTCCTGCACGGCCACAATCCTCAAACTGGTTGGGCTCAATTATCCGAAGCGGCCTTAGCAATCGCACAGGGCGCTAAGTATTTTGCTTCCAATTTGGACTCGACCCTCCCCATGGAGCGGGGGCTGATGGTGGGTAATGGATCGATGATCCAAGCCGTCGTTCACGCGACTGGCATCGCTCCCACGTCCGCGGGCAAGCCGGAGCCTGCTATGTTCTATTCCGCCGCGGCCAAGCTCTCATCTAAGCGTCCTTTGGGCGTAGGCGATCGCCTCAATACCGATATCGCTGGCGGAGTGGCTGCGGGTTTTGACACTCTCCACGTACTTACTGGCGTCTCTAAACATTTCGCACTTCTGCGAGCACCTCAGCACGAGCGCCCTACATATATCGCTCGGGATTTCAGCGACGTCCGGCAACCGCTGGAAACGCTGAAGCCAGGGGCGCAAGGCGGTTTCGTGGCCCATTGGGACGGTGATCATATCGTGCTGTCCGGTGGAGATTCTGAGTCGCGTCCTGATCAAGCGTTGCGTACTGTCCTTCAACTCGCCTGGCACCAAGAGTCAGCCTTCTCTGGAAGTATAAGTGTCAAGGGTGAGAGCGCAGCCAAGGCAGTGGATCAGTGGCAATAGCGAAGATGCCAAAACCCGGTCCGGAGAGCACCTCAATCGACCCCAATGAACTCAAGCGCACGGTTGTCGACGTTTTGGCTCGTCCTACTGCTAGCCTAGATGATGAGTACGAAGTCTTAAACGCCGCCCATGAATTACTTCATCGGGCCTTGCAATAAGGGGGCGAGAACTCGTGGCCGTAAACAGAAAACGTTTAGATGCAGAGCTCGTCCGGAGGAAAATCGCTCGATCGCGCGAGCATGCCGTCGACATGATTCGCGAACAGCGCGTCTTTGTGGCGGGAATACTCGCACTCAAACCGGCAACTCAGGTCGACCCCGATATCTCGATTCGAGTCGTCGGCAGTCAGTTGGATACCTGGGCTTCGCGCGGAGCCCATAAGCTGCTCGGGGCATTAGAAGCTTTCGAGCCTTTAGGCCTCGATCTTAAAGGGAAAAAGGTTCTCGACGCTGGAGCCTCCACCGGAGGGTTCACCGACGTGGTGCTGCGTCGGGGCGCCGCCGAAGTTGTGGCCTGCGACGTAGGGTACGGACAACTCGTGTGGCGCTTGCAAAATGACGCTCGCGTGCGAGTTTTAGATCGCACGAATATTCGACACCTCACACCCGAGATGTGTGGAGGTCTCTGCGAGGCAATGGTAGGAGATCTTTCTTTTATTTCCCTCACTCTCACACTACCCCCCATTATTGAGTGCTTAACTATGGGCGCAGATTTACTTCCTATGGTCAAGCCCCAATTTGAGGTCGGTAAAGAACGACTAGGGAACGGCGGCGTAGTGCGCAGTAGAGAGCTGCGAGCAGAGGTTACCCGCGATATCGCGTTATTTGCTCAAAGTGTAGGGTGCTCGGTAAACGCCGTCGTGGCATCGCCACTACCTGGACCATCAGGAAATGTAGAGTATTTCTTGTGGCTACGCAAAGATGGAGCCGCACACCTGCGATCGGAAGACGAGATAACAACGATGGTTCAGCAAGCCGTATTAGAGGGGCCACAGTGACCCACCAGCCCACTAGTGTACTCCTCGTACCCCACGCCGGCCGTGCCGCCAATATCAACTCTGCTGCTGTTGCAGCGCGTATGATGCGTGAGGCAGGAATAGCTGTCAGGATTCTCATTAACCCCGAGAATAAAACCATTGCCAGTCACCCTGTTCTCAGGAAATTTCCCAGTGTTACTCACGGTCCCGGCGCTGTGGAAGGCATTGACCTCGTCTTCGTTACGGGTGGCGATGGCACGTTCTTGCGGGCTGCTGATCTCGCTTATTTCGCTCAATTGCCAGTTCTAGGCATCAATTTAGGCCATATCGGCTTCCTCGCAGAGTGGGAAAAAGACTCGCTAGAAGAAGCAGTCCTAAGGGTCATCTCCGGAGATTACCGGATTGAAGAGCGAATGACCCTCAATATCTCGGCTCTGGGCCCGGCAGGTGAACCTCTCGGTTCCGGCTGGGCTCTTAATGAGCTCAGCGTTGAGAACCAAACTCGAACTGGGGTACTCGACGCCATCCTTGATATTGACGGGCGGCCGGTTAGTTCTTATGGCTGCGATGGAATCATCGTTTCTACCCCCACTGGTTCAACCGCCTATGCATTTTCAGCCGGTGGCCCAGTGCTTTGGCCGGAACTTGATGCCATCCTTGTTGTACCCAATAACGCCCACGCGCTATTCACAAAACCACTGGTGGTGGCCCCAGGGTCGACGGTCGCAATTGAATCGAGTGCATCAAGCCATCCCGCCTACGCCGTGATGGACGGATTCCGCACCATTGAATTACCCCCGGGATTCCGTGTTGAAATCAGACGCGGTCAACAAGGCATCCAGTGGGTACGGTTGGATGATCGTCCCTTTACCGATCGTTTAGTGAGCAAGTTGAAGCTACCCACTCAAGGGTGGCGTGGCCCCATTCAAACACGATGATCATAATCGCATATATGTGCGAATTCTCGGTAGGATAGTTATATGCTCGCGGATATCAGTATTGAAAATCTCGGTGTCATTCCCAAAGCCTCAGTGGAGCTAAGCTCAGGGCTCACCGTTCTCACCGGAGAAACAGGAGCTGGCAAGACTATGCTCGTTACCGGCCTGCGCCTGCTCACGGGTGGTCGAGCCGATGCGAGCCGAGTGCGTACCGGTTCCAAGCAGGCTGCGGTAGAAGGACATTTCAGCCTCGCTGGGATTGAAGAGTCTATCTGCGAGCAGGCTCAGCGCGTGGTTGACACAGCTGGAGGGACAAGCGATGAAAATGGCGAATTTATAGTAACCCGAACAGTGAGCGCTGCTGGTCGTTCTCGAGCATATCTAGGAGGCCGAGCAGTTCCAGCTGCCAATATTTCGGATTTTAGCGCTAATATCCTCACCATTCATGGCCAAAACGACCAATTAAGACTGCTTGCTCCCGAACGACAGCTCGAGGCGATCGACAGGTTAGATCCAGCCATCCAGAAGGCGGCCGACGAGTATGCTGAAAAGTACAAACAATGGTCCCGTCTCAAAGCGGATCTTAAAATGCGCACTGAGTCGCGGCGCGAATTAGCTCAAGAGGCTGATCGGCTCGACTTTGCTATTGAAGAGATCAGAGCCATTGATCCGAGCCCTCATGAAGATCAAGACATTCTCGAGAAAATTAGGCGTTTACAAGACGTAGACGAACTCAGAGAGCATACTGTTGGGGCACTGTCAGCGATCGACGGCTCTGGAGAATTCTCCCAGTTTGATACTGAGGAAGTCCAAGGTGCCTCGGATCTGCTCGGGCGAGCGCACACATATTTGAATTCCAGTTCTGATCCAGTTCTTAACGAATTGGGGTCGAGGTTGCGGGATATGACAGGCTCGCTGAGCGATATCTCGGCGGAGTTAGGTTCGTACCTGAGTGCTCTACCAACCGACGACCAGGAGTTGGACAATCTGCTGAAGCGTCAGCAGGATTTAAAAGCACTGACCCGAAAATATGCGCCCGACATTACCGGAGTGCTGAAATGGTTGGCTAAAGCGGAAGCGAAGCGTCAGACTATCAATATTTCCCCTGACGCCTTAGACGCGCTCAGAGAAGACACCCGTATTGCCGAGCAAAAGATGCTGGAGGCAGCGAAAAAGCTGTCCCACAAGCGCGTAAAGGCAGCTGCAACTTTAAGCAAGCAGGTAAGCAATGAGCTCCACGGTCTAGCCATGTCTAAGGCGGTTTTCAGTGTGCAGATGAGGCGTATAGAACCAGGCAAGACGGGGATCGATGAGGCGGAATTTTTACTTGCAGCTAATAGCGCGGCCGAACCCCGCCCCTTGGCGTCGTCAGCCTCGGGTGGTGAACTATCTCGCGTCATGCTGGCTCTTGAAGTCATCCTGGCAGCGAGCTCGCACGGTACCACATTAGTTTTCGACGAGGTCGATGCCGGAGTCGGAGGTCGTGCTGCAGTCGAGATTGGCCGTCGACTCGCCCGCTTGGCTACCCATCACCAAGTGATCGTCGTGACTCACCTACCCCAGGTAGCAGCCTATGCTGACACCCATATCCACGTGTCGAAAGAAGTAGGCGAGGCCTCAATTGTCTCCGGTATTTCCTCCCTCGATCATAATCAGCGTATAGAAGAACTGGCGCGAATGCTCGCGGGACTTGAAGATACCGCCACTGGGCGTGCCCATGCTCGTGAGCTACTCGAAAAGGCCCAAGATGAAGTGCGCATGATGCGCTAGAGAAGCATCAAGGGAATTTTTAGGACTTTTTGCTGCGTGGCTCACCCTATTGGGCATCGAAAAGAGCAAAGATTGAGCGCATGGGTTTATTCTCTCATTCCTCAGACCTTCCCGGACTCCAGGGAGCTACACGCGATCTATCCATCCACGGCAAGGGTTTTAAGCGCTTGCGTGAGGGTGATATCGCGGTTATCGATGTCGCTGATATCTCTCGCAGCTTGGCGCAGCGTCTCATCGATGTGAAACCAGCTGCGGTTATCAATTCCCAGCGTTTCAGTACAGGCGCGATTCCTAACTTCGGCCCGCAGTTATTGCTCGACAGCGGAATTATGCTGGTGGAAGCTACTGGAGCCGGAATCTGGGAGAATCTTAAAGATGGCAAGAAGGCACGTCTCACCGATGACGGCAAATTATATTACGGTGAGCGGCTCATCGCAGCCGGCGTTCCTATGACTATGACTGCAGCTAGTGTGCTTTTCGCCGATGCGCAGCAGAATTTGCTGGACTCTATGAATGCCTACTTTGGTAATACCATCGAATTTATCAATTCCGAATCCCCTTTGCTGATTGATGGTTTGGGTATACCCGAGGTGGGGCGCGAGATGTGGGGGCGAAAAGCTCTCGTTGTCAGCCCTGGCATAGGGGCCGCAGAGCAACTAGCTAGCCTGAAGTTCTTTATCCGAGAATATGAGCCGGTTATTATCGCTGTCGATCAAGCCGCGGATATTTTGGTCAACCATGGATATACCCCGGAATATATAGTTGGCGATCCACTGGTCGTGGGTAACGAGGCGCTGCGCTGCGGAGCGCGGGTTATTTTGCCAGCTGATCCTGACGGGCATGCAGTTGGTCTAGAGCGGATACAAGACCTCGGTATCGGTGCAATGACCTTCCCCTCCGCTGTGGATAGCTCTACTGATCTCGCTCTTCTTCTGGCCGATTATCACGGCGCAGAGCTCGTGGTGAGCGCCGGTTCCTCGTTTAGTCTTGATGGGCTTTTTGCCCAAGCTGCCAGCGCCAATCCCGCTCAGTTATTAACGCGCGCCAAATTGGGACCCAAGCTTGTCGACGCTACGGCGATATCGAGTCTGTACTCGGTCAGTGGTGGCTCGCGTTTGGGCTGGTTGTGGGCTCTGCTGGCGTTTCTCGTTTTCGCAGCTACTGTCATTGTGATCGCAGGATTCGGCGGTGATGCGTCCTTTACGGATAATCTCGTAAACACATGGAATAATATCGCCCTTTCCTTCCAAAACCTCGTGAAAGGACAGTAGAGATGAAAACTGGTCGCGGACACGCTGTTTTAACTGGTATCTGGTTGGGTCTTGCAGGCGGAGTCTGCCTGGGTACCTATATATTGGCCCCCCATCTCCCAGCAGGCAGTGCAATACGGGTAGGTTCCATTGCAGCCGAACGGGATGCTGCACGTGAGGATGTCGCTATAGCTCAGGCTCAATCGAAGAGTGCCGATGCCATTATCGACAATATCTCAGCCGCAGCGGTGCGAGAAGCACTTATTGATCGCGGAGTCCTGATACTAGCTACTGCCGAAGCCGATAAAGCCGATGTGGAAGCAATGCGCGCCCTGCTGGATCAGGCCGGAGCTGGTAATTCTGGCACAATCTATTTCACCGAGAAATTCTTTGATCAAGCTGGAGCTGACAGTTTAAAAAACACCGTAACTCTCACTCTTCCCGCTGGTGCTCAACTGAGTGTCGATAAACTTGATCCCGGCACCCATGCAGGGGAGTCCTTGGGATCGACTCTGATGTTCGAGCCCGTTAGGGAGGGAACTGAGGAGCAGAAGCCTCAAGCAAGCCCGGAGGAACGCGCGATCGTCTTGGGTGCGCTTAAGGAGGCCGGTTTTATTAATTATGAGGACGGCAGCATCTCACCAGCGCACGTCGCTGTCCTCCTAACGGGGGATAATCCTGGCTCTACCGATGATAATTTCACGGTGACTACTCAGGCGGCTTTTGCCGAAGCTATTGATGCCCGTGCGGGAGGTCTGGTTGTGGCTGGCCGGGTGCACGCTGCGAGCGACACTGGTTTAATTGGGGTTCTAAGGTCTAATCCGAGCACGCGCTCTGCAGTCTCAACGGTCGATTCCATCGACCGAACATGGGCCAAGATCGCGACTGTCCTAGCGCTGAAGGAGCAGCTGCGTGGTTCCTCTGGCGCATATGGTGCAGCCGCTAGTGCCGACGCAGCTTCACCAGCACCGCGCATAGGATAATGACTGCACATCAGTTTACAGTGGTGGGCTCCGAACTACTGGTTGAAGCCCCTATCATCGCGGTGCGCCGCGATCAAGTCATGATGCCAGGTGACACACTCGCTTATCGTGAGGTCGTTGAGCACTTCGGCGCAGTAGCAGTGGTTGCGCTCGACAATGACCGCGTTCTCCTCATAAAGCAGTACCGCCGAGCGGTCGATCAGCGCCTATGGGAACTACCAGCTGGACTGTTAGATATCGCAGGGGAAGATCCCCTTGAGGGGGCACGTCGCGAACTAGCTGAAGAAGCGGGTCTGTCAGCAAACCGGTGGGGGCTACTCTGTGATACGGTGACCAGCCCCGGCTTTTGCGATGAGGCGGTGCGCATCTATCAAGCTGAGGAGCTCAGTCTCGTATCTCAACCTGTAGCCCACGACGAAGAGGCCGATATGAGCGTTCTGTGGGTTGATCTTAACGAGGCTATTGAGATGATTATGAAAGGCGAGATCGTCAATTCAATAGCTATAGTAGGGCTCATGACGGCGTGGCGACTGCGCAGTACTGGTCAGGCCTTAAGATCTGAGACGAGCGAATTTTCGCTACGCCCAGTGAAACTGGCGCAGCGTCGGCAAGCTATGGGCCTGACCGGTGATATGAAAAAGAAAGACGCACAAGGTGACCACTAATGCTGAGGCCGCTCAGCAGTGGTTGAGTTATCTAACAGTTGAGCGAGGTCTGAGTGCACACACTCTCAGCAACTACCGCCGCGATGTGGATCGCTATCTAGGGTGGCTGAGCGCGGCACAGCGCCGTGATCTTAGCGAGGTTACCACCGCCGATATCGAAGCTTATATCTACGATTTGCGCAGCGGAGCGATTGCGAAGCCACTAGCTGCTGCGTCTGTTGCGCGAGCGTTGGCAGTGGTGCGGGGTTTGCACAAGTTTTGTTTTCTCGAAGGTTTACTCGAGTCCGATGTGGCGGCGGAAGTCTCGCCGCCTGCTCAAGGACGTCACCTGCCTGATACACTCTCCATCGCCGAGGTTGAGTCTCTCATTGAAGCTATTCCACACAGCGAATACGCCTCCATATACGACCTTCGCGATCGCGCACTCGTGGAATTGCTCTACGCAACGGGTGCCCGTATTAGTGAGGTTGTTGCACTTTCGGTTGACGATATCTCCGAATCTACTGGGATGCTGAAACTAAAAGGCAAAGGCAGTAAGGAACGCATCGTCCCTATCGGAAGGATGGCACGCGAGGCGATTGAGCACTACCTCATCAGGGCGCGACCGGCTTTGGTCCGGGGCAGCGGCCCTGCTCTCTTTCTCAATAAACGCGGAGGTACCTTATCTCGGCAGTCGGCATGGGCGATCTTGAAACACGCCGCGAATCGGGCTGGAATTGACAAAGATATTTCGCCGCATACCCTACGGCATAGTTTCGCGACCCATATGTTGCAGTCAGGGGCGGATATTCGAGTGGTGCAAGAACTCTTGGGACACTCCTCGGTCACTACTACCCAGATCTATACTCATGTCACTGTGGAGGACTTACGGCGAGTGTGGAGCAGCTCTCACCCACGGTCGACTGCACAGAAGAAAAGTCTCAAGTAATACTTTATGGTGGCAAAACACCTTCTGCAATCGCTAAAATAACCACCATGTGATTTATCATATAGGAAGAAAGCGCAGTAATCGGTGGGCAGACGTAGAAGGATGTATTGATGGCTGATAATGGTCTTTTCCAGACCCCGGACCGCACGGTCGGTCTCACCGGACGCCCATTACGCCATATTCCAGAACCGGCCGCGCTCGACAAGCACGGCCCAGCTACTATTATCTCGATGTGTAACCAAAAGGGTGGCGTGGGAAAAACGACCTCCACCATCAATCTCGGCGCTTGTCTTGCTGAGGCGGGACGTCGAGTACTCTTAGTCGATCTCGACCCGCAAGGAGCGCTATCCGCGGGTCTGGGGGTCCCTCACGATGAGTTGGATCTCACCGTGTATAATCTTTTGGTAGATCACAGCGTCAGCATCCACGGCGCTATTCATTCAACTGGGGTACCCGGTCTTGATCTAGTGCCCGCAAATATTGATCTCTCTGCTGCTGAAATTCAGTTGGTCAACGAGGTTGGCCGCGAGCAAACCCTAGCTCGTGCGCTCAGGCCGGTCATGAAAGATTACGACTATATTCTCCTTGATTGTCAGCCCTCCCTAGGATTACTGACTGTCAATGCCTTGGCCTGTTCCCACGGGGTCATCATTCCCATGGAGTGCGAGTATTTTTCCCTCCGCGGTCTAGCTTTATTAACTGACACTGTGGAAAAAGTTCGTGATCGTCTCAATTTCGATCTGGATATTGTTGGTATCTTGGTCACAATGTTTGATCGGCGCACCACCCATGCGAGAGAAGTGATGTCGCGAGTGGTGGAAGTATTTGACGACAAGGTATTTGACACGGTGATTACTCGCACGGTGCGCTTCCCTGAGACATCTGTTGCTGGAGAACCGATCACCACGTGGGCTCCATCGTCGGCTGGCGCTGCCCAATACCGCCAATTGGCTCGTGAGGTTATCGAGCGCACACACGGTTAAATGCCTACAATTCCGCATCGTGCGGTGCAGCCTGAGATTACTGGCTTCCGCATAGTGTTAAATAACTTCGAAGGCCCCTTTGATTTGCTTCTGCAGCTCATTAGCGCCAAGAAGATGGATATTACCGATATCGCTTTGGCCACAGTGACAGATGATTTTGTAGAGTACACCAAGCAGCTCGGTGAATTTTCTGGTCTCGATGAGGTCACCGAATTTCTAGTTGTTGCGGCGACCCTCCTGGATCTCAAGGCAGCTCGACTACTGCCGCGTGGTCAGGTGGAAGAAGATATTGAATACCTCGAGCTTAGAGATCTTTTATTTGCTCGCTTACTGCAATATCAGGCCTATCAGAAGGTAGCCGAAGAATTGCGGCAGTGGCAGCGCCAAGCCCAGTTGTCTTATCCCCATGCCCTGAGTATGGATCCTCAATTCGTCGATCTCTTAGCACCAGTCAACCTAGGTCATACGAGGGAGAGCTTCGCGGAGTTCGCGGCAAGTGTATTCCGGCCGAAACCTGCTGAGGAGGTCGCTACAGCGCATATTCACCATGTGAGCGTTTCAGTACCTGAGCAAGCAGGCACGGTTCTTCAGATCTTGCACGAGTATGGCCCACACCAGTGGGTTAACTTTTCTACTTTTGCCGATTCCCGCAGCATCATAGTGGTGGGTAGGTTTCTTGCGCTTTTGGAGTTGTACAAGGCACGTGCCATCCTCATGGAGCAGGACGAGCCGCTAGAAGATCTGCGGATTTCCTGGACTGGGCTGGATGTTGATCCCGCAGTGGTGGCGGCCAGTACGTGGGAATGAGCAGCGACATTGATTCAGGCGTGCAGACAGTTACTATAAGAGGGGTACAGGAAAGAGGGGCTACGATAATGCCAGCACTTGTGGTTTCGGGCCTAGCTTCTGGGGTAGGCAAAACAACGGCAGCAGCCGCTATCGTTAAGGTACTCAAGGACCGCGGCGAAGACGTTATACCTGCAAAGGTTGCCGCGTTGAGCGCTTGGACCCCCGATATTGGCACCATTGAGAGACTCACCGGGATTAAAGGCAAAGATTTTTCCCAAGACCCCGATCCCATCGCCTCAGTGCGCGAACTAATCGATGCTGGTAAGACTGTGGTGGTCGAGGGCTCCGGTGGCCTCGATGTTGAGCTCTTTGGGGCAAAGACCATTGCCCATATCGCTGCGGATCTTAATGCCCCGCTCATCGTAGTTTCCGGAATGGATGAGCAGGCCGTAAAGATAGCTTTGCGGGCCGTCGATTTTGCTACCGCTTGTGGCGCTACGGTGGGTGGTCTTTTGGGTGGCAAACTTCCCCTTGGGGCTGATTTGAAGACGCGCCTGATTCTGATGGATGCTGTGGCGCGTACGGGTGTGCCTTTTTTGGGGAGTCTGCAGGACGGAATCGGGTCTTTAGGGCCCGACGCTTTCGCGGAGGCTACCCGGACTATTTACTTGCCGAGTGACTTTTAGGTTGAGAACGCGTTGCGACTAATGTCAGAGCGCCGACGACCAGACCTGTGACTGCGCAGCCTAAGAAGTAGCGAATCTCTGCCTCAGCACTGCTGGGGTCGTAGAATCGCGAAATTGTCCCCGCCAAGGCGGTGCCTATAGCAAGGGTAAGGAAAAAGAGCGCTGAGAACTGAGTGCGAAAAGCATTGGGTGCGTGAGCTGCGGTCGCGGCCATCCCTATTGGTCCGCAGAAAAGTTCACCCATAGCTGCGATCCAGATAGCAAAGACCACGGCGATGAGAGGGGTGCTATTTGCCGTACCACCCGCATGAGGTATGAAAACCAAAAAACTCAGAGCTGTGATCATGACTCCGATGGATAGTTTATTGGCAGAGGAGGGAGCTCGGTTACCGAGTCGGGCGAATATATAGGTCACAGGAGCGGAGAAGACGATAACAAATAGTGGGTTGAGCGATTGGGTCCACGCTGCTGGCACTATGAACCCAAGGAAGCTGCGATTGAGTCGAATATCGGAGTACACTGCGAGAACCCCATAAGTTTGGTTCATCATCGCCCAGAAGCACACCGAGGCTATAAAAATTGGAACGAACCTCCACACCTGTGTGCGCTCAGATTCGCTTACCTGAGCTGAGCGCAGGACGGTAACAAAGAGAACCACGGCCACTGAGGCAGTAGCTGCAAGCAGAAGCACAGCAAGGTGGTGTGGATTGATACTTCCTCGTGAAGCCAGTCCGACGAGGACGGCGAGAAGAGCTAGAGCTCCAGCTATAACTGGAAGCGCGGTGCGAAGAGAGTAGGGTTGAGCGGGGTACATTACCTTTGTGCGTGCAGCGTTATTGAGACGAGTGAGCATGAGAGTGCGCAGGAGAAGGTAGATCCCCATACCAATAAACATAAGAAGAGCCGCTGCCAAGAAGCCAAGGTGGAATCCCCATGTCAGCGCGAGCCATCCCGTTAGGAGAGGACCGAGAACCGCTGCGACTTGAATACCGAGATAAAAAAATTGAAAACCTACCTCGCGATCCGAGTCTGAGTCAGAACTGTATACAGCGCCCAGGATGGTGATAGCGGCGGTTTTGAGCAATCCAGAACCTAAGGCGATAAGACTTAACCCGAGGGCGAGTCCTAGTACTGGGTGGATGAGGGATAGTATAAGGTGTCCCAGGCACAATATGGTTGCTCCGCCTAGGAGAGTTTTTTCGGGACCGAGTAGATGATCGGATATCCATCCGCCCGCAAAGGTACAGAGATAGACCAAAGCCCCGTAGGCGCCTATGAGCGCAGTCGCGTGCGCCTTGTCTATGCCTAGTCCTCCCTCACCGGCCGAGTAGTACAGGTAGTAGGCGAGGATAGCTTGCATGCCGTAGAAGCTGAAACGCTCCCAGGCTTCAATGCTGACCACACTCACGGTGGCTAGGGGATGACGCGGACTCGTTCTTGAACGCTGTTTAATCGAGGTCATAGTTGAAATTATCCACAATCAGCAAGCCTTAGGTGGCATATTCGCTCTTATTCTTGAACGGTGTTTAAGATAGGTTGCAGTCAAGGAATCGAGGAAATATGAACCTACCCACTGTTGCGCACCTCATCGAGAAGGACCAACGCCATCTCTGGCACCCCTATAGTTCGAGTCCCGCACCCATAGACCCATATATCGTGAGCTCAGCCGCGGGAACGATCATTTCCCTGGCAACGGGGGAGCAGCTCATTGATGCCATGAGCTCGTGGTGGGCCGTAGCCCACGGACATAACCACCCCAGACTCGTCAGCGCAGCCACTACCCAAATCTCTCGGATGAGCCACGTCATGTTCGGAGGTCTCAGTCACGAACCAGCTATCGACTGCGCCGCCAGCTTGGTGAAACTCCTATCTCGTTCGTGCCCTTTAAAAGACCCGGGTCTCGAAAAGGTATTCTTCTGCGATTCTGGTTCGGTCGCTGTGGAAGTAGCCATGAAAATGGCATTGCAATATCAGCGCGGTAAAAACCACCCAGAGCGCCATCGTTTCCTCACATGGCGCCGCGGTTACCACGGGGACACCTTTGCGGCGATGTCAGTATGTGATCCCGATAATGGCATGCATTCCATGTGGAAGAGGATCATCGCCGAGCATATATTCGCACCGCCACCACCACCGCGCGGCTCAGACTCACAGGAGATAGCCGAGTATCTCGACAAACTAGAGTCGCTGCTCGATAATTCGGTGGCTGGAATCATCATCGAGCCCAGGGTGCAAGGCGCAGGAGGCATGCGTTTTCATGACGACGAGGTTGTCCATGGTGTCCGAAAAATTTGCGACCGCCACGAGCTCGTCATGATCGCCGATGAGATCGCTACCGGCTTCGGACGAACCGGCACGCTCTTTGCCACCCTTAGCGCCGGAATTGTGCCCGATATTATCTGTTTGGGAAAGGCTCTCACGGGAGGATTCATGAGTCTAGCAGCAACGATCACCACCTCGGCGATAGCCCAGGTCATCTCAAGTCCCCAGGGTGGAGGGGCGCTGATGCACGGCCCTACTTTTATGGCGAATCCCTTAGCCTGCGCCGTAGCGAAAGAAGCAATACATATGATTGCGGAATCGTCGTGGACAGAGGCAGTACAGCGCATTGAACACCAGCTTCAGATCCAGCTTCAGCCACTCGAGAGATACGACATCGTTGCAGATATCAGGGTTTTGGGAGCCATTGGTGTTGTCGAACTCAAGGCACCAGTTGACATGGCTGAAGCCACCGCTATCGCCGTTAGCCACGGGGTATGGCTGAGACCATTCGGCACGCTGGTCTACACAATGCCGCCCTATATCGCGACCGAAGCAGAAATAGCAAAGATCACCTCTGCCATCGACGCGTTGGTCTACAACGAAAATCAGCGCTACCGCAAGACCTACCTCACTAAGAAATGACGGGAATAACATGAATATCCTTGCCATCACAGGAACCAACACTGGGGTCGGCAAAACCATTGCCACCGCTGCACTCGCCGTCGAATATCGACATGCGGGCTATGACGTCCGAGTGGTAAAACCCGTCCAAACCGGGGAGCCCGAAGGATCGGGCGATATTTTCACCATCGCGCAGCTTAGCGGAGTGAAAGCAGTGGAGTGTATTCGCTATCCAGAGCCACTTTCTCCACATCTAGCGGCCCGGCGCGCCGGGCAACCCGCTCTAAGCGTTGCCGAAATGGCCCATCATATCTCCACTATAGAACTCGGGCATCCAGGAGTGATCCTCGTAGAAGGGGCGGGCGGTTTGCTGGTGCGCTACAACGACACTGAGTCCTTCGCTGACCTCATCGCAGCGCTCAATGCCAAAGTGGTGGTGGTCACTAGCTTAGGACTTGGTTCTCTCAACCTCGCTGAACTCACCGTTGAGGTGGCGAGGCTACGCGGCCTAGACGTGTGCGGTTTGATTGGAGGCGAACTAGCCCCTCATCCTGATCTAGCTACCCGATTGAATCTCGAGGAACTCCCCATTCAGTGCGGGGTCCCACTCTTAGGAGTTCTACCATCAGCGATGGGTCAGATCGATGGGACGATCCCTCCGGGGTTGATTCGGTTGCCTGATAGTTGGGACACCGATTTGTAGAATGGCCAAAGTCTGGAAAAGTAGAGGACACTAAAAGCCTTCAAAAAAACATTGTCGGGAAAGGATTGGTCTGTGCTCATTATGATCGCGGTCATCGCGCTAATCGGGGCCACGGTGGTGATGGTGGCCATCGGCGAACGCACAGGCCTACCATGGCCCGCCCTCTTGACCGTCGTCACAGGCGCAGCTATTCTCTTTCCCGGCATACCAACCGTAGAGATTCCACCGGATCTCATTCTGCCGATTTTCATCCCGCCGCTCCTGTGGGCCTTGGCTAGGCGCTCAAGTTGGGGGATGGTCAGACGCCAGTGGTTAGAAATCGCCCTACTGGCGGTGGTGCTCACTGTTGTCTCCTCAGTCGCAATCGGGATAAGCGCGTATGCTCTTATCCCGAGTCTATCCTTGGCCGGCGCTATGATGATTGGTGCCGCGATCGCTCCCACGGATCCGGTAGCTGTAGATGCCGTAGCCAAACCCGCCGGCGTTCCCTACCGCATCAGTAATACCCTGCAGAATGAAGGGCTCTTTAATGACGCCGCTTCGATCATGATCTTTTCTATGGCGCTGTCGGTGATTGTGGAGAAGAAATCCCCGAGCTGGTGGGAACCAATTCTTGCATTTATATACGGAGCCGGCGTTGCCGTCATTGTTGGGTTGATGATTGGATTCTCCTCGGCAAAATTCGTAAGCTGGGTGCAATCTTCCACTGCTCGAAACGCGCTCACCTGGACCATACCGTTTGCCACCTACCTGGTCGCGGATGCGCTCGGGGCATCTGGGGTGGTAGCGATTGTGGTAGCTGCAGTGGAATACAATTCCAAAGTTGAAATCAATGCTCAAGACCGACTCTCGGGTACATCTTTTTGGCAAACGGTGGAGTTTCTTTTCACCGGTGTAGCCTTCGGTCTCATTGGCACCACCGTCCGCCGAGCTATCTCAGAGATGGGCTCGGGACTGCTCGAAGCGGTACTCGTGGGAGTGGCGCTCTCGGTTGTCGCCATTGTCGTGAGAATGAGTTTTCTCTTAGTTATTTATAGGTTCAATACCACTGGTAAACGTAAGACTGCCTCGCCCCTGCGCCTCCAGGAAGTTCTTCTTCTGACTTTTGCTGGTATGCGCGGGCTGGTAACTCTCACCCTTGTCTTGTCCATTCCATCGTCAACCTATTTTAAGCTCTATCATGAGCTCCCCGTCATCGTCCTTGTGGTTTTAATTATGACCATGGTGATCCCGGGCCTAGCGCTTCCCGCACTCATGAAAAAGCTCAACTTAGACGCAGATCCCGATGCTTTTGGCGACCGAACCCGCACCGAGCTCGCCAGTCGTGCCCGCAAAGCTGCCCGAGGGGTCATCGACGCTCACGCTAAAGATCTACCGCAAGATCGTCTTGAGCTTGTCATGCAGCGCTTTGAAGAATTTATTCATTACGAGGACGATGCAGTGGTGGACCCAAAGACTCTCAGGGATCACGCCCGCAAAGAAGCTACCCAAATGGCTCAGATCAACCTTGAGGCGCTACGAGCAGCGCAGCAGGAACTTTTGGCCGCCCGTAATGAAACCAAGGTTGATCCGGTTATCCTGGACGAGGTCCTCTACGACGTCGACCAACAGATTCTAGGTATCGTCCGGGGCATCGAACTCCGCAATTCAACGTGGGACGATTCGAGCGAGCGGTAAGGACGATAAAATGAATCCGCTATCCGCTCTGCGATCACAGATCGAATCCATCTTGCTCGTCTCTGACTCCCCGATAACTGCGGGAGCTCTCGCGGCCGCACTAGCGCAACCTGAAAGCCACGTCAGCGCCACACTCAAAGAGATTAGCGCGGAATTTCATCAACGTGGTAGTGGTTTCGACTTGAGGGAAAGCTCGGAGGGGTGGAGGCTTTATACTCGTCGTGAGAATGCCGAGTGGGTGGAAAAATTTCTGCTGTACGGTTCGCAATCGAAACTATCACGGGCGGCGATGGAGACCCTCGCGATTATCGCTTATCGCCAGCCCGTAGCTCGTGCGCAGATCGCTGCCATTCGGGGAGTCAACGTCGACGGGGTCGTACGCACACTCACCCTGCGCGGTTTAATACGCGAGGCTGAAACGAAGGCGATCACTGGCGCCCAGCAGTATGAAACCACGGCTCTTTTTCTCGAGCTGCTGGGCATTGAGTCGCTCGAAGAATTGCCAGCTCTAGCACCTCTGCTCCCTGATATCGATAGTATTGACGAGTTCGATCAACCCTAAGACTCGAGCTTTACTGTGGGAGGTGGTATTACCCGTGGCAGTAGACTAGGGTGGGAATGTTATTTGACACTTGTACTGAAAGTAGGCGACATATGTCTCCAACCGCTCGCCGGGATGGCACACCGGGAAAACCACGTTCGAAACGAAGTGGTGCACAACAATCAGGCCGCGGAGGATCGGGATCGCGACGCAAGCCATCGCGATCAAGCGATGACAAGCTCTATATCTCCAATGCAAAGCCAGCGCGGCACCAGCATAAAACCGCATTCGACAGGGGGCCAGTTCACCGTAGTGAGGGGATTCGTCTCCAAAAGGTGCTTGCGCAAGCGGGCGTAGCATCCCGTCGTCACGCGGAAGTGCTCATTGATCAAGCCCGTGTAGAAGTTAACGGAAAGATCGTGCAGGAACAGGGACTGCGAGTTGATCCGCAGAACGATCTCATACGGGTGGATGGGGTGCGGGTCAATGTTAACGAAAACTATCAGTACTTCGTCTTGAATAAGCCCCGAGGCGTGCACTCCACGATGAGTGATGATATGGGTCGTCCCTGTATTGGAGATCTTGTTTCTGAACGCGTCAGCGCTGGCCAACGCCTCTTTCACGTAGGTCGGCTCGATGCGGCGACGGAGGGGCTCATTCTTCTTACCAACGATGGAGAACTAGCCAACCGCCTCATGCACCCCAGCTACAAGGTCTCGAAAACTTACCTCGCCACGGTACTTGGCGAAGCCGACCGCAACTTGGTTCGTACCTTACTCAAGGGAATCGAGCTTGATGATGGGCCCGCACGCGCCGATCACGTTCAGATTGTTGACACCTACCAAGGTAAATCCCTGATTCGGCTGGAGATCCACGAGGGACGTAAGCACATAGTGCGTCGCATGCTGAAGGAAGCTGGCTTCCCCGTGCAGGCTCTGGTACGCACCAAGCTGCATAATATCCAGTTGGGCGAGCAAAAGCCTGGCACGCTGAGGGCCCTCAATACCTCGGAATTAACCAGCCTGTATAAGGTGGTGGACATGTAATGGCTGATCAACTGATCATTGCCGTCGATGGACCTTCGGGGGCTGGAAAGTCTACGGTGTGCCGGCTGGTTGCCCAGCGTTATCACGCGCACTATCTCGACACAGGCGCCATGTATCGAGTAGCGACCTTGCATATTCTACGCCTGGGTATCGACCCTCAGGATGCCACCGCTGTTGCCACAGCAACTACCAATCTGCCACTCGACGTTAACGAGGATCCACTAGCCACAGAGGTGATTCTTGGTGGCGAGGACGTTTCAGAGGAGATACGTGGCACTGCGGTAACCCAGGCAGTCTCGGCAGTATCATCGGTAAAAGAAGTGCGCGATAACCTTGTGGGCTTGCAGCGCGATTTGGCGCTAAAAGCCCAGCGCTGCGTAGTTGATGGGCGCGATATTGGCACGGTTGTCCTTCCTCAGGCCCAGGTGAAGATCTTTCTCACAGCTTCTGCTGAAGTGCGAGCTCAGCGCCGTCTTGACCAAGAACTTCGATCAGGCCGCGAGGCGGAGTTTGATGCAATTCTCGCTGCCGTACAGCGGCGCGATGAGCTAGATTCCACGCGGTCGCTTAGTCCCCTCGTACCGGCTAAGGACGCTCACGTGGTCGATTCCTCACATCTATCACTTAACGAGGTCGTTGCCGTGGTGACCGAACTCGTTGACAATACAACTGCGGCTAAGGAGAACACCCATGACGAATAAAAATCAGCACGAGACAGAAGAAGAAACAGTATTTGTCTATCCCACACGTCACGGTGAGATTCCAGCCGATCAAGCCTACGAAGAAGAAGACATCGAGGTCGTGGGCGGTGGCTATGCCGCCCGAGATTTTGACGCTCAAGACTTCGACTATGACGACCCAAAATTCCTTGGTGAAGAGTTCGATGAAACGGAGTTCTCTGATCCCGATTTCGGCGACGATTATTCCGAGCAGGATTGGGAAGAGGTTGAGCGTGCCTTCGGCTTCGAACGCGATGATACAATCTCCGAAAAACTGTGCACCGTTGCCATTGTAGGCCGACCCAATGTGGGAAAATCTTCGCTCGTTAATCGTTTCTTAGGGCGCCGTGAAGCTGTGGTCGAGGACCATCCCGGGGTCACGCGCGATCGCATATCCTATATTGCCGATTGGGGCGGAAGTCGCTTCTGGGTCCAGGATACTGGCGGCTGGGATCCAAATACCAAGGGCATCCACAGCGCAATCGCGCGTCAAGCAGAAGTAGCCATGTCCACGGCCGATGTGATAGTTATGGTGGTGGACACGAAGGTGGGCATCACCGAGACCGATAGTGTCATGGCGCGAAAACTGCAGCGCTCCGATGTACCCGTTATCCTCGTAGCCAATAAATTTGATTCCGATAACCAATACGCCGATATGGCTGAGTTCTATGCTCTCGGTCTTGGGGATCCGTGGCCAGTTTCTGCCCTCCACGGCCGAGGTGGTGCCGACGTGCTGGAGGAAATTTTACGTTTATTCCCAGAGGAACCTCGACATTCCTCGATTACCGAAGGACCGCGGCGTGTAGCCTTGGTCGGTAAACCGAATGTCGGTAAGTCCTCGTTGTTGAATAAGATCTCTGGTGAAGAACGCTCGGTGGTAGATAATATCGCCGGCACCACCGTCGACCCAGTGGATTCCATCGTGCACCTCGACCAGCAAACCTGGCGCTTTGTCGATACTGCTGGACTGCGTAAAAAAGTGAAAAATGCCCAGGGCCACGAGTACTACGCATCTCTACGCACCCGGGCCGCAATCGATGCAGCCGAAGTTTGCGTGATGATGATTGATTCCTCCGAGCCCGTTAGTGAGCAGGATCAGCGGGTACTCAATATGATTTTGGAATCGGGAAAGGCATTGGTGCTCGCTTTTAATAAGTGGGATCTCATGACCGATGACCGCCGGTGGGAGCTCGACCGCGAAATCGATCAGCAGCTAGCCCATATACCATGGGTGACGCGAATCAATATTTCAGCGGAAACCGGTCGCGCACTCAACCGCTTGGAGCCGTATATGATCAAGGCTCTCGAAAGCTGGGACCAGCGAGTAACGACGGGGCAGCTCAATAACTGGTTGCGGCAAGTCATTGCGCAAAATCCGCCTCCTATGAAGGGCGGACGAGTGCCCCGGGTACTTTTCGCCACCCAGGCGTCCACGAGGCCACCAGTAATTGTGCTTTTTACAACAGGCTTCCTCGATGCTGGTTACCGACGCTATTTGGAGCGAAAATTCCGAGAGTCCTTCGGTTTCGAGGGTTCGCCAGTTCGCATAGCGGTGCGAGTGAGAGAACGCCGCGGACGTAAGTCCTAAAAAATGCTGTGATCCAAGAGATTTCTGGATCACAGCATTCTTCTATCTTCTGCTCATCTCAGCGGGCTTTCTGCAAAAGGAAAGCATCAACCCTATAGGGCAGCGCGAGCGGACGGGCAGGATCTAATTCAAGTTTTTCGAAGAGATACCACGTCAAATTTTTTGTGAGGCGTTCGCGATCCTTGTCACGAGCCCGCAGCCAGTAGGAGCGGGTCTGGGCTAACTCTAGGAGTTGTGGAGGGTAGATGATCTGATCCCAAGAACCGCGGTAGTCCTCGACAATGAGCCAAGGCGGAGCGACCTGGGGGACGAAGCCGCGCTTGAGCGTATCGCCTGAGTGCATAATGCGGCTGAGCCGATGCACCCACGGGATATCGACATCGAGTGTATTCCACACCAAAAGAACTGAGGCATCAATCGTCGAGATCCGTGCGAGTTCTTTACTAGCCCGCTCATTATCCATCCAATGCCATGCTTGAGCAACAGTTATAAGGTCGAAAGAGCCCTCGGTACACGGTATCTCCTCTGCGTTCGCCCTGAGAATTGGAATCTGGGGTAGGGCGCGAGTAAAACTACGTGCCATATCGGCGCTGGGTTCGAGCGCATAAATCTGCTGGAATCTAGAGTCTTGAGCTAAAAGCTCGGTGAATTTTCCCGTTCCAGCTCCTATGTCGAGGACTTTATCTGCTTTGCCAATGAGGTCGAGAACTTCAATGGGATAGGACGGGCGGATATCGTGATAAAGGGTGGCGCCTGTAATAAACGCTTGGGACATATTCTTGCGATGAGACTGGCCGCGAAAACGGGGGAGATGTCGCTGAGAGATCGAAGGGATAGGCGTTGTCACCTGAGCATAAGGATCTTTAATCAGCGGCTGGAGTGGATCATCGGATCTAGACATGGTAGATAAAGTCTAGCGGACAACACAGGTATCGTGGCACTCTATGCAGGGCCTAATCAACAGTCTGGTAGGTGGTCTCCACATGTAACGCCCGACACATAGTTTCAAGTAGTGAAACCCCACTCCAGCGGTTGCAGCCAGCCTAGGATAGAGAATGGCTCTTCGATACGAACCAGTAATGTCCTTGATGACAGCGCGTAGATAACCGGGTACGGCCGGAAGAGCAATGATGACCGTTGGCGCATCGTAGTATGCCCAAGAAGTAACGACGTTATTTTTACGCGTAACATCCGGCCAATAGAATGCACATAACGTATGAATTACCTTAAGTACCAAACCAGCCACCGCTAATCACCGCAATTTTCTAGCATCTACGGCGGCTTACATAGGTTAAGGACATAAATATACACACTGCCAGGGCAATCAATATTAGTCAGCGTTTCTCCTACTGATTCTTCCAACAATGGAACGAACATCGAGCCATCGTCCAAGAAGTAATCCCATTCCGCAGTCAGGCCGGTCTCGCACGATAATTTTTTTGTAATTTCCTTAATTTCAACAAGCCTTAGCCCCAAGCCCCTCTGACCAATTACATAGTCTTTCACTCCCATGGGAAAGATTGCAGGCTTATTTGAAGAACTCGTACGTAAAGAACGTTTGAGCGAGAAATCAACTATAATAACTCTACCGCCCGGAACTAGATAGTTCGGGAAAATAGATAAAGCGTTCCGTGGATAATCAACTAGAGATAATGTTAGCCTACAAACAATACAATCAAACCATTCATGAAATTGTCGATTATATTCGGCGATATATTGTTGAAGAAACTATGGCCTGAATTCCGAAGAGAAAATTGATTTCTCGCAAAATTCAGGGCCTGGGTGTCTATGTCAATACCCGTATAGTCGGTTTCCCCCATCCCTGGTCTTCCAATGACTTCAAAACATGAGATAATTGCCCAAACTGACAGCCGGCATCCAAAAGATTTTGAGGAGGACTCCCAATTAGGGATGCGCCTAATTGAGCGTAACGGGGGAAGAAAATAGTCATGAACCCGGTTTGCGCCAAAGCTAGTTAGCGGAAATTGGAAACCACTCAAGAGAGTTTTCGCCTAACTGCTAAGGTGTTTAGCAGAGCAAAGCCTGCGGTCCACGCCCCAAACCCGATCAAGGTCGCCGTAGCTAGGTTATTTCCTAGCCCAAGATCAACAATGAGATCTCGCGCGGCCCGTGAAGGTAGCAACAAGCTTAAATCATTCAATCGCTCCGGCATGTAGGAAGGCGAAACCAAGATTCCGCCAGCAAAAGCCAATGTTAAAAAGAGTAACTGGGCAACAGTAACAACGGATTTCGTAGTCAAGATCCTCCCCATGAAGCTGCCGAGCAAACCGAACATCACTGTCGATGCCACCAGGCCGCCGGTCGCAGCCACAAAATGCCGTGTCAGTTCGAATTCGGTAGTAACCAGAGCGCAGCCCAAGAGCAGAGCTATACCCACCACCATCATGAGGCTAACTGTGACGATATGGGCGATATAGCGGGGGAAGAGGCCGTAAGGCAAAGTCCGTAGATAGTTAGCAAACCCAGTCTGCCTATCCTGGGCAATCGAAGTACTAAACCCAAACAAACAGGTTGACATTGAAATCATCACGACCAGCTGCAGCGTCGATTCAGTCGCAAGATGGGCATCCTCTACAACTTGTGAGTTCGGAAGAACAAAGAACACAAAACACAACAGCGGAATGACAATATTTCCAGTCAGAGCCATCAAATCCCGAAATGTTTCCAAAACCACAACTTTGAGATGACCAGAAAAAACCCTTAACGCATTAGTCATTATCGCAGCTCCTCAAAATTGGTGGTTACCTGTTCACGCAATCGTGTCTCCATAGCTTCTTCCAACGACATGGGGTTAGCTCGGAGTTCTGTGAAATTAACTCCGCTGGCAACTAGCTCTTTAACAAAAGCATTGATATTGCTAACGGTAAACTTCAGGCGCCTGCCGTTGCCGTCCCCTGCGCTCATGGAAGGGGAGTCCGCGCCTTGAGAAAGCTCGCAACTGCCAACGCTAGGCAGGCTTTGCACTACTTCGGGGTTATCCACTGTGCATTCAACAACGGTTGCTTGTGACACTCGCAGAAACTCAGCTTTAGTCATGTAACCTTTGCTTCGTCCCTTATCTAGGAGAAGAATATGATCAGCAAGCAAATCCACCTCATCTAAATAGTGTGAAGTTAGCAAGGTCGCGACACCACGCTGAGACTGCCGTTGAATTTTATCCCACATTAATCGGCGGGCTTCGGTGTCTAATCCAGTGGTCGGCTCATCCAGGAGAACCAATTTCGGATCTCCAAGGTAAGCCAAGGCCACACTGACGCGGTGTTTTTGGCCACCAGAGAGGCTACGCAACTGCTTTTTTGCGAATTGCCCGATGTCCCAACTTTCCAGGTGCTTCAAGCAAAAATCAGTATCTGTGGGACTGCCAGGAAACTGCGATGAGACGAACTGCGCCATTTCAAGAGCGCTCAAAGAATCCGGCAGCTTTGTTTCTTGCGGCACTAGACCCAGAGCTTGTTTACTTACGCGAGCTGTTGGCCGTTGACCTAGAACCCTAATGTCACCGCAAGTAGGCTCCTCTAAACCACTAATCAGTCTAATGAGAGTAGATTTCCCGGCACCATTCGGGCCCAGGACTCCCAAGATATCACCACTGGAGATAGTGAAGGTGATGTCATCAAGAACCGTTGTATCCCGGTATCGTTTCCCAATCATCTCCGCAGCCACTGTAAACACTTTTTCCCCTATCAAGTTATCCATAACTAGGTTAATTCATAAATTCTCGCAGATCGAAAAAATTGCACTTGAACGCTCCTGAGGTTTCCAATATGTCCAGAACGTCACTATCTTCAGGCGTGGAAATGACTTGAACCTGGCGCAGATAGGAAAGCACCAATTAGTTACCCTGGCGTCTGCATGTGAAGCCAGGGTTCTACACTAACCTCGATATACCGATGTCTTTATCAGACATCCTTAGGCCCACCTCCGATAGAAAAGAGCAGCATAATTATCAGGCCGAGTGCGAAACCTATCCCAACCACAGCTATGGATTTGGCAACGTCGCCTTCCATTAGATAGTTGGCTCCGCCACCGAGCAGTCCTGCAGTGACAGATATTAATAAGCCCCGTTTAAATGATGCTTTCAAAAGCTAAACCTTTCTATATTTGCATATTTACTTCTTAAAGAAAATAGACTAGCCTGCAACTTACTTTTTTACCCTCAGGTACCTTGGGGTATAAACCCTACTTTAGGGCCATCTCCCACACTTAGGTTAGCAAAAGCAATCCTAATTTGCACTTTATGCGTTAATAAATTAAATTTCCCCGCCGCGGGCTAAGGGACAAGAAGCGTGTATAGATCGGCCCGAAAATAGCGGGTTATGCGGCGTTATGTAGGTGCCTACTCCTCCCGGGGGTCGCTCGGGCTGCTTGTGCCGAAATCCACGCTTTTTGTTCCAGATGTGATATTTGGGTGTCGTTTTCTAGCTTTAAGCTATGGCAAATCTATATACCAAATGGCCCACCACGTAGCGGACTTCAGTGCGAGAAGTAAGAATCTTCTACACGGGAGCTATCCCAGGTGCCGCACCTGTTCACTGAACGCAGGCAACCTCAAGAACCATTTTTTGTGTATTCCAAGGGTTGTAAGTGAGATACGCAACTTTTTACCGTTGCACGGTATGACGAAACAGTAGTTCCATCAGACGCTGTGTTCCGGGCACCTGATGAAGACGGACTACTGATCGCTTTAATTTCTTCTTCCATGTTCATCACGTGGCAAAGAACCGTAGGGGGTCGGTTGGAATCGCGACTACGCTTTTCAACACGCTTACGTGGAATACCTTCCCCGTGCCTGATTTGGATGAGGCAACAAGGGAGCGGATTATCAACGCGGGCAAGAAAGTTTTAGCTGCCCGGGAGTTGTACCCGGAGCGTTCCTTGGCTAATCATCACACTCCGCTAGCGATGTCGCTTGAGTTGGTGAAGGTGCATGACGCATTGACCGTGAGGTTGATAAAGCGATGGGAGCGCCTCGCAAACTCACGAGCGAGAAGCAACGCCAAGAGGTCCCATTTAGTAGCTACGCTGCGCTTTTTCATGGTTAAGCTACCGCGGGGCTTCGCCTTAACTTCCGCCAATGGAGGGCAGGCAGACCGCAGCCAAGCGCTGGCAAGACCCCAACAGTGACTACGCGAAGAAAGAACGCCAGAAACTCGCAGCAGCCAACAAGCGTTAGAAACTGGCGGGCAACGAAACCCGCGCGAGAGTCTTAGCCGTCTATGCTGCCGAGCTAGCCCAGACCGGCAAAGTGCTTTCAGGCGCGGCTATTGGCCGTGAATTAGGCATCACTTGCAAGACGACAAGCGCTCATTTACGCGAACTTAGGGCTGCCGGATTGATTGGCTAAAAGTGCAACCCGCCGTAAGCAATATACGCTTCCCCCGGGCGGTAGCCGGTTGGTTACTATCTTCGATTAGAAAACCTTTAGTAGTAGGGGTGTGTTTTCCCTAGGGAAAGTACTTACCTAGAGGGGATTGTTTGGTGAGTGCTTGGGTGGTGGTTGGTTGTGTCGGGGCGGGTGGTTGAAGAGAGTTTCTCTCACCCCCTGGGCAGCAGGGAGACTTCTCATTAGTATGTGCTTCAAGTCATACTACAGAGAGGCTAAAATTCTGGAACCCAGGTTGCTGTTTAACAGCCCAAGCGTCGAAGGAAGAAAAAATGGAAATCCTCGTCATTGGGGCTACTCCTTTAGTTCCTGTTCTTATAATTTCGCTTGCTTTTAAAGGGGCGCAAATGCTGATTAATCTTCAAAAAGAAGTTAATCACATCTCGAAAGAACTTCGGAGCAGAGATACTTAACCAGCTTCACAAGCAACGACCCGGAACTCATTTAGCTTTGTTGGAGCGGGGGGGTTGTAGCAAGCTTTGTGGCGAGTCTGCCGGGTTCTTGGAGCACCGGTTGTAGCGTTAAGTGCACGCTTTGGAGAAAGAGGGCGCGCACTTTTCGTTATGCGTGCACAGGGGCGCGTTTGAAGAAGAAAGCGGCGCGCGCTTTCGGCGGACGTAGGGAAGCTCGGGCAGAACGCGCAAAAGTGCCACGAACGCCGTAGTTGTAGCCGCGAGTTTGGGGCAGTTTAAGACGTTCTCGGGAATGGCTTAGGTATCGCGCGGGGTGAAAATGTTTCACCGGTTTTCCTCTCGCGCGGGGTCAGTTGTAGCGCTGGTTTGGGTACGGCGGTCAGTGCGCGCACCCCAAGGCTCTTGGAGTGCATATGGTGTGTGGCAGTTTCGAGGATCAGAGTCGACGCCATGCGCCGAGCAGTAGAGCTAGGGAGAGCGGGGGCAGGGAATCCGAGAGGGTCGGAGAGCGTGCGAAGCCTAGCCAAACAATGCAGAAATAAACGGTGATAAAACGTTATGCCAGGTTGGCGTCCGGCAGACGACTTTACTCGCCGGTTATTCCTGATGACTGTTTTTGACGTGATTGACCAGTACTGCCGCAACTATGGCGAGCAGTATGAGGATGGCAAATCCGAGGATCGACCTGTTTGAAATGGCGACATAACCTGAGATTGCCAGCCCAAATAGTGCAACGACAATCGCATTGGGCGATATTTTATGCCTGTTCATGAGTCATCTTTCGCACTTGATCGTTAAGTACACTCGCTGTTACGAACCGCTCCGGCCCTTGTGTAATTGATCTTTATGCGATTATTGCACATATTGTGGTGGCTGAGAACCACTGTTGCCCCGGTGATGATAGCTCTAACGACGGTGCAGGTAGCTCACCCGACACCGGGAATGGCGCAGATGGCGGCCCCTAGGGCAAACCCCGATCCTCTAATGATCAGGTCCTTCTCAAGAGGGGTGAACTCTACCCAAAAGCCCCCTTCTTCATTCCCTCCACTTGCGTAGGGGGTGATGGCATGTGAATCCTTCAACGTTAGATCCATGTGCTCGAGGTCGAAGGTTACGGGGGAGTCGTCATTTACAGTTCGGGGAACATCCGAGTTGATCAGCTCCTCAAAAGCTTGATCCAGAACCTCCGGAGTGACTGATGTCTCTGCATCGGTCTGTTATTGGAACTCCTGAAGGGTTAAAGGATCGTCTTTTTCGGCAGCGACGGCTTGACCCTGACCAGAGAAAAGGATAGCGACGGAAGCTAGTTAAGCCAGGGATTTTGATCGAGGTCTCATAGTGTTTCCAATCCTTAGAGAGGGGAGATTCGTGATCTAGGTTACATACGATCCAAATTGTCTTCAACATTTTTAGGAAATGTCAGATCATGGGTCGTTAGGTCGACCAATAATCATCATCAGGCGGTGATAGAGGGGAGCGAAGAAGCACGCTAGAGAGTCACCTGAGGATAGCCTGAACTCCTACCTTGGTTTGGCCGCGCGCGAGCTTCACCTCGATCACTCGCGCGTTGACCACTACGACCCGTTAGCAATGGACCATGCCCTTGTTAGAGCTCACGATGATCTAGATCGGGAACTCGATAAAGCGATGGGAGTTCCGCGCAAGCTCACCAACGAGCGGCAGCGCCAAGAGATTCTGTTTGCGAACTATGCTGATATGTCTCGCGAGAACTAGCGCAGGTCCAGGAAATCTCTTTCGGGCAGAGTGCGCACACCGGTGTGAGAGCATCCGAGCACGCCTACAAGATGGCACAATCCCACGGCGGAGCCGGGCGGCCCGGGGACAAGCCACCAGTGTCAGATCGTCTAACCATTGCCAGGCGTGTGCGTGGATACGTCACCACGTCCTCAAGCCCGGATTATCAAGGCCACAGCGCTAGCGAGAAAGCCACCAGCAGCGAACGCAAAGCACTCGCCACCATGAGACACAAAGGCTGTAAGAAAGCCGCAGAGTGCTGGGAAAACGATCCTAATGGAGAAGATACGAAAGCAGCGCGTAAGAAGCTCCAAGCTGCCAATGCACCTCGCCAGAGCCAGGGAAAAGGAACCCGAGGGCGGGTGCTAGCAACAGCGATGGATGTCTGAACCCAGACAGGAAGCTTCCGTCAGGACGAACCGTAGGCCAGGAACTAGGCATTACTCGGCAGCAAGCTAATCGTCATTTGAACGCTCTAAGGGAGGCTGGTCTTATTTAGCCAAGGGGTGGAACATGCCGTAAGCAATAGACGGTTCCCCTGGCGCTAGGCAGTGAGAGTAAGAAGATTACGTGCTTGATAGTTTAAAAGAGCTAGATGGGGGTGTACTTGATAATCCACCTTCGTGTGGAACTTGGGGCTTGCTTGCATCTGGGCAAACGGTGGCTGCATGCTTTAGGCCGATGTTCGCCTTGGATTTTTCCTGGTCCGTGAAACTTGAATTGTTGTGGACTGTTTCTTTAATCCAGGAAACTCGTGGCACAACGTGGGTATGCCACATGGGGCGGTCTTTTCCATCGTTGCATTCGGGGTTGAATCCGCCGGCAATATGCACTGCGTAGAGGGTATTGTCCTTGTAGATGGGGGCTCCTGAGTCTCCGCCACAGGAACGTGAAGCAGTTGCGGATGTCCCTTTGAAAACAGCTGTGTATGTAGCGTTCCCGAAATCCAGGGAGTCAACTTTTTTAGAAATGACTGTCTTAGCTGAGGAGGCATAGTCTTGGCGCTGCGCGTACCCGGTAAGTACGGCTTGATCCCCAATGGTTAACGGCTCATTAGCAAGGATAAAGGTATCTGCGTGGATTCCTGTGCCTACTTTAATGAAAGCAACATCATCGTTTGGAGAGTTGGTATGGATAGCAGCGATACCTGCTACTTCGCCGATGAACTCATCACTCCAGATGGAATAGGACTCTTCAATGTCTTCGAACATGGGATGATCTACTGGACACCGAAGACAGGAGCGCAGGCTGTTTATGAACCGATCTTGTCTAAGTGGGCTAAAGTTGAATACGAAAGAAGCCGCTATGGATATTATCCTGTAGCACCGCAGGAAAACATTGGAGAGTGGCATGTGCGTCAACGCTTTGAGCGAGGCGAAATAGCATCCTTTAATGAAACTATCTCTAGTTTGGCCAAGTCTTTTGGCTTAGATGGTCAAGGGGCGCAAGAGATATTTGATGTGCTAATGAAAGACTTTGCAGATCACGGTATTGATAGCAAAATAGGATTTGAAAATCCTTTAGCGAATTCTCTTAAGTCGCTTGAATTTAATCAATCCAATCTGCTCGCAGCGCTAGTTGAAGCTCCTGTTTTGCAATCGAACAGCGATAATGAAGCTGCGGGTTGCAGTTATATTCCACCTGGAAACTCGAATACTCTTGCCGGAGACGTATTCTATTCTGTGGCTACTACTCATACTTACAATCGTGGCCATAATGGCATCTTCGTTAAAGAGGGGGCCACAACGGAAGAAATTGAGACGGTGGAAGCCGTTAATCCTGAGCGAGGCGTCCAGAGGCTTTTAGGGAGCATTCAAGAAGGTGTATGCGCTCCGAGACTCTTGCACGTTAAAACCGATGACGCCACTCGAGCAGGTGCCGTAGCCTTTGCTAAGAAGCAGGACCAGGGAGGAAAAGGCTATAACAAGAAGTCTCTCGCAACTCGTATTGGGCCGTTAGAGCAAGATGCATACAATTGCGCACAACTGGTATGGGCTGCATATAAGAAAGCTTCTGGTGGTGGTCTTGATATCGGCGAAGAGTATCCCTATGAACCTTATAGCCAGCTGTTATGCCTTCTGACATTTTGAAGTCGCATAATACCTACGAATACTGATCGGAAGTCAACATTGCCCAGAATGCTATTTCGAAAGCTTCTAACGGTTTGGGCTTTGGGAGCGAGCGCATTTGTTGTATCTTCATGTGCGCAAGAGACCCCACAGCAATCAAAAGCTCTTGTTTCTTGGGAATGGGGTGGTATCGCTAGAGCTGTTTCTGTGGCTCCTTCCGCAAACAACCATAACTACGTTTTTGGATCAAACGCTGACGAAGTGGATTCTCTTTCTGAACTTGCTTCGGTGTATAACCCTTCGATAGAGAGGCTTGGTGAAGGGTACATGGCACCAGATATGGATCAAATGGTTGTTTTTGATTCGCATTTTCACAAGCAATCTGAGAGACCAATTGAAGGTTTAGTATTACCGACCCAAACGACTTCTGCTGGTTCAGCAAACAACGAAACAGCAGTGTTTGTTTTTAATGAAAGTAAGAGTGGTAGTCCGTACGCTAGCCGCATCGTGCTTGCTACTGAGGACACTACAAATGTGGTAACTCGTGATATGAGGCCGATCGCATTGAGGGCTTGTACTGATAAAACAGCTGTCTGGATAGAACGCGATGAAGATGATGGCAGCGGATTAACGCTTGTGCGTATGGGAGTTGATGGATTACTGTCTGAGTCTCGTCTCAACGGGCCTACTGGAATAGTTGCCTCAGAATTTTTCTCCGTTCTTGGGTGCTGGAAAGAAAATTCCTATATTTCATTTCCTGACGAATTTAGTAGTGCGGATGTTTTTTCAGTCGATGGTCTAAGCAAGAAACAAACCTTGAAACATGAAGGAAAACTCGAGGAGCTACCAGGACCAGGTGTACATAGGTCTTCTCGCTACGAAGAAGGAAGTGTGTCATACTTTTCGCATCGAAGAACGCTCCTGGAAGTCGATCTTGTGCATCAGGAAATTAGAGAAACTGAACCTCTTATTGGTGCAGATCGTCGCCCTGTATCTGCAACGAGCGACGGAGAGAATCTGCGTATTGTGACTCAGCCGCTCGACGGTGCCGAAGAGCTTCTCGTGCATTCATTTTCGTTTGAAAGTCCCGCTCCGGATGAGGTCGGCACCCATATCGCAAAGCTTAGCCAGCTTATGCGCGGCGGTACTGCAAAAGATGCATATGCGATTCCGATGTCTATTTACCCTTATTAGTCGCTGTGCGTGGTGCTAGTCCACGGGTTTAGTTCGGGCAAGGAAGTCGCACAAGCGACTTCCTTGCTCTGTGTCACTATCCCGCCTTAAAAGGGTGTTCGGATAAAATAGTGGGCAGCTCCACCGTCAAGGTGAGCTACCCACCACAATTGGGCTGAGATTTATAGTCGATCGTTTTTTCAGCCATTTTTTCTTTGGTTGTCGTGATCCGCGTCGTGTGGTGGCGTCTAGTCTTGATCAGTTGGTCGCTGCTCGTGCGAGTAACTCTCACCAGTAGCACTCAACCCCAGTGAGTTCAAGATAGATGTACTTCAGCCATTACAGGTAGGCATGAGATAGACCGTGGTGATAAGTGACCCCCCTAACCCCGAGGTGAGGTGCTCACGAGTACTGAGCGCCGTGGGCGACGGGAGGGTTATAGTGATCTTCGATTTAAATGGTTAGCCTCTGACGAGGTGCGGCTAAGAGCGAAGTCTGAGAGTCCTTGGTGAGTACAGGGCCTAATCAAAGCTAATGCCGAGTAAAAGCCCATGCCGCACGGGGCAGAGTACCCAGATAGGTATAGGTCAATCGCAGTGGTTAATTTTCCTAAGTATTCACTTAACCCACTGCAGGGCTCGGCTACAGCCTGGGCCGCTGCAACGGCGGGGTAATTTGGGCGATCTCATTGTTTTCTTATGAGAGGAGGACAAGGTTATTAATCAACAAGATCACCGGCTTGCCTTCTTTTCGCCAGCCCTGTCGGCACTGGCACAGATAATCCTCTACATTGGTGGAAGACACTGTAGGCAAACCAGAAAGGATTCAATATGTCCTTAGCAGACAAAGCTAAGCAACTTCTCAACAGCGAGCAAGGTGAAAAGTTCAGTGATGCGGCTCTCGATAAAGCAGCCGATTTAGCCAAAGAGAAGCTTGGTGAGGATAAGGCTGCCAAAATTGACTCCCTACGCGAGAAGGCTGATAGAAAATTGGGCAACCAATAGCTAGAAAAAGAAAGATGCTTTCCGTGTAGACAACCGCACGGGAGGCATCTTTTTGTTTTTGGGTCACCCGAGAGCTTTTAACTACTAGACTGAAATAATGAGTTCAGATAATTCTCCTACACTAGATATGAAGGCTTCTAACCCCGATCGACTGGTGCTCGTTACGGGTGCTACTGGATATGTTGGCGGTCGCTTGATCACGGAACTTCTGGCGGCCGGTTTCAGGGTTCGAGCATCCTCACGACGCATTTCAAGCATGCAACGCTTCGATTGGAGCGATGATGTCGAGCTTGTCGAAGCTGATCTCGCTCACGAGGGTGATGCCGAGCGCATACTGGAGGGCGTTGATGTAGCGATGTACCTCGTGCATTCGATGGGCGGTAAGGATGAGGATTTCGAAGTAGTTGAACAACGGACCGCTACCTCGTTCGCCCGAGCGGCTGAGGCAGCCGATGTCAAGCAGATTGTCTATCTCTCGGGCCTGCACCCATCGCACAAGAAACTGGATGAACTGTCAAAGCATATGCGTTCGCGCGAACGTGTGGCACAAATTTTCCTTGAGAGCGACATCCCCACACTGGTTTATCGTGCCGCTACCTTGATCGGATCTGGGTCGGCTTCCTTTGAGATGATCCGCCATCTCACCGAACGCCTCCCGATTATGGTAGCGCCAAGTTGGATCGTCAACCGTATTGAGCCCCTCTCGATCCGGGATACCCTCTACTACCTAGTGCAGGCGGCAGACCTAGACGAGCCCGTTAACCGCGGATATGATATCGGCTGCGGCAAGGTCTACAAATTCATGGATTTGCTTAAACTCTACGGTAAACAACGCGGACTCAAACGTTATATTTTCCCAGTTCCGTTGCAGCTCCCCATGGATCTGCTCTCAGGTGGCTGGATCGGGTTGGTAACCCCTGTACCAGCAAGTCTTGCAATCCCACTGGCGCAATCAATGGCTGAAGATGCGATCACTGAAGAGCATGATATCGAGCAGATTATTCCCGATCCACCCGAGGGGCTCATTGATTATTCCCACGCGGTTCAGTTGGCGCTCAAAGCAGAGGAGGAGCGCGGTGTGCCAACATCCTGGGATAATAGTTGGAGCTCTGCAGGAGACGCCGCTGACAGCCTACCTACTGATCCACAGTGGTCTGGCTCCACAGTCTATGAGGATACCCGCCATGGACACTCCGATTTGCCCCCCGAGAAGATTTGGGAGGTCGTCGAGGGGATTGGTGGTTCGCACGGGTGGTATTCCACTCCGGTGCTGTGGCGAATTCGCGGTCTCGTCGACCGGTTGATCGGTGGCCCTGGTCTGCGGAGTCGTCGTGATCCCTGGCATCTGAAGCCTGGCGATCGTGTCGATTGGTGGCGCGTGGCAGAAATCGATGCCCCGCATCGATTGGTGCTGGCCGCCGAAATGAAATTGGATGGACGGGGGTGGCTAATTCTCGAAGTAGAAGAAACCGATACAGGCTCTCGCTATACGCAACGGGCCATATTCCAACCAACAGGACTCCCGGGTCGGCTGTACTGGTGGTCGCTCATTCCTTTCCACTCACTCATATTCCCGCTGATGCTCCGCAATATTCTTAAGAAAGCAGAGGAATTGAACGCTTAGTGATGGTCCTCGTGGGAGTGAGGTCGATCTAACCACGTGTGGGTATGGCTTATGGTGTGAGATTCCATGGCTATATCAGCCTCCTCCCGGGGATGAATATGGCGGTGATCGTGATGGTGCACATGGGCGTGAGAGTGCAGTAATCCGTTAGCGTGACGGTGACTATGAGTGTGCTCGTGACCGTGCTGGTGCGAGTGTTGCAAACCGATGGAATCGCGAATGAGCAACCATGTGGCTATGACCATGATGCCCAGCGCCGCATAGAAGTTCCAGGCCGGTTTCTCACCGAAAATGACGAAAGAAAAAGCTACTCCGAGAAAAGGGGCAATTGCATAATAGGCGCTGGTTTTAGCCGCGCCTAAATGCTTTTGGGCCAAGATATACGTCGTGATACTGAGCCCATAGGAAATAAAACCGAGCAGCATAGCTAATACCACCCACAACCAAGGGGGTGCCCCTTCGCCGATTGCGAGGGCGATGATGAGACTACCCAGGCCTGAGAAAATCCCCTTGATGGTCACGATATGAGCTGGATTCTTTGAGGACAGCCGTGCGGTGCAGTTATTCTCCAGGCCCCAACAAGTACAAGCACCGAGTACGAGTACTGCGCCCCAGTTGAGGCGGAAATCAGTGGCTTCAACGGTGAGCAATATGCTCGCCAAAGTGAGAAGAACGATGGCGATAGTGAGTTTGCGACTCAGCACCTCCTTGAAGATAACCCAAGCGATGAGAGAAGTGGCCACAATCTCAAAATTGTTCAATAAAGAAGTGGTCGCCGGGGTGGTGAGAGATAATCCCCAAACCAATAAAATGGGTGCGGCGATATCCAGGACCACCATTGCCACAACGAAGGGCACATCTGTCCTGTCGAATGGTTCAGCCTGAGCCAATTTTCGGCTCAAACCAACAGTTGTGATCACGCCCATGCCCACGCCAGCACCCAAATACAGAAGTCCCGCCAGCATAGTGGGATCGACCTGTAGGAGAAGGACCTTTGCCGCTGGAGCCGATAAAGCATAAAGTGCTGCTGCGAGAATGGCCAGGCCGATGGCACGATTCTTTGAAGAGTTAATCATGGAACGATCCTTTGGTGGGAAACTGAGGCTTCTCTATCTTAAAGTGCCCAAGGCGCGCAGAAGTTAAGTCTGCTGAATATTATGGGAGGCGTCACTGCAACTTTTAATTTAGACTTATATCACGAGCTAAATCTGATGGTTTCTACACCACAACCGCATAGATCGGAGAGGAATTCGATGGCAGATCGAAATAAGCATTATATTGCTGCAATTGACCAGGGAACGACGTCGACGCGATGCCTCATCTTTGACGAGCGCGCGGAGCTGGTGGGCAGCGGTCAGTTCGAACATGAGCAGATCTTCCCGCAACCGGGTTGGGTGGAACACAATGCACTAGAGATTTGGGATAATACCCGGCGGTGTGTAGCACAGGCGCTAGCAGAGGCAAATATCGCCCGCGAATCAATAGCAGCGGTGGGGATAACTAACCAGCGTGAAACCACAGTGGTGTGGAATAAGGTGACCGGCCAGCCCATTAGCAATGCGATTGTCTGGCAGGATACCCGCACCAGGTCACTGTGCCAGACACTCCTTCAAACCCACGATGAATCGTGGATTCATGAAAGAACCGGACTGTTTGTCAACTCCTATTCATCGGGACCCAAGCTCAAATGGCTACTAGATAATATTGAAGGTGCCAGAGATCTCGCCGAGCGCGGAGAGCTACTTTTTGGGACAATCGATTCGTGGTTGCTATGGAACCTCAGTGGCGGTGCACAAGGCGACAACGGCCAGCCCGCGCGCCATGCCACAGATGTCACCAATGCTTCGCGCACCCTGCTTATGAATATTCAAACCCTCGAATGGGATGAAGAACTGTGCCAGGCTTTGAATATACCGATGCAGATGCTGCCTGAGATTCGTCCCAGCGTGTCTACATTCGGACACGTGAGACAACGCGGGACACTCGGTGGAACCCCTATCACTGGAATTCTAGGCGACCAGCAAGCTGCTCTATTCGGTCAGGCTGGTTTTCATAAAGGCGATATCAAGAGCACTTACGGTACAGGTCTATTTTTACTGATGAATACTGGCAAAAAACCTCTTTTAAGTTCGCACGGACTCATCACCACGGTGAGTTACCAGATCGAGCGCCAGAAACCTCACTACGCACTTGAAGGATCGGTGGCTATGGGCGGCGCCCTCGTACAGTGGTTACGAGACAATCTCGGCACAATCAACTCAGCGGGGGAACTGGAAGATAGTGCTCTGAAAGTGTCTGACAACGGCGGAGTTTATATAGTCCCGGCATTCTCTGGCCTGTTTGCACCTCGGTGGGAGAGTGAGGCCCGCGGCATCATTGTTGGTTTGACGCGATTTGCCAATAAACACCACCTCTCTCGCGCAGTGATCGAAGCGACAGCTTATCAAACGCGAGATCTCATTGAGGCGATGCGAGCAGATAGCAACCAGGCTCTCGATACGCTCAAAGTGGACGGGGGAATGGTTCACAATGATCTGCTGATGCAATTCCAGGCAGATATTTCGGGCATGGAGGTGCACCGTCCTCAATTCGTCGAGACAACCGCTCTCGGAGCGGCTTTTGCAGCTGGATTGGGCGTTGGCATTTTTGATGACCTCAAGGATTTGCATAGACACAGCTCCGTGGAGAGGACCTTCAAACCCAAGATGACCGAAGAGACAGCGAAAAAACTCTATCGACAGTGGAACAGGGCTGTGGAGCGATCACTTGACTGGGAAGAGTAGTGCTTCGCAGCAGTCGCCCGGGAACTAGACCCGTTAAAATAGTCGACCGCGGGCTAAGTCCAAGCACACTCTGGGGATATGTCAATTGTAGTGCCAGTTGACTGCGACCCAGGACTGATGAATCACCGAGGAGCGCTAAGCGGAGTAGCTGCTCTACACAAGTTCTCATTGACTTCTCCGGACTTTCCTATAGGCAAGGGTGGGTGGTACGGGTATGAGAATAGAACGGTTGGGCCTTAGTTGTTGGCCCCCGACAGCCGCTCTGAACTTCGAAAAACGCTCTTCGCAGGCACTCATGCCGTGCAGGCTGGGACCACCATGGTCGAGGTCGCTTCTTAGCAAACTAGAACCTAACCAAGTTCAGTAAGAAAAAAGGCTCTCCATAAGGAGAGCCTTGATCAATTGTCGGACTGACAGGATTTGAACCTGCGACCCCTTAACCCCCAGTCAAGTGCGCTACCAAACTGCGCCACAGTCCGCCGTTGCTCACGTTGAAGCAACGATTTCATCATACAGGACGAGGGGAATAAGTTAAAATATCGCGATGATCTGCAAGTTTGACTGTGCTTACTAAATTATTTCAGGGCGCTGCTATAAACCCACCGTCCCTGGAACCGCCTAAATACCGAAAGCTCTTCGAGAGTCTCGTGGCGCGGGGCATGACCTGCCGCTGCGATCGTATAGTGAGCCTTAAAGTGAACTAATCCGTTTGAGTCCATAAGCCCACCGTGCGTAGTGGATAGAACCTCAAGACCCGTCCACGAGATAGAGGGATCGATATCAACGAGGGGTGGGGCAGTTAATGGATCCCACGAATAGATAAGGTAGTCGGCATCGCCAACGCAGAATGCGGTATACCTTGATCGCATCAACGCAACCGCGGTCGGGGCCTTGCGATGTCGGGCAATGAGTGGCCCACAACAGTCGTCGAAACCTAACCCGGATTGGCAAGGGCAGTATTGTAGCGGCAGCAGCGTCGACAACTGTGTGAGCCTTTCGGTGAGTCTGATCGTGAGTCTTATCGCGGTGTATCGGCGATAGGTGGGTAGCCAGCGTACTATGGAATCAATAATAACGGTCGGATGATACAGGAGGGTACCTCAGGTGGCGGGCTTTGATTGGTTTTGGAATGCTCTCGGGGGAACGAAAGGGCGTAACCAAAAGCGTAGTAAGTCTATAGTCAAACAAGCCTCCGCCCAGATGGACAGCTTGACCGCCTTGAGTGACGCCGAATTAGCGGCGCGCGCGAGGTCGCTTTGTGCGAACGGCACCATCAGTCAGCCCGCAGAACTTCTCGCGATTTTAGCAATTGCGAGCGAGCGCACCTTAGACCTGACTCCTTTTGCGGTGCAGTCTCAGGCAGTCCTGAGGCTCCTCGAAGGCGACGTTATCCAGATGGCAACGGGTGAGGGGAAGACACTGGTGGGGGCGATGGCAAGCACTGGCTTTGCTTTGATGTCTAAGACAGTCCATTGCATTACCGTTAACGATTATCTAGCGAGTCGAGACGCTGCGTGGATGGGGCCTCTCGTCGAGTTCTTTGGCCTAACAGTAAGCGCCATTACCGAGGATATGGACGCCCGTGAGCGTAGACAGGCGTATCAAGCGGATATTGTTTACGGGCCTGTGAATGAAATTGGCTTCGATGTTTTACGCGATCAGTTGATTACCTCGCGTGCAGATGCAATTTACCGCCAGGCAGACGTCGCCCTCGTTGACGAAGCCGATTCTGTGCTTGTTGATGAAGCTCTTGTTCCTCTCGTTCTCGCTGGGAATGAACCTGGGCAGGCGCCGGGAGGTCGCATTACTGATCTCGTAAAGCGGCTCGAGGAAGATAAGCACTACAGCGTCGATGATGAGCGCCGTAACGTTTTTCTCAACGATAAGGGCGCTGAAGTTATCGAGCACGCCTTAGGGATCGACTCTCTCTACGATGACGAGCACGTTGGCAGTACCCTCGTTCAAGTTAATCTTGCGCTACACGCTCAGGCCTTATTGATCCGTGACGTGCACTATATAGTCAAAGATGGCAAAGTCGCTTTGATCGATGCCTCTAAGGGGCGCATCGCTGATCTCCAACGCTGGCCAGATGGGGTACAAGCTGCTGTTGAAGCTAAAGAAGGGCTTGCCGTAACCGAAGGGGGTCGGATACTCGATACCATCACGCTGCAAGCTCTCATGGGCAGATATCCGCTGGTGTGTGGAATGACCGGTACAGCTGTGGAGGCCACCGATCAGCTACGTAGTTTTTATGGGTTGAAAGTATCTATCATCGAGCGCAATAAGCCAGTACAGAGGTTCGATTCGGCGGACCGCATTTTCGCCACGATGGGGGAAAAAAATCGGGCGATCATCAGAGAAATTATAGATATACACCGTACTGGACGACCCGTTCTAGTAGGCACCCAAGACGTAGCCGAGTCCGAGAGTCTGGCGGCAGAGCTGCGAAGCTACGATATAGACGTTAATGTCCTTAACGCGAAAAATGATGCAGAAGAAGCTCGTATTATCGCTGAGGCTGGAGATCTGGGGCGAGTAACGGTATCGACGCAGATGGCTGGACGCGGCACCGATATTAAACTAGGGGGTGCCCATGAAACTGATCGCGACCAGGTGGTGGCAGTAGGGGGTCTAGCAGTATTGGGAACCTCACGGCACCGCAGCTCCCGCCTCGACAACCAGCTCAGGGGAAGAGCTGGCCGTCAAGGGGACCCTGGGTTGAGTCAATTTTTTGTTTCCTTCGAAGACGATATGGTGGCTGTCGGGGGAGCTGGAGAAGAAGTCACAGCTCAACCCGATTCCAGTGGGGAAATAGGAGCCCAACGCATTCATGATTGGATCAATCACTGCCAAAGGGTGACCGAGGGGCAACTGCTGGAGATTCACTCGCAAACATGGAAGTACAATAAGCTCCTTGCCGATCAGCGCGTTATTATCGACGAGCGACGCGCGACAATCTTAGATACCCCACTAGCCTGGCAAGAACTTTCTCAGCGCGAGCCGCAGCGGGCAGCTGAAATTTTGTCAGCGGTCTCTGCTGACATCGCGGAGCAAGGTGCTCGAGAGATCATGCTCTACCACCTTGATGCTGGATGGAGTGACCACCTTGCTCTTATGAATGATGTGCGCGAGTCGATTCATCTGCGAGCTATAGCCAGGGAAACTCCGATTGATGAGTTTCACCGGATCGCTGTCCGAGAATTTAAGCAGCTTGCACAACGAGCGGTCGACCGCGCGGTAGAGACATTCACCGAGGTGGTCTTTGATAGTGAGGGGGTACATCTCGAGGACATGGGATTGGCACGACCATCAGCAACCTGGACGTATATGGTCAGCGATAATCCGCTAGCTGGCTCAGGGAATTCGGTTCTTAAGGGAATCGGAAGTATTTTCAAATAGCTGGAGAAGATACGAAAATACGATAAAATCAAGCTTGCTAGCTAGACTTTCCCATCAAGGGCTGCTCTCTATTAAAAAGCCGCTATCATATGAAGTATTACTTGAAACTTTGGCCCCGCGCATCGTATCGACGAGGCTGGGGTCCGATTTATCCTAGAGATACCACGGAGGATCAACGATGAGTGAGCGCCAGATTTCGCCCGATGCCCAGGCTGAGACGACCTCGGTTTTTCGCGCCGATTTACTAAAAGAAGCGGAGAACGGGGCAGCTGTGCATTCCGGCGCCACCAATATTGTCCCGCCTCAGGGATCCGGGATGCTGATAGTAAAGAGAGGGCCTAATGCTGGTGCTCGCTTTTTGCTCGATCAGGAAACAACCACCGCCGGACGACACCCGGAATCTGATATTTTTCTTGATGATGTCACCGTGTCGAGGCGACACGCGGAATTTCGCACCCACGATGGGGTATTTGAGGTGGTCGATTTAGGCTCTCTCAACGGCACTTACCTCAACAGGGAGCCTCGTAACTCCGCTGTTCTAAGCAGCGGTGACGAAATTCAGATTGGTAAATTCCGCCTCGTTTTCATTGCTGGCTAGAACCAACTCTTTCGATGAGAGTTCACGAAAGTCCAGCTAATCCTTGCTAAAAAACTACTGAGAGAAATATGAGCGCCCTTCCGCAACCGCATGCAGAATCTGCACCTGTCAAGAGGCAAAAAACGATGTCCATTGGGGTCGTGCTGAGGCAACTGACTACCGACTTTCCCGATGTGACCGTATCGAAGATTCGATTCTTAGAGTCCGAGGGGCTCATTTCGCCCCAACGGACAGCCTCCGGATACCGCCGGTTTGTACAAGCGGACTTAGATCGTCTGCGGCTGATTTTAACTTTGCAAAGAGATCGTTATATGCCGCTTCGGGTTATCCGCGAGGAATTGGACAACGGCAATGCCCATAACTTAGCGGTCATCTCCTCGGTTCGACAGGCGCAGCCTATGATTGGGCCAGATGAGTTCCGTGCGCCTATTATAACTCGTCTGAGCGCTGAAGATGTCGCTGAGCAGGCAGGGGTTAAGCCTGATTTTGTTCTCGAGCTCGACAGGGCTCACGTTATCAAGGCTGATACTTCGGGATTTTTCACAGCCGATGACGTTAGGCTTGTATCTACCGCTGCGGGTCTAGCTGAATTTGGTTTTGAGGTGCGACACCTGAAAGCCCTGACTAATGGTGCAGCCCGCCAGGCGGCCCTACTTGCACAAGTCATTGAGCCTGTGGCGAAATCGAAATCGGATTCTGCTAAGGAGCGTGCTGAAGAAATGAGTTCGCAGTTGACGGCGCTAATGGCGTCGCTGCATGCCGGTTTATTGAAGAACGCGGTGCGTGAGCAGAGCGCGCTATGACCCAGTATCATTCCCTCGAGTACGTCCAGACTTCCTTTTTCAACGAGGACCACTGTTGCGCTTTGCTGCACTGGCCCGAAAAGAATCGCTATGTACCCATATGGATCGGCACAGCTGATGCAGTCAACCTTTTGATTCGAGAAGCCGGGGAGGTACCTCGCCGGCCCCGGGCTCTAGACTTACTCCTGGATGTTCTTAGTCAGCTGGACACGAGGTTGACTGAGCTTCGAATCTCTTATTACTTTGATGGCATCTTTGTGGCCCAGTTGGTGACCGAAAATGGAGAGGAATTCGACTGTCGCCCCTCTGACGGGTTAATGCTGGCAGGCCTGACGTCGCTTCCTATCTCAGTCAGCCAAAATGTTCTCGCGCAAACCGCTATCTTTATTTCTCCTTGCGATCTCGATGAGTGGCTAGGTATCGAAATTGATGATGCCTCTATGAGCGAGGCTCCTGCGGTGGAGAATACCCAAGCGGATCTAGATTTTAGTGAACTGATGCGCAGTATGGGAGTTAATGAAGAGGATTTGAGCGTGGGTTTGCCGGATTCAGAATTTAATATCTCTGATGCTGGTGGTACTGATGTTACTGAAGATGACAACGATGAGATTTAAGTCTAAACTTCAAGTTGAGGTTTAAGTTTACGGTGTGTCGCAAGTTATCTTGTGCGTCGCTTCGCTAATCTAACCTGAGTAATACATACCGCAGGTATCACGTGCTCGATCATGTCCGTCTACCCCAGTGTGTAGACTGAGACACCAGAGCACCGCTAAAGGAGTACGAACGATGTCTAAGCGCCCAGTACAAGAAGCCCTCTTCGATATGGGGCCCGATGAAGAAGTGGGTTACCGCGTTCCCACAGCTTGTCAGGTCGCCGGAATCACCTATCGGCAGCTTGATTACTGGGCACGCACAAAGCTGGTGGAGCCATCCATCCGTACCGCCCGCGGTTCCGGCTCCCAGCGTCTTTATTCCTTCCGCGATATATTGGTGCTCAAGATTGTCAAAGGGCTGTTGGACACAGGAATTTCACTTCAGAATATTCGTTTAGCAGTCGATCGTCTCCGCGACCTAGGTGTCGATGACATCGCCGAGATAAACCTTTTCTCCGATGGCACAACAGTCTATGAGTGTCGCAGCAACGAGGAAGTGATTGATCTTCTCGAAGGAGGACAGGGTGTCTTTGGAATAAGCGTTCCGGGTCTTATGAAGGAACTAACCGGCTCAATAGCAGCCTTCCCCTCCGAGCGTATACAGCAGCCGTATGATGACTCCGTCATTGCAATCGATGAGCTTGCTGCTCGACGAAACCGGAAGAGCTCTTAGAAGCTTTAATCAGAGACCTACTGCTGCGCGCAGTTCTTCTTCGGCTTGGGCTGAATCAGGTAGAACAGCATGGTATTCACTCAGTCCAATTAACTCCTGATCAATCGCGGAATTACCTATGTGGAGAACGCTGAGAGTTACGCTCGATCCAAAAATCCCTTGGAGATTTTCAAGTGGTTTCATATCGGCTGAACCGGTGGTTATAAGCACTAGGCGTACTTTCCTTCCCATACGAGCGCTGTAGTCGTTCGCGTATTGGCCGGCTGCCTCGAGTGCCTCCCTTGTTAAAGGAAAGCCTCCAGTACCAAAGCCAATTGCGCGTTGAGCCACCACTTGCCCAGAGTCTCCAGTGCCAAAATCAACATTTCGCCGCCACCCTTTAGTGACACCTGGGTTGAGTGGGGAGGAGTAGTTCCACAAACTCACAGCATGATCGCGCTCGGTGATGCGGGGTGCAACCGAAGCGATAGCTCTGCTGATGAAAGAAAAATCCTGAGGTTGCAGAGCAGCCGAGGTATCGAATAGGAAGAGAGTGTCCTCAACCTCCCTTGGTTCTGCAGAAGTGTCTACCTCATCTACCGGTGTGAGGATATTGCTGGTATCAAAGGCATGCAAAGCCTCTTGAGCAGTAATTGCAGTAACCCCAGGTGAGTATCGAGCAGCAATACGGGAACTGGCACCGAAATCAGCCCCAGCACGAACGACCTCTTCAGAAACCATTTCGGTGGTATTCAGTGCGATTATTCGTAGATCCTGTCGCAATCCTTCGATGGGGGTAAATGCCCAGCCTTGGGGTGTATCATCTTCCGATATTGCGATAGCTCGATCAGAGTCTGCAGATGTCTCAGCAATGGATCTTTGGGCATTCGCATCAAGAAGTTCCGTTATCTTGTTAACGTCGGTACCTAGGTAATGACTGGCAACGAGCGCAGCGGCAACAGAATTATCAGCTACCGGGAAATCCACATCCTGGATACTACCTGGTTGAATTGCTTTTTTCGCCGCAACTCCCACCTTGTATGCTGCAGCCGAAGGCCATTCCAGCGTAGCCGCACTTCGCCCAGCTTGCTTGAGGGTCGCGGTTACTTTGCCATCTGAGTTTTTGGAAACAAAAGCTCCTGCCTGGGAAAGATCAGGAGTATAAGTTGCGGTAACGCAGTGATCGCGCACAACCGGGGAAGAATCGTTATAGGAGGCTATAAGGTTGGCAACTTCAGCTTCGTTATCGGCAGCCACTGGGAGAATGAGTTCACCTTGGATGCAGGCACGTCGAGCGCTCGGTTCAGGCTCGGGATCATCGCTCAGACACATCCATCCGCCTAGAAGTGCACCTACCACTCCCAAAGCCAAGGCTGAGGTGACAAGCGATGAGGAGACCCGCATATTATTTTTACCGTTGGAATGGCGACCCATATGCTCTTTTGGACACTCCCTTCAAAACTGCTACCTATTTGACTTCTACTATAGAACTATAGAACACAGGCAATAAGATTAATGAGCTGCTCGCGTAAAACTTTTCCCCGTTCAGCAAGTTCGCGCTGACGACCCACGTACTCCTGCTTACCGGCGGTCTCCTCGATGGGAACTACACCCAGCCCATATGCGCGACAATCGTAGGGCGAAGCCTCCATATCGAGAATACGCGCGTCCCACGCAAGCTCGAAAGTGTCAAGGAATAACTCACCGGGCACCAGGGGCCCTAGTTTCATTGCCCATTTATACAAGTCCATGGTCGCATGTAAACATCCCACCTGCTCCCATTCGACTTGACTGTGACGATCTAAAACCGTGAGGTTGAGGGGTCGAGCTGGGGGAGTGAAGAAACGATATGCATCGAAGTGGGTGCATCTGATTGAGTGATTCTCAACCACTTTGTTGGTTTCGCTCGAACCGAGCCGAAGCGGTAGATCGTGGCGCGGTTGATCGGTACGGTAAACCATCGCCCATTCATGCAGACCAAAGCAATCAAAGTGAGCCGGATTGGATACCGTGGTGCTGAGTAACCGGTGAATGAACTGAAGCGTTTGTTTGCGTTTCGACAGGTAAGAATCGATATCTACACTCGAGATCCCATTGACAGTGGAATAGTACCTCCATTGAGCCTGTGGTGAGGTGCCTGCATCATCAAGTCCGCGACCCCAGCCAGGGTGCCACCGCTCCAGGTGCGCTGCTCGGGTGGGATAGTATTCAAAAAGAAAATCGAAGACGGGGTGTTTGATACCCTGACTCCGCCTGTGGAGGTATGGCGTCGTATACCGACGCGCACGGCGCACATGCGCCGCCTCGAGATCGTTCCACGAGGTTAGGATGTCCATTTATTGCCCGTGCGTCCAATCAGCAAAGGTGCCTACGTACTCCTCGATAATATCTTCTAAGGTAACAATTCCGATGAGTACTCCTCGGTCACGAACCTGAGCCATATGTGCTGATTTAAGGTGCATGGCAGTCAGAGCCTCATCCATGGCACCGGAGGCATCAACTATGGTGAGAGGTCGGATTTCGGCGGAGTGGATGATGGAATCGGCACCGTAATCATTCCCGTCCAAGAACCGATCCAAAATATCCTTAACGTGGACGTAGCCCTTAAAGGCCCCCCGGTCATCGACGACGGGGAAGCGCGAAAACCCTGTTTCCACGACCGCTTGCTCCAAGTCACTTAGTTGTGGCCCGCGTACTCCGTAGTTGAGGGTGCGAACCTTTTCGAGAGGAATGAGAACATCAGCAAGTGGACGGGCTTCCACGTTCAAGGCCTTGCTCAGACGTTCGTGCGCGCGTTCATTCAGAAGACCCTCCGAGCGTGACTCTAAAATCATAGATGCCAGCTGATTGTTATCTACTGTGGCGGCGAGCTCGTCTTTTTGCTCGATGCCAAATAGGAAAAGCGTGCGGCGAGCAGCTGAGTTCATCAGTGCGATGAATGGCCGGGCGAGCTTAGCAAATGCCAAAAGTAGGGGAGTCAACCATATAGCCAGGGTCTCAGGCCCTGCTAGTGCGATATTCTTCGGTACCATTTCGCCGAAGAGAATGTGCAGGAAAGTAATCAATCCCAGTGCAATCGCGAAGGAAATGGGGTGGAGTAATTGATCGGGTATATGAACCTCATGAAAGACTTCTTCAAGAAAATGCGCGACTGCAGGCTCAGCGACCTTACCTAAAATTAGAGAGGCTATGGTAATACCAAATTGGCAGGCGGCGAGCTGTATCGATAACGTCTCAATTGCGTGCAGGACTCGTTGTGCTCCAGGGCGTCCCTGAATAATCAGCGACTCAATGCGATCGCGGCGAGAAGAGATAAGAGCGAACTCGGCGGCCACGAAGAAGGCATTAGCCAAAAGCAGTACGCTGATCATGGCGATGGTACTAATGAGTCCCACTATGAGACCTCTTCCTGGTTATCAGTGGATTTAAGGCGTGCATCCTCAGGGCTGATCGGCATTAAGATGACTTTGTCGATGCGGCGATCCTCCATGACAATAACTTGGGCCTGCCAGCGGTCGGTGAAACCAGAGGTAAATTCGGCTAGTCCTGGACTATCAGATTCTGGAAGCACGAGTGTGTCGTTGACATCGGGGATTCGCCCCATCTCAGCCATGATGAGCCCGCCGAGGGTTTCGTACGGCCCTTCGGGGGCGATATATCCAACATTTTCGGCCAGTTCATCGAGACGTACTAGACCGGAGACTTGCCAGTAGGTTCCAAATTTTTGGAAATCCTTTTCTGCTTCCAGATCATCGTGTTCGTCATAGAAGTCGCCGAGGATTTCTTCCACGACGTCTTCGACGGTGATAATACCGGCGGTGCCACCATATTCATCGGCGACCAGGATCATTTGCGATCCGGCAGCCCTAATCTCGGCCAGCACCGCATCACCATCAAGGCTCTCCGGAATCGCTTTCACCGGGCGAGCGATTTCCTTCAAGGTTGTGGTGCCTCGTTCGGCGGAGGGAATAGCGAAAGCATCGCGAAAATGCACCACTCCGAGGGTTTCGTCGAGGTCGCCTCGAATGACTGGGAACCTGGAATGACCTGTGGAATGAGCAAGGGCGATGAGATCGAGAACCGTCTCGTCATGGGACAGAGTCTCAATGGTTGAGCGTGGAGTCATAAGTTCCTCCGCGGTGGTTTCACCGAAGCGAAGTGAGCGATCGAGAACCAAGGCGGTATTTTCATCCAATTCACCTTGCTTCGCTGAGTTGCGGACCAAAGCCGTGAGCTCCTGTGTGGAGCGCGCGGTAGCTAATTCGTCTGCAGGCTCAATACCAATCTTGCGCACAAGGAAATTCGCTGAGGTATTGAGGAATCGAATAAAGCCCTTAAAGATCACGTTGAAAATGTGAACCGGGGTGACCACTAGTCTTGCTGTTCCTAGGGGATCAGTAATCGCGAGGTTTTTAGGTACTAGTTCGCCAAAGACCATTGATAAGAATGTAGCGATGATAAGAGCCAAGACGAGCGCAATCATAGGGGAGATATCCATCGGAACCCCAAGAAATCCCAGGAGAGGATTGAGGAACTTAGCCAAAATGGGTTCTGCGAGGTATCCCGTCGCCAGCGTCGTAATTGTGATGCCGAGCTGTGCTCCAGACAAGACGAAAGAGAGATTACTGTAATCTCGTTTAACCGCATGGGATAATTTATCTCCTCGAACTGCGAGGTCATGATCGATGGTGGAGCGCTCAAGGCCGGTGAGAGCGAATTCCACGGCAACGAATAAACCAGTACTGGCGGTTAAAAGTACAAATCCGACCAGTCCGAGGATGCTACTGAGTATTTCCATTGTAGGAGTTTTTTCGAATGCATTAATGCATCCGAGAAGAAAGCTACCTTTCTCATAAATAGGAGTACCGCGTTACGGGAATATCATAGCCTAGCGGGTGCCACGATTTCTTGATTGACTGTGCCTCGAACCCCGAGCGCGCCTGGTATTCCCTCCACCGCTAGCTGAAGAACGCTTAGTTCTGCTACCACGGCCGCGACCGTCGCTAGCCTGAGCCTGTTGTCCGAAAGGTGCCAGCGGTTTATACGTCGGGCTTTGTGCGCCTGTAATGGTTGCGAGCTCAACAGAGTGAGCATTGACGCGGTGTGTTTTAGCGCTCACCCCCGCTTTACTCAGAAGTTTTTTAACCTCGTCTATTTGCTCCTCGGTCACCAAAGTTACAACGGCACCGCTAGCTCCAGCGCGGGCGGTGCGCCCAGCACGATGCAGATAGGCTTTATGCTCCGCTGGAGGATCGATATGTACTACCAAATCCACATCGGAAATATCTATACCGCGGGCGGCGATATCGGTAGCAACGAGAACAGGTATCTCACCTTCACTAAAGCCCCCAAGGGCACTCTGACGGGTATTTTGACCCTTGTCGCCATGAAGGCCCACTGCGTTGATGCCAGCACGGCGCAGCTTCTTTACCTGGCGGTCAACGCCGTGTTTTGTTCGCATAAACATGATGGTTTTACCATCACGAGCAGCAATTTTTTCCACAACATCGGCACGGGACTGGCGATCCTTCACTATAAATTGATAGTGCCTCATCGTATCCACACTGGCAGCCACGGCGGCTGTTGAATGAGTAACTGGATTCCGGAGAAAGGCCCGTACCAATTTATCAACGTCGCCGTCGAGGGTGGCGGAAAAGAGGAGACGCTGTCCCTTCTGGGGGGTAGCCCGCATGAGTTTCGTAACTTGAGGCAAAAATCCCATATCTGCCATTTGGTCCGCTTCATCGAGAATAGTTGTCTCGATCCGGTCTAAGTGAAGATAGCCCTGGTCGATGAGGTCTTGGGCCCGCCCAGGGGTGGCCACCAGAAGATCAACGGGAGCCGCTAATGCTCGGATATGTCGATTGATATTCACTCCGCCGACAACGTCTAAGAGGCGAAGACCGAGGGCAGCTGCCGGATCGTCGAGGCGGGTACGAACTTGCGCTGCGAGCTCACGCGTAGGGACTAAGACGAGCGCACGGGGATGCCCAGGTGTAGAGGCCCCCGACTGAGCTAGGCGGCTTAGAGTGGGTAAACCGAAAGTGAAAGTCTTTCCAGATCCGGTGGGGCCTCGACCGAGGATATCCTTGCCTGCTAGAGCGTCGGGAATGGCCGCCTCTTGGATAGGAAAGGGAGTCTCGATACCTTCTTTACGCATCGCCTGAACAATGGCGGGGGGTAAACCGAGATCAGCAAAAGTAGTCATTAGGAAGAGCCTACACCTTATCTACAGCAAAACCAGCTTATAGCCCGCGCCCCCCACACGTAGCGGGCGCGGGCTGGGCGGTAAACCTAGGAGGTTTCGATTTCAGTACGGTCACCAGACCATAAGGTATGGAAGGTGCCCTCCTTATCGACGCGACGGTAGGTGTGCGCACCAAAGTAATCTCGCTGCGCCTGAATTAATGCAGCTGGCAGCCGCTCGGCTCGAAGTGAATCGTAGTAGGAAAGCGATGATGCAAAAACCGGTATGGGCTGACCAATATGAGTTGCCACGATTACGATACGACGCCACGAATCAATGAGGCCACTCAACTCCTCCTTGAAATACGGGTCGAGCAATAAGGTCGTGAGCTCGGGGTTGGCATCGTATGCTTCCCGAATTCTGTTGAGGAATTTCGCCCGGATGATGCAGCCGCCCCGCCAGATCGTTGCCAGGTCGCGGGGGTCCACATTCCAGTTATTCTCTGTCGAGCCAGCTTTAATTTCGTCAAATCCTTGTGCATAGGCGACGAGTTTGGAGGCGTAGAGAGCGCGGCGTACATCCTCGATGAAAGTATCGCGATCGATACCGAGAGTCTCTAACGAGCTTAATTCGCCAGAGGGGAGCGTCCCTACGGTGGCCTCGCGTTGTGCTGCGGCACCTGAAAGAGCTCGAGCGAATACCGCTTCGCCGATACCCGTAACAGGAATGCCTAGGTCGAGCGCTGCCTTGACCGTCCAGCGGCCGGTACCTTTTTGACCTGCTTGGTCAACAATTAAGTCCACGAGGGGAGTGCCGGTTTCGGCATCAACCTGAGAGAGTACTTCAGCCGTAATTTCAATAAGATAAGAATCGAGATCGCCCTTATTCCAGGTGCGGAAAACTTCGGCTATCTCTTCAGGTGACATCTGTGCGCCGTATCGCAACAACTGATAGGCCTCACCGATTACTTGCATATCGGCATATTCAATGCCGTTGTGTACCATCTTGACAAAGTGGCCGGCGCCATCAGGGCCGATATGCGTGACACAGGGTGTTCCGTCAACAACAGCTGCGACAGACTCCAGTAGGGGTCCTAAGGCGTCCCAGGTGCGGGCGGGTCCACCCGGCATAATCGACGGGCCGTTGAGGGCACCTTCTTCACCGCCAGAAATTCCTGCACCCACGAAGTTGAGCCCGCGAGCAGCTATTTCTTTCTCTCGGCGGATCGTGTCCGTGTAGAGCGAATTGCCGCCATCTATGATGATATCGCCTTCATCCATAGCATCTGCCAGCTGGTTGATAACGGCGTCAGTAGCGGCGCCTGCCTGCACCATAATGATTGCACGGCGAGGCTTTTCCAGAGAGGCCACAAAGTCCTCGATGGTTTCGGAGGGAAGGAAATGTCCCTCATCACCGTAATGCTCCATGAGGTCTTCGGTTTTGGAGTAGCTGCGGTTATAGACCGCTACGGTATGTCCTCTACGGGCAAAATTTCGAGCGAGGTTGGAGCCCATGACGGCCAGGCCAACGACCCCGATATGGGCCAAATTGCTGTGGTTACTCATAGTGTCCTAGCATACCTCGTTCGGTGAATGATCCCATATCTCGACTCATGAGAGTGCACGGTTGATGGCTCTGGTTGATAGTTGCGGTTATTTTTTTCCTCAGTAGGGTTGGATCTATGTCTTTAGTTACTGAAAATCCAGATACCGTCACTGAACTTACTCACCTCTTGTCCGAGGTTCCCGAGGTGGGCTTGCATATGCGCGAACTAGCTCAACTTAACGAGCTGCTCGGGGGCTATTCAACCAGTTTAGGTTTACGCTTTACAACGGTAGAACGCGATAAAGTATGTGCCGAGATGCCCATCAGCCACGACCATTTGCAGGCCATGGGGCTGGTAAACGGAGGAGTATACTGCGCCATCGCCGAGACCGTAGGATCGGTTATGGGGCTCATCAAGGCGCCGGGAAAGCTGGTCGCCGGGGTAAACAACAATACTGACTTCTTCGCTCCGGTTCGCGCCGGTGTTCTCAGCGCGGAAGCCAGCATCATCCACGCTGGTGTATCAACTCAACTTATACACGTTGATATCTTCCACCGCTCTACTCTGGTAGCGCGATCGACGCTGCGCACCATGGTTCTCAAGCCCCACGATTAGTTGAAGCTCATCCCACCCCTGCGTAGCCTATCGAGGTAGATATCTCCTAAAGCCGTCGCTGGGGTGAAAAAGCCTCCGCGGATAGGTGCTTCATCTCGGTACTGGCAAGCAAGGGTTTTCGCAGCCTCACTAAGCATCATGGCGGTGACATAGTAACCAGGGTCTCCGAGTGCGCTAGTGGTGACACTGATCTGCCGGTCGGATTCGGTAGTGCCAATGAACTCAATGATAAATCCGCCTTTACGAAGATTCTTTTCCCTAGCACCCTGCCCAGGTTGCGGGATGACGAAAGAGAGAGCCTTACGCAGGCGTGGGCGGCTTAGGAGCGCGAAACCGGCGCCAAGAAGACCGGTAATAAGGTCACGAACAATCAGCCCTTTCAATCCATGCCCGCAATCGAGCGCTTCGGTATAACGCATATCACGTCCGTACCGATGGCCCAGTAATGCTTGAGAGCGTCGAACGACACGAGTATTAAAGGGCGCCATAAAGAACGGAGCTAAGTACCGATTCTGGTATTGTTCGCGAACTAGGTCTGGTTGTCGGAGACCTATGCTGCGGGCACGGTCGCGCTCGGCCGTCGGATCGGGATTGAGCGCGAAAGGATTGTGGATCAATGAAGCAATCCGGCGATCTGCGTGAGCGGCAGCACTCACTGCTTGCATCGACGCTATCGTTCCGCCGGATAGAGATCCCGACAGCTTCCGCACTATCATACGCACTTCTCGAAGCGGTTCCTCTGCTTTTTGAGCTAGCCTGTAAACTCCCATATCACTGGGAACTGAATCGAAACCACAGGCAGAAACGAGGACCGCTCCGGATTTTACTGCATCTTTTTGGTAGCGATCGATCATGCTTCGAATAAAAGGAACTTCTCCGGCTAGATCCACATACCCCGTACCTCTGTGCGCGCAGGCCTTGATGATCTCTTCGCCGTAGTGGCTATAAGGCCCCACCGTGGAGATGATGACCCGTGCGCGCTGTGCGAGCAGATCCATATCTGCGCTATCAAGGGCATCTGCAATGATGATTGGAGGAGTCGGTTCCTCGAGACGATTAACGAGGCCTGCAAGCTTATGGTGATTGCGACCAGCTATCGCGATGCTGAGCTGCTCCGAGTGTGCATGAAGGTACTGGGTTACTAGTTGTCCGACGTAGCTACTGGCACCGAAAATAATGATATCGAATTCACGTGAGGCATCCATGACTCTATCCTAGCGATGACGGCCCAGCTTGATGATGGAAGTGGGCTAAAGCCAATTCCATTTTTTGAATGCGAGCCACATCGCTATCACGAGCGAGACCATGATCGCAAGGACGATGAAATATCCGTATTGAGTCTCCAGCTCAGGCATATTGGCGAAGTTCATACCATAAATACCGGCCACAAGGGTGGGTACCGCCGCCATCCCAACAAATGCAGAAATGGAACGCATATCCGTATTTTGCTGCAACGTGACTTTTGCGACAGCGGCGGTAATCAAGTTCGTGAGGCGTTCATCGCAGCTCGCAATCTCGTCTTTGGCTACAATCTCGTGATCCAGAACATCGCGAAAATAAGAGTGAATTTGGTCATCAATGAGATCTGCATTATTGCCAAGTAAGCTGCGCAATGCAGGGGCTAGGGGATCGATGGCATGACGCATTTCTAAGATCTCGCGCTTAAGCAAATAAATTTGATCAATACTGAAATCAGACTGCGGAGTGAAAACTTCTTCCTCGAGCTCGTCGACGTCTTTGGTCAGTTCACGCGAAATCATCATATAATCGTCGACCAAACAGTCAGACATGGCCCACGCGATAGCCATGGGCCCGTAGCTCGTGGTGTCCTGGTGAACTAAGCGCTTGGCCACATCAGGGAGCGGGGTATTATGCCGAATGGTGATTATGGATCGCGGCCCCACTACCATTTGAACTTCGCCCGTTGAGATAACTTGGCGGGTGCGCACCACGGATTCTTCGTTGATATCGAAATCTGTGTACTTAACGCTGCGCACGACTACAAAAAGCTGATCGTCGTAACGCTCTACCTTGGGGCGCTGATGCGCAGTCACGGCGTCTTCGGTAATGAGTTCGTGGAGGGCTATATGCTCAGCGATATCCTGCATTTGAGCATTGGAGGGCTCGACCAAACTCAACCAGAGGAAGCGATTATCTCCCGTTTCACAGGTCGAAATGACCTCGGCCAATTCTTTTGGCGATCTGACGGTGAGTTCCTCGTTTAGGATTCCATCTTCGTATATATAGAGATGATCGATGATCGCAGCAAAATCGGGGTGGGCATGAGCAAGGGAGGGCACTAAATTTAACTTTCTACCTAGAAAAGAGGAGCGCTTGTCACAGGATAGACTACCGCTAGCGGCATGCACGAAAAAACGCTGGGAGAGTGGTGTGTCCCAGCGTTTTTTGGTTTAACTCGTATTAGGAACGACCAAAGCGGGAGGTATCTCGAACCTCAATGGGGGCATCTGTATAGTCGTCGACGTTGGACATGAGTTTCTGCAATGCAGTGCGCGAGTGCATTTGCTGTCTTGTGGTAGCCAAGTGCCAGCGCTTGCGCGACATGGCATTAAGGCCCCACGAGATCATTGAAATGAACCGGTTACGGAAGCCCACGATGAACATGAGGTGGACCACAAGCCAAAGTATCCATCCGATAAATCCGGTGATTTCAACCTTGCCGAGCTTAACAACCGCATTAAAGCGCGAGACTGTAGCCATGGAGCCCTTGTCGAAGTATTCGAATTCAGGGCGTTCCTCAGCGGAGCGACCTTCTACTTCAGCAGCAATTTGATCTGCTACGTACTCTGCACCTTGGATAGCAACCTGGGCAACTCCTGGCAATCCGTTGTAGTTCATCATATCGCCAATGACGAAGACATTTTTCTCATCGGCCACGGTGAGATCGGAATTGACCGGGACGCGGCCTGCGCGATCTACCTCAACCCCAGCCTGATCGGCAATGAGCTTGCCCAGTGGGGAAGCCGCGACACCGGCAGACCAGATCTTGCAATAGGAGTCAATGGTGAAGCTTTCACCGCTCACGGTATCTTTATAGGTCACTGCACTGCTGGTGACATCGGTGACGATTGCATTGAGTTTGACTGTTACGCCAATTTTTTCCAAGGAACGCTGGGCGTTGCGGCCGAGACGTTTGCCAAACGGGGGAAGAACCTGCGGTGCCCCATCGAGCAGGATGATGCGGGCGTTGGCGGGATTGCAGCGACTATACGCCCCCGATAGAGTACGATGTGCGAGTTCTGCGATCTGGCCAGCCAATTCCACACCGGTAGGTCCGGCACCCACAACGACGAAAGTTAGGAGACGATCGCGCTCTTCGAGATCTTCTGATAGTTCCGCGCGCTCGAAGGCGCCCATGATTCGGGCCCGGAGCTCGAGAGCATCGTCGAGAGTCTTCATACCTGGGGCGAATTCTGCAAAGTGATCATTGCCGAAATAAGACTGTCCTGCACCTGCGGCCACGATCAAAGAATCATAGGAGACCAATTTATGGAAACCGCCAAGTTCGGTGCGAACCGTCTTGGTTTGCAGGTCGATATCGGTCACCTCGCCCTTGAGAATATTAACGTTCTCCTGTTCGTTGAGAATCTGGCGCGTCGCTGGTGCAATCTCACCTGACGAGAGAATGCCCGTAGCCACTTGGTAGAGCAATGGCTGGAAAAGATGGTGATTCGTGCGGTCGATCAAGGTGATATCCACATCCGCATTCTTCAGGTTGTTCACAGCGAATAGTCCACCGAATCCGGAGCCGATGACGACGACGTGGTGGCGTCCACCCTCGGGGCGGAATGGAGTTTCAGGCATGAAAATTTTCTCCTCATACATCGGTTTTCATCAAGATGAAAATAAAGGATGTATTCTTAGTTGTTTGACACTAGTGTTTTCGCACCACACTGACAGCGTGGTGTGATTTTTAACATGTTAGTCGCTGCCACACTCAATTTCCTATTTGAAAACTAATTCGATTTTCGTCTTCGTGAATTTTCCGCGAATTCCAAATCCAGGAATTTTACCCGGTGACTGTTCCGTGTGCCGCGCCTGGGTACACCCGTATTGCCCTATAAAATAGAAAAAAACTGTGCACTCGAGAAGCGGAGGGATGCGTCATCGCGATATTTAGCTCTGTGCACCGCGATTTTGCGGCGCACCTCGAATATATTGACGCCGAGGCGTGGCCTGGTATTGCCCACATTCCATCAGGGCGACTTATGGCCGCTCGAGCTAGGCGCAGCGAAGCCGAATTTGCCGCAGCCTGTCAGAAGGCGGAAATCGCTCTGACGGGGGATCGGCCGGATATCGTTGTTGCGCGTGAAGAGCTCTTTTATCGGATTGCTCATGCTGGTTGGTTGGGTTTTGCCGAGGGGTTTATGGCGGGCGAGTGGAGTGCGCCAGACCTCCCAGCAGTGCTGCAAAAACTTATTGAGATTGAGTATCGCCCGCGCCATTTTCGGCAGATTGTGGGTGGCATATACGACGGATCGGAGATCCCAGCAGCTCTCTACAAGCATTTTTCCGGGGATGGGATGAGCCCTCACGGCACACTATTTTCCTCGGGAGTGCCAACGACACAGCGTATCAATGTGAAAAGCTACGCGCCTGGCGCTCGACGCGGCCGAGAGTCAGCAGCACATTTCGTTGACCTTACCGAGGTGTCGCCGCCTGCACATGTAGAGCGTGCTGATTTAGCGGATGCTCAGTGGCGAGCTCTCCATGAACTTCTTCGGTCTGCCCACGTGGGCACTGGTACACATATTTTAGATTTTCCGGCCTCGGGGCCAGCGATGGCACTCGCTGCGGCACATGTAAAGGCCACGGTGGACATTGTCAGCAGCGACATGGAATACGTGCGCTATATCCGCCGGATACTCAATTGTGAAGATTTAGCGGAACTGAGTCAAGCGGTGAGAGTGGAGCATATCGACGGTTTATTTCCTTCACCCAAGACGTGGTCTCGCAATTATGATGCGATTGTTTCAGTGGAGAAGTTGGAGCATATGGGAGGGGGTGCGAAAAAAGCATATATGAAGTTCATAGACGATGTTATTGCCCCTGGTGGTTATATAGCGATGCAGACTGTGGTCGCCACTGAAAGGCGATCCAAGGCTAGTGAGGAGAGCCTCGCAGTTTTGAGGGCTTATGTGTCACCAGCCTTGGATTATTTAAGGACCGAGGACATTCACCGTCTGGTGGACACTCACACTCACTGCAGAATCATATCGCAAACACATAGTGGTAGTCATTATGTCGAAGGCTTGAAAATGCAACGCGAGATCTTTGAAGGCAAGTTACGAGAAGCGGCCGCGGATGGTTTTGATATTACGTATCGGCGCTTGTGGATTTTCCAGCTTGCCTTGCGGGAAGCCTTGATGCGCTATGGTGCCTTAGATGCCGCCCAGCTGGTGTTGACGACACGGCGCGGTTCGCGGCGTCGGTGATCCTTGGGGAAGTCAGCTAAATGACATAATGTACATTATCGGACAATTTTTGGGTTTAGGCCAAGATGAAATAATGCCCGCTATTATGTCACAGTGACACAATAGCGGGCATTGTTTGTGTGCTCGCATCTCTACTTGCTAAGACTGTCTCTCATGGTTTTTCGGATTCTGTATAGTTGGATACTAATCATCACCACCAGGACTAAGCCAATGCCACCGGCGATATAGCTTCCCTGGATGAGTACATATGCGGTAAAGGCCACAACCACGACTAGACGCAGCCATAGCATCGGTTGCATCCGTGGATCATTCACGATGCAGAGTCTTCCGGTTCAGGTTTGATCTTCTCGAAGGTCAGTAAAATATTTAATTCGCCTTCCTCGTCAATCTTTGCCGCCACAAAGTCAGGAGTTTTCACACCATAGTCGATGCGGTTGATATCAATTGTACTACTCATAGAAATTCGATCACCATCGCGCACGGCCAAAAACTCACTGGTGATCTCCTGTGTAGTGTCCTTGATAGTAAGTTCACCGGTGATGTTTACTACTCCCGCGGCACCGTTGCTGGGAAGAGAGCTGATATCTACCGGTTGAGTAAGCCTAAAATTAGCTGTGGGATAGATATCGGTATCGAAGATTTTTCGACGTACATTAATATCTCGGCGTTCCCTATCAGATGAAATAGATGTCATATCAACTTCAATGCGACCTGACTGAATGGTTCCACCGGCGATCTTGATATCCCCTCGTACGCCTCGGGTCGATCCAGATGTAGTCCGTCGGTCCGACGGCAGCAACTCTCCAAATGTAAATCCCACTGAGGATATATGAGGAGAACGTCCGTATACTACAGTCCAATATCCGTCTATATCGGTGGTGGCCGGTTTGGTAGCGGCCGTGTCTATGCTGCCCGTCTTAATACCGGGGCCCAATAGCACAGGAATGACCGCCGATGCTAGGGCGAAGAGACCTAAGAGTACAACCGCAGTCACCGTCACAAAAATTGCTATCCGCGCTTTTAGATTCATTACCCTACCTTAATCTCAACTGCTCAATACTTTTGGAGATCCCAACTAATTCTGCGCACAATGCAGCCACTTCATCGGGATGCGCTCCCTCGGCAACAGCAGTTTGAATATCCTCAGCAGCGCACCTCAGCTCGAAGAGCGAATCCTGAAGCTGATGAGCCCTGTCAGGAGTTATGATAACAGCCTCGGAGGAAATGACCGTTCCTACAACCGCGTTCCGCTGCTCATAAGCGCGCTGGCGGCATGATTGACTGCAGTATTTGCGTGGCCTTCCGCGTAGCGGCTTTTCTATTTCGGTTCCACACCACTGACACGCCAGCGCTCGTTTACCTGCCATTCTTCCCAGTCTAGCAACCAGGTCACTAGACCCCCAGCACAACCGTCACAGACCTCAACTCGGAACTTTTCACCGTGGTGTAACGTTATATCCAATGATCCGTGAGTAAAAGGTACTCGCGTCAATCCCCCTACCGCTGTTGAGCGGGGGAAGAACTTTTAAGGAAAGGACTGATTCGCACTATGGCAGACCGCGTTCTCCGTGGTTCCCGAATGGGTGCCGTCAGCTACGAAACCGACCGCGACCACGATCTAGCACCTCGCCAGATGGTCCGTTATAAGACCGAAACAGGCGACATCTATGACGTCCCCTTCGCTCACGACGCCGAAATCCCCGAGACCTGGCAGTGCAAGAACGGCCAGACCGGTCATCTCATGGAGGGTGAAGGAGTCTCCGCTAAGCCCACGAAACCACCGAGAACTCACTGGGATATGCTGCGGGAACGGCGCTCAATCGAAGAGCTTGACCAGCTCTTAGAAGAGCGTATTGATCAGCTACGCCGACGGCGTCGAAACGCAGCTCGGCTTCTCAAGCAGCAGGAGGAAGAGGCAGCTGCCGCTCGCGCAGAAGAGGAAAACGTTCACTAATGCATAGCGAAAACCGCAGTGGGATATGTCCACTGCGGTTTTTCGATTAAATATAGTGTTCTTTACGCCACTTCTTAACTTCGTGAGCAATAAGATGATAACTCTCTCTGGCGATCGCCTTAACCTGTTCGCTGCGATAAGTCAAGCCCCACTTGCTCACCTCAAGCAGCGAATCCTTCACAAAGGATCCATCCAACTTCGATTCCCCGATTTCGCGTTCAGTGAAGGTTATAGGAACCTCGCGGATATCAAAACCCAAATTATTCACTCGCCACGCCATATCCACCTGGAAGATATAGCCCGCACGGGACAACTCATCAAAATTCACCTGTTCTAAGACCTCGCGTCTAAAGGCCCGATAGCCAGCTGTCATGTCCTTGATGCCCGCCCCTAAAGCGACAGAGATATAGACATTGCCTCCCTTTGATAGGAGGTAGCGATGGCGAGGCCAGTTCACTACTTCCCCACCAGAAACGTATCGTGAACCAATCACCATGTCAGCGCCTTGGTCGATCTCGTCAAGAAGGCGGTGCAATTGCTCTGGAGCATGGGAACCATCGGCGTCCATCTCCACCAGAATGTCGTAGTGGCGCTCAAGGCCCCAGTGGAACCCTGCGATATAGGCGCCGAGTAGGCCGCTTTTGCCCTCGCGGTGCAGTACGAAGATATGGTCATCGCCGCTGGCTAGTTCATCGGCCAAATCACCGGTACCGTCGGGAGAATTATCGTCGATAATCAAAATATCAACATCCGGGTTACTTGCACGCACCCTTGAGGTGATGAGCGGAAGATTACCCACTTCGTTGTAGGTTGGGATCAAGACGAGAGTCTGAGAGCTCAAGATATTCTCCTTTAACAGGTCAGATACCCACGGTCGCTCTATGGAAGTGGGTGCGAAAAAGACTCTAGAGTTTCCGACGTACTAATGCAATCGATAGCGCCACAGCGATAAGCCCCATTATGACTAAGGCCCACTCGATGTCTGAGCCAAAACGAGCCGCAGGGCTGAGACTGTCTTTCAGCGGCACGGAAGCTGTCAGATTCTTGGCCTCGAAAATTCCTGTTCGAGACTGGATACTTCCATCGGGTGTCACAATCGCTGATACCCCAGAAGTAGCCGCGACAATAACAGCTCGATCCAATTCGATCGCGCGCATCCGGCTCATTGCTAACTGCTGATAGGTCATATCGCTGAATCCGAATGTGGCATTATTTGTCGGAGTGGACAGAATTTCTGCTCCAGCTCTGACGGCATCCCGCCCCGCTTGGTCAAAGGCAACTTCATAGCAGGTGCTGATACCAACGCGTACGTTGCGTCCCAGTTGCATTGCACGTATCGCTACCGTGCCATCTCCGTGTCCAGGTTGGAAATTGCCGGCTAGATCCACCATAGAGGAGAAAGTACGGAAAAAATCACGCATGGGCATATATTCCCCAAACGGCTGGAGAAATTTCTTGTGGTGGTACTCCCCTGGTCCTGAAATTGGATCGAAAACCTGCATTGTATTGTGTGCCCCCGCCTCATCTCGAGTAATTGTGCCCACTAGGATTGGCGCATTGAGCTGCGATACCGCTTGATCGATCAAACGCCGAGCATCCCCATCCTCGAAGGGGTTGACATCGGAAGAATTTTCTGGCCACACTGCGAAGTCAACAGGTTCAGAGATCCGTGCAGTCTCTGCCACGTGATTGCCTAATACTGCACGCCGCTGGGCATTGAAATCGAGGCCCAGCCGTGGCACATTGCCTTGCACTGCTGCGACTGTGACCGTCTCAGTGCTTTCACCTCGGGGCATCATGATGGCGGTGGCGCTTAAAATCACGACAAGGCTGAGCACCAGCCCGTGGCCTAGATCCATTCTCCAGCGGGCCAGCGTTGTGGCGAGCAGACAAATCATGGCACTCACCAGCGCAGGCCCCCCGAGAAATGCCAGGGATGCCAACGGACCATCAATCTGCGTCCATGCTAGGCGGACCCACGCGAAGCCACCATAGGGCCATGAGGAACGCAGGAACTCGATGGTGACATAGTAAAAAGCGAAACCGATATAACCGTATCGATGGGCGAGTATAACTGCTCCACCTGCTCCTAAGAGAAGAGAATACAGTGCCAAAAAGATTGCTAGCGCTATATATGGGAAGGCTCCGACAAACTCACCAATCCACGGCAGCATCAGGAGGTAGACCACGAGACTGTGGGCGAAAGCGATCACAGAGCCACTGCGCATACTCACAGCACGACCGTTATAGGGGCTCAGCGATAGCACGAGCACAATCACCCCGACGATTGCCGCCTTCCACCACCCCAGGGGTTGATAACCGCTATAAACTAGCAGGCCCCCAAAAGCGCTCAGCGCTATCCGGCCGAGAAAAATTACCAAAGGTTTATGCCTCATGAGGACTTTTTGGGGTCGTCAAAATCTTCAGGATTAAGATTTTTCGACCACGTGCTGAGCTCTTCCTCGTCGATTGTTTCGGCCGTTGGGGTCACTGAGCTCCCTGAGGCACGGGATTGTGCCCCCGGCCCAAAGTGGCCGTAGCTGTGCGGAGAGCGGTAGCCCTGGGTCATTTCGAAACTGCGTACCCCTAGATCCGCGATCTTGGCTCGTAGTTTTTTAGCCAAAAGACGGCGCACGACGGCCCGGGTAGGGGCGATGATGAGAATAAGTCCTATCAGTGTGGTGACAAAACCGGGCAGAGCAACACCCACTGCGCCCGCAGCAAGCAGACCTAGATCTCCAACCGCCTGTCCAGCACTGCTTCCTAGGGAGGCACTACGAGCAACTCGGCGCATCTCAATTGCGGCTAATAATAGCCCTGCAAAGAAGAATGCAAATAGCAGTAAAAGGGCTACGCCCACTCCCAGCCATTTGGATACCAGCCAAAAGGCCAGCGCCTCGCACACGAAATAGGGCACAACGAGAAAATATGGCATAGCAAAATACTAGCGCAATAACGCGCGCGCCGCCGAAGGGCTTTCAGGCGGCGCGCTCATGACGCGATATTAGCGATCTTCGAGTTCTCCCTCCATCTCTAGGAAGGTAGTACGCAGAGTATCGAGTGCTTCGGGGCTAGGTTCCTCCCACAGCTTCCGTTCGGCTGCCTCGAGAAGCCGTTCGGCAATATCACGCAGCGCCCACGGATTCGATTCCTGGAAAAATTCCCGATTCTTTGGGTCCTTTACATATGTGTCCGTGAGAGTTTCATACATCCAATCCTCCATAAGACCTGTGGTGGCATCATAGCCGAAGAGGTAGTCCACGGTCGCTGACATCTCAAAAGCACCTTTATAGCCGTGGTTACGCATTGCTTCGAGCCAGCGGGGATTGACTACGCGAGCACGGAAAACGCGCCGCGACTCCTCGTGCAGGGTTCTGGTTTTTACTGTTTCTTGGCGGGTGGAATCACCAATATAAGCTTCAGGATCAGCACCTGTCAGAGCTCTGACCGTCGCGATCATACCGCCATGGAACTGGAAGTAATCGTCAGAATCGGCTATGTCATGCTCCCGGGAATCAACATTTTTTGCCGCTACTTGAATGCGGCGGTACGCCCGGCGCATATCATCGCTAGCCTCGACGCCATTGACGCCGCGGCCATATGCATAGCCACCCCATGCGGTGTAGACCTCCGCGAGGTCTTGATCGTCGCGCCAATTCCCAGATTCAATAAGCTCCAACAGTCCGGCCCCATAGGTGCCAGGCTTGGAACCAAATATTCGGCGTATAGGACGATCTGTGCCTTCCGCATCCTCGCTGATATGAGCGCGCACATAATTCTCCTCGGGGCTCTCATCCAACTGTGCCACCATGTTTACAGCATCGTCGATGAGCGCTAATACATGGGGGAAGGCATCTCTGAAAAAGCCCGAGATGCGCACCGTAGTGTCAATGCGGGGTCGCCCCAATTCCTCGAGAGGGATGACTTCGAGATCCACGACGCGTCGCGAGGCGTCGTCCCATACGGGTCGCACACCAAGTAGTGCGAATACCTCCGCAATATCGTCTCCAGAGGTGCGCATAGCGGAGGTACCCCAAACCGACAGGCCGACAGACTTCGGGTAGGTTCCGTGTTCCTTTAAATACCGCTCAACCAGGGAATCAGCGAGCAGCTGCCCTGTTTCCCAAGCCAATCGTGAGGGCAGGGATTTGGGATCTACAGAATAGAAGTTGCGGCCCGTGGGAAGCACATTAACAAGTCCGCGGAGCGGAGAACCAGAGGGGCCGGCTTCAATAAATTTGCCATCCAGAGCGCGTAGGATTTGTTCCACCTCGCGAGAGGTTGCAGCAAGCCGAGGAATGAGTTCTTCGCATGCGAATACAAGAAGGTCACGCAGGCCACGGCGGTCAAGATCGTCCGGGAGGTAATCAGCCGAAGCAAGAAGATGATCTACTTCCCCACTGCGCCAATGCTGTGCTTCAAGGCTGGAGAGTAACCGGTGCGCAATTGCCTCCACCTCGTCAACTCGAGTGCGGCTTTCTTCTCCAGTCTCTGCGAGTCCTAAGGCTTCTCGTAGACCAGGAACCGCGGATTCCCCGCCCCACAGCTGGCGGGCACGAAGCATGGCTAAAACCAGCTCAACGCGCACGTCACCAGTAACTTCTTCGCTAAGGATATGGAGCCCTCCGCGGATGGACACATCTTTGATCTCGCATAGCCAACCATCGATTTCCATGATTTTATCGTCGAAGGCGTCTTCGTCGGGGCGTTCATCCCAACCTAGATCACGGTCCATTTTGGCAGCCTGCAGTAGAGTCCAAATTTCCTGGCGAATCGCTGGTAACTTTGCGGGATCCATCGCTGCAATATTGGCGTGTTCGTCAAGTAGCTGCTCCAAACGAGTGATATCGCCATAGGATTCCGCGCGGGCCATCGGAGGAATCATATGGTCAACCAAAGTGGCGTGAGCACGCCGTTTGGCCTGTGTGCCCTCCCCTGGATCGTTAACGAGGAATGGATAGATTAGCGGTAGCTCCCCGATGGCCTGATCGGTATAGCATTGTGCCGATAGCCCAGCGTTTTTTCCTGGCAGCCATTCCATATTCCCGTGTTTACCCATATGCACGATGGCGTCGGCACCAAAAACCTCACGCAGCCAGTAGTAAACGCCTAGATAATGGTGGTTCGCTGGAAGGTCAGGGTCGTGATAGATTCCCACAGGATTCTCTCCGAAGCCGCGCGGAGGCTGGACCATGATAACAACATTGCCGAAGATTAAACCTGCTATATAAATCTCGTCTGTTTCTGGATTGACATAATGGGTTCCAGGGGCTGGTCCCCAGTGCTCGATCATTTCCTCTTGCATCTCTTTAGGAAGCGTCGAGAAAAATTCCCGGTAGGTATCTCCCGATAATTTCAACGGGTTATTGGCCATGACCTCGGGTGTGAGCCATTCTGGATCATGTCCACCAGCATCGATCACAGCGTGCATGAGTGCGTCGCCGTCTAGGTTGCCATCTTCGCTATAGCCTGGAATCAGGGCTGGATCTCCGAGGTCATAGCCTGCTTTTACTAGGGCCCTGATGACACGCAAGACTGACTGCGGAGTATCAAGACCCACGGCATTACCAATGCGTGCGTGCTTGGTGGGGTAGGCCGAAAACATGAGAACGAGTTTCTTTTCGGCGGGCGGAATTGTCGATAGCACGGCGTGCCGGTAGGCAATGCCTGCGAGTCGTTCGCAACGCTCGGGATCCGGGATATAGGTGATCAGTCCCGCCTGATCATATTCTTTAAAGGAAAAAGGCACGGTAATAAGGCGTCCGTCAAACTCAGGAACTGCGATCTGGGTCGCCACATCCAGTGGGGACAGACCTTCATCAGATTCTTCCCACTCTCGGCGAGGGCTCGTCAAGGCGAGACCTTGGATGATGGGGATATCGAGGGCAGCCAGTTGGGCGACATCCCACGCCTCATCGTCACCTCCGGCCTGAGCCGTTGCAGGTTTCGTACCACCAGCGGCAAGAACAGTAGTGATGAGTACGTCGAAGGTGGCGAGTTCAGCTAAGAGATCTTCTGGTGCCTGGCGTAATGAGGCCGCATAAATAGGAATAGCGGTGGCACCACGGGCGGCTATAGCGTCCGCGAGGGCATGGATATAGTGGGTATTCCCTGCCAGGTGCTGAGCGCGGTAATACACAATGCCGATACGAGGGCTAGGTGCACCCTGGTTCCATGGCGTATCCAAGGAGTCTGTTTGTTCGAGGTAACCCCACAGTGGCATTCGTCGTGGAGGCTGGAAACCTAAACCGGTGAGAAGGAGCGTGTCGGAGAGGAAGTTATGGAGATTATGAAGGTTATCGAATCCACCTTCCGCTAGATAGGTATGGGCCGTAGTGACCACACCAGCCGGAGGGGTGGAAAGATCGGTGAGCTCGGCATCGACCGCCAGCTCCCCCGAGACTATGACCACGGGTTTTGGTGAAGCAAGAAGTGCATCGATCCCCCATTCCCACGCTCTCTTGCCACCAAGAAGCCGAACCACAAAGATATCGGTTGTTCCGATGAGTTCACTGAGGCTGTCAGAGTTGAGATAATTGGGGTTCGCGTAGTGGTAATGAACATCAGGGTGTTCGCTGGCTGCTCGTGCGGAGAGCAGGTCGGTATCGGAGGTCGAGAGCAGTGTGATCATCGAGAAAAAAATGATCCTTCCGGGTTCATATGGATAAATTGCTGAGGCGATGAGAGACCTTCTTGGTAATCATTGCCGTAATAGAGTAAGTGTATACTGAGATTCCTCGTAGATTGGTGTCTTGGGCCTAAACGCTTGTTCGCGCGGCCCGGATATATCCACCGCAGCGAGGATATTGGTGCACCTTAGCACGCTATTAAGGGATTCCTAAGTTATTAAAAGGTTGAGAATATTAGTAGAATCGCCGCTATGACCAGATCTCACCTTCGCTCCATTGATGCAGTCCCGTCAGATACCCCATTCAGCAGGTCTGTCGGAGATAAATGTCCTGGTGCTCTCAAACTATTCCCAGCTTCTGATGGCTATATAGGTCGGTTGCGATTTCCCGGAGGACGGATCACAGCGAAGACATGGTCCGTTATCGCCAAATTGGCACTTGAGCTCGGCGACGGTGAAGCGCACATCACAACCCGCTCCAATCTGCAAATTCGTGGTGTGAACGACCACACGGCTTTTAGTTCGCGAGCCATCGAGTGTGGTCTCGTGCCCTCAATAGCTCACGACCGCATGCGCAATATCCTAGCCTCCCCCCTTTCAGCTAAAGCTCAAGCTGATAGCCGAACCTTGGATGCTGCCATACTGGCCGATAGTGACGTAGCCGCCTTACCCGGACGGATTCTATTCGGAATCGACTCTGGGCGCGGCGATATTCTCGGTCAACGTGTAGATTTCGGAGCGCAGCATCGATCCGATGGCAGCTATAGGCTCATTCTCGCGGGTGAACCCACGCCCTATTGCGCTCCCGATCAGCGCACTATGATTGACTCTCTGCTCGATGCCGCTCGATACTGGCAATCGCATCGGGGCAAGCTGTGGCGAGTAGCCGAATCGGCGAGCCTAACTCGTGAGATCATGGAGTTATGGTCCCAGAACACTGCATTAAGCTATGAAGATCTCAGAGATATCCTAAGACCAGAGCCCGAACACCATATGCGACCAGTCGGATGGCTCGACAATGAAGACGGCACCGTTAGCCTAGGAGTTGGACTGCCATTCGGGGTGATCCCACAGCAGGCTCTTCAGGTTCTCGGAGTCATCGAAGTTGATACTTCCATTACGCCGTGGGCTTCGCTGGTTGTCCATGATCTCACCGAAGGTGACGCCGAAGCAATTGTTAAGGTACTCGCGCCCCTAGGCCTCATCCTTGATGCGAACTCTCCCTGGCTGAAGGTTAGTGCCTGTACAGGTTTACCGGGGTGTCAAAAATCCCACTCTGTCACGCGCAGCGATGCTAGTGAGTTTATAGAAAGAGGCTACGATTTAGACACACCTGTCCATTTTTCCGGCTGCGAACGTCGCTGTGGGCACCCACTGACCACATACACCGACTATGTGGCAGTAGGTGACGGCGAATACGAGGTATATAATCGATGAGTTTTAGCTATATCACTGATGGCGATGAGATTTACAGGCAATCATTCGCCATGATTCGAGAGGAATCAGATCTCTCGACCTTCACCACCGAGCAATCACAAATAGCAGTGCGCATGATTCATGCTGCTGGCGAGACTGACCTCGCTCGAGATATCGAATTCTCCCCCGATGCAGTTACCTCCGCCCGAGAAGCATTCTTCCAGGGGCGCCCAATTATCACCGACGTCACCATGGTGCACGCTGGCATCACACGGGCCAGGTTGCCTAGAGATAATAAAGCTTTGTGCTTTCTCCACGACGAACGCACTAGGGATCTTGCACGTCGACTAAATACCACCCGTACCGCCGCTGCCGTGGAACTGTGGGAGCCCGAACTTGCCGGCTCAATTGTAGCTATCGGAAATGCACCCACCGCTCTCTTTCACCTGCTTAATTGGCTCGAGGCCGACCCACACCGTCCTCGACCAGCGGTTATTTTAGGTATCCCCGTGGGATTTATCGGTGCTGCTGAATCAAAACTGGCACTCAGTGAAAAGGCTCGTGAACTAGGCACTGATTTTATTACCGTGCACGGGCGTCGCGGCGGATCCGCCATCACTTGCGCAGCTATCAACGCTCTAGCCACCTATAAGGAGATTCTTTAAATTATGAATCACGGCACGCTCATCGGCGTCGGTGTAGGTCCAGGCGACCCTGAATTGCTCACTATCAAAGCGGTATCCGCGATTAAGAATGCTGATACTGTTGCGTTTCATGCTCGTCCGGGCGGCAGCTCTGCGGCGCGGGCCATCGCTGAGCCCTATCTAAATCAGGGCCAAGAGTTGCTCCTGTTGGAATACCCTGTCACCACTGGCGCCACCGACCATCCTGGAGGTTATGCCGGGGCCATGGCTGAATTCTATAGTGAGGCTATTGCACAATTGCGCACCCGCCTGAGTGACGGTAAGACTGTTGCGGTGATTGCCCTTGGTGATCCCATGCTTTACTCCTCCTACCAGCATCTGCACGGAGTTTTAGCTGAGGAATTTCATTCCGTTGTCATTCCCGGCATCCCCTCTCTGACAGCGGCAGCCGATGTCCTCGCCAAACCTTTATGTCAAGATGACGAGGTGCTGAGTATCCTTTCCGGCACCCTTGATGAGTCGGTTTTAGTCGAGAAACTGCGTAATACCGACTGTGCAGTGATTATGAAACTGGGTCGTACTTTCGACAAAGTGCAGCGCGCGCTACACGAAGCTGGTATGGCAGATAGAGCTTATATCGTCGAGCGCGTGGGGATGGAGGGCCAACGCTCCTACCCACTTAATGCTGTGGGAGAGGAACCTGTCCCCTATTTCGCTGTCGTGGTTGTTCCTTCAAAGAAAGCTGAGCTCCCGCACGATGAACCACATATCCAGACTGGTGAAGTAGTTGTTGTAGGCCTAGGGCCCGCTGGTGCGCAATGGCTTAGCCCTGAGGCCAGTGCCGAGCTCAAGGCAGCAACCGATATTGTGGGATATTCTACCTATGTCAATAGGGTTCCCGATCGGGCTGGACAGCGCAAGCACCACAGCGATAACAAGGTTGAAGCGGAGCGCGCTGCTATGGCGCTCGACTTAGCCCTCCGCGGACGCCGCGTTGCCGTGGTATCTTCTGGCGATCCGGGGGTTTTCGCCATGGCTGCAGCTGTTCTGGAGGTGGCAAGCGATCCCCAATGGGTAGGGGTTCCAGTACGCATAATTCCAGGGATGACCGCAGCCCAAGCAGTAGCTTCTCGGGTAGGGGCACCGTTGGGCCACGATTTTGGCATGATCTCCCTGTCTGATCGTCTCAAGCCTTTTGCAATTGTGGAAAAGCGGGTGCGAGCCTTGCTGCAGGCAGATATGGCCTTCGCAGTTTACAATCCGGCTTCTAAGCAGCGGCGTGAGCAGGTCCACACGTTAAAGAGGATCGTTGCAGAGTATCGATCACCCGACATACCTATTATCGTGGCCCGCGCGGTGGGCAGCGAGAGTGAGAAAATCACAGTCACTACCGTTGCCGATTTCGATCCCGACATAGTGGATATGCGAACCATGCTCATTATTGGGGCATCGACGACCACCACCTACAAGGCGGCAGGATGTGTAACACGCGTGTATACTTCGCGATATTATACTTAGTTTCGTAGCGCGACTCAATGATCGAGCTGCGCAATAATATTGCGATGCAGTCCACGATGAAGAAGGGCCCAATGAATTTATATTCCTTCAAACGCTCCATGATTGCGCTGGTCACCGCCAGCACTGTTATATGTGCTGGCATGAGCGCGGTTGAGGCGGCGCCTAGTACCAGCTCTATCACCGCTGAAGATTTTAATAAGGATGTCGGTAGCATCGACTCCAACAGCTCGAACCCAGAAACTAACACGGGCTCATCCGCCACCTACTGGTTTGATCGCCAACAGGGCTGGGTGCAAACCCTCATCATAGTGATAAGCAGCTTGCAGATTGCTGCCCTATTAATAGGCCCGGCGCGCGCCTTATTCTACAATCTTTTTAAGGTCTAAACTAGGCAAACCGAGCATCCTCTAATAGGGCGATCACCTCTTCTGTCGATGAGCACTGATGTGCAATGGCCGGCAGAGCTGGTCGCTCGATCATCAACACCTTGATGCCAAGTTCTCTAGCGGCCTGCAATTTAGCGGTAGTCATGGAGCCACCAGAATTCTTGGTGATCAAGCAGTCAATCTGATTATCACGCATAATCTTCTTTTCGTCGGCTACCTTAAAAGGCCCACGTGAGTGGATGAGGCGATATCTGTGTGGAAGTGGCGGCCTCGGCGGCTCAACCGTCCGAATCACATATATATTGTGCACATCGTGGGCGAAATAATGAAGATTCTGGCGGCCAATCGTGAGGAAAATGTGGTGAAAATTCTGGGCGGCTTGCGCAGCAGCGCTGGCAAAATCTGGCACACGTATCCATTGATCACGGTCTCCTGGAGTCCACAATGGTCGATGCAAGGCAACCAGTGGAATGCCCGTAGCCCGGGCAGCCTCGGCCGCCGAAAGCGAGATTCGCTCCGCAAACGGGTGGGTAGCATCGATCATCACCTCTATGCCATGGCTGAGGATCCATTGAGTTAAACCGGCTGGGCCCCCAAAACCTCCAATTCGTACCTCCCCGACGGGTAAGGCTGGATTAGAGACCCTACCGGCTAGCGATGTTGTGGTGTACCAGCCCATATCATTGAGGCGTTGCGCTACATCGCGTGATTCTTTGGTTCCCCCGAGGATTAGAGCACGCATGGAAGTGTCCGCCCTTCCTCGTCACGGGGCCGATCATCTGAATAGAGGAAAGAATCAGGAAAACCACTGGCGCCTAGAACTTTTCCGACAACAATAATGGCCGTACGGGTAATTCCAGCCTCTAAAATCTGCGCAGCGATATCTCCTAAGGTACCCCGCAGAATTTTTTCATTCTCCCTAGACGCGAATGCTACCACTGCTACGGGACACTGGGCCCCATAAAACGGCAGGAGCTCAGTAACCACACGGTTAATATCGTGGGCAGCTAGGTGTATACATAAAGTGGTCCGGGCTTGAGATAAGGTTGCGAGATCTTCCCCCTCCGGCATCGCTGAGGCGCGCCCCGATACCCGAGTGAGAATAACCGATTGTCCGACGGTGGGAACTGTCAGTTCATGCCCTAAAGATGCCGCTGCTGCCGCGAAAGCTGGAACACCAGGCACGATCTCATAGTCGATACCTCGTGCTGTTAAACGTCGTACTTGTTCAGCGAGAGCAGAGTATATGCTGGGATCCCCGGATTGCAGGCGCACAATCTTTTTGTGTTGCGCATGCGCCTGAGCGATGATTTCCACGATTGTGTCTAGGGGCATACGGGCGGTATTGATGAGTTCGGCGTGTTCAGGAGCTGAATCCAACACCTCCTGCGGAATTATTGATCCTGCATATAGACAGAGATCCGCCTGCCTAATGAGACGATCGGCACGCACAGTGAGAAGATCTGACGCCCCTGGACCTGCGCCGATGAAATAAACAGTCATGGAAATTAATCGCTTTCTAATTTATCTGTGGAGCTAAAGCTTCTATGGGCTTTGTCGATAACCCACTGTACAATGGGATAGCTCGGTTTGAACGCGGTGAATTCACCGATGTGCTGCTCGGTGGAAATATTGACCCGAGTAAGAGAGCCACCATACTGGCGGCGTAGGTTGACAACGAGAGCTTCGCTTTCAATTGTCACAGCATTGGCTACGAGACGTCCTCCAGGTAGTAACTTCTCCCACGCACTATCAAAAACTCCGGGGTGGGTCAGCCCACCTCCTATAAATACACGATGAGGGCGCGTTTTTTCACTGATGACACTCTCAGGAGCGGTACCCGCGATTGTCAAACGGTGCGAAACGCCGAGTTTGCGGGCGTTGAAGTCGATGCGCTCACGACGATCCGAGCGATCCTCGAAGCACACACCACGCGCGGTTGAAGTTGATCGCAAGCATTCAATGACAACACTGCCTGATCCCCCACCAATATCCCATATGATATCGCCGGCCCGTGGGGCTAGAGCCGCCACACTGAGCGCTCTGATATGGGCCTTACTGAGTTGCCCATCACTAATATACGTGTCATCCGGCAGTCCTGGAGTAAGCGGAAGACCGCACCGAGAGGGAGTGACGGCAATAATATTTAGTGCACTAACGACCGCCGGAGGATTGCTGGCAGTCCCCACAGCATGTGATTCATCGGCTCCCCCGAGGTCGTTAAGAATCTCCACCTGCGCATCCGGCTGATCGAGGTCTCTTAATAAGGCGCACAGTAGCCTAGGGGTCGTTTCGTCCCGACCCAGCACGAGGAATGGGCGCCCTTCTTCAATGGGAATAGTGAGTGATTCAATGGGCTGTGAAACCACCGAATGGACCGGCGTCGTGTCGAGTGCCCATCCCAACCGCGCACACGCTAATGATGCTGAAGACATATAGGGGTAGATAGTCAACGGCATATCTGGAAAAATCCTCTTGAGGGTTGTTCCAATCCCGTGAAACATAGGGTCACCACTGGCTAAAACCGCGACTTTTCGCTCACCGATGGTGTCAAATATGTCCTTGAGCGCAGGCACGAGAGGAGATGGCCACGGACGGCGCTCGGCGGAGATCTCCTCTCCTAGCAGGTTTAGCTGGCGCCACGATCCCAGCACCAGGTCGCTTGAAGCCAGCGCAGCCAATGCCTCTTCGTTGAGGTCAACGATGCCGCGGGCACTCATTCCCACCACGCTTATATGCGCTCCGCCGCGGGCTGAGCTGTCAAGCTTTTGGTACAAGCCACTTTGAGATTGGGTCATATAAGCAATTCTAACTGTCTCAGGCAGAGAAATTCGCTAGCGCAGCGTGCGCGGCTGATTATTAAGTCTTTCACATCCTTTGTCTGTCACTAGCACAATATCTTCGATGCGCGCTCCGAAGCGTCCTGGAATATAGATGCCTGGCTCCACGGAAAATGTCATACCCGGCTCCAAAATGAGATCGTTACCTGCCATGATATACGGCTCCTCGTGGGTCGATAGACCAATTCCGTGACCAGTACGGTGAATGAAATACTCCCCGAAACCCCGTGAGCTAATAGCAGTTCGTGCAACTGCATCAATCTCTTGTGCTTTAGCTCCGGGTTTTACTGCCGCAACCGCAGCATCTTGAGCGAGGTAGAGGACCTCGTAAAGTTCGTGCATGAGTGGGTCGAGATGATCGAGGTTTCCTCCGACAATATATGTTCGGGTGCAATCAGAGTGGTACCCCACCCCAAAGGTGCCTCCGATATCAACAACCACAACGTCACCCGCACATAACTTCCGGTCTGAGTAGTTATGGTGAGGGTTAGCACCATTGGCCATGGAGCCAACGATGATGAAATCTACAGCGCTGTGTTCTTCGAGGATCAGAGCATTGATATCAGTTGCTACCTCTCGTTCGGTGCGCCCTGGTCTGAGCAATTCCGGGATTTTGGCATGAACTCGATCGATCGCTTGACCTGCACTGCGCACCTGCGCAATCTCGGCTTCATCTTTAGCAATGAAGAGTTCTTTGAGGATCACAGTGGCCGATACCCATTCGGATTGAGGCGCACTCAACTGTTGCAGACGCAGGAGATGGCTGGCTTTAAGGTCATCACTTATTCCCAACCGGATGGGTTGACGGCCAAAGTAGTCCACCACCATCTGATGGGGATTATGCCCGTCTTCCCACGGCACTAGACGCACCGGGAGATCTTGGATCACCGATGTCTCAATCTCTGCTCGGTCAACCGCGGGATAGTAGAATTGGGGCTCGCCGTGCGCTGGGATAACGAGAGCACAGAATCTTTCATGGGTGCTCATCCATGACGAACACAGATACGCTAGCTGCGCTCCAGGAGCAACGATGACTGCATCCAAACTATTGGCACGCATCAGCCTTTGAGCTCTAGTAATCCGAGAGGCATATAGGTGGGCGGGAAAATGCGGATTCATATCCTTATTGTAAATCACGACATCAAAAGCGGAGACCCTAAGCTCCCAGGGCGACGACACCTCGGCGGATTGCTGCAACAGCCTGCTTAGCCGTATGAATAGTATCTTCGTTATACGAGGTTTTATTCATTTGTTCTAGCAGATCCACCACTTGGCGTGCCTGCCGTACAAAATCTCCCGGTGTCAATTCCGCACCCGACTCATGGGCGGCAGCTAGGCAGTAGCCCAATGGAGCTCCAGCCGTCCACTGGTGGAGTGCAAGAGCGAAACCAGGTTCGGGCATCTTGGTCTGTGTCAAACGGTGTCGGCGTTCATCAAAAGATAGTTGCTCCCATATCCGCATTGTATTATTCATGGCCACGACCATGGCATCGGTAGCCCCTTGGGCCTCCCCTCGCGCTTCACGACGATTTTCAAAGGAACACATGCTCACAACGCCGGCTAATTCGGCTGGATCAAGTCCATCCCAGATACCACGACGCAGACACTGGGCAATGAGAAGGTCGGACTCGCTGTGAATGAGCGCCAAACGCTCACCTTCCTCGGTGATTGCGGGCGTGCCTGACTCGTCAAACTCCACGTAGTCCATTTCAGCCAGCAAACCAAGGATGCGATCAAACTGCTTGCCCAAGGTTTCGGTGGCTTGGTCGACCTGATTTCGCCTCTTTTTAAGCTCGAGACGGGCGCGAGTCAGCTGCTGTCCGAGTGGATTGAGATCATCAATATGGGGCCAGTAGTGGGCTGGGTGACTGCGCAACTCCGCACGTAGTTTTAATATCTCTGTGCTAGGGCGATGGCGCATATCCGGGCGCATCCTTTTTGGTCTCGGATAGGAATTCTTGGCAAAGAGCTCCTTGGCAAGCCGTGAATTTTTTTCCGGACGCGCAATAACGGGGCGCGGTAAACGCATATGACCGATGCGTTGGGGGGCGATCGGAAAGGCCGCACTATCGACGCGACCTGCCCACCCCGATTCCATAATGATCTTCGGTCGCGGATCGTGGCGGTTATGGGCTGGCTGTACAACTACAGCAAGAATAGGTTTTTTTCTTCCGGGCAGTGCAATAACATCCCCTAGTTGTAGTCGGGAAAGCACTGCGGTGACCTCGATGGCACGCTCTTCGAGAGACCGTTTCTTCTGGGCTTTCTCGGCTCGAGATAATGTACTGCGAAGATCAAAGTACTCGAGTATCTCAGCTAAGGGATCTTCGCTGGCGATATCGGCGGTAGCAATGGCCCTTTGTAGTTTTCTTTCAAGATCCTCTACCCGATTCTCCGCTCGCTCAATATCACGGATCTCTTCGACAACACTGCCATCAGCTTGAAACTGTGCAAAGGATTTTTCCAGAAGGCGGTGAGCGGGCGAAAAACCGATAGTTTTCAGCAGATTGACGCTCATATTATAGCCAGGAGCGAAAGTTGAGATAAGTGGATAGGTACGCGTAGATGCTAGGGTAGAAACGTGCTGCGGATCCATCGCGGGCGCCCACATCACAACTGCATTACCTAGGGTGTCAATCCCCCGCCGGCCCGCACGCCCAGTCAGTTGGGTGAATTGGCCAGGGCTGAGATCAACGTGGCCTTCACCATCGTATTTAACTAATTTCTCCAAAACAACCGAGCGTGCTGGCATATTAATACCCAACGCTAGAGTTTCGGTGGCGAATACAGCTTTAACTAGTCCACGAGTAAAAAGTTTCTCCACGATATGGCGAAAAGCCGGAAGCATGCCCGCATGGTGAGCAGCAAACCCTCGCGTGAGTGCAGCCTTCCACTTTCGGAATTCGAGAATCTTTAGATCCTCTTCTGGAATATCCTTGACGCCGTGAGCAACAATTTCAGCAATCTTCTCAGATTCTTCCTGGGACGTAAGCACCATCTTCGAGCCTAAGCACTGTGCTAAAGCGCCATCACAACCGGCTCGTGAGAAGATGAAGACGATCGCGGGTAGCATCTCGTGGTTGCTGAGAATTTGAATAACCTCAGGTCGCCCTAGGGGACGATGGCGATCGGTGCGTTTTGCCTGAGGTCTGTTAATCGATGTGCGACCTGATCCTCCACCTGATCGGGCTCGGAAAGACTTCTGAGCGAAAAAGTCAGAATGCCCGTGAGGCCGATCGTCACCGCTGATGCGTTCGATATAGGATTCGAGTCGCCGGTTGACAGTGCCTACCTCGTTGGGTTCGAACAGCGGGAAAAGTTTGCGGCCAACGAGCATCCACTGATCCAGCGGTACAGGGCGATCCTCGCTGATGATAACTTCGGTATCTCCGCGGACAGTTTGTAGCCATTCTCCAAATTCTTCGTAGTTACTCACGGTCGCTGAGAGCCCAATGATCTTGACTGTGTCCGCCAGACCGAGAATGACCTCCTCCCATACGGCACCGCGTGATCTATCCGCAAGGAAATGGATTTCGTCCATGACAACATGACTGAGTCGATCGAGGGTATCCGACTGCGCGTAGATCATATTGCGAAGTACCTCGGTGGTCATCACGAGGACATCTGCATCTCGATTGATTGAGGTATCACCAGTGAGAAGTCCGACGTTATCGGATCCGTGAGCGCCTACGAGGTCGTGATATTTTTGGTTACTCAAGGCCTTGATTGGTGTGGTATAGAAGCACTTTGTACCCTGCGATAAGGCCAGTGATACGGCGAATTCACCCACGATAGTTTTGCCCGCTCCGGTTGGGGCGCAAACGAGAACTCCGTGTCCGTTCTCGATAGCCTGACAACCAGCGATCTGGAAGTCATCAAGTGGATGGGATAGTGATTGACGAAAAACGTCGAGATGGGAACCAAAGCTCATGGCTCAAGGCTACCTAAGCTAAAAGGATGCACCAAGAATATAGGTGCATCCGCTTATTTAGATAATGTCGTCGAAATAGTTTTTGTCTTCAGCTAAAGGCGCTGGCTTAGATATGGGAGCCGAAGCTAAGGTCGACGATTCGTCGGGATTTTGCGAGGTTTGAACCGGGGGCGAGGCTTCTTCATCGCCTAGGTCCAGCCACTCGGGGCGGTCAATCCTTCGGCGTCGGTCGTTGAAGCGACAGAATTGGATCGCTAATTCCATGAGTAAGCTTAGCGAGAAAGCCAGTGCAACCATGGAAAATGGATCTTGACCGGGGGTCATAAAAGCCGCAAAAATAAAAATACCCAAGACAATAAAGCGCCGCTTCTCTTTAATGGCTTGATAGCTGATTAATTCCACCACGTTAAGCATGGCGATGATGAGCGGTAGTTCGAAACTGACGCCAAAAATAACTAGTAGTGCCAGAATAAAATTAAAGTATTGTCCACCCGAAAGCGCCGCGATCTGGGTATTATCGCCGATAGTCAGAAGCAGATCCAAGCCATAGGCGACCACAAAATAGGCGAGGAGTGCGCCCACGACGAAGAGGAAAACAGCACTAGCGACAAAGGTGAAAGTCCACTTACGTTCCTGGCGCTTCAACCCTGGGGTTATAAAAGCCCACATCTGGTATAGCCACACTGGGGAGGCGAATACGGCACCAGCAAGGGCACCAACTTTCAGTCTCAGGAGAAACATCTCGAAGGGGCTGGTCGCGAGCAAGCGGCATTCGCCGTCGAGCGTAAACGATGCGCGCTTCGAAGGATCGAGGGAGCAGTAAGGACCGCGCAGAATCTCTCCGAGACTAGGGATAGATAGTACCGCGTGCTGGTACCACAGAAAACCGGCGATGGATCCGAGAATCAACCAAATGACCGATATGATTACTCGGCGGCGTAGTTCTTGGAGGTGCCCCACCAGAGACATTTGAGCTTCCGGATTGCTGCTGCGCCTAAATCGCTTTTTCTTCGCCTGTTTTTCTGTAGATGCGGCTGGTGTAAGAGAACTCATCATTGCTTAAGAGGAACTGTACCTAAGCCTGAGGATTTTGGTTGCCTACGGAGCCCTGCCCTGGATTTGTTACGTGCCCTTGATGGGGAAAAGGAGCCTGCAAGGGATTCGGGTTATCGCCCTGCTGAGGGTACTGCGTAGGGTTGGGATGAGTAGCTGGCCCCTGGTTGGCATAGGGAGCCTGGTTGGGGTTAAGCGCTGGCCCTTGATTAATAGGTGACGCGCTGATGGGAGAGGGCGTTACTGGCTGCTGGGCGATCGCTTGCTGGTCACTAACTGCCTTATCATCGTTACTCATTTCTTTGACCTCCGACTTGAAGATACGCATGGAGCGTCCCAGTGAACGGGCAGCATCGGGTAGTCTACGAGCACCGAAAAGGAGAATGAAAACGAGGAGAATCAGGATGATCTCGAGGGGGCCTAAATTTGGCATAGGGGTCCTTTCTGAAGGTCCAACAGATCAGGAAAATCTGCTCAACGTTATGGTAGAGCGCTGGCTAAGAGAAATCTCTCAATCGTCAGATGTCTCATTACGTCCTAATCATACGCACCTTTGAGCTCTCTGGCTCGTTTTCTCACAGTGTCGGCGATTTCTGCAGGTTCGACGACTCTCATACGGTCAGTATTGCCGAGGGCGAAATTAACCAGCCATGTTCTGGATACAAGTGGCAGGGTAATCCACAGGTGGTGATCTTCATCTAATAGAGCCTGGCTGTGGGGTATGGTATCGGCTAACCAACTGGCATGGGGATATATGACGATGGTGGCATGTTCGGTGACCGCATGGAAGTCAAAGGGGTCGTTGCTATCGAATTCGAGCTCTTCAAGATGGCTCTCCGCGGACTCGTTCTCCAGCGTCAAGTCAGTTATGCAATCGATGCGAAAAGTGCGATGGTCTACGGCATCATGATCGTAGGCGTGAAGATAGACTAGACCGTCTTTGCTGAATAAGCGTACCGGCGAGGCGTACCGTTTACTGAGTGCATCCTTGGCGCGTGAGTAATAAGAGAATGCTATCCTTTGGGATTTTTGTAACGAGGTAGCTATCAATGCCAATTTCTCACCGTGTTCGTCACGGGTTTGTTCTCGACCGAGATGATCGGAACTATTAACCTGTAAACCAGTGGCTAGGAGCAGTGACCTGATCTTCTCGATCGCTGACTCCACGGCTTCTTTTTCCACCAAGCCAGGAGCCGATAGCAGTGACTCCAAACCGAGAATGAGGGCATTGGCCTCCGTTCGATTGAGCCGTAGCGGGAAATCCATGCCCTGGCTATCAAGGATTTTCACCGAGTGAAACTCGGATCTCAAATCGACCAATTGATCAGGAGTAATGCCAGGACCACAACAATACAAGCGGTTTAAATCCTTCTTCAACGTCCCGGGGTCGGTTCCTAGGTCAGCGGCAGCTTCCATAATTGAACGCCCCGGATGCTTTTGAAAATAGGGCAAAAGATTCAGCATCCGCACCAGATCGAGATAATGGGTGTTCATTTACCTCTCCCCTAGAGCCATATCAACGAGCTCGCGGATCTCCGCGATCAGGGAGTCGGGTGATTCCACTCGCACAGATGGGCCGTGGATCATGGCTTGACGCTTCAACCAATCGGCGTCAACGTCGCGAAAGACATACCGATTATCGCCGAGCGGCTGGGCCAGTGATCGAAGATCGTTCGCTACACCAGGGGTGATGAAGAGCTCAGCCGTGATAAATGTGGTGCCGCTTCCGAGTTGTCCGATGAGAAGATCAAGAAAATTGGTCCCTGCTGCAGGCGCATTAAAGTCCCCGTATGCGCTTGATTCTTGGGGGTCTACGATTGAGATATCTGATAGCCGCCTCAGCCGGAAACAGCGCGGTGCCGCGCGATCGATATCATAACCAATGAGATACAGCCTGTCTTTATAAGTGAGAAGCGCCCATGGGTCTATCCACCGTTCATAAAAGTCACTGGCCTGATCACGCTGATAATAGAATCGCAGGCGCTTTCGCTGCGCGATAGCTTCGTCGATAAGATCGAGGTTTTGAGAACTGAGTAGTGAAAGATCGTTGATGGGGGTGAATAACGGTTTCTCGTTGAGCGAACTTGGCACCCCGCTAGCCGCCAGCTTGGTCCACCCGGACCGGGAAAATGTAGCAAGTTCTCCGCAACTGTCCATCTTGCCTACGAGACTTAAAACCCGAGCCTCTTCTTCGGTGAATTCGATCGGTGGAAGCTGATAGTCATCGGAGTTAAGGCACCACACACTAATACCCTCGATATTGACGTTCTCGAGAGGGACCCCCAACGAAATGAGGGTGTCGATATCACGGGTAAAAAGGCGTCGTGCTGCGGATACCGTCCGGATGGGCGTCTTAGCGTCTTTTGCGTAGCCATAGACGTCACGGTAAATGTCTTCGAATGTGAGATAACGGCGCCCTGAATGTGCTGCTTCGAGCAAAGCAAAAGTAAGATTCGTGATTCGGGCTAATTTCACTTCGGTGGGAGTTGCCACAACGAATCATTCCCTGCCTTCTCGTTTCATGATCTCAATAAGTTCATCAACGCGTGTGTCGTGGGGGCTAAACGGGCACCCGAGTTCTACGCTGTGCGGTTCCGACCCATTGACCTTCAGACGCATCCAGTCCGCGGAGAATTCTACCCCATGATCCCGGGCAGCTTGGATAAATCGGCCCCGTAAGTGGGCTCGGGTGGTGTGCGGTGGATGTACTTGGGCGATATCTACCAGTCTGGGATCAATCCACCGATGAATGAGTCCTTTTGATTCCATGATTCGATGCAGACCGCGCTCATTCCTTATGTCGTGGTAGGTCAGTTCCACCTGCTTGAGCTTAGGGTGGGAGAAATCCGTACTAGATAGTCCGAGGCGGCGTTGGTAGCGCCTCAGCAGTTGAAGTTTGATGATCCAATCAATATCGTGCTCAACGAGGGAATAATCTGTAGATTCGATGGCCTCTAATACGAGGCGCCACAAGTGACACACCTTAACTAGCTCGGAGTTGGGAGTTGAATTATTGTCGTCGCGGTGTTCCAGCCATTTCTGTGCGGCTTCAAGGTACCGCCACTGAATATCTAATGCACTCATTGATGGGCCCTTTTCGCACGGGACCACCGCTCGGCCGGTGCAATCACGCGATATCTCTCGAATGACGGAGATATCCTTTTCGCTGGCCAGCCGCGGAAACTCGATTCCCGCTTCCAGCATCTCCAATACTAGAGTTGTGGAACCTACTTTGAGGGCGAGAGAGGGTTCGGCCATATTTGAATCCCCCACGATCACATGTAGCCGACGATAGTGATGGGAATCGGCATGGGGCTCATCGCGGGTATTGATGATCGGGCGCGAGCGTGTTGTGGCACTAGAGACTCCCTCCCATACATGATCGGCGCGCTGAGAGAGCTGGAATGAACCTTCTTGGATACTCCCGGCGCCGCATATAAGTTGCCTGGTAATTAAGAAAGGCAAGAAGGATCGACCAAGGTGGCGTAACACCGTCTCTCTGGCAACCAGGTAATTCTCATGGCAGCCATAAGAATTTCCAAACGAGTCTAGATTATTTTTGAAAAGATAGATCCGGTGAGGTCGCCCTTCTTCAGCAAGCGCTCGCTCTGCTTGGCTGGCAAGGGAGTCTACAATCTTATCCCCCGCGCGTTCGTAGCTGATGAGTTGGGAGAGACTATCGCACTCGGCGGTGGCCACCTCTGGGTGAGAGCCGACATCTAGATAGAGCCGAGAACCGTTGGGAATAAAGACATTGGAGCTTTTCCATTGATCCATGACAGGGCGAAAGAGTAGCCGTGCGATCTCGTCGACGTCCAGTCGCGGTTGGCGGACATCTGCAGATACCGAATTTATTCCGTACTCAGTCTCGATGCCGACGATGCGCCTCGAGAACACTTACTCGCCGCCCTTTTGGATATAGGAGCGAACAAACTCTTCGGCATTTGTTTCCAACAAGCCGTCAATTTCATCGAGGAGATCATCCACCCCCTGATGATCTACCTGGATCTGGCTTGCTGAGATATCGCCCAACTCCCCCTCGTTTTCACCCTCGGGAGATCCTGATTGCATACGATGCTTATGAGCCATTTACACGTGTCCTTTCTTTAGAAACGGAAACCGATTAAATAAGTCTGAATCTCCGGCTAGATTGCTGATTTCATCGCGGGTATATCCCTGTGGATCCAGCATTGCAAATTTACTGCCAGCGCTCGTCACGGAATCCCAATTAGCAGCATCTACGCATGTGTGGGATATGAGGTTGCCACGGAGGTAAGCGCGGGTATCGGCAGGCGGGATATCTGCGCAGGTGGCAATATCTTCCGCGGAGACGAGGGTGAGCATTCGATGCGATCTCACTAAGGCATGATAAAGGCTGCGCTCGGGGGAAATATCGCAATACTGTAAGTCCAATAATTTGATTTTAGGATCATCAATGTCTAAACCTCGGCTGAGATAGGCAGAGATCAGTGACCATTTAGCGCACCAGTCGAGTCGGTCTGCGCAGCCTTTATACCCCTCGTCCTCGAGGATATCCATGGTTTCCATCCACAAAGGGTAAACATACTCATCCGGTTGAATTCTTGAGGCATAGATCCGCAATATGTCGAGAGCAGTCCGTGAAGAACCATCTGCCATCTGCAATGTCTGAGATAGAGATAGATCTCGTGAAACAAGGCGAATCTGTTGTACTGGATCGGCGAGGCGTAGATCGGAAAAATCTACTCCGTTCTCAATCGCATCGAGGATGAGACTGGTCATCCCTAATTTCAGAACAGTTGCGGTTTGTGACATATTTGCGTCGCCAACAATGATATGAAGCCTGCCAAAACGATCGGAATCAGCATGAGGTTCATCGCGTGTATTGATAATTCCGCGGTTGAGAGTGGTTTCTAGCGAAATTTCCTGTTCGATATAGTCAGCGCGTTGGCTTATTTGAAAGCCCGGTTGTTCGCCTAGGGAACCGATACCGACGCGGCCGGCGCCTGTTAAAACTTGGCGACAAACGAAATAGGGAATGAGAGATGACGCTATATCGTCGAAGTCTGTATCGCGTCGGTAGAGATAGTTCTCGTGACTGCCATAGCTCGCACCCTTTCCGTCGACATTATTTTTGTAGATTCTTAAGGGAGGGCAGGGGTCATGGTGCTCGAGAATCGAGTGACCCGCCTGAGTTAAATGGGCAATATGGTCGACAGCACGCTGGAGGATGATATCGCCCGCCTGGTCGTAGATCATTGCATCGCGGGCATTGGTCGTTTCGGGGCTGGAATATTCCGGGTGGGCGTGGTCGACATAGAATCGACCTCCATTCGGGAGCATGACATTCGCTACACCGAGCGCCCGAGGATCCACGACGGGAATATGATGAAAGCGTTTTAGGTCAAAGCCGCGACGATCTCTAAGTGGATGCTCAGATATATAGTCCCATCGAGTGCTTAAGGCCTGGTGTTCTAATTGCCCGAAGGCAACGACAGCGTGTGTTGAGGTAATGATGGGGCTTAGCTGCGGCTGATCAGGGCTGGAGATGCCATACTCGGTTTCGGTACCTAGGATGCGTGACATCAAAGTGATCCCCCGATCACACGAGCTTCTTGCACCTCAAGACCGTGGCGCCCTAGGATTCGTGACCACTCGTGGGGATGCGACGTATTGGGCATATCCTCACTTTCCATATTTTCGGCATCGATTGCGCGCCTGAGATGCTCGCTGGTAATTCCGGAGGCGCTGTCAGTTTGAAGTTGATCTTTTATGGCGTATTTTTTTGCCCGATCCACGATATTTGCAATCATCGCACCGGAGGCGAAATCGCGGTAGTGGAGGACCTCAACTGTGCCACTTCGAAGGACCAACTCCACAAAGGGGTGGTCGGCAAACATATATTCCACAGCATTATCGATCAATACAGAAATGTCCTCAGCGTGAGGAATATCTTCACCAAGATGTTTGGCAAAGATATCGCGAGATTTAGCAGCATCGGGACGACCCACGCGAATTTTAATATCTAAGCGTCCTGGCCTCAGAATAGCTGGGTCGATCAGCTCTTCCCTATTCGTGGCTCCGATGACAATAACGTTCTTCAATTTTTCCACGCCGTCGAGCTCTGTGAGCAACTGTGGAACTACCGTCGTTTCCATATCCGAGGATACTCCAGACCCTCGGGTGCGGAAGATGGACTCCATTTCGTCAAAAAAGACTATAACGGGGCGTCCTTCGCTGGCTAGGTCTCGGGCCCGCTCGAAGATCAGTCGGATGCGGCGTTCCGTTTCACCAACGTACTTATTTAGTAATTCAGGTCCCTTAACGTTGATGAAATAGCTTGATGGTCGAGATCCATCTGGATCGGATCTTCGCTGAGTGCGCTCGGCTAGAGAATGCGCCACCGCCTTAGCGATGAGGGTTTTCCCACAGCCAGGCGGGCCATAGAGCAAAACACCTTTGGGTGGAGTGAGATTATAGCGCCGGTAAAGCTCGGGCTCAAGGAAAGGCAGCTCTACAGCATCGTGAATCTGCTCAATTTGCTCAGCCAAGCCCCCCACATCCTCATAGGTGATATGAGGGACTTCCTCCAGAGCTAGCCGCGATACTTCAGTTTTAGGAATAACTTCAAAGGCGTAGCCGGATCTTTCATCGACAAGCAACGTATCGCCCGGACGAGCTTCGCGCTTTAACTGCTCCTTAATATCATGAGCGATCCTTAGAATCTTCTCTTCACCAGTCTGGGTGGCCACGAGGACGCGTGCGGAATCCACAACCTCTAACAGAGTCCCCAGCGCGCCTGTGTGCTGAAAATGACAAACCTCGACAACTTGGTTGCCTTCCCCCAGTCGCACTAGTTTACCCGGAAGGAGGTCTCGCGGATCTACCAAAGGCGATATCGCGACACGCATCCGTCGATTGCTAGTAAATACCTCTGCGTAACCTTCTCGTGGAGATTGTTCGAGGTAAACGCCGTAAGTGGACGGTGGTGCCGCCATTTCTTCCAGCTGTCCGTGAAGTTCCTCAAGCTTATGCCGGGAAGCTTTAAGAAGATCCGCCATCTTCGCTGCACGCGCCTGGAGTTCGCGGTTTTCTCGCTGCAGTTTAAGCATTGTGGTGGAGGATTGCATGCCGCTCAGCTTACTCGGTAGTGCACCCTAAGTCAGATTTAGCGCGCACGGTGAGATGACAGTATCGACGATCACGGAGTAAGCCGACTGCCCGCGCGAGTATGTCTCGCAATAGTCGGCTTGGCGCGAGCTACTTCCGAGCTTTACGTTGTGGACGTGGCGGGGTCACCCCATCAGCGAGGCGTCGTGCGAAGACGAGGAATGCGGTGTGAGCATTCATCCGGTGCTCTGGTCTCGTAGCCAAACCTTCTACACGCCAGTCTCGAACAAGCGATTCCCATGCTCTCGGTTCGGTAAAGCACTGCCGCTCCCGAATACCCTCCATTACCTTCATGAGCTGGGGGACCGTTGCTACATAGGCCATTATTACGCCGCCCGGAAGGAGTAATTCCTGAGCCTTTTCCAAGCACTCCCACGGCGCAAGCATGTCCAAGATGATTCGATCCACTGGACCGTTGAGCTCTTCGAGCGAGATTTCTTTAAAGTCACCGAGTCGTGGATGCCACGTGGCGGGTCGTGTACCGAAATACTGGTCGACATTCGATTCCGCGAACTCGAGGTGGTCCTCCCTAATTTCATAGGAGAAGACTTCGCCCTTCTCTCCGACGGCGCGCAGTAGAGCCATGGACAAGGCACCAGAGCCGGCACCTGCTTCGAGCACGCGCGCGCCGGGAAAGATATCCCCTTCGACTAAAATCTGCGCGGAGTCCTTAGGGTAGATGACTGCCGCACCACGGGGCATAGACAAAACATGATCAACGAGCAGGTGCCGGAAACAAAGGTATTCATAGCCTTGCTCTGATTTGACCACGGTGCCCTCGTGAGAGCCGATGATATCGTCGTGGGCGATTGCGCCTTTATGGGTGAATAGTTTCCCACCAGTTTCAAGGACGACTGTCAGATGCCGTCGTTTTGGGTCAGTGAGCTGGACGCGATCGCCTACTTGAAAAGGACCTGAATATGCCATGGGGATTTAGGCTACCAGATAGCTGTGCAGGGCTCGCTGGAGCCCCGCGAGATCTTCGCGATGGCACAGCTCGCGGGCCGAATGCATACTCAGCAGCGGAATGCCTACGTCGACCGTCGGGATTCCCAGTCGGGTTGCAGAAATTGGGCCAATGGTTGAACCGCACGGTACCGCGTTATGGCCCACGAATACTTGAGAGTTGACCCCTGCACGCTCACAGGCTGTAATCCACATAGCGGACGTCTCAGTAGTGGACGCATATCGTTGATTGGCGTTGACTTTGAGAACGGGGCCACTGCCCAGTATCGGGAAGTTGGTTGTATCGTGCTTATCCGCGTAGTTGGGGTGCAGAGAGTGAGCCGCGTCTGCGGAAACGCAATGCGAACGGGCATATATTCTCTTGATGGCATCGTAGTTTGCCCCGAGGGATACCGCGGTACGTTCGAGGACATCTCCAAGAAGCGGCCCAGCAGCACCTGTGATGGATTGGGATCCCACCTCTTCATGGTCGAAACAAGCGAGCACTAATACATCGCTCTTATTCGATGCTCCACCCGCTGATACCGCCTCGATGAGAGCTTTGATTCCGGGGAATACTGAGGAGAGATTGTCAAGACGCCCTGCTGCTAGAAATTCCTCATTCAAACCAAAATACTCACCCCGCTGGGCATCGCAGGTTATCAGATCATGGGAGATGATATCGTCGGCGGCTACACCTGCTGATTGGGCGAGAATATCTGTGATGCTCGTGTCTTCATACCCCACTGCGTAGATGGGCTGGGTGTGCTGTTGCCTGTCGATTTTCAATGCCTCATTGCTCGTGCGATCTAAGTGGATGGCGAGCAGCGGGATACGAAAGAGTGCTGGGGTATCCACGAGCACTGTGGATCCGTTCTTCAACCCTAGACTTCCAGCTAGTCTCAACTCACGGTCGAACCATGACGGAATGATGGGTCCACCGTAGACTTCCACCGCTGCTTGATTAAAGCCGTGGCGATGGAGGTCACCGTGGAATTTCAGTTTGAAACCAGGCGAATCGGTATGGGCGCCGATAATTCTGAAGCCGCTGTGATCTGAGGCCCCCTCTGGTATGAACCAGGCAACAAGTGCTCCCCCGCGGATGAGATAGTGTCCACCTGGAGTGCTGTCCCACGGTTCTGTTTCCTCTTGACGGACAAAACCTGCGGCAGCTAACAACTGGGCACCGAGATGTGCTGCGTGAAAGGAACTAGGTGCTGCGTGGATAAAATCTTTGATATCGTCCATAGCCTCTAGTCTAGAACAGCGAATGAGCGTGGTTTAAGATGGGAGGTCATGAAGCTAGCTCTCTCCCCCTCGCGACTGTCGGATTTTAAACAGTGCCCTTTGCTCTACCGGTACCGGGCCATAGATAAGATCCCAGAGAAGAAGACTAGGGCTCAAATTAAGGGCACTGTGGTGCATCAATGTTTAGAAGATCTTTTTAGCCTCGACCACTCGGCTCGCACCCTCGATTCTTTAACGCGACGCATTCCCGAAGTGTTCGAGCACATGGCAGCTAAAGATCCCGAGATTCGCAATCTCGTTTCCACTCCAGAGGAGAAACGAGAATTTTTCAATGAGGCGTGGGTCTTGCTGCGCCGCTATTTTGTGGTAGAAAATCCTCGGGGTTTTGATCCTCTGTCGTGTGAGAAATATATTAACGGCACCTTACCCAATGGGGTGCCTATACGAGGTTTTATTGATCGCGTGGATCGAGCTCCAACGGGGGAATTACGCATTGTGGATTATAAGACGGGCAAAAAACCTCCTGAGCGCTTTAGCCAGCAAGCTATGGATCAGATGCGGTTTTATGCTCTTGCCTGGTGGCGTTTGAATAACCGCGTTCCCACCATGCTCCGTCTGATTTATTTAAGCACCGATGATCCATTTCTCGACCTCATACCCGACCGTGAGGATCTCGAGAGGTTCGAGCACTCTCTCGATATCGTGTGGGAAAAAATTCAGATGAGAATTGCGGCTCAAGATTTTGAGGCCACCCCATCTCAGTTATGCCCATGGTGCAGTTATCATGCGTTGTGCCCGCAACAGCAAGGACATAAGCTACCCTTTCCCACCATGAAATAGGTCCCAATCAACTAAAAAATTGGGACTTATTTCAACTGACTTAGAATAGTCCGTTAATCAAGTCTCCTTCCACGGTGATCTGTTCTGCTGCGGGTTTTTTCGGCAGGCCTGGCATTGTCATCACATCTCCTGTGAGTGCAACGATGAAACCGGCGCCTATGCGTGGCAATAGTTGTCTAATGTGGATAACGTGGCCTTGGGCTGCTCCAAGAGCATTGGGATCCTCGCTGAATGAGTATTGAGTTTTGGAGATACAGACGGGCAGGGTGTCCCATCCGTGAGCCTGTAAATATTTCAGGTCCTTGAGTGCGCGAGCAGACCACTGCACCTCCTTGGCTCGATAGATCTCTGTGGCGATGCGATTGATTGATTCCTCCAAGCCCTGTGCGGGATCGTAGAGCGGATGCGAGGAGGTGTCGTGGAGATTGTCCAATACATATTGAGCGAGTTCAGCGGCACCTTGACCACCCTGTGCCCACACATCCACAGCGTGCAAGGCCACGTTATAATTCGTAGCCCAAGCCTTCATCCACGCAATTTCGGAATCAGTATCTGTACTAAAGAGATTCAAGGCCACCACGGGCTCAACCCCGAATTTCCTCAGGTTTTCAATATGCTGCTCGAGGTTGACGATCCCGCTCTCGAGGGCCGAAAGGTCTTCGTGAGTCAGGTCCTGGCGTGTCATGCCTCCATTGAATTTCAACGAACGGATAGTGGCCACTATTACGCAGCCAGCAATATCAAGATGCCCGATTCGAGCCTTGATATCGAAGAATTTCTCGGCGCCCAGATCTGCGCCGAAGCCAGCTTCAGTGAGCACATAATCAGCATGCTCGAGTGCAGTTTGTGTGGCGATGAGTGAATTGCACCCATGTGCGATATTGGCGAAAGGCCCGCCATGGACAAATGCAGGTGTCCCACCGAGGGTTTGAACCAAGTTGGGATGCAAGGCATCTTTTAGTAGGGCCATCATAGCACCAGTGGCTGATAGGTCAGCAGCGGTAACTGGGCGTCCGTCGAAAGTCTGGGCCACGACGATATTGGCCAACCGTTCCCCAAGATCGTTGATCCCGGTAGCTAAGCACAAGATGGCCATAATCTCGCTCGCTGCGGTAATAGTGAATCCCGTTTCAGTGGGGACACCGTGAGCTGGTCCCCCAAGACCTGTGACCACATGGCGAAGGCTCCGGTCGTTGACATCGAGGCAACGTTGCCATGAGATTTTTCTCGGGTCAATTCCCAAGGCATTCCCTTGGTGGATATGGTTGTCGATGATTGCGGCGAGGGTATTGTTGGCGGCTGTAATCGCGTGGAAATCCCCTGTGAGGTGCAAATTAATATTTTCCATGGGAACAATCTGGCTGTGTCCGCCGCCTGCGGCTCCGCCTTTAATCCCGAAAACAGGCCCGAGGGAGGGTTCGCGTATAGCCACAAGTGTGGAGTGACCCTGAGCCGCAATAGCATCGGCTAGTCCAATAAGGACGGTGGATTTACCCTCGCCTGCTGGTGTGGGTGACATCCCAGTCACCAAAATGAGTGCGCCTTTTTGTGAGCGGTTCGGTGCGATCGTCGTATCGATCTTGGCTTTATTGCGCCCATAAGGGAGCACCGCTGCGGGAGGTATACCAGCCCGCTCGGCAATAGTGTCAATATTGACAAGCGGGTGGGATTGAGCGATTTCTACATCGGACAGCATGGGGCTAAGGCTCCTCGGTATATGTGGGTAGATGCTAAACAGTTCAGGTTTAAATCTATCCGATGGAGTTCAAGAATATGCGCCCATATCCATACTTTTTCCAGACCCGCAAGCTAGGGGGACTCAGACCTCATTTAGTTATCAAGGTAGAGGCGTCCCCTAAATACTGGATGCATGAGGTTTTCTTTAGAGAGCACCTGATTGAGGGTCTCCTCGTCCATCAGACTTTTTTCTAAGACGAGTTCACGAACCGATTTCCCCGTCGCAGCCGCTTCCTTACCGATGAGGTCGCCATTGTGGTGGCCAATAAAAGGATTGAGGTAGGTGATAATGCCTATGGACTGCTCTACGTAGCGTTGGCATACCTCTTTATTAGCGGTGATTCCGCTCACGCACTTTTCACGCAGGGTTCGAGATGCATTTCTCAAAATGTCCATAGACTCGAATAGTGCTTGGCCAATGGCGGGCTCCATCACATTGAGTTGCAATTGCCCCGCCTCCGCCGCCATGAGGACGGTGATGTCGTTGCCGAATACTTTGAAGCACACTTGGTTAACAACCTCGGGGATAACGGGGTTGACCTTCGCCGGCATAATCGATGATCCTGCTTGACGTTCGGGCAGGTTGATCTCGTTGAGGCCAGCTCTGGGTCCTGAGGAGAGAAGTCTGAGGTCGTTGCAAATTTTCGATAGTTTCATAGCACCGCGCTTGAGAGCCGAATGGACGAGCACATACGCGCCGGTATCACTAGTAGCCTCAATAAGATCGGCAGCTGATTTCACCGGTAGTCCTGTGACTTCAGCAAGGGCTGCGGTCACTTGGTTGCGATACCCGGACGGGGTGTTGAGACCCGTTCCGATAGCTGTGGCCCCTAAATTAACCTCTAGGAGGCGATCGGCAGCGAGCTGCATAATGGCGCGTTCTTCACTCAGGTTCTGGGAGAAGGCTTTAAATTCATCGCCGAGGGTCATCGGTACCGCGTCTTGCAGCTGGGTGCGCCCCATTTTTAAGATATCGACAAATTCGTGCGATTTGACGTCAAATGCTGCCTGTAGGTGGTCAAATTCCTTGATCAAACGCATCATGGAGGCATAAAGGCCCAAACGGAAACCTGTGGGGTACGCATCGTTTGTTGATTGCGACATATTTACATCATCGTTGGGATTGATGACATCATAGGCTCCCTTGGGCTCACCTAAGTGCTCGAGGGCTAGATTGGCGACAACCTCGTTGGTATTCATATTCAGCGACGTTCCCGCTCCACCTTGGAATACGTCGATGGGGAATTGGTCCATGCAGCGGCCATGCTCCAAAATCTGATCACATGCCCACACGATTGCCTCTGCTTTGTTGGCGGGTAGTGTGTGTAGGCGTCGATTGGCTAGTGCTGTCGCTTTCTTTACCTGCACCATGCCCCGAATAAAGTCTGGGATCTGGTTGATGGTTGTTCCCGAAATCTGGAAATTTTCGATGGCTCGCTGTGTATGGATTCCGTAGTATTTGGAATTATCAATGTGCATTTCACCGAGGAGGTCTACCTCAGTGCGCATATCGGAGTTATGGGGCTGAGTTGGGTTGTGGCGAGCCATAGTCGGTGGAAGTCTCCTTAAAATTGTATTATTACACAGTAAGAAGGTGCTGAGAAGGTGGAGCGCGAAATCCTAGGATTTCGCTGGGCGCGCCACTTTTAACCTAGGCGAAACCTAGCTCTGAAAGGTTTCGCACCAAGGCTACGTTACCTCGACGGCACCACCACTCACCATACACCGATACAGGGGGTTTGTGAGCCTAAAAGTACAGATCGGCTCTGTGTAGTGACCGCTCAATGGGGGTAGGTGAGCGCTCTGTACCCAGGTACGCTACTGACTTATGGAATTAAACCATTCTTCGAGCCGATTAAAGGTGATATCAGCATAGGAATTAATGCCGATCTCATGAACCTCAGGTGGGCGCTGAGCTTGTGAGCCAGGAGCGGCGACGACCACGCACCCAGCACGAGTTGCAGCGGTCATGCCAGTGTAGGAATCTTCAAAGACGAGACATTCTCGAGTGGATACCCGGAGTCTTTCCGACGATAAACGGTAGATAAGGGGATGTGGTTTTCCTGTGTGAACCTCGTCTCCGCACAAGGAGCCTGCAAAATAGTGAGCTCCGAGAGTGTCGATGACGGGCTCAGCTAATTCTCTGGAGGTATTAGTGACTATAAAATTAGGGATTCCTCGCTGCTGAATATCGCCCAAAAGCTCGATAACACCAGCAAAGATTTCAGTCTGCGGTAGCAATTCTTGCATCCGCTTCACCATAAAACGTTCAAAATGCTCGTAAGCAGGCTTATCTAAGGAAATACCGGCGTGTTCCGCGGCAATTTGAAGGGTATTAGCAAATGATCCCCCCACCGTCTGAGCCCGTAATTCAGGGGTGAGTCGTCGCCCCATCTCTTCACTGAGTTCGTAGGTAGCAATCTCCCACAGAGGTTCTGAGTTCACTAAAGTTCCGTCCATATCCCACAGGACGGCACGAAGTTTTGCAGCCATCTATTTGAGTGTCCTTCCTAACGGAAAAATTGCGCAATATTCTCGAATAACCCTACTTGATGACCGCCGCCGAAGAATACCAGCGCAAAGATGATAGAGAAGAACCTCCGGATAAGGCTTCGTACAATACTAATTATTGCAACTAGCACCACTACTCCAATAATGAGTGGAAAGGCCACTTCTGGGCTGAGGAGATAATCGAGGGACATATCTATCACTTCTTTCTCATGGGTGCTTATATAGCTTCCGGCACTCCTAGGATTCTAAGACAGAAAAGCCCTCGGTCATAAGCGGGTGTTCGTGGCTGATATTTACTCTTGATAGTCCTCCCCTATGCTCGTGCGCGAGCCAGTCAGGGCGGATAGGAGTTAAAAAGCGTGTGCACGATGCTGAAACGATCGTGCAAGTCCAGTAGCCACGATGCCTATACACTCGCCGCGAGCTGTGTGGTCACCGACTATTATTCCGTCCATCTTCTACACTCGAGCCCCTCGGTCAGCGAATAATCCTCGGATCGCCGGAAAATCGCGATCATGGTCTAGCCAAGCAGTGAGGCGTCGCGGTAGGAAACGGTATCAGTGTGGGAACAGTACTCCGCTTCCGTTAATCTCGGCAGCTCCGTTACCCGTGCTTCAGCTACTCCTTTGAGAGCCCACAACTCGGCGATAAGGTCCTCGAGTTCCGCTGCTTCTTCGGGCTCGATAATGGCATCAGCGTTACGGTAGTTGAACTCTAAAATTCGCCGATGCCAGTTGGAAGTCGTATCTACAATAAACTCGTCCGATTCCACCAAGGAGGGATCGTCAATCCGGGCGCACTCTCGGACCAGGGCGTGCAGGAGGTTTTCCAGCTCAGCTAACTGCTCGCTATCATATGGTGGATCCCAGAATTCTTTTTCCGATGCTCGAAGATAAGAGCCAGTCGAAAATGTGCGCAGATCAGCGATAAAATTCTCCACCTTTTTATCAAAATATTCGATAAACGTACCCGTCATAGCTTTATTCCCAATAGTGCATCAACCCCCACCTGAACGAGCTGGCCCGCCTCGCTCAGCGTTTGACGGCTGGGGGGTTGCCCCACTACCGAATGAGCCCAACGATCGATCGCTGACAAAGCACCAGGGGTATCGAGATCATCTGCCAGTCTCGTACGCACAAACTGGATAAGATCTTCGGCGTGAGCACGGTTGCTCTCGCGGCTAATAGCGCTGCGCCATAGCGCGAGTCGATCTTCGGCTGCAGCGAGTAAATCTTGAGAGAAATCCCGCGACGCGCGATACGACGCCGAAAAGACACTGAGACGGATGGCGGCTGGATCGTGTCCCGCTCGAGTGAGATGGGATACGAATACTAGATTGCCAAGTGATTTGGACATCTTGACTCCATCGAGGGAGATCATGCCGGTGTGGACATAATGTCCGGCCATACGCGGGCTATCGCAGGCCGCTTCCACGTGAGCCGCTGAGAACTCATGGTGGGGGAAGATGAGGTCTGATCCACCTCCTTGGATAGCGAAATGGTTACCCAAACGATGAGCAGCAATAGCCGCGCACTCGATATGCCACCCCGGGCGACCCGGCCCAAACGGAGAATCCCATGAGGGTTCCCCCTCGCGGTGAGCTCGCCAAATTAGGGCATCGAGAGGATCTTTCTTAAATTCCCGCTGTGGGTCTCCCCCGCGCTCAGCGAAGAGTTCTTCCATAAGTGCCCGAGAATAATTTGACTCGTAGCCAAAGTTCTTTGTTGCCGTAACAGAGGCATATATATCGGGATAGTCGGGATCGTCGACAATATAGGCAGCACCAGTCTCGAGCAGTCGCGATACGAGCGTGATAACCTCATCGACCGATTCCATAGCCCCGATATAATCCTGTGGCGGTATAACCCTCAGGTTAGTCATATCAGAACGGAAGAGATCAATCTGGCTGGTACCCAACGCCTGCCAGTCGAGGCCGTCTCGTTGGGCGCGTTCAAAGAGGGGATCGTCGACGTCGGTGATATTTTGCACGTAATGGACCTGCGCACCTTGATCGATGAGAACTCTGTTGATGAGGTCAAAAGTCAGATATGTCGCGGCGTGACCCAAGTGCGTGGAATCGTACGGAGTAATTCCACACACATAAATCCCAGCCTTGCCTTGATGAACTTCAACTGGTTTGACTACCCTATCGGCGGTGTCGTACAAGCTTAACGCGATGGGTTCGCCAGGGAGGTGGGGAATGTCGGGCCGTGACCAAGAAAACATAGGCGCTAGTTTACCGAAAAATCACCGTTGCGCCGATTCGCTAACACCGGCCCCTACCGAGCCGCTGCTACGGGATTAGGAGTCCGGCTGCGAGCAGCGCTATCGTGGCCAGCCCCACCGGGATGCGGTAAGCCGCGAACCAACTAAAGGAGTGCTGGGAAACAAAGCGTAAAAGCCACGCGATAGTAGCGTAACCGACTCCAAAGGCGATAAGGGAGCCGACAATGAGCTGAACGCCAGAGGCAGCCTGGCCCGTCTGTGGGGCGAAAGCATCGGGTAGCGAGAATAAGCCCGAAGCTAAGACCGCAGGTATAGCGAGCAGAAAGCTAAACCGGGCTGCGACTTCGCGCTCCAGTCCAAGAAAAAGACCAGCAGAGATCGTCCCTCCTGATCGAGAGACCCCAGGGATAAGCGCAAGACACTGAGCGAGACCCATAACAATAGCGTCAGTCATAGTGAGATCTTCGTAGCGGCGCTTTTTCCTCCCCCACCGTTCTGCTGCGATAAAGACAAAGGAGAAAAGGATCAAGACGGTGGCGGTGATCCACAGATTGCGGAGATTGCCCCGTATATAGTCCTTAGCTAGGAATCCGATGACGCCCACCGGTATGGTGCCCGCAATGACCATCCAGCCCATCGTGTAATGGAAACCACGCTGGGAGGGTCGAACCAGTCCTACGATCCAGTGCCTTATAATCGTGTAGATATCTCGGGCAAAATAGACTAATACAGCCGCTTCAGTACCCAGCTGCACAACGGCAGTAAACGAGGCCCCCGCATCTTCACCAAAGAAGAGCGAACTGACGATCCTTAAATGACCAGAGGAACTGACAGGTAAAAATTCTGTCAGCCCTTGCACGAGGGAGAGGACCACGACCTGAACCCACGACATAGCCGTCGGATCCGTGGCGGATGCCAGAATGTGGGCACCTTCGGTAATTGCAGCAGTATCAGTCACAGATGTATACCGTACTCGTTTCTCGGCGAACGTTCATGCATCAGGCCAGAAAGTACACAGCAACCCAACCTTCGGGGTGGACAGACACTGATCGGTGCTAACATTCTCCTTGTGAAATATAAAGCTCTCGGGACAATTCTTGCCCTAACTCTTACCGCCTGTAATCCCCCTTCGGTTGAAGAAAAACTCCCGGTACGTATGGGAAGTGCTTTCCCCGAACCGAGGGTGTCGGGCACGGTGCCCCATGGAGACGTTATTGATCTTGACCCCAAATATCACAATGTTGAAGATATGGAACGGGTGGGCGATATCCTGGCGCTGCGTTCGAAAGACAAGCTAGCGGTGGGTACGGTTGCTGATTTCCGATCCGGTCAAGCGGCTGTCCTTGAGGTGGATCCCAAATGTGGCGATATGACCGCTGCAGCTCCGGATTTTCTGATCGCTTGTCCTGATGGGGTCAATGCTATTGACGCGAAGAACCCGAAACTGCTGGTGATTCAAACAACGCCGAAGCCTGTGACAGCAGTAGCACGCACTAGCGACGGGACCCTTTTTGTGGGTAATGCTGATAGCGAGGAAATTCTAGCCTATAAAGAGGGTAACGAGCACTCTATTACCATGGAGGGCCCAGTTGACCAGCTCATAGCCGTAGCTCGCGACGCCGGCCCCGACTCCGTTTACCGCACCAATAGGGTCAATACGACCATTCAAAATATTTACCCCGACTCCCTCAAGGCTGGAGCCGTTCTGCGGGTGGGCCTAGGTGTGGGTGAAATTTCTGCCGGTAGCAATGGTATGGCTTTGGCAGCAGATGCTATAGGACATCAGTTCGGCGTCTATCTGGCCGATGATGTGATCCGGCTGCATCAAACCACACCCACGCATGGGCAATCTCCTTGGGACCTGGCATGGGATAAGAATACCGAGAGCGTGTGGGTGGCAACGACGGCTGATTCCAGCATTAGTGGGTATACAATCTCAAGCGGAGTTGGACAAGAGATTGTCCAGTATTCAGGAGTCTCCGATATTCACAATATCGAGATCCTCGACAACGGCGATATTGTAGCGGCCTCCGCATCAGGTGCTGGCCTGCAGATTATTTCCCGTGCACAACAGTGACAATAAGTATCTACGGTTAGGATGAGGTCATGAGCTATAGAACTCCGCCCCAGAGGATTGCCCTCTATCAAAAAACACTCACGCTGATGTTTAAGCTCTCTCCGGAGCTCATCCACGGCATTATCTCACGAGGTGTTAGCCTCGTGCAGAATATCCCTCCCCTACGCTGGATCTTAGCCAAGATGGTGCGAGTGAACGATCCCATTTTGGCGCAAGAGGTTTTCGGAACTGTCTTTCCCCTGCCCCTCGGTTTAGCTGCCGGCTTCGATAAGGATGGGCTCGCACCCGATGCCTGGGAGGCCTTGGGTTTTGGGTTCTCGGAACTGGGCACCGTGACAGCCTCACCGCAGCCAGGAAATCCGCAACCGCGACTCTTTAGACTTCCTAAAGATCACGCGATATTGAATCGAATGGGCTTCAATAATACGGGCGCCACGGAAGTGGCCAAAAATCTCCGCAGGCGCTCCGCTGCAAGTATTATTGGAATCAATATTGGTAAGACCAAGGTTGTCGAACCCGAAGAAGCAGCGGATGATTATCGGCGTTCCGCATCCCTGCTCGGGGATCTCGCGGACTATGTCGTGGTCAATGTATCATCCCCTAACACCCCAGGACTACGCGATTTGCAAGCGGTAGATTCGCTGCGACCTATCCTTAGTGCGGTTAAGGCTGCAACTTCGACTCCAGTTCTGGTAAAAATCGCACCCGATCTTAACGATGCGGATATTGATGCCATTGCGGATCTTGCCTCTGAGCTTGATCTTGATGGCATCGTAGCTACCAATACCACGATCTCGAGGGAGGGCTTATCGACTGATGCGTCGATAGTCGAGGATATGGGCGCTGGAGGAATATCCGGCCCCCCGGTAGCCGCCCGATCTCTCGACGTCCTGCGACGCCTGCATCAAAAGGTAGGCGATGAGATGGTATTGATTGGTGTTGGCGGCATTGAAAGTGCTCGGCAGGCGTGGGAACGGATTGCCGCAGGCGCAACCCTCATTCAGGGCTACACCGGTCTCATTTATGGGGGCCCCGATTGGATTCGTGAAATCCACCGCGGATTGGCCGAACAGCTGCGAGCCCATAACCTCGCTTCATTATCCGAAGCGGTGGGTTCGGGTCTTCCTTGGACACTTGACTAGAACGAAAGAAATAACTCCCTGCATTGATGATATATCGATGCAGGGAGTTATGCTCAATACGTCCTCATGCTAAGCCTTTCGCCTAATATACAGGCCGCATATGAGGGCAAGTACTGCATAGGAGGGAATCCAGAACTGCTCCCACACTATGAGCGGAGTGGATGGAAATAAGCGGCCCGAGATAATAAGTAGTAGCGCCCCAACCAGAGCAATGAGCTGTGTAAAGTGCGGGCGTTGCTTGATGTGGGTGGTCGCATAGCCCCCTACTAATCCAGCGGCTACAACAGTGTTGATAAATCTGAAAGTGACGGCAAAAGGCGCCATCCACCCATGCTGGCTGATCTCCATCACTGTGAAGATCAGCAACACCACCGCAATTGCAATAAAGGCACCACCCACGCGAAGAGCCGCGGAGACTGGCGGTGCCCCCTTACTCATTCTCGTACCAACCCCAATAAATGGCACGCCCGAGGGAATGGAAGTAGACGTGGAATCCCAGCACAGCCGCGGTGGCGGTGGGTTCAATCTCCAAGGAATCAACGTCGAGAGCGTGCACCGCATAGAGATAGCGGTGGGGCCCGTGACCTGACGGAGGATTAGCGCCATAGTGAGATCGCAAGCCAGAATCTCCAGCGAGTGTGACCACGCCAGGATGAGTGGTGAGAACCCCACCTGCGGACCCGGCACCAGCTGGTATCTCGGTTACGCTCGCTGGAATATTAAAGACAGCCCAGTGCCAGTAGCCAGATGCAGTAGGGGCATCGGGATCAAAGCATGTAATCGCTAGTGACTTGGTGCCCTCTGGGAGCTGAGACCAGCGCAGATGTGGGCTTACGCTGCCGGGAGCCACCACGTGAGAGGGGAGCCGGTCTCCGTTCGCAAAATCCTCGGACACGAGTGGAAAACTGGGGAGATTCTTGAGCGGCGCATAAGGGTCAGGTCCTGGAAAACGTGGATCGTGTGCATATGAAGTCATACCTTCATCCTAACTACGCTCACTCTCGAGCGCCGAGGAATATCAGTGTTGCATCAAAGATAGCGTGAAAGTGCAAGAATAAAACCATGAATTCTCATGCCAAGGCAATCGCATCGCTTTCACTGCGCGCCAAAGTTATGCTGCTCGTGCGCGAATTATTTGCTCCGGATATTCCAGATCATGCTTCTGCACAAATGAAATGGGAACGGCGGGTGGAGGGGCCTATGTTCGTGGCCTCGCTGGCATTTTTACTCCTCTATGCATGGAATGCCCTAGGCGATAACGAGGCCTTCCTTAACCAGGCGGCTGCGGTGGGAATGTGGGCCATTTGGGGGGCATTTCTCATTGATTATCTCGTGCGTCTATACCTCGCTGAGAATAGGGCAGCATGGATGGTTGGTCACTGGTGGGAGACCGCAATGATCATGTTGCCTATGTTCCGCCCGTTACGTGCTCTCAGGGTATTGCCCACCTTGGTTTTGTTGCAACGCTACTCGGCTGCAAACGCGCGGGTGACCGTGGCTCTCTATACGTCAGTAGCGTCCTTACTTATCATTATTGTTGCAGCTATTTCCCTCTACGAGGCGGAAGTAACGACTCCCGGCACGGCAGTGCACAGCTTCGGCGATGCCCTGTGGTGGGCCTTGACCACCGTGACCACTGTAGGATACGGGGATATCTCACCGATCAGTAGCCAGGGTCGTATCGTGGCCGCCCTCCTCATGCTCACCGGAATTGCTGTTGCTGGTGTCGTCACAGCAATGGTGTCGGCGTGGCTGGTCGAACAGGTGCAAAACGATGCGGTGAGAGAAGGGGAAATAAGTGAAGCTCAGCGTCACGATGAACTTATGGAAACTCTGCAGGTTATGAACTCTGAGATCCAACGCCTGAGCGCAGAGCTGGCTCAACTAAGACGTGGTAAAGATGAGCCATAGATTCCACTTTTTAGCCCATAGCCAGCGGATTTGTTAATGATTGAGCTCTCTAATATAGTTTAGTGAGTGCCCAGCCGCGAGGCTGAAAACGATACTCATTGCCCGGGTGGCGGAATGGCAGACGCGCTAGCTTGAGGTGCTAGTGTCCTACTAACGGACGTGGGGGTTCAAGTCCCCCCTCGGGCACACTGTGTTGAGACAGTAAAAGAGTCCCAGAATTATTTCTGGGACTTTTTATATTTCTTTACCCCTCACCCACTCTCGCACTATGAGACAGTGCGCAAAAAGTGCTCGGCTTAAAATCCCGAGCACTTTGATATTTCGACAATTAATGTTCGTGAGGATCGTTATCCGCATCATCCTTGGTAGGATGCACGGTACCCTTCTTATGCTCAGGGGCAGCGTAGATTGAATAGACCTTCAAAGGTTCTTCACCCGCATTGACCACATTGTGGTACTTACCGGCAGGAACAAAAATAGCCCAATCGTCTTCAATAATTTCGTCAATTTCTAAAGCTTCGGCGCTCTCACCAATCATCACGCGACCCTTGCCAGCCTCGATCCTTAAGAATTGATCGTGGTCGTCGTGCACTTCGGCGCCGATCTCTCCCCCAGCGGGTATGGTCATGACCGTCATTTGAAGGAATTGGCCAGTCCAGACTGTGTCCCGAAAATGAGGATTGCTGAGAGTTTTCTCTTCGATATTGAGGATATAGGGATGTGGGCCGTAATCAGCCATTAATTCTCACCTTTCTCTTAATTATCGCGAACGGTTACCATTATAGCCTTTAGGCCATAAACTCTCAGGGAACCTGAGTATCGAAGGCGTTCAGGATCTTCTCTGCCGCTAGGGTAGGCGTAATCTGTGCCTCACGCAGTTGGGATTCTACGAGGGCACTAACCTGTTTGACCGACGGATGTGAATTAAGGCGCTGTAACAGAGTCTCATGCACCATCGACCACATCCACTGAACCTGTTGATTTCGACGGTTTTTCTCGAAGAGGCCCGACTCGAGCATCTGCTCGTGATGCTCCATAACATAGTCCCAGAACTTATCTGTACCTTCATGCTCAATAGCCGACATTGTTAAGGTGGGCGGATGCCACTCGGCGTTCTCAGGACGCACCATATGTAGTGCGGCTGCCAGTTCCCTAGCAGCTCGCTTGGCATTTTTAAGATTGGATCCATCGGCCTTGTTAATTGCCACGAGATCCGCCATCTCAAGAACACCTTTTTTGATGCCCTGCAGTTGATCTCCTGCACCCGCTAAAGCAAGGAAAGTGAAGCAATCAACCATCTGAGAGACAGCTACTTCGGACTGTCCAACTCCCACAGTTTCCACGAGTATGACGTCAAATCCAGCAGCTTCAAAAACTACCATGGATTCTCTGGTGGCTTTGGCAACTCCACCAAGAGTTCCGGCAGATGGAGAGGGCCTAATAAACGCATTGTCCTCGCGAGTGAGCTTCGACATACGAGTCTTATCACCCAAAATAGATCCGCGCGTACGTGTGGATGAAGGATCAATGGCGAGCACTGCCACCTTATGACCTTCGCGAATTAGTTTCTGCCCTAGCGATTCGATAAAGGTCGACTTACCGACGCCGGGCACGCCCGTGATACCGACTCTGAGCGCATTACCGGAAAAAGGCAGGAGTTTGACTAACAACTCTTGGGCAAGAACGCGGTGCGCAGGCGCTGTCGATTCAAGTAACGTTATCGCGCGTGAAACCATTGTTCGGTTATTTTCTCTGACTCCCTGGAAAAGCTCATCGACGTCGATGCGACGCCGAGCCCGCACTACGATTTGAGGGGGTACCGCGGTGATCTCCCCCAAATCTGTGCCGGCGGTGGTTAGGAGAGAGCCCAGATGGTGCTCTAAATATTCATTATCGTGGGGCATGTCATCACCCTTCTTGAGGTCCCTCAGGGCTGTAAGAACCCCGAGGACAAGGTATGGAGGCTATTCCTAGGTAAACGTCGTGGCCACCCAATAGACGTTCATCGAGTGGCCACGCGTTTTCTTTCTCAGCAAGGAGAACCTAGGGTTACTAACTTGCTACTTCAGATCTTCGGGTATGTCCAGCTCAAAACCCAGTTGTGCCGATAGCTTGGTGAGCATATCGATAGCCGACTCTGCAATCACTGTTCCTGGAGGATAGATCGCCACGGCGCCATCATCGTAGAGCTCTTGGAAATCCCCTGGCGGAATCACACCACCAACGACGATCATGATGTCGTCGCGGCCCAGCTTAGCCAGCTCATCGCGAAGTGCCGGCACCAATGTCAAGTGACCTGCGGCGAGCGAGGATACGCCCACCACATGCACGTCGGCATCAACAGCAGCTCGGGCTGCCTCGGCTGGGGTCTGGAAAAGGGGTCCGACATCAACATCCATGCCAAGGTCGGCGTAGGCGGAAGCTACAACCTTCTGACCGCGATCATGACCATCCTGGCCCATCTTGGCGAGGTAGATACGTGGACGGCGGCCTTCCTCGGCCTCGAAAGCATCGGCCATAGCGATGGCGCGGGCGACATTATTCACCTGGCCCTCCTTTCCAACCTCATCCTTGTATACGCCTGAGAGTGTGCGGATCTCAGCCTCGTGGCGGCCAAAGACCTTCTCGAGCGCATCCGAGATCTCGCCCACGGTGGCCTTGGCGCGCGCACAGTCCACCGAGAGCTTGAGCAGATTGTGCTCAAGATCGCCGGGTTCCTTATCGGTCTTTGCGGCTGCCTCAGTGAGCGCCTGCAGTGCTCGCTGGCAGGCATCTTCGTCGCGCTCGGCGCGCAACTTCTCCAGCTTAGCCAGCTGCTCTTCGCGTACCCTCGTATTATCCACCTTGAGCACTTCAATCTGCTCGTCCTCGGTGACCACATACTTGTTCACACCAATGAGTGCTTGACGGCCAGAGTCAATGCGGGCCTGCGTCCGAGCTGCAGATTCTTCAATGCGAAGCTTCGGGATGCCTTCGATCGTCGCTTGTGCCATACCGCCAGCTGCCTCAACCTCTTCGATATGCTTGCGAGCACGCTCTACGAGTTGCTCAGTGAGCCATTCGATATAGTAGGAGCCGGCCCATGGGTCTACCGGCCTAACCGTGCCGGATTCCTGCTGCAGCAAGAGCTGCGTATTGCGGGCAATACGTGCAGAGAAGTCGGTGGGCAAAGCGAGTGCCTCATCGAGGGCGTTGGTATGGAGGGACTGAGTGTGTCCCTGAGTTGCTGCCATTGCCTCGATGCACGTGCGTGAGACGTTATTGAACACGTCCTGAGCGGTCAGCGACCAGCCCGAGGTCTGGGAGTGGGTACGCAGAGATTGCGATTTCGGATTCTTATTTTCGAATTTCGCAACCAGTTCGCTCCACAGCAAACGTCCGGCGCGAAGCTTAGCGATTTCCATGAAGGTGTACATCGAAATGCCCCAGAAGAAGGATAAACGAGGGGCAAATTTATCGACATCAAGGCCCACCTCTTTACCAGCGCGGATGTACTCCACACCGTCGGCAAGTGTATAAGCGAGCTCGAGGTCGGCCGTCGCTCCCGCTTCCTGGATATGGTAACCAGAGATCGAAATGGAGTTGAAGCGTGGCATCTTCATCGAGGTGTACTCGAAGATATTGGAGATGATTCGCATTGAGGGCTTCGGTGGGTAAATATAGGTATTACGCACCATGAACTCTTTGAGAATATCGTTTTGGATGGTGCCCGCCAGTTGCTCGGGAGCTACTCCCTGCTCTTCAGCGGCAACGATATAGAGGGCCAAAACTGGCAGCACAGCACCATTCATGGTCATCGAAACGGACACGCTTGACAGATCGATGCCTTGGAAGAGCTCGCGCATATCCAGAATCGAGTCGATGGCCACGCCCGCCATACCGACGTCACCAAGCACTCGTTCGTTATCAGAATCATAACCGCGGTGGGTAGCAAGGTCGAATGCAACCGACAGGCCTTTCTGACCGGCGGCTAGGTTGCGTCGGTAGAAAGCATTTGATTCAGCTGCCGTGGAAAATCCCGCATACTGACGAATCGTCCACGGCTGGTTGGTGTACATGGTGGGATAGGGTCCACGCATAAATGGCGGCATCCCAGGGAAAGAATCGAGCTGCTCGGCGGCGACTGCATCGTTGCGATCGTCGCGGTTGAAGACGCGAGGTACCCCAATGCCCTCAGGGGTTTCCCAAAGCTGGTCTTTCAAGGCGCTCATATCGGCCTGAGTGGAGGTCGGATTTTCAGGCTGTGCTGAAAAATCGGAGAAATTAGGGATCGTGCTCATTGCTTATGCTCCCAACTTATCTAGCAGCGTGGCAAGAGTTGCAGCCGCATCGATCTTAAGATTTAAATAGTCATCGGCATCGACGCCGTGACCGCTGGTGCCGGCTAACATAATAGTTTCGCATCCTGCTTCGCGCAGCGCATCGAAGGCAGCAGCGCCGGTGGCTTCGTATTCCTGATCGGTACCGCAGATAACCACGATCGAGCTCTGTGAAGCTGCTTGGGTGAATTCCTCAGTGCCTGGCTTGACTTCACCAGGGTTGTGGGATTCAATGCCTCCTGCGGCCAACAAGTTCGTAATGAAACCGGTACGAATATTATGCTTCGCTAGCGGCCCCAACGGGATAAGAGCGATAGCGGGGCGTGCCCCATGTTCCTCAAGATAGGCGTCCGAGCGGTTACGCAAGGCTTCGAATTCAGCCGCCCACCGCTTAACACCTGCGGGTTCTTGACGCAGTTGTGCGGGCAGGGGCGCCTCAAGCAGATTTGGGAACTCGTTAATTGCAGTGACCTTCTTGCGGCGCAGCGCAATTTCTTTGCGCGTTGCCTCATGCGACTCTGCAAGCATTGTCGCAACGATGCCAGCATCTACCGCCTGCTGCAAACCACCAGCCTTTTCGATGGTGGTAAATACATCCCACGCCTTGTCGGACAGCTGCTTAGTGAAGGATTCTACGTAGTAGGATCCACCGGCAGGATCGATGACATGCCCAAGATGCGATTCTTCGAGCAGTAACAGGTTGGTATTGCGGGCGATACGGCTGGCAAAAGTGCGTGAGGTTTTCGGTAGACCACCTGGAATAGCCCAGTCGAAGTGCAGAACCTCAACATCCTGTGCGCCGCCTACACCAGCTGCAAAAGCAGCAACTGTGGAACGCAGCATATTAACCCAAGGATCGCGCTGGGAGAACATTACGGGAGCAGTGACCGCGTGAAGCGGAGCCGAACCGTGCTCTGGTGCCCCCAAAATCTCCGCAACTCGAGCCCACAAAGCGCGGCCAGCACGCAATTTAGAAATTTGGGAGAACTGATCGTCGGTGATTGCGTAGCGGAAGGAGATTTGCTCGAGAGCATCCGGTACAGAGAGACCTGCATCGGTTAAGGCGCGAAGATATTCCACTCCGGCAGCGAGCGCTAGGCCAATTTCTTCAGCATCGGTGGCTCCTTGGTTAGAGAAAGACACCGCGTCTACCAACAGTGCACGGGTATGTGCTCGCTGGGAGCTCTTCTTAGCCCAGGAAATAGCTTCGTCGAGGGTGCAGGTTTCACGTCCATCAATCTGGCTGGTCAAAGGGGCTGCGCCTAATTCGATAGCAGTGGGATCGTCCTCTTGGGAGTCGACAATCTCAAAGAGCGCCTGTGCTTGCTTGTCTAGGTCTGCTCCGGAATCTAGTCGCACCGGCGCTAGGCTGAGGTACACGCCGTTGAGCAGGGTGGCTAGATCGGCCGATCCTTTGAGTACTAGGTTGGTGGTGCCGTTTTCCAAAGCATGCAACACGTCGCTCTGGTTGTGGGAGGAATCGAAGGTTTCGGTTACTCCCCACCCTTCATTTCCTTCACCGGCGCCTTTGGGTCCGCGGAGGAATGGAAATTGTCCGGGAGGGGCCACTTCGTCAATTTCATCAGCTCGCGTATAGAGCGGGTTGATGTGGATACCCTCACCGGTAGTTTTAATTAATTTTCGCCAGATATCGTCAGGAATATCGGCGGCGTCCTTTTTCTGTACCCGAGCAAAAACTCCAGCAACGGCTCGATACCAAGCTTGCTGGCGGTTTTCAAACTCTTGAGTTAAGGAACTTCGTGTGTCAGTCACGATAAGGACCTACTCCCCTCTTTTTCCACGCTTAAAGGCCGTGAGTGTCCCACTCGCGACCTTTGAAGGTGATGTTAGTAATTTGGGCATGCTGCTGAGATAAGCAAATTCAGAGCACTACGATTAGTCTAGCTAATGCAGGCAGCAATTGCGCCCTGCTTTGCCTAGATATAGCGCGCAAATGAAGAAATATAGTGGAAAAAGTGAAGCAAGCATTAAAAATCGTTGTGAAATTCACATCCTTCCTCCAACTAACGTGGCGGGATTTATCCCTCGCACGCCGTATCGCGTTCTCGAGCCTGCTGATTATAGGCATGGTCGCGGTGCTCTTTATCGATATTCCATCGCTTGAAACCCTGGAGGATCTCTCTCACCGCAGTGGGTATTTTTTTATTCCAATTTTCTTCCTGCTCTATGTCACTATCACGCAATTCCCGATTCCACGGACATTATTGACGCTCAGCTCCGGGTTGCTCTTTCCACCGTGGCTAGGAGTGGCCATAGCACTCAGCGCCACCACGTGCTCAGCGGGCCTCTCTTTGTTGTTGGTTCGCTACGTTGTGGGTCAGTCTGTCTTAGATCGCCTCGATCATCCAGCGGCCTCCCGCATTAACTCTCACCTCGAGCAACGTGGGTGGCTAGCTGTGATGAGCTTGAGAATGATCGCGGGTATTCCTTTTTCGCTGCTCAATTATACGGTGGCAATGACAAGGATTCCCTTAGGTGGCTTTCTCATTGCCACCTTCATCGGTTCTGCCCCTGGAACAGCTGCGGTGGTTTTTCTTGGCGACGCTCTTACTCGCAGTTTTGATACCACTACATTGCTTATCACTGTCGCTTTCGGCTTCGTCGGATTGATTGGGTTATGGCTAGATCACACCCTGCCACTTGGGGATGCGTCACAAGTCAAGTCTTCGGACTAGAATAAGAGTTATCTGTCCATGTCTTTGTAGAGTCAAAGGATTTTCTATGTTTGTTCTCTATGCTCGCTACCGCGGTCGCGAACGACGTCGTGCGGAATTGGTACGCACCTCGGCAGCACGACTTTCAACCCTTCCGGGGGCTGGTGAATTCGAAGTAGTCAGCGTCGAAGACATCGTGACGTGCATAACCTCTGCCGAAGTATGCTGCGATCTTGCGCTTGCACTTCTGTCTCATGGAGACTGGGCGATAGCTATCGCCATCGCCCCTCAAGCTGAGCAGGCGCGGCGACTAGCACGTACCACTCTTGGCTCCCATGCCCGTGCCGGTGTAGTGAAGGTTGGGATAAGGCGGCAAAAAGAAAAAGCCGAGGATATTGCGGGAGCCTTTATACTTTTAGCCTATCTTCTTCACAAGCGCACCCCTGAAGGGCGCGAAGCAACTAGCCTCATGCGTCGTGGATATACTCAGAATGAAGCAGCCATGGAGCTGGGGATTTCAAAGCAGGCGATGAGTCAGCGCTTGCAAGCTGCTGGATGGCAAGCGGAATTGGCTGGTTGGCGTCTGGCAGTCCGCTTTCTCCAAGCAGCTGATGAGAAAAAAATATAGGCTGCACACCAGTGCAGCCTATATAACTAAAACTCTAGTTCTAGGAAGTTTCGGGCAGCTGACTCGTCTGAGTGGGAAGACCCGGGATGGGGTTGACCTCATCCACAGGTTTCTGCGCCACCGCATTTGCCGCCGCTAACGCTGCCTCGATCTCGGGATTAGAGCTTGCCGATAACCATTCCTCAGGCACGTCTTCTTCTTGGACCGGCTCGGATTTCTGCACTTCGTAGCGGAATACTCCATCCTGATCTTTATCGCCAAAGCTCTTGGCGAAGTGCTCAAGAGCGTCAGAGAACTGACTTGGGATCATCCACATCGTCGAGCCTTCATTGCTGGCCATCTTCGGTAGCTTATCCAAGTACTGATAAGCCAACACTTCCGGAGTGAGCTCGGAGCGCTTAATTGCGGCATTGATTTGAGTGATGGCTCGCGCTTCACCTTGAGCTTCCAAGAACTTGGCTGCCCGAGTACCTTCAGCTCTCAGGATGGCTGCCTGGCGTTCGGCCTCGGCGCGCAAAATAGCGGCATGCTTCTCACCCTCAGCACCGAGGATTCGCGCTTGCTTTTCACCTTCAGCGGTGCGGATATCGGATTCACGACGGCCCTCAGCAGTTAAGATCATGGCCCGCTTCTCTCGATCTGCCTTCATCTGCATCTCCATAGACTGTTGAATAGATGGAGGGGGATCGATCGCCTTGAGCTCGACGCGGGAAATTCTCAGGCCCCACTTGGTGGTGGCCGCATCAAGCTCGCCTCGCAGCCGACGGTTGATGACTTCGCGGCTAGTGAGAGTCTCCTCCAGGGTCATACCGCCTACGACATCTCTAAGAGTGGCAACAGAGATTTGCTCAACACCAACAATATAATTATCTACACCGTAGATAGCCTTGGCGGCATCATTGATTTGAAAGGTAACGACGGTATCAATAGCTACCGTCAAGTTGTCTTGAGTAATAACAGCTTGCGGAGGGAAGCTCACCACTCGTTCACGAGTGTCCACGCGTTGGCGGACACGGTCGATAAACGGTATTAGTAAAGTGATACCGCCTGAGACCGTACGCGTATAACGTCCCAGTCTTTCAATTACTGCCGCTTCGCCCTGAGGTATCAGAACCACTGCCTTAGCAACGGTCACGATGATCAAGACAATCAGGACCCCGAAGAGTATGAGAGTAACCATTATGTTCTACACTTTCCAGACCACGGCAGTCGTAGACTCAATGGAAATCACTGCCACGGTATCTCCTTCTGAGAAAGTGACACTAGGGTCGAGACTACGTGCGGTCCATATTGATCCATCTACCTTGATTTGACCACTGTGCGCTGTTATAGCTTCGACAACGAGAGCGTGACTGCCCTCTAACGCTTTGGGACTGGTATCGAGGTAGACATTCTGGTTGAGGAAGCGGGTCTTTAATGCTGGCTTGAGAAATATCAAAAGCATAAGAGAGAAGACTCCAAAACTTATGATCTCTACGCCTACTGGAATACCTAGCAAGGCGACCACACCGGTTAACAGCGCCGCACTTCCCAGCATCATTAACGTCAGCTCCCCGACCGCCAATTCGGCGACGAGGAGAACTAACCCTGCAATAACCCAGATTAAAGAGCCCACACGGTCAGTCTACTCGGTTGAACTGAAAAATAGCAGGAGTCCGTAAGGGCACTGCGATATCTCTAAAGAAGATCCGACTTTTTCAATTCAGGGTTAGTGACAAAATCGACGAGCCGTTCGACTGCCCCGATGAGATGAGAATCAATATCTCGGTAGCTGTGCACCGCTCGGTATACTCTATTCCACCCTTCTTTCGGATCGGACCAGTGCAGACGCTCACACACGCCCATCTTCCAGTCTTCTCCGAAGGGAATATCGGGCCAGTTTCTCAACCCTAGGCGTTCAGGTTTGACCGCTGCCCAGATGTCAATATATGGGTGTCCTGTCACCAGCACATCCTCGCCCACGGACTGGGTCAAGCGCATCTCCTTTGATCCTTTTATAAGGTGATCGGCTAGTACTCCGATGCGTCGTCCTGGTCCTGGGCGGAATTCTTGCAACCTGGCGGATAAGTTATCCAGCCCCTCGAGATATTCCACCACTACGCCTTCGACCCGGAGATCATGACCCCAAATCTTTTCCACGATTGCAGCGTCATGGATACCTTCGACCCAAATACGAGAAGGGGCGGCGACTTTCGCACTGAAGTTTTCCACCATCGTAGATCCCGAATTTGAGCGACGTGGCTGCTGCGCTGCGATTTTTCGTTTCAAGGTCGCCCGTTGGCCTTCGATGAGAAAGGCGCCCGGTCGTAGTTTGAAGAGTTTCTCAACCCCACGCCGATCTTCCAGGCGGATGAAATCACCATCATAGGTCTTCTCGAAACCTATGATTGCGCCCACAAAGCCATCAGCAAGCACCTCGACGACCGATCCGATGGTTACCTCTACCTCAGGGTAACGAGGTCCCTTTTTTTGCTGAAAAATATCCCCGTAATTTCTCACGATCACTTAGCCTACTAAACTCATGGAGAATGAAAGATTTCTACTCGCCTCTTCAAAATATAACCCTGTGGCTCGGCGCCTGGTTTTATGGATTCGAATCCTTTGACAGCCTTAAAGATGCCTTAGGCGACCTCGGAGGCGCACACTCGCTGTACGACGGCGAGGAAAATCTGCTTGAACTGCTGAAATTCCTTAGACAAAAGATGCTCACCTCGGCAAAACCACCAGTACTTATGGCCCTCCTTGGTGGTCCTGGTGATCCTATTCCCGCACCTTTAGGAGTCAATGAAGCCTTATTGATCGGGCATCACACACTGCTCATCCCCCATCAGCGTGCTACGGGAGTGGAATGGGAGGCCGCCCCATACCAAGGTCGCCCGCTTTCTACTATTAGTCTGGGGGAAGCTGATACCCTGTTGCGGGAAGCCACCGCCCGGTCTGCGGACTATATCGAAGGCCGAGATTCGCTGCTACAGCATCAATCGAGCCAGCCCCGCCTTCTAGTGGGGACTCTCAGTGACTTCTATGAAAATCCTGGCCTGCCCGCAGATCTGCCGCCGCGGGCCGGTCAACTAATCGCGCGCGCCGACCGTGTAAGTGCCATTGTGGAGGCAGTCCACATTCGCTACGACCACCACGCTTTCGATCCTCAACTCCTTAGCTTGGCAAAATATATCCGACACGCTCGGATGGCTGCTATAAGTTATTCCTTGGTCGAGTGGGGGCGCCGTGCCGGCGGACAACATTGATACTCACAGGCAGCTCCATTTAAGGTAACTCCTTTCGATATCACGGTACCTGAATGCTGTGCAGGACATTTACCCAGACTTTCGTCGATGAGATCGACCACCATTGACGCAAATTCCTGAGTGTGCCCGACGGTTGGCGCCCGTAAGATCGTCATATTCAGCCGCTGCGCATCGTCGCGGACTTCGTTATCTAGATCCCACACAACTTCCATATGGTCTGAAATGAAGCCGATTGGGCACACCAGAATATTGTTGACGCCTTGATCGTTAAGCTGCTCAACGTGATCTCGTATATCGGGTTCAAGCCACGGTATCCGACCATCACCGGAGGCTGATTGCCACACGACGTCGTAGTCCTTGAAGTCTACCGCGTGAGCGACAAGGCGGGCCGCTTCGTGAATTTGCCGAGAATACAGATTCCCATCCGCAAATGTGCCAGAATTTTCGTCGGCCACCATGGGAATGGAATGGGCCGTAAAAACCAGGCGAAGATCCGATGGTGGGATGTTTAGGGCTTGAAATTTTGCGAGAGTATCGCGCACCGCATGAGCATTCGCGGCTATAAATTCTGGATGATCATAAAATTGCCGCAGCTTGATAAAGTCGACTGATGGTAGTGAGCGTTCCGCGAGATGCTCGCGTAGCGCGGAGATATCCTCGTTATACTGCCGGCATCCCGAGTACCCACCCCATGCACTCGTCGCGAAAACTGCTACAGTCTTGTGCCCATCGCGAGCGATCTCTTCTGAGGTGTCAACGGCAAAGGGGTGCCAGTTCCGGTTTCCGAAGTAGACGGGAAGTTTGCGCCCTCTGTGTGATAATTCCGATTGGATATTTGCTACTATTTCTCGGTTGCAATCGTTGAGGGGACTGTATCCGTCAAAATGGTGGTAGTGGGTTGCCACAACTTCCAAGCGCTCGTCGGGGATTCCGCGGCCGCGCGTAACATTGCGCAGAAAAGGCATCACATCTTCGGACTTCTCTGGGCCACCAAAACTTAACAGCAAAAGAGCATCAATAGAAAGGTGCATAGGGATGACTCTAACCCATCCTAATACCCTGAAGCGACATTTCTGCCCCACCGCGGCCTCCCATATTCTCAGTCCGCCACCTTTACCGTTGAGGTGGCGGCCTGAGAATATTTAAAATGCGCGAGTTAAATTAGACGCACAGCGTACGGACTCATACCACCCCAGCGTACATCGGAGATACGGACGGTTGAACCAGATTGGGGAGCTTCGATCATTGTGCCATCACCGAGATAGATAGCTACGTGGTATTCAGCGTTGGGTCCGTAGAAAATGAGGTCACCACGCTGCATATTTTTGGGGTCGATCTTGGTGCCGTGCTTGTATTGGTAGCCAGTATAGTGTGGCAGATCGAAGCCGGCGGCGGCGAAGGCGTAGATGACCAGGCCCGAGCAGTCGAAACCAACCTTATTAAAGTCGCCGTAGCTATCGGCGGTTCCGCCATCACGGATTCCTTTCGTAGGGCCATTCACGTTGCCACCACCCCAAGCGTAAGGGGTCCCGATCACGCTCTGTGCCCTGGCAATCACGGCTTCGATGCGTTCGCTCCTTGAACCATCGGTGATGATGTCATTACCGGTTGGAGTTTCGTCCGCAATCTCATCGAGTTTAACGAGGAGATCCTGGATAGCGGAATCTAATTCGTCGTCAGCGACCGCCGAGGCTTCTGGGGAACTAGGGCTTGAATTACTAGAATCCTCTGCTATATCCTCAGCGCTTGGCGCAACCGACTCTTGAGGGATGTCTTGGGGTGCGGCTCCCTGGTCTGGGGTATCGGAGGCTTTTAGGAGTTCATCGGCTGCGAGATTAACCAGCTCGAGTGCCTGCTTTTCGGCGGCTTGGGCTGCAGCTGCCTCCCGCGCTTGCTCGGCGGCTACCTCGGCCGCAGTTTCTTGGGCCCTGCGCGCTGCTTCAGCTTCAGCTTCAGCGGCAGCACGCCGCTCCGCTGCCTCCTTTTGTGCGGCGCGTTCCTGTGCTTGTGCTTGTGCCTCTCGGGCTGCCTGGGCCTGTGCCTCGGCTTCTTGGCGTTCTCTTTCTTTTCTCTCCAGTTCTTGTTGTGCAGCTACTCGCGCAGCCTCGGCCCGCGCTGCCTCAGCCTCTTTGGCCTTGCGTTCGGTTTCGGCTTTTTCAAATGCTCGGTATTCCTCACGTTGGGCGTAGAGAGCATCGGCCGTGCTGCGCGCCTGACTCAAACGTACCTGGGCGGCTGAGCGGTCGGCCTCGAGGCTCTGACGTTCCATGTGTCGACGCTCGAGTTCTTGAGAGTTTTCGCGTATTGCTCGCTCCGCATTTTCCTTGGCGTCGAGAGCGGCCCGCTCCTTGGCCTCAGCGATATTACGCGCCTCGCGAAGGAGAGATTCCTCATTAGCCTGTTGAGTGCGAAGTCGATCCAGTTCATTAACGACTGTTCTCTGCTTTTCAGCGCGGGTGCGAAGGAAAGTCTGGCGAGCCAGTGCGTCCTCAGACGTTGTGGTTCCCGCGAGTCCCCCGACAACTCCCGTGGCGCCTTTGCGATAGGTTGATCGAGAAATCTCATCGAGCGATTGCTGCGCGCGAGTGAGATCAGATTGGGTCGACTCTAAGTTACTGCGTGCTTGGGCGACTTTAGCACGTGCTTGGTCAGCTTCGTCTTTAGCTCGGTGATAGTCAACGATGGCCTTATTAACGCCCTCACGCAGCTTACCCATCTCCAACTCAACTCGAGACAGATTGGCTTCACTATCTGAAATTGCTGCCACTAAAGCTGTCACGCTTGACTCGGCATCGCCAACCTCGCTGTGCGCAGTTGCTATCGCCGAGTCGGAGGGATTGGTAGGCACCGCAACGGCCATCAACTGTGATGGCATAAATAGGGCAGCTACCGAGGCCGCGGTTAGGATACGCCCAAATTTGCGCACGAAAACTCCTCGTTCAAAATTGTCAAGCCCGACAATATGGCTGTTTGCGACGTGCTTCCCCACATGTGCAAAAAACGACCAATGATAGTCAAGCTTCTGGAATCGACTCAAGAGTCAATACACAAACAATAAGGCAATTCCTTCACCACATGCACCATGCTTCGATCCAGTCACAAACGCAACAGCACACCTCTTCTGAAACAATGCATGATTGAGCTGCGAAAACGATGTAAATTTGAGGTCAAAGTGATATTGATTACATTTTGGACGTTTATCGGCGCGCCTACCCCACAAAATAAAGAAGAAACTGTCAAGCACACGTTGACAGTTGTCTAGTCCCAAACCTTGATTTTACGGATACTTCCTATAATTCCTGCAGCAACTAAGCTAAAAACTAGGACGGGTACAAGGGGGGCAGACAACATAGGATTACCCCCAGCGAGAGTATCGGCAAAGGCCGTAATATCACCGGCGTAGTCGGTGCTTTGAACCAAGCTAAATTTGGCCGACTCGATTTCCGCGCGGCTCAACGTTGTACTCACAACTCCGCTACTATCGGGGCTTCTGACAATCACCAACTCATATCCTCCCGCATCCAGAAGGACCTGGCCTATATCCCGTAAATCAGCGGGCTGTGGTGGGGTCTGATCTACTACCACGACTCCAACCGGCGAGACCATCGTCTGCTCTTCGAGATAGAGCTTGGCACTTTCAAGAGTGCCGTGGAGGTTGTCATCTTGAGTTTCTAAGGCCACATCATCCTCAGCAAGCTGCCGAGCGAGATCATTCATATCAATAGTAGAAGGGATCATAGAGCTAAACTTTCCTTCCGATTAAGCCAGTGCCTTAGACAGCAGAGAGCATGGTGAGTACCTCAACTTATGCCACAGGGTAGCACAATCCACGCGATAGCAGATCCACGCATTAAACAGAATCGACAGCGTTGGCTGGTGCACAAATTGGAGGGGTATAGGTACTCCTAGAATGCGTCACGAGCTGAGTTTTTATTGGTATATGTAGCGATTATCTTGGAGGAGCTGAATTTATTTGCTCGATTTGATTCTAACTCCGGCCAACAGAACGCTTGTACTGTTATAATGAGCGTCACGCGACGCGACCAAAGATTTTCCAGCCGAAAAAGCCTCAAGTGTCGCACCTGATACTAAGATATTCGAAACCCAATCCCTATCAACCCTGGAGCTATATAGTGACCGTTAGCAAAGACTCTTTTCATGCCCGCAAGGCTCTCGCAGTAGGTGAAAAAACCTATGATTTTTACTCTCTCGACTCCGTGCCTGGTTTGGACAAGCTGCCCTACTCACTCAAAGTGCTTGCGGAAAACTTGCTCCGGCACGAGGACGGCGCCAATATTAAGGCTGAACATATTCAGGCTCTCGCCAACTGGGACCCTCAGGCGGAACCTAGCGTAGAGATTCAATTCACTCCCGCTCGTGTACTCATGCAGGATTTCACGGGCGTTCCCTGTGTGGTCGACCTTGCCACCATGCGCGAGGCGGTCAAGACTCTCGGGGGCGATCCCGATAAGGTAAATCCGCTCAATCCCGCCGAAATGGTCATCGACCACTCGGTTATTGTCGAAGCTTTCGGTTCCAACGACGCGTTGCAAAAAAATGTTGACATTGAATACGAGCGCAATGAGGAGCGCTACCAGTTCCTACGCTGGGGTGCCGAGAATTTCTCCAATTTCCGTGTTGTTCCACCAGGAACAGGGATTGTGCACCAAGTTAATATTGAATACCTTGCCCGCGTCGTTTTTGACAATAATAACGTCGCCTATCCCGATACCTGTATCGGCACAGATTCGCATACCACCATGGAAAATGGTCTGGGCATTCTTGGCTGGGGCGTCGGCGGTATTGAAGCCGAAGCCGCTATGCTCGGACAACCAGTCTCCATGCTCATTCCAAAGGTTGTAGGCTTCAAACTCACCGGAGAGATCCCAGCAGGAGTAACCGCTACCGACGTAGTTCTCACCATCACCGAGATGTTGCGCGAGCACGGAGTTGTGCAGAAATTCGTAGAATTTTATGGGAACGGGGTCAAATCTATCCCGCTGGCTAACCGCGCAACTATTGGCAATATGTCGCCAGAGTTTGGCTCCACGTGCGCAATTTTTCCTATCGACGAAGAGACCACCAAATACCTGCATCTAACAGGCCGCTCCGAAGAGCAGGTAGCCCTCGTCGAAGCCTATGCAAAAGCTCAAGGGATGTGGCTTGAAAAAGACGCCCCGGAAGCCCTCTATTCCGAGTACCTCGAGCTAGATTTGAGTACCGTAGTACCTTCACTCGCCGGTCCGAAACGCCCTCAGGACCGAATTCTGCTATCTGACTCAAAGCAACAGTTCCGCGCAGACCTACCGACCTATACTGCCGATACCGACACCCTCGAGCCGGTCCGCCTTGAGGGCGCGTTCGAGCGCACTGCTAATTCCTCTCGTTCCGGCAACGGAGAGAGCGCCGCTTTAGCGAATACAGGTCGCCCATCTCGACCCGTGGTTGTTACCTCACCAAATGGCGGCGAGTTCACTGTTGACCACGGCATGGTCGCTATCGCCTCCATCACGTCGTGCACCAATACCTCAAACCCATCAGTGATGATCGGGGCCGGCCTCATCGCCCGTAAAGCGGCAGCCAAGGGGCTCAAAGCAAAACCATGGGTAAAGACCATCTGCGCTCCTGGATCCCAGGTTGTAGACGGTTATTACCAGCTAGCAGATCTCTGGAAGGACCTCGAGGCCTTAGGATTTTATCTATCCGGTTTTGGGTGTACCACCTGCATTGGAAATTCGGGCCCCCTACCGGAAGAGATTTCAGCTGCAATTAACGAATACGATTTGGCTGCCACAGCTGTCTTGTCTGGAAACCGCAACTTCGAGGGCCGCATCTCTCCTGACGTGAAGATGAACTATCTGACGTCCCCGATCATGGTTATTGCCTATGCTATCGCTGGCACGATGGACTTTGATTTCGAGACCCAACCTCTTGGAGTCGATCAGGACGGAGCCGAGGTATTCCTCAAAGATATCTGGCCCTCTACCGAAGAGATCGAGGAGACGATCGCGCAATCGATCAGCCGCGAACTTTACGAAGCAGATTATGCAGACGTTTTCAAGGGGGACAAGCAGTGGCAAGCACTCGATATCCCCACTGGGACCACCTTCGAGTGGGACGACGACTCCACCTATATTCGCAAGGCTCCATATTTCGACAATATGACTGTAGAGCCTGAACCTGTTACTGATATTGCAGGCGCCCGCGTCCTAGCTAAACTTGGCGACTCAGTGACCACAGATCACATCTCCCCTGCTTCTTCAATCAAGCCAGGCACTCCCGCAGCCCAGTACTTGGACGAGCACGGTGTCGCCCGAGAGGACTATAATTCCCTCGGATCACGCCGTGGAAACCATGAGGTCATGATGCGCGGAACCTTTGCCAATATCCGCCTCCAGAATCAGCTCGTCGACATCGCGGGTGGCTACACCCTCGACTTCACACAGGACGGTAACCCTCAAGCGTTTATCTTCGATGCTTGCCAAAATTATAAGGCTCAAGATATTCCTCTGGTTGTGCTCGGAGGCAAAGAATACGGAACCGGGTCGTCGCGAGACTGGGCTGCTAAAGGTACTAGTCTTCTTGGCGTAAAAGCCGTGATCACAGAATCTTTCGAAAGGATTCATCGCTCCAATTTGATCGGAATGGGCGTGATCCCCCTGCAGTTCCCGGAGGGTGAGTCGCACGAGAGTCTCGGTCTGACTGGTCACGAAATTTTTGACATTGAGGGAATCGCAGCCATGAATTCGGGGGTTACCCCTGATACCGTCAAGGTCACAGCCCGCTTAGATGGCAAGGTTGTCGCAGAATTCGACGCGATCGTACGCATCGACACTCCAGGGGAGCTCGCATACTACCTCAACGGCGGCATCTTGCAGTACGTGCTTCGCAATATGGCTAAGTCATAGGAGTCAGTTCGCTGTGGGATTGAGGACGATCCCAATCCTGAGGGAAGCCAGATGGCTTCCCTCAGCCTCCCATAAATTTCGAGCTTTAACGCACTGAAAAATAAAGGACTTCGCGATGCCTATTGTGTCCGATAGCGAACTCATCTCGCGACGCCAAGATATCCTCGATGGCGCCAGGCGCTGCTTTGCCGAATACGGCTACGAGGGGGCCACCGTGCGTCGATTGGAGCGATCAATTGGCAAATCACGTGGAGCGATCTTCCATCATTTTAAGGATAAGGAAAACCTCTTCCTCGCTCTTGCTCGCGAAGATGCCGAACGGATGGCGGAGGTTGTAAGCAAAGACGGATTAGTCGAGGTGATGCGCAGTATTTTGGAGAATCCCAAAGACTATTCGTGGTTATCCACGCGGCTCGAAATTTCAACTATGCTACGCACTGACTCTAGTTTTCGGCAACGGTGGATTGAACACCAACGCACTCTAGACGATGCCCTGCGCGAGCGGCTGCGCCTCAACCTGGAAAAGGGCGGCTTGCGTACTGACGTGAGCTTGGAGGTTTTACATACATATTTGGAAACGGTATTCGATGGGCTCATAACGAGGCTATCGTCAGGAGCCGACACCACCGACCTGCAAGCTATCCTACAAATTGTAGAAGGTAGTGTACGAAGTAGTTCTTCATAACCTACAATAAGACTTCTTATGGCTGATTTTCTTTTTGTATCCTTGCGCCAAGGTAAAAGTGGACACCCAGTCGCCTTATCCGAGTTTGCTGACTTTCGGCGGGCGAGCAACCTGGGAGCCTCTGACATCGACCATATAATTTTAGAATCCGAGCGCGACACAATTGGGGACACCTCGCAGTACGCAGGCATAATAGTCGGGGGAAGTCCTCTCCACGTCTATCCTGAACCGTATTCTGTATACCAACAACACGTGCACCGTCAGCTCGATATGCTGATCTATGGCGATAAACCTGTCTTTTTAATATGCTTTGGCGCTGGCTACTTGGCGCACGCCACTGGTGGAACTGTCGCCCGTAAGCACCCCGAAGAAACCGGTATTACCGTTGTTGTCCCCGCCTCTCAAACCGACCCCATCATGCAAGGCCTGCCAGCGAGATTCCAGGCGCTTACCGGCCATACGGAAGCCATCGAGACTGTCGGCCCAGAGGTTGAGGTGCTAGCTTCTGGACCTAGTTGCCCGTACCAGCTGATCCGTTTCCGCGACCACGTTTGGGCCTCCCAGTTTCACGGAGAGATGGACTACGAAGGGGTCAGGGCTCGCATGAGCTTCTATATGCACAGTGGGTATTTTGATCCACAGGATTTTGACAAGATTCTCCAGTCTGTCGAAAACTTTGACCCACGCTGGGCGAGACACGTCCTGTGCAATTTTATCGCCCACTCGCGCAGCCTCACCGCTACAGGCCCCCGTTAATTGTGCTACCCAACGCCGGGTTCTTCTGGGGTCGATGAATATTCTCAAAACCCTGTAACATACTCCCTATGTTTGCCATTATGACCGTTACCGGTATAGATCATACGGGGATTATTGCCGCAGTATCGACAGCCCTAGCTGAACTCAATGTAAATATTCACAATGTGTCGCAGACACTCATGGAAGACTACTTCACCATGATTCTTCATGTTGCCTTCGATGAAGACTCCATTGATCTCAAAATGATTCAAGAACGCATGGAAGCGATTGAAAAGCGGGAAAAGCTGGTTATCAGAATCCAATCGCAGGCCATCTTCGATGCTATGAATCTCATTTAAAGAAAGATCGAGATGACTATTCAACATTCTTCCGATGCTGTACTAGAAACAATCGCCATGATCGAGCAGTACCGGCTCGATATCCGCACGGTAACCATGGGAATTTCACTGCTCGACTGCGTGCGCGGATCCATGCAAGAAACCTGCGATGCTGTTTATGAAAAAATAACAACCCAAGCAGCACACTTGGTAGAGACCTGCGTAGGTATCGAGCGCGAACTTGGTATCCCGATAGTTAACAAACGTATCTCTGTCACCCCCATTGCTCTGATTGCTCAAGCCCACAAAGAATCTCCCCTGCCACTGGCCCATGCACTCGATCGCTCAGCCAAGACGGTAGGTGTGGATTTTGTAGGTGGTTATTCAGCCCTTGTAGAAAAAGGCATGACCGCTGGGGATCGGCGCCTAATCGAGTCCATCCCACAAGCGCTCACAGAAACCGATCTGGTGTGTTCGAGTGTAAATATCGCCTCATCGCGTGCCGGGATCAATATGGATGCGGTGGCCTTGATGGGCAGAGTTATCAAAGAGGCAGCGGAGCTGACCAAAGAGCGCTCCGCTATCGCCTGCGCCAAGCTCGTAGTCTTTGCCAATGCTGTGGGGGATAACCCCTTTATGGCTGGCGCTTTCCATGGTGTCGAAGAACCAGATTGCGTGGTCTCCGTAGGTGTATCCGGCCCTGGCGTGGTTAATCGGGCTCTGGGAGATCTCAAGGGCGCTAGCCTTAACGACGTGGCTGAAGCCATTAAAAAGGCTGCATTCAAGATTACTCGTACGGGTCAGCTAGTAGGTACCATGGCAGCGCAGCGGCTTGGTATCCCGTTCGGAATCGTCGATCTGTCCTTAGCCCCTACCGCTGAGATCGGCGATTCTGTGGCTCTCATCATGGAAAATATGGGGCTGGATCAGGTGGGGACTCACGGCACAACAGCTGCGCTTGCTCTACTCAATGACGCTGTAAAAAAAGGCGGTATGATGGCGTGCTCACGCGTTGGAGGGCTGTCCGGCTCCTTTATCCCAGTATCTGAAGATAAGGGCATGATTGACGCAGTTCGGGCCGGGAATATCAGTATCGATAAATTAGAGGCGATGACCTCAATCTGTTCGGTAGGTCTCGATATGGTGGCGATCCCGGGCGAAACTTCAGCATCTCTCATTTCTGGGATGATTGCAGATGAATCAGCTATCGGCGTGATGAACCACAAAACCACCGCTGTGCGCGTTATACCGGTCCCTGGGACCAAGCCTGGCGACGAAGTTAATTTCGGCGGGCTGCTAGGCTATGCGCCCGTTATTCCAGTGTCTCAAGTAGATAACTCTCAGTTTATTTCACGTGGCGGTTTTATTCCCGCCCCGCTGCACGGACTAAGAAACTAAACGATCGTTCTCACCGTCTCGCAATGAACCTCCTTCTTATCATGGGAGGTTCATTTTTTTAGGCCACGGCTGAGAAAAAGTATGGGTCCGATGATGTCGATGAGCGTAATAAAAAACCAGCGTCTTTTTGATCCGCGGATTCTGTCATGCGGAGTGTAATAGAGAAAGTGCCATGCTGTGAGGGCAGCACATAGATCTATTCCAAGGAGCGCCAAGAGTTTCTTCGACATCTCACCATAGTACGTGATGGTTGGTTAAGATAGCTCCACGATCTCCATATATTCGTCGCTCCACAGATCTTCATCGCCATCAGGGAGGACGATAACGCGCTCTGGATTGAGTGCTCGCACAGCGCCTGGATCGTGAGTCACCAACACCACAGCACCCTCGTAGGTGGCCAGGGCGTCGAGAACCTGTTCGCGGGAGATCGGATCTAAGTTATTCGTCGGTTCATCGAGTAGAAGTACATTAGCCCGAGAGGAAACGAGGCTAGCTAGCGCAAGACGGGTTTTTTCACCGCCCGAAAGGGTCCCGGCTGGCTGGTCTAGTTGCTCCCCGGAGAACATGAATGCTCCTAGTAGTCCACGCAAATCCTGCTCCCCTGCTTCGGGGCAAGCGGCGATGGTGTTTTCCCACACCGTTTGATCCGGATCGATGGTGTCGTGTTCTTGGGCAAAGTAGCCAATTTTCAGGCCGTGGCCAGTGACTACTCCCCCCTCACCATCGGTACGTTCTACCCCCGCAAGTAACTTCAACAGCGTGGTCTTGCCAGCGCCGTTGAAACCCAGAACGACCACCCGGCTCCCTTTGTCAACTGCGAGATCGACTCCAGAGAATACTTCGAGCGAGCCGTACATCTTGGTCAGACCACGACCATTGAGAGGAGTTTTTCCACAGGGAGCTGGAGCCGGAAATTTGATATGGGCCACGCGGTCGCCTGCTCTAATCTCATCGGTTTGTGCGACCATCTTCTCCGCCCTTGCCAACATCTGCTTTGCAGCGGCTGCTTTAGTGGCTTTGGCACCCAGGCGAGCTGCCTGGTCCTTGAGTGCGGACGCTTTTTTCTCAGCATTTGCGCGCTCGCGGCGGCGCCTAGCTTCATCAGTAGCACGAGCGTCGATATACTTCTTATAGCCCATATTATAAATATCAGCTTCTGCTCGAACGGCGTCGAGAAACCAGATCTTATTACATACGGCCTCGAGGAGTTCCACATCGTGGCTAATCATAATCAAACCACCCTCGTGCTTTGAGAGAAAGCCACGCAACCATAGGATCGAATCAGCATCAAGGTGGTTTGTCGGCTCATCGAGAAGAAGGGTGGTCTCGGATTTACCGCTTCCAGCCGAAGCTGCGAACAGTATCTGGGCAAGCTCTACACGTCTGCGTTGCCCTCCGGATAGGGTTTTAAGGGATTGATCGAGAATCCGCGCCTCTAGGCCCAGATTATCGCAGATGCGTGCGCACTCTGCGTTGGCTTCGTAGCCTCCGAGGGCATGGTAACGTTCCTCTAATTTTGTATACTGCCTAATTGCTTTGTCGCGTTTAGCATCACTGCCAGCGGTTTCCATAATCGACTGTTGCTTGGCCATATTGCGATTAATAGCATCGAGGCCACGAGCGCTGAGCACCCGCTCACGTGCGGTCTGCTCAATATTTCCCTCACGTGAGTCTTGAGGTAGATAACCAATAGTGCCTGACCTGACTACGGATCCTCCATAGGGTTCGGTTTCTCCCGCTAGGATTCGCATAGTGGTGGTTTTACCCGCCCCGTTACGGCCTACTAGGCCAATTCTATCGCCTGGCTGGACTCGTAAATGCTGCCGCGTGGCGTCAAGCAGGGTGCGCGCACCCACTCGGACTTCAAAGTCATTGGTCACAATCACAAAGCGCCATCCTAGCACCCGAGAGCAAAGGGAGAAATTCCTCCCTTGGGGAAAGCCTGGACTACACCGAGAATCCTAGCGCACGCAGTTGCTCCCGGCCTTCCTCAGTGATCATATGCGGACCCCATGGAGGATTCCACACCCAATTGAGCTGCAGTTTTTCAATTCCGCCGTTACCGACTACCGCACTCTGCGCTTGGTCTTCGAGAACATCGGTCAGCGGGCAGGCTGGTGACGTGAGCGTCATATTGATATGGGCTTCATTCTCATTTTCGATCCAGATATCATAAACCAAACCTAAATCCACCACGTTGATGCCTAACTCGGGATCGATAACGTCGCGCATATACTCTTCGATGTCGAATGCTTTGGCTTCATCCGCCTCGCTTTGTTCGGGGATGATATGAGTGCGGTCAATGATTCCGGTATGTGGGTCGGCGTGCGGTGGTTCTACATCGTGGTTATCGGTCATTATTAGTCACTTTCCGTTAATTATTACGATCGAGAGATTCGCTCAAGGCCGCTTCGAAGGCTTTCCATCCCAGAAGTGCGCATTTTACCCGAGCGGGGTATTGGGAGACTCCTGCGAAGGCCACACCGTCACCGATCATGTCGTCGTCGCCCTCATAGGTGCCTCGCGAGGTAATCATTTTCTCAAATTCGGCTATTTTCGCGCGCGCTTGCTCGACTGTTAATCCCATCAATTCCTCCGCCATTACTGAGGTGGAAGCTTGGGAAATTGAACATCCTTCCGCTTGGTACGAAATATCTTTTACTTCGCCGTTGGATCCAAGAGCAAGCCGAAGAGTCAGTTCGTCCCCGCACGAGGGATTTACATGGTGAACCTCGGCATCATGGCCTTCGCGCAACCCAGAGAACTTTGGGTTCTTGTAATGATCAAGGATAACTTCTTGATACATGGATTCCATATTCATTGTGGCTTCCTTTTTTCCTAGCGCGTCCCGAAAAAGTTCTGAGCTGTAGCGATAGCCCCAACTAACGCGTCTATATCTGCCTTGTCATTATAAAGGTAGAAGGAGGCGCGTGCCGTGGACTGCATCTGCAGCTTTCGATGTGCTGGCCATGCGCAGTGGTGTCCAACTCTGATGCACACACCCTGATCATCGAGAATTTGCCCTAAGTCATGGGGATGAATTCCCTCGACATCGAAACTAATGACCGAGCCACGGTTGTCAGCCTTAGTGGGGCCGGCGATTTCTAACCCTGGGATGGAGGATAATTGCTCCAAACCATAGCGGGTGAGCTCTTGCTCATGGTGATGAATTGCTTCCATCCCAATAGCGTTGAGAAAGTCACACGCCGCACCTAGTCCCACTACCTGTGAGGCCATTTGCGTACCTGCTTCAAAGCGCTGCGGGGCCGGCGCATAGGTGGAATGATCCATGTGCACGACCTCGATCATGGAACCCCCAGTTAGAAATGGCGGCAACTGGTTGAGCAGCTCACTTTTACCATATAGTGCTCCGACTCCCGTAGGACCAAGCATCTTATGGCCGGAAAAGGCCGCAAAATCAACGTCGAGCTCCACCACGTCAACTGGCATATGCGGAACTGATTGACACGCATCGAGAACGATGAGTGCACCTACCGCTCTAGCCTTGCTGACCAGGGCGGGAATATCAGAAATAGCGCCTGTCACATTTGACTGATGGGTACAGGCAACGACCTTTACTGAGTCATCGAATCGCAAGGAGTCGAGATCGATACGACCCGTTTCATCCATGTCGAGCCAGGCGAGCGTGGCCCCCGTACGGCGACAGAGTTCTTGCCATGGCACGAGGTTGGCATGATGCTCCAGCTCGGTGACTACTACGGTGTCGCCGGCACCAACGGCCCACTCCCCTGCGCGGGGATCCCCAAGGGTATAGGCAAGGAGGTTGAGTGCTTCGGTCGCGTTTTTAGTAAATACCAATTCGTTTGGCTGCGCCCCTATAAATTGCGCGATACGCCCGCGTGCACCCTCATAGGCGTCGGTAGCTTCTTCAGCAAGCTGATAGGCTCCGCGGTGTACTGGGGCGTTCGTGTAGAGGACAAACTCCTCCTCCGCGCGCCACACCGGCAACGGGCGCTGCGAGGTTGCCCCAGAATCGAGGTAAACCAGGCGGTGTCCGCCTCGAACAGATCGGGAAAATACGGGGAATTCCTGGCGGATACGCTCGATATCAAGGGTGCCCGACGGTGTATGAAACATAAGTTCCTCGCTACTTTTTCAATATTGGGGAAAGGTTAGTTGAGGAACTGATCGTATCCATTAGCTTCCAGCTCATCTGCTAATTCAGCACCACCAGACTTTACAATTTTGCCGTCGGCAAAAACGTGCACGAACTGCGGGTTAACGTAGGTGAGGATGCGCTTATAGTGCGTGATCATGAGGATACCGCCATCGTTGTCCTGCTGGTAGCGGTTAATACCATCGGAAACAACTCGCAATGCGTCAACATCGAGGCCTGAGTCTGTCTCGTCCATAATGGCGAATTTGGGCTTGAGCAAACCTAACTGAAGAACCTCATGGCGCTTTTTTTCACCTCCAGAGAATCCGTCATTGACACTGCGTTCGCTAAAGCTTTTATCGATGAGCAAATTCTCTTGCTCAGTTTTTACCTCATTGATCCATGTCCGTAGCTTTGGCGCTTCACCGCGAACAGCTGTGGCGGCGGTTCGCAGGAAATTTGCCATGGAAACCCCGGGAATTTCGGTTGGGTACTGCATCGCCACAAACATCCCGGCGCGAGCACGCTCATCGACGTCCATATCCAAGATATTGACGCCATCGAGGAGAACCTCCCCCTGGGTGACGTGGTAGCGCGGATGCCCCGCTATGGTATAGGAAAGTGTGGATTTACCGGAGCCGTTGGGGCCCATAATAGCGTGCGTTTCACCAGATTTGATGGTGAGATTTACTCCTTTGAGGATCTCTTTCGGCCCAGCGTTTTCATCTGTGGGGATGACTTGGGCATGGAGATCTCGGATTTCAAGGGTGCTCATTAATATTCCTTATGAGTTAAGAGGGGTTTAAGATGTGGCTTTTTTAAGCGTGCGCAGGGTTTCTAGCTCTTGCAGAATTCTGTTTTCGAGGTCCTCACGAATGGGATCAAACGGAATTTTTCCGATCACTTCAGAGAAGAAGCCTCGCACGATGAGCCGTCGAGCTTCATCCGCCGGTATTCCCCGGGATCGTAGGTAAAACTCCTGCTCATCATCAAATCGTCCGACTGTAGCTGCATGACCTGCGCCTTGAATTTCACCAGTTTCGATTTCCAGGTTTGGCACAGAGTCGGCTCGTCCACCTTCCGTAAGAACAAGATTCCGGTTCGCTTCGTACGTGCTGGTTCCTTGTGCGTTCGGGCGGATGAGGACGTCGCCTACCCATGCGGTGTGGGCCTCAGCCCTCTTCTCTGCTGAATGGGATTGCAAGGCCCCTTTGTACAACACATTTGACGTGCAGTTCGGCTGCGCGTGATCGACGAGAAGTCGCTGCTCAAAAAATTGTCCAGAGTCCGCAAAGTAGACGCCCAATAACTCGGCGTCCCCGCCAGGAGCGGTGAATCGGACGCGAGGTACAATGCGCACGAGATCTCCACCGAACAGGGCAGCATAATGGCGTAGGGTGGCATCGCGACCAACTACAGCCATCTGCGAACCGCAGTGGACAGCATCGTCATCCCATGAGTCGTCGACGATAACATTCAATTTCGCATTGTCGCCTACAATGAATTCGATATTGTCAGCGTGTACTCCGGACCCTTTATAGCGAAGATTAATGGTGGCTTCTGCCGCTTCGCCTACCTCGATGACCACATGACTAAACGTGGTCACGTCATGGCCAGCACCGGTAATAGTGATGGAGATGGGTTCTGGATTTATCGCCGCGTCTGCAATCTGAACCACGGTGGCATGAGAGGTCGAGGTAAAAGCTTGGGCGCTTATTCGATCGATAGGTTTACCCGCGCGTCCAATCAAGGGCGAATCCATGGTGACCTTCTCGACCTCCACGTGTGTTGCCGTTTCAGGAACCGCAATGTCGATGAGGGTGTCCGTTACGGGTGCGAAGCTCCCGTCGTGAAGCCCTTTGAGGCGACGCAGCGGAACGAACCGCCACACCTCGTCCTTTCCCCGTGGGATTTCGAATTCGTTAACATCCGTGGAAGAGAATATGTCGCCCTTGTTACCATGGACGGTTGAATTTTTTTCTGTAGTACTAGCCATGTGGGTTAGCCCACCGATCCTTCCATTTGCAATTCGATGAGACGGTTGAGTTCGAGGGCGTATTCCATGGGCAATTCCTTGGCAATAGGCTCGACGAATCCGCGCACAATCATAGCCATAGCCTCGTCCTCAGCAATACCTCGAGACATAAGGTAGAAGAGCTGTTCCTGGGATACCTGAGAGACAGTCGCTTCATGACCTAGCGAGACATGGTCATTGCGAATATCGTTATAAGGATAGGTATCCGAACGTGAGATATTGTCGACGAGCAGGGCGTCGCATTCAACATTCGATGTTGAATGGTTGGCATTAGCATTAATGCGTACAAGCCCACGATACGCTGCTCGGCCGCCTCCTCGAGCTACCGATTTCGAGACGATATTCGACGATGTATGAGGTGCCATGTGGACCATTTTCGCGCCAGTGTCTTGGAATTGGCCTTCACCGGCAAAAGCTACGGAAAGGACTTCTCCTTTAGCGTAGGGACCGGTCATCCACACCGCTGGGTATTTCATGGTGACCTTGGAGCCGATATTGCCATCGACCCACTCCATCGACGCACCTTCCTCACACTTGGTGCGTTTGGTCACAAGATTGTAGACGTTATTAGACCAGTTTTGGATGGTGGTATAGCGGCACCGCCCGCCCTTCTTCACAATAATTTCCACCACAGCTGAGTGTAGGGAGTCAGATTTGTAGATCGGAGCGGTACAACCTTCGACATAGTGCACGTAAGCATCCTCGTCAACGATAATTAGAGTGCGCTCGAATTGGCCCATATTCTCAGTGTTGATGCGGAAATAGGCCTGCAGAGGAATATCAACGTGCACTCCTTTAGGCACATAGATAAAAGAACCACCTGACCATACGGCAGTATTCAATGCTGAGAACTTATTGTCGCCAGCTGGAATGACCGTTCCAAAGTACTCGCGGAATAACTCCTCGTGCTCCTTAAGTGCGGTGTCAGTATCGACGAATATGACCCCGAGTTTTTCTAAATCTTCTCGAATCTGGTGATACACCACTTCAGATTCATACTGTGCAGCTACTCCTGCTACGAGGCGTTGTTTTTCAGCCTCGGGGATACCTAGACGGTCGTAGGTATTGCGGATATCTTCGGGAAGCTCTTCCCAGCTCGTGGCTTGGCTCTCAGTGGAGCGCACGAAGTATTTGATGTTGTCAAAATCGATTCCACTTAGGTCCGCACCCCAGGTGGGCATAGGCTTCTTGCCAAAAAGATCGAGAGCTTTGAGTCGCTGTTCCAGCATCCACGCTGGTTCCTGTTTCTTGTCAGAGATATCGCGGACCACATCCTCATTCAGGCCGCGTCGCGCCTGTTGTCCTGCATCATCACGATCATGCCAGCCGTAGTTATAAGGACCAATGGACTCGATGATCTCATCGTCTGTAGGGGGTTGGAGAGTGTGGGGGTTTACGGGTGCTTGGGTCATTGAATACGTTCCTCTCAAGCAATTACTAGGAGACCGATGTAGATCTATTAACGGGGCGGATGGGTATATTAGTCGTGCAGATACCGTGGCCATCAGCGATTGAGGCGAGTAGTTGAACATGGCGGCCGAGCACTTTCGCTATCACCTCATGCTCGGCCTCGCATAACTCAGGGAAATCGGCGGCCACTTCCGAGATCGGGCAGTGATGCTGACAAATCTGAACGCCTTGTCCGGCATTGTTCATAGAAGCCGCGTAGCCGTGTTGTGTAAAGACGTCCACGAGCTCGCTTACAGCTTCCTCAATCGTGTCGCCTTCACAATTAAAATCTCCGATAAGTTCTAGCGCACGTTTGCGAGCGAAGGCCCTAACAGCCTCCTCCCCGCCGTGTTGCCTTAATGTTTTCAAAGCTGCCACTGCTAGCGAGTCATAATTGTGGCCAAACTGTGCTCGACCTCTGTCGGTTAGGCTAAATGCCCTGGCGGGTCGCCCCCGAGTGGATCGTTGATGCGCGGAAACCGATGTTATTTCCGCGAGGCCTTCCCCGACCAATATATCGAGATGGCGGCGAATTCCTGCAGTAGAAAGGTTCAAATGTTCGGCTAATTCGGAGGCGGTAATGCGATTATGCTTGAGAATTTCGCTCATGATGGCATGACGCGTTTCACCATCAGTTGAGCGCGATTCTCCGCGATTGATGTGGCCCATCGCTTCACCTCCTTGTACTGCCCTAATATCGCCCTAATATCGTTATGGAGCTGACCGTCTAGATTTCTTTAGACAACACTAGTGTTACCTAAATGGCGGCACTGTTACAACCCCGAAAAGTGCCTATCGCTCTCACCTCTAGTATTTAGGGCACCCTATCAACGGTTTTGCTACTCAAACAGGGTGAGGGTGGTCGTTTTTTCTCAGACTCCTCTCAGTGCGTTCCACGGTTGCGAAACACTTGCGATGCGAGGTTTCAGCTTGAGCCTAAGTCCGTTACTGCAAAAGATTGAGTTAAGCTGAGTGAGTGAGCAAGAATGCACCCTTGTGGTGGAACCGAGCCCTCCGCACCGTGCTGCGTATTCAATCAATTCCACCCTCTCTACAGACGGAAAGCGGTGAACGCTATCACGATACCTCCCTGCTGGTAAAGGCCACCAGCGGCGTCGATCTCATCAAGACTCTCCGCGATGGCAGCGTAACCCTGATCGGCGATTCTACCGAGGCGGAAATGGAACCCACAGTCAGGGATCGTATCCACACCCCACTCACGGCCATTGATCTCGAACGTTTCGCCTTCACCAGATGGATGGGCACACTAGGATCCCTACTCCTTAGCCTAGGGGCCCTGGGAGCAGGAGCCCTGCCCGTAGTGAACTCACCTTATACTGTCTTTCCTGGTGGCACTCTCATGGCTAGAATGCTCCAAGCATCAACAGTGCTGTGCTTTGTTGGCATAGCTCTCTTAGTCCTAGCGTGGCTATTTATGGCGCCGTTTGCCGGGGTAGCCTTGAAAGAGGCTCATACGCGTATGGGTCTTATTAGCATGTCGATGACCAGGCGTACTTTCGTGGCTTGGAGCTTACCGCTGATCGCAAGCGCACCTATGTTTACTCAAGATATTTACTCATACTTAGCCAACGGTGCGATTGTAGTGATGGGTCTCGATCCATATAGCGCGGGACCTGTAGATCTCCTCGGGACTGACAACGATCTGGCCCGTTCGGTACCGTTCATCTGGGCCCATTCCCCCTCCCCTTACGGGCCCGTAGCATTAGGAATCGCTGCCTTGATCTCATTCCTCACCAATGACTCCATCGTGCTTGGGGTTCTTGCTCACCGCATCATCTCTCTCCTTGGGGTTGCTCTAGCCGGATGGGCTCTTACTCACCTAGCAAAACGCTGCGGTGTTCTCCCGCAGGCCGCATTATGGCTAGGGATACTCAACCCGCTCACTATCCTCCACCTCATTGGTGGCATCCATAACGAGTCGATCCTGCTCGGTTTACTCATGGCAGGCATTGAAGTCGGCTTACGCGGAGTGGATTACATGGAACGCTCGGGCTCGAGGCGAGCAGTCATTTTGCTAGCAACCAGTGGCCTTCTCATTAGTCTCGCAGGAATGGTTAAAGTTACCGGCTTTATCGGACTCGGTTTCATCGGAATGGCTATTGCTAGAGTCATTCACCTGCGCGGCCGCAGCACACCCTCAGCTTGGCTGATCGCTGTTGCGCTGCAGACCTTTTGCATGATCGCTGCTATCCTCACCGTCACGTGGGTCAGTGGGATCGGCTCAGGGTGGATCACTGGCCAAGGCGGGGCCATAGCCGTACGCAGCTGGATGTCTATATCAACTGCCCTCGGAGTAATCTTCGGATTCGTGGGGAAATTTCTCTACTTAGGTGATCACACCGAAGCTATCCTCATCATCACCCGACTGTCGGGGTTGGCGGTTGCAGGTTTTGCTATGGTGCGGTTACTCCTGCGCACCTATCAGGGCGCCATTCACCCTGTGGGTGCGCTTGGGATATCAACTCTAGTAATGGTGGCGTTCTTTCCCGTCGTACACCCGTGGTATATGCTGTGGGCGATTCTACCCTTGGCCGCGTGGGCTAATAGGGAGGTTTTTAGAGCCGCAGTCATTGCGTATACGCTCTTACTGAGCTTTTTCGTTCTTCCGCGGGGGTTATCACTGCCTCCAGAAACGGTACTTTCGATTTATACCGCCTCAGTCGTTGGATTGGTAGTAATTATCAGCCTCATGTACGTTTCCTACCGGAGAAATTTCAAACGTCGCATAGACTAGGGTGTTGTGAAGATGACTCCCACCAAAACCCCTGCTCTCAGGGTCTCAAGATTGAGCAAGGTTTTCGGAGATATACAGGCGCTTAAAGATGTTAGTTTCAGCGTTCCCGAGGGAAAAGTTCTGGCTCTCCTAGGCCCCAATGGTGCTGGTAAGACGACGCTGATTGATATCTGCGAAGGTTTTCAGAAGCCGACGCACGGCGCTGTCAGCGTTTGCGGTATCGATCCGGTTACCAGGCCTCAGGATGTGCGCGCAATTATTGGCATTATGTTGCAGGAATCTGGATCTTATTCGGGCATTAGGGTCGAAGAAATGCTGAAGTTGTCGGCGTCCTATAATGCTAATCCCCTTGATCCCGATTGGCTGATTGAATTGCTGGGCTTGGGTAATGTCAGGTCAACGACCTATCGGCGACTTTCCGGAGGGCAAAAGCAGAGACTAGCTTTAGCTCTCGCCCTGATTTCGCGCCCGAAGGTGGTCTTTCTCGATGAACCCACAGCCGGATTGGACGCACAATCTCGTGTTCTAGTCTGGAGATTAATAAGGCAACTACGCGCCGACGGGGTTACGGTCATCTTAACCACGCATTTAATGGACGAAGCCCAGGCTTTAGCTGACGAGGTGGTCATTATCGATCAGGGAAGCGTGGTCGCAGCCGGTAGTCCTAGCGAACTGCGTAAAGAAGCCTCTCCGGGCTTAAAATTCGAAACGGATCGAGACCTTGACATAACCGCTGCGCCGTGGGCGGCCTTGGGCGTTGAAGCGATTCGCCCCTTGGTGTACTCGATACCAACTGAACCCACCCCAGCCTTGATTTCTCAGCTTGCCCGATTGGCTGCCGAACAAAACGCCCTAATTATTTCATTGTCGACCGAGGCCCGAAGTCTCGAGGATATTTTCCTTGAGATCACTGGACGCGCTTTAAGAAGTTAGAAAGAGCTATTCTATGACTATTTCTCAACCGCAGCCTGGTCATATCCCCCCAGGTATCTTTAGCCCACAACCACAGCGGGCCTCTGTGATGCATATGCTGAAGTCCCAGGGAAAAATTGAAGCCTTGTTATTTTTGCGTCATGGAGAGCAATTTCTGCTGAGCTTTGTCATCCCGATTGGCATCATCATTGCAGCATATTTTCTCCCTCAGCTCGATACGTATAGCCCCCATTCCCCGATTTTCCCTACGGTTCTTGCTATCGCAGCGATGAGCTCGGGCTTTTCAGGTCAAGCAATTTCTCTAGCTTTCGATCGTCGCTATGGGGCGTTGAAAAGGGCGGGCGCCTCGGGTGTACCTGCCTCCACAATTATTCTGGGAAAAGTAGTAGGACTGCTTGTAGTCTCCAGTTTGCAGGTAGCGTGCCTTACCCTGGTTGCACTTATAACCGGGTGGAGGACGACCTTCGGCTTCGGGGTCATTGGTGTGGTCATCTTTTTTGTCGGGGTTGCCTGTTTTACTGCCTTGGGAATGTTCCTTGGTGGAACTCTCTCCTCTGAAATGGTGCTGGGTTTAGCAAACCTTATATGGGTGCTTTTGGTGGGGGCGGCTAGCTACCTGACCTTCAACGTCGAGTCCATCCACCCGCTGTACCACATTATTCCTTCCGTAGCTCTGGCTGATGGAATTGGTTCAGCATTTGCCGGTCAGTTTCCAGGTTTCGCTGTGCTCAGCTTGATAGTATGGACAATCCTGGGCATCGCTGCATCGATCCGTTTCTTCTCTTTCACAGATTAGTCGAGTACTATTCATAAGATATTTCTCACAGATTCATCGGTTAGGTGTTAATAACTTTCAGCGCCTTGCGTTGCGGGGTAAAATAATCGCGTGTCTAGCATGCAAGAATCTATCCAGCGCCGAGCAAAATTCCTTATCCCATATCAGCGGCGATTAGTACTATTTGTGCTGCTTGCCCAGGCAGGTATTACTGTGACTGGCTCCATTGTCCGGGTGACAGGATCAGGCCTCGGGTGTAATACATGGCCTTTATGCCACGAGGGCTCCCTCGTGCCAGTTCCGGGGGCTGCACCGTGGATTCACCAAGCAATCGAGTTTGGCAATAGGCTCCTCACTTTTGTTCTCATCGGCATAGTCATCGCTGCCTTTATTTCTATTGTGGCTGCTCATCGACGCAAAGAACTCGTGATACACGGAATTGTCCAGGGAATCGGTGTCATCATTCAAGCTGTTCTCGGCGGAATCTCGGTTCTGCTAGATCTTCAGTGGTGGTCCGTCGCCATTCACTTCCTGCCGTCCATGCTCCTCGTCTGGTTAGCTGCCATCTTCTATATTCGAGTGGGGGAACCCGATGCTGGTATCCCCCACCGCACCTACGATCAATCACTGCGCTACCTCGTATCCTTCGCAGCTGGGTTGCTAGTTCTCGTGCTCGCTACTGGAACCATGGTGACAGGAGCCGGGCCTCACGCTGGTGACTCCGAAGCAGGAATGCAGGGGCGTCTTGAGGTCGACATTGCATGGATGGCCCATATTCACGCGTGGACAATGTATTTATTGCTCGCAGTGGTCACACTTATCGCCGCATCGTTAGCTTTTCAACGCGTTCCAACCAAAACCAAGACAACGACCCTGTGGCTTATCGCTACAATAGTGCTCCAGGCACTCATTGGAGTCATACAATACCGCTTAGGGGTGCCTCGCTGGACGGTGCCTGTCCATATCGGCTTCAGCTCTGTCGTCGTGGCGCTCCTCGGCTTCCTCTATGCCCAAGGCTGGAGCCGTCACCCAGAAGACACCTCGCCTGAACAGGAATATCATCAACTCTGATTTTTAACCCCCTAGCAGATCCTAGGGGGTTCGTTGTATCACGATTGGGACGATTCCTCGCGATCACTGGTGAAATTCACTGATCAAATGCATATGACTAACCCAGGAAAAGATCTCATCGATGCATATCGTGCAGATATTAATAGATCGTGACCTCAGATCAGCCCTGAGCAGTAATTGCGCTCCGCTTGGGGTTGATCAGGATGTGTTCGAGCTAAGAGAGATAGCCAGCTTCGCTAGGAATTAAGGCAGTGACTACAGTCGACGGTCTATTAGTTGACCACGAGTTTATATTCAGTTACGAATAATTCCCCCATAAAAGACCTGCAGGGTCAAGCTAACTCAATAGACGATAGGCAGTGCAATATCAGCCGAAACCTAAAACCACAGGGACGAGAAGAAAATGTTAATCGCGCACACGTCATATCGTTGTGTTCGGCTTTTATGACCATGCCGCCAGGTCGTATAAAACTTGGGGCATAGCGTGTTCATTAAATTCAGCGGCATCGGCTTCCTGGTGTGCGGTGATAACTAAAGCGGCACAGCCTATATGACCCCACAGTCACGGATCGAGATTTCATGCAGCAGACAAATTTCTCAATACTAACGCGTGTGCTGTGGCCAGCAATCCGCTACGAACAACCACGATACTTCCCAGTTCAACGGGCTAATTGCTAGCTCAAACCGTCTCTATCCACTGATATATCTAGGTTTTTCCCTGCCTCGCCTTAGGCAACTGTCTAAGCTTTCTGAGCAGTCAGACATTCTTTGTTCTGAGCAACTCGCCACACTTTGGCTTGTGGTTCGGTTGTCCCTCTTTTGCTCCCTAACGAGAACGGCAGGGAGATGCTGTGGTGTCAGAAAGTGTGGAGTATACAGGCGAGGTTTTCTCGATCACCAAGCTTCGAGGCATAAGGTTCGCAGAATCAAGCGGATGGACACGAGCTTTCTCGAGGCAAAAGTTTCAGCTAAGTAGCTGGAAATTGTTCTAATTCACACCATCTAATTTGCCGAGATACGTCGTGTATCTGCCAAATTCTGGGATAGTTCCGACCTAGCGGGCCCTGCGTTAACTCATCGTACTGTTTGATGTAGGTCATGAGGAGCTGCGTGCTCTATCCCCGAGGCACCTTGATTCATTGATATATGCACACGCGTATTAGGAGAACCCCGGTTAGGCATAGAATCATCGGCTAAAGGATTAGGTGTGCATTCTCGCGTGTATAGCCGTCGCTTCGGCGTTGAGAAAAAGATCATTGTTTCACGTCCCCTTTAGTCAGCTGTCACTGCTCCAGCCTGGCAGCAGATAGACAATAACCCTTGAGATGCCCCCATGAGGATGACGGAAACCGCACTGGCGATTTCTCCAATCGTTCTCTTGTGGTGTACAAAATATCTCGATGTGCATTTAACTGGCGAGAGTGCAGCCACAACCATGAGGCTGATGAGCTAAGAAAGGCTATGTGACTATCGTATAGTTTCAAGCGATACGCTCGGCTTTTGCTACGTTTCCTTGAGCTCGAAAGTCTGAGGAAGTGTGCGCCCGGGGACCGAGGCTCATTCTTAGGCCACAAAAAAGGGATCAAGCATCGCACCGAAAGTTTCCAAGCCTAAAATAGCGTCGACCGATAGCGCTACAAAGAGCACAGCTAAATAGTTATTCGACAAAATGAAGAGCTTGAGTGGTTTGACCGGCACGCCACGCTTGACTCCTTGATGGAGCCGAATCGCCATAAATAGAAAGCCTGCTCCTGAGATGATTGATCCCACTGCATAAATCCATCCAGCCGCGGGAATAAGAAGGAAGGTGGTTATAACCGTGGCAACGGTATAGCCAACAATCTGCCGAGTCACCTCAACTTCCTCCCGGACTACCGGCAGCATGGGCACTCCAGCGGCCTTGTAATCTTCCTTATACTTCATGGCCAAGGCCCACGTATGCGGGGGCGTCCAAAAGAAAATGATCAGGAAGAGTACGATGGCCTGCCACCAGTGAGCCAGGTCTGTTCCAGGCATATTGTCTTTAATTACGGCCCACCCCACTATCACAGGCATGCAGCCCGCCGCGCCACCCCAAACGATATTCATATGGGTGCGCCTTTTTAAAAACTTTGTGTAAACAAAGATATAAAAAGCAATGGTGAGCATCACACATACGGCCGCTAAAAGCGAATTGCAGAGGAGCCAGAGAAAAAGAAAGCTCAAAACAGTAAGCGCCCACGCGAAGATGGTGGCATTTCGGTTGGAAACCGTGTGCCTGACAAGGGGGCGCGAACGAGTCCTCCCCATTTTCTGATCGATATCGGAATCCGCCACCATATTGAAGGTATTAGCAGCTGCTGCCCCCATCCAGCCTCCTATGACGGTCAACAGGATGAGCGCGATATTATTCTCCCCACGCTCAGCCTGCAGCATGGCGGGAATGGTTGCTACCAAGAGGAGTTCAATGACCCGGGGCTTCGTCAACGCAATATAGGCCTTGATCGTCTCCAAGGATTATCTCCTCCATAATTTCTGTGAAAGTACGTTTCTCAGCATACTGGAAAAACTCAACGAAAAGATTTGAGCCACAGTCATCGAGCGGGGGAAACGTTATCGTACCTAGTCCAAGGTACTCCTCATTGAAGAGTTTGGCTTATCAAAACTCCCTCGCTTCGTTCATTTTGTTCGCCGTATACCAGCTCCAGCCAGCTCGCTGCCATCCTTGAAGCCAAATGGCGCTAAACTGTGGGATGTGGTTCGCGCATAAACTCGCTTGCGCGAGCCTCGACCACGAAAAAATATTAAAGGACGGACTATCACTGTGACCTTATCTCCTGAGCTTAAAAAGCATACGGTTCGCAATTATCCAGATCACTGGAGTGATTTGGATACACAAGCCATTGACACCGCTCGCATCCTCGCTGCAGATGCCGTGCAGAAATGCGGCTCAGGGCACCCCGGCACCGCAATGTCACTGGCGCCGCTTGCCTACACCCTGTATCAGCACACGATGAATGTTGACCCCCAGGACGATCAATGGGTAGGCCGTGACCGTTTTGTACTCTCGTGTGGTCACAGTTCGCTCACTCAATATATCCAGCTGTTTTACGGAGGTTTTGGCCTGGAACTCGATGACCTCAAGGCCCTGCGTACCTGGGGCGCAAAGACCCCAGGTCACCCCGAGTACCGCCACACTAAAGGCGTGGAAATTACCACCGGACCACTCGGTCAAGGGTTAGCCTCCGCGGTGGGTATGGCTATGGCGGCACGCCGTGAGCGCATGCTATTCGATCCGGATACGCCCCAAGGTGAGTCACCATTCGATCACTATATCTACACCATCGCCTCCGACGGCGATATGCAGGAAGGGGTAACGTCTGAGGCCTGTTCGCTCGCGGGTACTCAGAAGCTAGGTAACCTCATCGTCTTTTGGGATGATAATAAAATCTCCATCGAAGAGGAAACCGATATTGCCTTTGACGAGGATGTTTGCGCACGCTATCGGGCGTATGGATGGCAAGTACTAGAAGTTGAGAGTGGCGAGGATATCGTCGCCATCGAAGAGGCTATTGCTGCGGCCCAGGCTGACCGCCAGCGTCCATCGTTTATTCGGGTTCGTACCATCATTGGTTATCCCGCCCCAACTATGATGAATACCGGCGCTGTCCATGGCGCTGCCCTGGGCGAAGAGGAAATCGCCGCCACAAAGCGAGAACTCGGCTTTGATCCTGAAATCCACTTCCCTATCAGCGATGAGGTATTAGCTCACACCCGCAATTTGGTCGAGCGCGGTGCAAATAAGCATGCCGAATGGTCACAGAAATTCGAGCAATGGTCTCAACAGCACCCCGAAAAACGGGAGCTCTTCGAGCGTCTTAATAAGCGTGAGCTACCAGCTGACTTCGATGCTGATCTACCGACGTGGGAGGCCGGGGACTCAGTGGCTACCCGCAAGGCCTCAGAGTCGGTCATTCAGGAACTGGCGAAAACCCTGCCTGAGCTTTGGGGCGGCTCCGCCGATCTAGCTGGTTCCAATAACACCGTGATGAAGAGTGAAAAATCATTTGGACCAGAGTCTATTAGCACCTCCACCTGGACTGCGGCACCAGATGGCCGTAACCTCCATTTCGGTATTCGCGAGCACGCCATGAGTGCGATTATGAACGGAATCGCGCTGCACGGGGGCACGAGGCCGTACGGCGGAACCTTCTTAATTTTCTCCGACTATATGCGCCCCGCTGTGCGTCTAGCCGCCCTCATGGGAACTGATGCTTACTATGTCTGGACCCACGATTCCATTGGACTTGGCGAGGATGGTCCCACTCACCAGCCAGTAGAGCAACTGGCCAGCCTTCGTGCTATCCCCGGACTATCACTTATTCGCCCCGCCGACGCTAACGAGACTGCAGCGGCTTGGCGCGCAGCGCTACTCTACAAGGAAGGCCCAAAGGGTTTAGCGCTCTCGCGCCAGAATCTCCCGGTCCTAGACGGCACTAAAGAGAAGGCTCGCGAGGGACTTCGTCGTGGCGCTTATATACTCAAGGAAGCCTCTGCCGCTACGCCTGAGGTCCTACTCATGGCCAGCGGATCCGAGGTTCAGTTGGTAGTAAAGGCAGCTGCTCAATTGGAGAAGGAGGGTATTGCCGCCCGCGTTGTTTCGGTTCCCTGCCTCGACTGGTTCGAGGAGCAAGACCAGGCCTACCAAGAGTCCGTACTGCCACCTCACGTACGCGCCCGCGTTGCTGTTGAGGCGGGAATCTCCATGCCGTGGCATCGCCACCTAGGATTGCAGGGGCGGGCTATATCGCTCGAACATTTTGGCGCCTCGGCTCCAGCCGACAAACTGTTTGAAGAATTTGGTTTCACGGTCGACAACGTCGTGAAAGCCGCTAAAGACAGTCTGGCTGCCTAGGAACCAGTAAAGAAGTAGTGCGGGCGGAACTGAGATCTGAAAGTTTCGCCCGCATTTAAATACTTTCGTTAAAAACCTCAAGGATGAAACCATGAATGCAATAGATAAGCTCCAAGCCGTTGGAACGTCCACCTGGTTAGATGACCTCAGCCGTGATCGCATTAACTCTGGAAATCTTCGACGAGTTATCTCCGACAAAAGTGTTGTGGGAGTGACCACCAACCCCGCTATTTTTGCTCATGCAATGTCGCAAGGCTCTGCCTATGATGATCAGATTGCAGCGCTTAAAGAGCAGGGAATGCCCGCAGACGAGGCCGTCTATGAAATGAGTATCCAAGATGTTCGCGACGCGTGCGATATTTTCCGGGATATCTACCTCGAAACTCAGGGGAAAGATGGCCGCGTCTCGATTGAAGTAGATCCGCGCATTTCAGATGATGCGGCCGCAACTTTAGCTCAGGCGCGGACCCTATGGGAGCGTGTTGATCGGGAAAACCTCATGATCAAGATCCCGGCCACCGAAGGCTCGCTCCCCGCAATATCAGCAGCACTTGCTGAAGGAATCAGCGTTAATGTCACGCTCATTTTCTCCGTCGAACGCTACGGCCAGGTGATCGAGGCCTATATCGACGGAATCAATGCCGCCTACCGAAACAATCTGGATGTGACAAAAATCCACTCTGTGGCTTCGTTTTTTGTCTCCCGACTCGACACCGAAATCGACGCGCGACTCGAAGATATCGGCACACCGGAAGCTCTGGCCATGCGGGGTAAAGCGGGCATAGCTAACGCTCGAGTGGCCTACGCGCTATTCGCTGATCAATTCAAGAGTGCAGATATGCCAGCAGGTGCGCATATTCAGCGGCCGTTGTGGGCTTCGACCGGCGTCAAAAATCCCAACTACCCCGCCACCCTGTATGTAACCGAGCTGGCGGGCCCACTAACCGTTAATACAATGCCTGAGAGCACAATTGATGCCACGCTTGAAGCGGAAGATATCAAGGGTGATACCCTCAGTGAAGCCGAGAACGACGCGGCCAAGGTGCTCAGCACCTTACAAGATCTAGGTATTGATCTGCCAGATGTTTTCGAAAAGTTGGAAGCTGAAGGGGTCGAGAAATTCGTGGCAGCGTGGGAGGACCTGCTGGAATCAATGGGAGCTCGGCTGCAGTAATAGCGAAGCCCTCATTGCAGTGGGCTATCGCGGTTATGTGCAGAGTGTGAGGTTAATTCTGGTGCCGAGTAAGATGCGAGGACGTGAGTAAAAGCGTGCAAAAAATAGATAGTGATCCTCAAGAGTGGCTTCATCCGTTAAGAAGCACCAGCGACAAAAGGCTACCTCAGATAGCTGGCCCCTCTGGCATGGTGATCTTCGGAGTGACTGGTGACTTGGCTCGGAAAAAACTCTTACCAGCCATTTACGATCTCGCCTCCCGCGGGTTATTACCAGCTGGATTCTCCCTCGTGGGCTACGGTCGCCGCGACTGGACAAAAACGGATTTTGAAGAATATGTTCTCAAGGCGGTTAAATCTGGAGCCCGCACTGACTTCAATGAGAATATTTGGCACCGATTGGCCGAGGGCATGCACTTTGTTCGAGGCAATTTTGATGATGACCAGGCATTTGATTCGCTCGCAGCCAAGCTTGAAGAACTGGATCGCGACCGTGGAACCGCAGGTAACTGGGCATTTTACCTTTCGGTGCCGCCGGACTATTTCTCCGATGTCTGCCACCAGCTAGAGCGCTCCGGAATGGCTAAGGGCCCCAAGGGCTCATGGCGACGGGTCATCGTGGAAAAGCCCTTCGGGCATGACCAGAAAACTGCGAGAGAGCTAAACAATATCATTAATTCCGTCTTCCCAGAGCACGCGGTCTTTCGCATCGATCACTATCTAGGCAAAGAAACTGTGCAAAATATTATGGCGCTGCGCTTTGCCAATCAGCTTTTCGATCCGCTCTGGAATTCCCACTATATTGACCACGTGCAAATTACTATGGCCGAAGATATCGGTCTAGGAGGGCGCGCTGGCTACTATGACGGCATCGGGGCTGCCCGCGATGTTATTCAAAATCACTTGATCCAACTTCTCGCTCTCGTTGCCATGGAAGAACCGATCGACTTCACTCCAGAACAACTCCAAGCAGAAAAGATTAAAGTACTGCGCGCAACCCGCCCTGTTGAGCCCTACGGTAAAACTACTGCTCGAGGCCAATACACGGCTGGCTGGCAAGGGTCTGAATTTGTCCGAGGTTTGCGCGAGGAAGATGGATTTGATCCAGATTCCACAACCGAAACATACGCCGCCTGTACCTTAGAAATTAATTCTCGTCGATGGGCCGGGGTCCCCTTCTTTTTGCGAACAGGTAAACGACTGGGGCGTCGCGTCACTGAAATAGCTCTCATATTCAAAGATGCCCCCCATCAACCTTTCTCCGAGGGATCACGCCACGCCCAGGGCCCAAATGTAGTTGTTATTAGGGTTCAGCCCGATGAAGGGATGCTGCTGCGCTTTGGCTCTAAGGTCCCAGGGTCGGGAATGGAAGTGCGCGATGTGAATATGGACTTCTCCTACAGCGAAGCTTTTACAGAAGAATCTCCTGAAGCCTACGAACGTCTCATTCTTGATGCCCTCCTCGATGAGGCGTCTCTCTTCCCCACCAACGAGGAGGTTGAACTCTCTTGGAAGATTCTCGACCCAATCCTCGATTATTGGGCTAGGCGCGGGCGTCCCGATGAATATGCTGCAGGTACGTGGGGGCCCGCTTCTGCTGATCGTATCCTCGCTGGTTCGCACCGTGTGTGGCGGCGTCCATAGATGAAGGTAGCAAACTGATGATTTTTTGCCTAGATAATTCCAGTACCAGCGAGATTGCTAATACCCTGGTAAAAATGCGTGATAATGGCATGCAGGGCACCACGTCCCGAGTGCTTACTTTGCTGGTAGTCGTCGCAGCTACTGATCCTCTTGAGAGCATCATCGAGGCAACTAAGATGGCTTCGCGAGAACATCCTTCTCGTGTCATCGTTCTTGTCAAAGGCGATACCGACGCTGACCATCACCTCGATGCTGAGGTGCGGATCGGAGGTGATGCGGGTGCTTCCGAGCTCATTATCATGAAGCTCCACGGTGAGGTCAATGACCACCTGGTTCATGTGGTGACTCCGTTGCTGCTTCCAGATACCCCAATTGTAGTCTGGTGGCCATTTAGCTCCCCCGCTTTTCCTAGCGAGGATCCGCTGGGAAAGATAGCCCAACGTCGTATCACCGATGCACGCTTTGATAAACTTGTCGATGCTTTGTACCACCGCCGCAACTCCTATGCGCCAGGTGATACCGATATCGCATGGGCTCGTCTCACCCCATGGCGCGGCGTATTAGCTTCGGCATTGGATCAACCTCCACATGAGGACATTCGCTCAATTACAGTCTTCGGTCCTGCGAACTCACCTTCTGTCGATTTGGCAGCTGGTTGGCTGGTCGATCGATTAAGGGTACCCACGACCAGAAAGATTTTGGAGGTGGACTCCGATGACGAGATCCCAGTGGCATTGGTGGAGATCGAAAGAGAATCTGAAATATTGGTGCTTCGATCAGACCCTCAAAATCAGACAATTTGTGTTGAATCGGGCGATATGAAGGCCAAGGTGGCGGTCAATGTTCGCTCAACGGCAGACTGCTTAGCAGAGGAACTTCGTCATCTCGATCCCGATGCCGCATACCACAAGGCTCTGCGTGGCCTAACCGCCGTTCATTACCCATCGGTTTAATTTCTGAAGGAACTAAGAGAAATGGTAAAAATAAACAGCTTTAACACCGTGGAGCCGCTTCTAGAACAGGCTGCAAGAGACCTTAGGCGTCTTATACTCTCGATTAACAGCACTGGTGGAGCGCACTCCGACGGTGTGGCCCGGATCGTGCTGACAGGCGGTGGGGCTGGGATTGGCATCCTCAGAGAACTGAGGACCATGGATATCAATTGGGAACTCGTTCATCTCTTCTTCGGTGATGAACGTAATGTGTCCGTCGATCACAGCGATTCTAACGAAGGACAGGCGAGGGAGGCGCTCCTAGACCACATTGATATTCCTGAGGCGAATATCCATGGGTACGGATTAGGTGGAGTCGACTTAGAGGACGCGGCGCACTCCTATGAAGCTGTCCTGAGCGATTTTGCTCCCCAAGGTTTCGATCTTCACCTCTTGGGAATGGGCGGCGAGGGCCATATCAATTCCATATTCCCTCACTCTCCTATCCAAAAGGAAAGTCGACGATTAGTTCTCCCCGTTTTCGATTCACCTAAGCCACCGCGGGAGCGCGTATCTTTGACCTACCCGGCGATTCGCCGCTCAGATTATGTGTGGTTCTTGGTCTCTGGGTCAGAGAAATCCCGGGCAGCATCTGCGTTGGTTGGGTGCGAGGATTTTACCCAGTGGCCGGCTACTGGTGCGTATGGGCGAAAGGAAACAGTTCTCTACGCGACTCAGGATGTACTCAGTTAAGAAAAAATCCCCTCGTTAGAGGGGATTTTTCTTATACTGCATAAGATTGGATGAGATTTAGAGCAACGATACAGGTCATCCAGATGAGCCCTGTAACAATGGTGAAGCGATCGAGGTTCTTTTCTACCACGGTAGATCCCGAAAGGTTAGACTGAACGCCGCCACCAAAAAGGCTGGAGAGTCCGCCACCTTTACCGCGGTGCAATAAAACAAACAGAGTCATCAAAACACTGGAAAGCACCAAAATAATCTGCAGGGCGAGAACCATTTAATAAAACCTTCTTTGATTCGTTTTCACAGCTACCCTATGGAGCAGCTTTTCGTCTTCACCATGATACACCACATTATCACTAGCCTGAATTCCGCAGTGCGGTTGCTAAACCGTTCATCGTTAAACGAATCCCGTAGCCGACGGAGGCCTCTCGGTCACCCTCGGATCCATCTGCACGATACCGTCTCAGCAATTCCGCTTGGATAACATTGAGTGGCAGCAGATAAGGATACCGGCGACGCACTGATCGAGCGAGCTGCGGGTTGTCGTAGAGCAGTTCTCTGGCTCCCGAAATAGCGAGGAACATTTCCTTAGTGAGCTCGTATTCTGCCTGGATCGTTTCATAGATCCGAATAGCGGCTTCTTGATCTTCAACTAATTCTGAATACAACTTGGCTAGAGTCATTTCAGTCTTCGACATCACCTGGGCCATATTGGACAGCAGCGCATCGAAGAATGGCCACTCCTTATAGAGCATCCTTAGCTTTTCTAGGCGTGCGTTAGGATCTTCACCCTGTTCAATCCAGCATTTCAGCGCGGTTCCCACGCCAAACCATCCGGGCAGCATCACGCGTGATTGGGTCCAGCTTAGTACCCATGGAATAGCCCGTAGATCTGAGATAGCCTCAGTCTGCTTGCGCGAGGCAGGGCGTGACCCTATATTCAGTGACCCAATCTCAGCCAGCGGCGTCGATGCTTTGAAATAGTCAATGAAACCTGGGTCCTCATGAGCTAAAGCTGCATACTTTTCCTGGCTTAGGGCCGAGATATCTCGCATAATCTGGTGTGCTTCTTCTCGCGCGGGATTCTTCTTTTTCAGTAGCGTCGCCTCTATAGTGGCAGCAAGCAGTGTTTCCAGATTACGACGGGCCGTCTCCAGCGTTCCATATTTGGCAGATATAACCTCTCCCTGTTCGGTGATGCGCACCGCGCCCTGAACAGCACCATGCGGTTGGGCTAATATCGCGTCGTAAGAAGGTCCGCCTCCTCGACCCACAACACCTCCGCGGCCATGGAATAAACGCAGCCTGATATTATGGCGCTGGCTAAGTTGAACGAGATCCACTTCGGCGTCGTAGAGCGCCCAATTCGCGGCAAAGTATCCTCCGTCCTTATTGGAATCTGAATATCCGAGCATGACCTCCTGCATATCGCCGCGCTGGCGAAGGTAGGAACGGTAAAGCGGGATGCCCCATAGCTCCTCGAGGATAGTAGAACCAGCGGCCAAATCATCGATAGTCTCAAATAGCGGAATAATATCGATATCGCCTGTGGGATGATCTCCGTTGGCCTCGATAATGCCGAACTCTTTGAGTAGTACCATCGGCTCTAAGATATCGGAAACGGATTGTGCCATCGATATGATCGAGTGAGGAATCATCCGAGGACCGAACTTATCTATCGCCCGCTTAGCTTCTTCGAGCAAATCAAGCTCGCGTTGGGTGGCCTCGCTGAAGTCTCCTCCGCTCTTAGAAATGAGTGGTCGCCGCGAGCGCAATTCGCGCAAGAGTATTTCTCTCTTAGACTGCTCATCGAGGCTACGATAATCTTCTGTCACCTGAGCGTGGGCGAAGATCTCTGTCAGAGCGTCCTCGTAGCTATCAGAATTTTGACGTAAATCCATCGAGTAGAGATTGAAACCGAAGGTCATGAGGGCCGTGCGCACTAACGCTAATCGGTCTTCAGCGATTGTGTCATCATTTGAAGCACGCAGCGAGGCGTCAATGATCTCTAAGTCACGAGCAGTTTCCTCGGCGCTGGCATAAGGTTCATGGATCTGGTACCAATCGTCCTCTGGTGCGGCGGATTCGATGAGGGAGGCTAGAGTGGCCATCATGCGACCGCGAATTCCATGAATCGCACGTCGATAGGGTTCATCCACACGGCCGGGTATATCGTTGTGCCCCTGAGCGGCCAGTTCTAGTAGCTCTTCGGTGACGCTCGAAATCCGGTCTGAGATACTGAGTTCATGTTCGAGCTTATGCAGCTGCGCTATATAGTATTTCAGGACAGTTTCGGCAGCACGGGTAGTGGCATAATGAAGCGTTTTTGCTGTGACATAGGGGTTTCCGTCGTGATCACCACCGATCCACGAGCCTGGCTTGATGGCAGCGCCTTCACGGGCGCGGATGCCATAGTGGTCAAAAAGTTGGTGCTTCACGCTTTGGTTAAGCTCAGGGATGGCCTGCAGAAGGGCTAATTTATAGTACCGCAAACCCACCTCAATCTCGTCTTCGATTGTCGGCCGGGCTACTCGCATCAAAGCAGTCTGCCAGAGGGTATTCATCCATCGCTTAATCTCATTCTCGATGTGGGACAACCGGGATTGAGTGAGGGCATTTTCTCCAGCTTGAATAACTCGGTGCCGGCGTCTGAGCTGCTCAGTGATATGACTCTGGGCATCAAATACTGTGCGACGTCGAGTTTCGGTGGGGTGCGCGGTTAGTACCGGCGCGATTTCGGCATTGGCTAGCATATCCGCTATATCTTCCCCAGCTACTTCGGAGTCGACGAGCTTTTTCCAGGTTGCTTCCAAAGTGGAGTCTTTTGCTGGCTCCCCCTTCTCGCGCGAAGCAACAAATTCGCAATGGTCGTGAAGGTCCTCCACAACGTTGGCCAGGAGAGCAAAGTGGTAGAAGCCGCGAACCACAGGCAGGAATGCTTCTGAAGTTTGGTCACGGAACATAGCAACTAGCTCCTGGATACCTGCCTCATTTCTGGCTACCTTGAAGGACAGTTGCCGAGCCGCCTCGACCCGCTCGAGTACCTCCTCACCCTCTTGCTCTGCGATAACCTTGCCGAGGAGTGAACCGAGATACCGCATATCTTCTTTCACTGAAATTGTCATAACTGCTGATCAGCCTCACAATAGAAAAGTACTTTAAAACCGCCTGTGTTAACGCAACCGGCTGAATATGCGCCACCTACCCTAGTTGTTAGTGCACGCAGCGCTGAGATGGTGGACAAAAAGGAGAGGCTTCGACCTTCACAAGCGCCGAAGCCTCACCGTTAACCTCTTATTTATAGGGCGCCACCAGCAGCATTAGCTGCCAGTTTTGCGAATGCCTCACCGTCGAGGGAGGCACCGCCCACGAGGCCTCCATCTACATCGGGCTGAGACACTAACTCAGCCACAGTCTCAGCCTTTACCGAACCGCCATAGAGGATCCGCATCTGATGAGCGATCTCCTCGCCGGCCAGTTCCTTGAGCAAACCGCGGATTGCGGCGCATACTTCTTGAGCATCCGCAGCGGAAGCAACTTTGCCGGTACCGATTGCCCAGACCGGCTCATATGCGATCACGGTCTTGGCGAGATCATCGGCGCTCAGTCCGGCCAGCGATGCACGAGTTTGCTCGACTACATACTCTACGTGCTGTCCAGCCTCACGGATGGGCAGTTCTTCGCCGACACATACTATGGGGTGCATGCCATGCTTGAGCGTAACTTGAGCTTTGGCGGCGACGAGTTCATTACTTTCCCCGTGGTATTCGCGACGCTCAGAGTGGCCGATAACAACCCAGGAGCAGCCGAGTTTCTCGAGCATGCCAGCTGCAATTTCGCCAGTATAGGCGCCAGATTCGTGACGGGATACGTCTTGAGCGCCGTAGGTGATCTGTAGCTTGTCACCCTCTACGAGGGTTTGCACCGAGCGTAAATCAGTAAAAGGTACAGTCACTGCGACGTCGACCTTCTCGTAGTACTCCTTGGGCAAAGCAAAAGCGAGCTTTTGAACGCAGGCAGTCGCCTCGAGGTGATTGAGGTTCATCTTCCAGTTGCCAGCGATAAGTGGTTTACGTGCCATATTTTTCACATTCCTTTCCGTGCGAACCTCACGGGATTCGCCGGGTAGTCGATCCATTGAGGCAAGGAGGTTGTATCCTTGCCTAGTGTTGAAGTCTTCTAGCCTTCCAGTACCTTCACGCCAGGCAATTCTTTACCTTCAAGGAATTCTAGGGAGGCGCCACCACCAGTGGAGATATGGCTAAATCCCTCCTCCTTGAGGCCAAGGCTACGGACAGCGGCCGCGGAATCGCCGCCACCAACAACGGAGAAGGCTCCGCCAGAGGTAGCATCGATGATTGCTTCAGCGATTCCCTTAGTGCCCTTCGAGAAAGCCTCAAATTCGAAGACGCCCATGGGTCCGTTCCAGAAGATGGTCTTAGCTTCCTTAATCACAGCGGCGTATTTCTTGACAGTTTCAGGTCCAACATCCAAGGACATCCATCCCTCCGGAATGCTGTCGCGTTCAACGATCTTGGTTTCTGCGTCTTGAGCGAAGTGGGAGGCGGAAACGAGATCAACAGGAAGAACGAGCTTGTCTCCAAAAGTTTCCATCAGAGAACGGCAGTTATCAATCTGTTCCTCCTGAAGCAGGGATTCTTGAACGTTGATGCCCTTGGCTGCGAGGAAGGTATAGCACATGCCTCCGCCGATAATGATCTTATCTGCCTTGCTGGCAAGTGCTTCGATTACCCCGAGTTTATCGGAGACTTTGGCGCCCCCCAGGATGACGGTATACGGGCGCTCGGGAGCGTCCACCATCTTGCGGAGCACGTCGATTTCCTTTTGCACCAGATGACCAGCATAGTGGGGCAGCCGCTTGGCCACATCATAAACCGATGCTTGAGCACGGTGGACAACGCCGAATCCATCGGATACAAAGGCCCCCTTCTCAGCAGCAAGGGCTACGAGCTGGTCGGCGAAGCTGCCACGCTCGCCTTCGTCTTTCGAAGTTTCACGAGGGTCGAAGCGTACATTCTCAAGCAGCAGGACATCTCCATCGTTGAGGCCATTAGCGCGCTCGTGGGCGTCCTCCCCCACGACATCCGCTGCTAGAGCGACGTACTGTCCGAGGGCCTCAGACAGGGCCTCTGCGACAGGAGCGAGGGAATATTTTTCGTTCACTTCACCCTTGGGGCGGCCCAGATGGGCCATGAGAATAACGCGGGCACCGGCTTCGGAAAGAGCCTTAATAGTAGGCAGCGAGGCAGTGATACGACCGGCGTCGGTAATTTCACGGGCGTCGTTGAGTGGAACGTTGAAATCAGAGCGCACGAGGATGTGGCGTCCGCTCACGCCTTCTTTGATGAGATCTTGGAGAGTTTTGACAGCCATTTTAAGACAAGCCTTTCTAGAGGTAATGAGGAGAAAACAAGAGGAAAGCCCCAGCCCCTACCGTGAGGTAAGTGCCGGGACTTTCACTAGTCTGTGCCGCTAGAGGTACTATGACGATGACTCACGAGCGGCTCAGATCACGTTTCTTAGAGGCGCTCGCCCACGTACTCGGTGAGAGCAACAAGCTGGTTGGAGTAGCCCCACTCGTTGTCGTACCAAGAAACAACCTTCACCTGGTCGCCGATGACCTTGGTCAGACCGGAATCGAAGATGGAAGGGGAAGGGTGGGTAACGATATCAGTGGATACCAAAGGCTCATCACTGTAGGTAAGAGCACCCTTGAGCGCGCCCTCAGCGGCCTTCTTCACGATCTCATTGACTTCTTCAACGCTGGTCTCGCGGGAAGCGGTGAAGGTCAAGTCGGTAGCGGAACCAGTGATAACTGGAACGCGCATTGCAAAGCCGTCAAGTTTGCCTTTGAGCTCTGGGAGAACCAAGGCAACAGCCTTGGCTGCACCGGTGGAGGTAGGCACGATATTCACGGCTGCAGCGCGGGCACGGCGCAAGTCGCTGTGAGGTGCATCGTGGATGCGCTGATCACCGGTATAAGCGTGGATGGTGGTCATGAGACCCTTTTCAATGCCAAGACCATCATTAAGGGCCTTAGCAAGAGGTGCCAGGCAGTTAGTGGTGCAGGATGCGTTGGAGATGATGTGATGGTTCGCAGGATCGTAGTCGGTGTGGTTGACACCAACAACGAAGGTTGCATCTTCGTTCTTTGCTGGAGCGGAGATGATAACCTTCTTCGCTCCGGCCTCGAGGTGAGCCTTCGCTGCATCAGCGTTGGTGAAGAAACCAGTGGACTCGATAACGATGTCAACGTTGAGGTCGCCCCATTTGAGGTTCTTTGGATCGCGCTCTGCAGTGACAACGATCTTGTGGCCATCTACGGTGATGGACTCGTCGTCGAAAGCGACCTCTTTACCCAAGCGGCCTAGAACGGAGTCGTTCTTGAGCAGGTGAGAAAGGGTCTTGTTATCGGTCAGGTCGTTAACTGCTACAACCTCGATATCGGCGCCGCGCGCCTCAATGGCACGGAAGAAGTTGCGGCCAATACGACCGAAGCCGTTAATACCAACACGAATAGTCACTGATTATCTCCTTGAAAAAGTAGAAATACTTGTTTTGTCCGACATATGAGTTCGAAGCTGAGTTAGATCCCGTATGGGAATTTCTCACTTACGCAAATGCTTCGAAAGCTTTGTGCCGTCACCTTTACAGTGTAGCGAGTTATGGGTCTTTGCGCACGGATGATTTCATCGAGCGTATAGCGGCCATTTCGGCTTCTCTGCCATCTTTGGGGGTACTTTCCTGCGATATAACCCCTGAAAATCGAGAATCCGGTTCTCAAAAACCACATAGCTAGGCATGTCTACCCCCAAAGGTGCCACCCCTATCCCATAGTTCATAACAATCGTATGTGGGATTCCCACTTCTTTAGTGAGGCCGGGTGAATATGGTCACACCGCTATCTCATGCGAAGAGAATGAGGATCGGACTTCGTGAAAAAGATAGTCCAATAACAGCTATAGCTCGTCCAGTAGCTCCTCGGTAACCGCGGTCAGGGTATTGGGAAGACCAAGTTCCTCTGCGCGTTTGTCAGCCATGGATAAGAGCCGCCTGATTCGACCGGCCACTGCATCTTTGGTCATTTGGGGATCAGCAAGCCTCCCTAGCTCCTCCAATGAAGCTTGGCGGTGTCTCACCCTCAGTAAGCCTGCTTCTGCAAGATGGTCGGGAACATCGTCCCCTAAGATCGCCATGGCTCGTTCTACCCGGGCAGCCGCCGCCACTGCGGCACGCGCTGAGCGACGGAGATTGGCATCGTCGAAATTGGCCAGTCTATTCCCGGTTGGGCGAGCGTCCAAGCGCTGACGTTTTTGGTCCCACTGGATGCGACTGGAATGAGCGCCAAGCCGCGATAGCAGTGCCGAAATGGCCTCGCCGTCGCGAATAGTTACTTTCTCCTGTCCCCGTGACTCTTTAGTCTTTGCGGTTATGCCAAAACGCCTCGCACACCCAGCCAAAGCCAGGGATGCCTCTTGTCCGGGGGCAGCGATCTCTAAACCGCTGCTGCGCCCTGGGTCGCCTAGCGTGCCCGCAGCCAGGAAAGCTCCTCGCCATGCCGCCTCTTGGTCTGTGACCGCCCCTGCAATGACTTGGGGTGGTAGACCAACAACGGTATGTCCTGAGCGAGTGACGAGTCCCACGCGCCGGATGAGCTTATCAGCATCCTCGCTTATTCTCAGCAAGTATTTGGGGGCTTTCCTTGAGGAATGCGCACCTAGTTCCATCAGGGAAACGTGGTTTCCAAATAGATCCTCGATCTCTTCCTTGACGCGGCGCGCCACGCAGAGCGCATCGAGCTCTATCTCTACGACGATATGATGCGGAAGGTGCTCGATTGTCCCCGCCAAACGTATAACGGCTGCGATTTCGGCAATGCGTGAGCTTCGCCGAGTGACCGTCACAGTGCACAGTTCTTGCTTTATCTGAGCGCTTAGTCCGGTCATACGACACACCTTCTTTTCCAGTGATCTCTATAATTGGGCGGCCAGCATTCACCTCGACTCATCAGGATTGGCTGCTCGCCAAGGAGATATTGTACTAGCTGTGGCGAGAATGGAGAGTTCCCTCCCCCTCACCCGCCCGATCTGAATACTCCTGTCGCAGTGCAGCTGCCAATTTCCGGGGGTCGTGACGTGAAGTATAAGCCCCCCTATAGTCTGCTTCTCTTAGATCGTAGAATTTTAATTGTGCTCCTATGCTCTCAGCAGCACGCTCGAGGTGAGTGCGATCAGCTTGTGTACCCAATGCAGAGGAATCAGCAATAACGATATCGGCGCTAAAGTTCTGCGCATGCTGTCGCATAATATGCAAGTGTCGTTCCGCACTAAAGCCGGCTGTCTCCCCTGGTTCGGCATCCAAATTGAGTATGACGATACGGAGCGCGGAGCTTTGATTAATGGCTTCCACCATCTCAGGAACAAGCAAATGCGGCAAGACCGAGGAAAACCAAGATCCAGGTCCCAAAGTAATCACATCGGCCTGCTCCACTGCGCAAAGTGCTTCAATGCATGCCGACGGCTTATCGGGGATAAGCCGCACTCGGCGCACCTGGCCCACAGTGGTGGCAACAGCTACTTGCCCCCGCACTTCGCGCATAATTCTTGGATCCGATTCCAGCCCTTGGACCTCCGCCTCGATATCAAGTGGTTGATCAGCAAGCGGTAGTACGCGACCCTCCGCTCGTATCATCTCAGCAACGGCATCGAGAGCCGCCACTTCGGAACCGAGCACGTCATAAAGACCAGAGATGAGCATATTGCCCACTGCGTGTCCTGCTAACGCTCCGTGCCCTCCAAAGCGGTGCTGTAGAGTTTCCTCCCACAGTTTTCCCCGCTCATCGTTTGGAGCAAGAGCTGCGAGAGCCATCCGCAGATCCCCTGGAGGTATTTGACCAAGTTCGCGGCGGATTCGACCAGAAGATCCTCCGTCGTCTGCGACGGTTACGATCGCAGTGATTTGGTGCGGGCTAAGTTGGCGCACCGCGCGTAGGGTTTGGAAGAGGCCATGGCCGCCGCCGAAACTTGCCACTCGAGTATCAAAAAACATTAGTCCAGCCTAGTGGCGATCGATATCGCGATGGCTAACGGTGATATCAAGATCGTCGATAGCACTGAGCCGCCGCCCGATCTCCTCCGCGATGGCAACTGAGCGGTGATGTCCACCAGTACATCCGATCGATACAGTGATAAAACGCTTGCCTTCATGGGCGAAGCCCTCGCGCATATCCACGAGCATGCGGAAAAAATTGTCGAGAAATTCTTCTGCTGCCGGTTGACTCAGAACATATCGGGCTACTGGCGCATCGATACCTCGGAACGGCCGCAACTCCGGAACCCAGAACGGGTTGGGCAGGAAGCGGACGTCCACCATGATATCGGTATCTCGTGGGGTGCCGTGCTTGAAGCCGAAGGATTGAACGGTAATATGCTGTTTTTGGCCAGAGAAATCCGAGAAGTTTGGCTCGATTGATCGGCGCAAGTCATGTACTGAGAGATCAGAGGTATCGATAACGACATCAGCGGATTCCTTGATGGTGGCGATGAGTTCGCGTTCGCGCTCAATGCCGACCAGTAGAGTGCCGCTGCCTTGGAGGGGATGGGTACGACGCAAGTTATCAAAACGCTTGATGAGCACATCGTCACGCGCATCCATGAACATGACCAGCGGTTGCAGTCCCTTTTTCTTCAACTCATCGATGACTTCATCGAGGCCAAAAGAGAAGTCAAGAGACCGCACATCTGAAACTATTGCGAGCTTATTGACAGGGGAGCTATCTCGCGCGCAGAATTCCACCAAATTGACTAGCAATTGTGGAGGTATATTTTGGGTGACGTACCAGCCCATATCCTCGAGCACTCGAGCTGCCGATGATAGTCCGGCTCCCGACATCCCCGTAATAATGACCGGTGGGTACTCAGGATTAGCTATAGAGTCAGTGTGCATACCAAAGATTATAACGGTCTCAGAAGCTTCCGCGGGCTTAAAGCTGGATGCGGGGATCAGGAATCTTTATGCAAGGCTTGGAAAACCTGAGCCGCAAGTGCTGGGCCGAATCCCTTAACCTCACGGATTTCTTCTTCGGTTGCAGCCTTTAATTTTTTAACGCTGCCAAAATGTTTAACTAGTTGAGAACGTCGATAGGTTCCTAACCCTGGAATATCGTCCAACTCACTCCGGCGCATACGAGTACTGCGCTGCTGTCGGTGAAAAGTTATAGCGAAGCGGTGGGCTTCATCGCGTAACTGTTGAATGAGGAAGAGCGCTGCGGAATTTCGTGGCAGAATGAGCGGGTACTCCTCCTGGGGTATCCACACTTCTTCTAGACGTTTTGCGATTCCAATCACTGCCACATCGGTTATCCCTAATTCATCAAGGACAGCCTGGGCTGCGTTGACTTGAGGGAGGCCGCCGTCGACGACGAAAAGCTGAGGCGCATAGGCAAAGCGCTGACCCTGGTCCTCGTTCAATTCCTCATCGCTGAAAACATCGCTAGTGTCCTCGGGCATGGCACGCTTATCTTCTTGATAGCGCAGGAATCTACGCCGTGTTACCTCGGCTATTGAGGCGACATCATTAGAATGTCCATCCCCCGCTGCCTCTTTAATTTTATAGCGTCGATAGTCGGATTTCTTCGGTAGACCATCTTCGAAAACTACGAGAGAAGCTACAACATCTGTGCCCTGGATATGGGAGATATCGGTGCATTCAATGCGTAGCGGTGCTTGTTCGAGGAAGAGTGCATCCTGGATCTCTTGAAGGGCTGCCGATCGAGCTGTGAGATCACCGACGCGTTTGATTTTATGTTGCTTCAGTGCTTCCTCAGCATTGCGTTCAACTGTTGTCATCAACGTGCGCTTATCACCGCGTTGTGGAATTCGGATATCGACGCCACTACCCCTTAGATCCTCGAGAAAAGCACGGGTGTGATCCACATCCGCGGGTGGAATCTGTACTAGCACCTGGCGTGGTACTACGTCTCCAGGGCGCCGTGCCGCATGATCAGAATTGTGCGATTGCTGATCAACACCGCGCCTGATGATTTTCTTCTCAGATTCGAGCGTATAGCTTTCCTGCTCGAGCGCTTGTGAATAAAATTGGATGAGGAAATTTTGCATAACTTCGCGCAACTCCGCCTCTGTATCATCGGTGCGGTCTACCACCCATCCCCGTTGACCGCGCACCCTGCCCTGGCGCACGTGGAAGAGTTGAATGGCGGCGGCGAGAGGATCGTGTGCAAGGGCTATAACATCGGCATCGGTGCCATCGCTGAGCACGATTGCCTGCTGTTCGGTGATTTTATTGACTGCCCCCAGGTCGTCACGCAACCTGGCCGCCTTCTCAAAGTCGAGCTCTTCAGCTGCTGCGAGCATCTCCCGTTCTATTCGTTTAACCACTGAGTCGGTACTGCCAGACATAAAGCTCACTAGACCATTAACGATCGCACGGTGCTCCGCTTCATCGACCTTCCCTGTGCACGGCGCACTGCATTTATCGATATAGCCCAACAAACATGGACGGCCCAGCGATTCGTGGCGTTGGAACACTCCCTTGGTGCACGTGCGCATGGGAAAAACGCGAGTCAAAAGATCTAAGGTTTCCCGCACCGCCCACGCGTGGGAAAAGGGCCCGAAATACCTAATTCCCTTTCGTTGCGGGCCGCGGTAGAAAAACGCTCGGGGAAAGCGTTCACCGACGCTGACCGCCAACACTGGGTAGGACTTATCATCTCGGTACTTAATGTTGAACTGCGGGTCGAATTTTTTAATCCACGTATATTCCAGTTGTAGCGCCTCAACCTCGCTACCGACGACTGTCCATTCCACTGCCGCTGCAGTGGTGACCATTTGGCGAGTACGTGGATGTAGCTGAGAAAGATCTTGAAAATAGTTGCTCAGACGGTTACGGAGATTCTTAGCTTTCCCGACGTAGATCACCCGCCGATTGGGGTCGAGAAATTTATAGACGCCCGGCTCGCTTGGGATGGTCCCTTTGGCCGGGCGGTAGCTAGCTGGATCTGCCACTCTTAATCTTCCGGCATGAATTTAGCCTCAAGGGCGCGGAACTTCTCTACCGCGTCGACAGAACGCAGGCCATCGGCCTTGAGAATGGCCCAAATGGGAACGTATTCGAAGTCTGGTAACTCGAGACGCGCCATCCATGCTCGTTGAGGGATGTCCAGACCGTAAATGACTGCCCACGGATAAAATTGAGTGCCAATGAAATTGCGGACCTCCACCCCATCTTCGTTTGCACGTAGCCGAGGCCGTGAGAGTGCGATATAGATTACTGTGGCAAAAACGCAGCCAACGAGAAAATATCCTATCTGATCAATGAGGGTAACGGCCGCTCCGGTGTCTCCGACGGCAACGATAAAGGCCAAAAAGGTATGCAGCGCTACGGTAATCAGGGAAAATACGATGGCGTATAGTCGCATTTTGCCGCTGGATATATCAAGCATCCACGGCTTGGTGGTGGTAAGAGCCGCATCTGCTGCCACATAGTTCTGGAGCGTGCGCTCATTCATGCTGGTGGGCTTTTTTTCTTCCACTGCTCCCCTACTTTTCTGATCACAGTCGTCGTAGTGGCCATTCAATATGTTTCATAGAAGCATAGCTAATGATCCTGGACGATATCTTCCACTGGGGATTATACCGATATTTCAAAGGGTGCTTGGTAACCCAGGCTACTGGCTTAACCCTCTCCACCCATATCAAGTGCAATCTCCGAAGCTAGTACGGTGGGGCTACGGAGCTCTTTGAAGCGCGCGAGATACTTGCCCACTATATTAAATTCCACGTTAACGATATCGCCGGCGACAACCTTGGCCAGATTATTGGGTGTTGTCGGTACCGCTACCTCAAAGAATTCTGGGCCTAGCTGTTCGACGGCCAAACTGGTGCCGTTCAAAGCTACCGATCCCTTGAGAACCAGATATTTCGCACAGCCGACGGGAATGCCGAACCTCAGAATGTCACCGCTATGACCTTTGACCCGCGTTCTCAGCGTGCTCACGGTGTCGATGTGCCCTTCGACTATATGTCCTTCAAGTCGTGCATGCGCGTGCAGTGGGCGTTCAAGGTTAACGTGGGCCCCTCGTAGGAGGCGCCCTAAATTGCTGTGATCTAAGGTGTGCGTGGTGATATCACTCACCCAACCGCTCTCCCCAAGCGATTTGATGGCTAGACCCACACCATTTACGGCGATGATCGCGCCATTATCGGCATCACTAAGAACCTTTTGTGCGGCGAATTCAATCTCGGTGCAGTGGTCGCCTTTGCGAATATCTTTTACAATTCCCACTTCTTCGATGATTCCAGTGAACACGAACGGTTCTTCTTCCCATAGCAGATAGCCACGACCCAAGTCACAACCCTAAATATCTAACCTTAATCGATCGACGAGTCTGGTTTGGGGTTTTTAGCAGCTAACCACGTTTAGCTATTGGTTGCAGCTCGAGTAGCTAGTTCTCTGAGGTGAGCTACAACCGCGTGCGGGTTTGGAGAGCCAAAAACTGCAGAGCCGGCTACAAAAGCATCGCAACCTGCGGCGGCTGCCTGCTCGATCGTATCGGTTCCAATGCCGCCGTCGATCTCTATGAGTGTGGAGAGATTGCGATGGGTGATTTCCTTTCTTAACTGCCGGACCTTCTCCAATTGCTCTGGCATAAACGACTGGCCTCCGAAGCCTGGCTCAACGCTCATCACTAATACAAGGTCGAATTCGGCGAGTACGTCTATATACGGCGTTAGGTCCGTCCCTGGGCGTAGGGAAAATCCTGCCCTGACCCCGCGGCTGCGAATATGACGCGCTAGTGCCACAGGGTCATGTGTTGCTTCCACATGAAAGATGACGCACGCGGCGCCCGCATCGATATAGGAGTCTACCCACTTCTCAGGTTCCTCAATCATCAGGTGAACGTCGAGTTCTTGCGAAGTGAGCTGGTGCACGGTTTCTGTGACCATCGGACCAAACGAAAGATTAGGAACGAAGTGACCATCCATAATATCGACGTGGATCCAGTCAGCATTGGATACCGTCTTAATGTCCTTGGCCAGGTGGGCGAAATCAGCAGCCAGAATGGATGGGGCAATAATGGCGCGGGATTCTAAATCACTCATGCCCCCATCGTAGTCGCTTCTGTTGAATGCGTTAGTTCTTCCTTAATACAGCGAAGAACATGGCATCTGTGCCATGTCGATGTGGCCACATCTGTACAGACAACTCATCTCCAGTCTGCTCCATACCGAGAGCAAACGGGTGAGCATCGCACTCTGTCACCGGGAGTTTTTCTACCGCCTTGTCGACGATGGCGCGAGTTTCGCGGAGATCAGGAGAGCAAGTGGAATACACCACTACTCCACCTGGCCGCACTAAGGTAATCGCCGATTCCAGCAACTCATACTGCAAGGTAGAAAGTTGGGTGATATCCGCTTCTTGTTTGCGCCACCGTGCTTCGGGGCGACGCCTGAGAGCACCCAAACCGGAACAAGGAGCATCGACGAGAATGCGATCGAAGCCTGGTTGCAGTCCAGAGTCTCGACCATCAGCGGTATGAACCGTCACCGGTAGATTGCGCACAGTTTGGGCCACTAACTGGGCACGGTGTGGCTGTAGTTCTACTGCGTCTACACGAGCCCCCTCCATACGTGCGAGGCTCGCGATCAGTGCAGTCTTTCCCCCCGGACCGGCGCATAAGTCTGCCCACCGGCCGGTGTCGTCGCCTTCTAATTCAGCCTCTACCAAGGCTCTAGCAATAAGCTGCGAACCTTCGTCCTGGACTGCTGCAAGTCCTTCCCTGACTGGTTCGAGACGTCCCGGATCACCTGATTTTAGATAAACGGCATAGGGGGAATATTTCCCGATCTCTCCCCCAGTTATAGCAGCCAATTCCTCCGCAGAGATCTCACCGGGACGCGCCACAAGGTGCACTGTAGGACGCAAGGAATCAGCATGAAGCGCCTCCTCTAATTCTCCTAAACCGAGAATTTCAGCGAAGCTTCGCGCGATCCATTCAGGATGTGCATGACGAAAAGCAATCGCCTCTAATTCGCCGTGAGGTGTCAGCGATTCCAGCAACTTTTCTTTATCTTTTCGGGAGATATGGCGCAAAATCGCATTACTAAAGCCTTTGGCTTTCTCCTGCCCGATAGCCCCTACGAGCGTGACAGTGGAGTCAACTGCGGCATAGGGGTCAACCCTGGTGTAGAGGAGTTGGTAGGTTCCGAGCCGCAGAGCGGCCAAAACGCCCTTGTCGATCTCTGGCAGCGGGCGTGAAGAGCAATGCGCGATCACGGCATCGACGACCCCTTGTACGCGGAGTAATCCATAGGTCAACTCCGTGGCGAAAGCGGCGTCGCGGCGCTTCAAGCGGTAGTCACGCAGTAGTTGCGGAAGAGCCAGGTTCGCGTATGCCCCTTCCTCGTTGACGCGGTAAATAATATCGAAGGCCACCGCGCGGGCGAGGTCGACGTTCAGCAGATCATGTGGGTCTCCACCGGGAGTGTAGTAAAAACGTGACGAGCTTTTCTCATAGGTTTTGCTGCGCTGTGATCGCGGGCTCTGAGAGTCCGATGAGGGCGGGACAGCTTGGATGCCCTTCTTAGCGTTGGAACGGGAGCGAAAGCCACCAGCCGAAAATGTCATTGCATAACCAACCCTTCTGTAGTACTCAAACCCCGCGCCCAGTCAGCAGCGTTCATCATTTTTTTGCCCGGCGCTTGAACTTCAGTCAAAGCCACACTACCTGAACCGGTTCCTACCAGAACTCGTCTCTTCTCGATCAGAAGCTCCCCGGGCGCCAATGAATAAGCCGCATGGTCCTCGCAGAGATGCACGCGCCCAAGTTTTATCCTGTCGGCGCCCAGCATTGTCCAAGGCCCGGGCGTTGGAAGATGGGCTCGGATATGTCTATCGATATGCGCAGCGCTGAGTGTCCAATCGACCCGAGCGTTAGCAACGTTGATCTTGGCCGCATGTGTTACAGAACCTTCCTGGGGTTTCAGCAGCGCCGTACCCGAGGCTAACTGATCCACCGACGAGACGAGGAGATCCGCTCCCAGATCGCTAAGGTGAGCCAATAACTCTCCCGCCGTCTCAGTACCGATCATGGGGTATTCCACGGTGTCGATGAGCGCACCAGTATCAAGTCCCTCATCGATCCTAAACGTGCTTGCTCCAGTTAGTCGATCACCGGCAGCAATAGCAGCTTGAACGGGGGCTGCTCCGCGCCACCGAGGTAGCAGGGAGAAGTGGAGATTGATAAAACCGAAAGGTACCGCATCCAGCAGATCACTGGGGATCATATTTCCGTAAGCAACGACAGGGACACAGTCTGGATTGAGTCGCGATAACGCTGCGCGAAATTCATCTCCATCTTCGGTTCCCGCTTTCAGCGTATGCGGCCGTAGCACTTCTATGCCGTTGTCAATAGCAAGCTGCGCCACCGGTGAAGGATGAAGGGCACGCCCTCGTCCTTGGCGAGCGTCAGGTCGGGTCAGGACAGCCACAACCTCGTGATCTGAGGCAATAAGTTTTTCTAAGGCTCCGACCGCGGGCTCTGGGGTCCCTGCGAAAATTAGACGCATATAGTTTTTCTTTCTGTACTGGCGAGGACTTTTCCACATTTAGCTTGTATTTTCTGCTCCCTACTATAAGCGACTCGAAATCCTTTGCAGAAAAATAGCGTGAGCTCTCGAGCTAGAGAGCACCAGGAGAGATAGGCTTAGCCAATCCGGAGAGGATCCACTTGAATGCGCAGGGGTAATGTTTGCTTCTTGAGTGCCCTCGCATATGCGGCTTTGGAGAGCGCCCTGCCAAGCTCGTCCTTGGGGAAAAGAGGAGCTCGAATAAGAATCCGCTGTGGTGGACCGAAGGAATCCTGATCATATTCACCGGGTAAACTCTGTCCAGGTGGCAGATCCACAGGTCCTAAAACTACGGCGGATGGTGGCAGTTCGACGATTCTCAAAAATTGTTCCACGGCACCCGCAGCGCCATCAATGGCTGCCATATGAACGGCAGGGGGCAAATTTACTTCGGAGCGTTCGGCTAATTCTCGAGCCGCGTGCCCAGGGGCATCCCACCTGATCAAATGCTGCACAACGGCTAAGCCTGGGTCCGCAACGATCACAACCTCTCCCCCATGCCGACCGGGAATGACCAAGCTGGAGGCGGACATCCAAGATTTAAAAGCCTCCTCGGTGGCCCGCAGATCTTGCCGCCCTAGGAGTGACCATGTATCCAATAACACCGCTGCTCCATAGCCGAGACCGTCAACGGTCGGCTCCGCCCCCGGTGTGGCAATAACGATGGCTGGCTTGTCTACGACGGTGGCGAGTATATTTTTCCCTCCCGACGTTCGGATTGGCGTCTGTGGGAAAGCTAGTCCGAATTCTTCAGCAGTCCTTTCTTGCCCTAAGACGACTGCGCGTAGCTGTTGTTTGCCACATTCCATACATCGATAATTCGGTTCTTGGCGGCCACACCACTTACATTCCGGAACCGCTGCAGCAACCGGATGGTGCCTGTCCGACGGTGTGAGGGCACGAGGATGCATCCGAGAGTTAGAAATTCCTAATGGTCCGTTGCACCCTCGACAGCGGGCGGGATGCCTACAATTGCCGCAACTGAGAACAGGAATATAGCCTTTTCTAGGTACCTGAACAAGAGCAGGAAGCCCTTTCTCTAGACTGGAGCGGATCGCTTGGAAGGCACTACTGGGTAGACGAGAGTTGCGGGCATAGCGGTCGCGTTCGAGAGCGAGATCGGTATCCGCGCTGGCATGTATTCTTGGCATCGAGCGCCTAATAACTTCACGGGGAGCACTCAGATCGTGAACCCAGCCTGATTCCACGAGCAACTGGCTTTCGGCGGTTCGTGTCCACCCAGCGAGGATGAGTGACGCTTTTTCTTGAGCTGATCGAGTAGTTAAAACTTCGCGGGCGTGTATATAGGGAGCACGCGGGTCGACGAGATTCTCATCACCATCATCCTTTAATATAATCAGCGATAATTTATTAACCGGTGCAAAAGCCGCACTCCGAGTACCTATGACTAAGCGGCCTTGGCCGTGCAGGACCGAGAGAAAGCGGCGGTATCGCGCCTGCTTACCTAAGGATGACGTAAGAATAGTAATTTGCTTGGTTCCAACAAGGGTACGCAGAGCCTTCTCAAGGCGGTCCACGTCACGCTGGTGTGGCACCACGATGAGTGCCCCTCGCCCCTCGAGTGCGACTTTTACCGCTAGATTGGCCATAGCTAGCGCCCAGTCCTCCTGGGGCGCAAATTGCCATGCTGCCCGAGCTATTTTCTGAGCGAGTACCGCATCGACGAAACTAGTTCCGTGAGAGTATTTAGCGAATGCGCTCAGGTCAGGCTCGCTAACCTCACCGCAGTCTTCCCATGCTGTTGTGGTATCAGAAGTTTCAGCTGCTGCATGGCGGCTCGGAATGGCAGCACGTATGAGATCGCTGGTGATCCCCCCATATCGCGCTGCTAAGGCGGCAATTAAGGCTCGCAACTTCTCGGTGTACACAACCTCGGGAGAAATCACTCGCTCGAGCCATTTCAGTTCTCCTGGGTGATCGGGGTCAGAAACGCGGTCGATTACCACCGCGTTAACTAGGCGGTGAGCAAATCGGACCCTTACCATGACCCCTGGCTGGCAGTCTTCGGATTGTTCAGCGTCGATACGATACTCGAATATTCGGTCGAGTTGAGATAGCCCCAATAAAGGCAAAACCCGCGCCACCGGAGCATAGGGTGCTGGTTCGCGAGTTTTAGCCATAGTAGAAATATATACGATAGGTGCGACGCTCGGCTGTTAGGCTCGGGCTGCTAGAATTCGGTTTGCCACCTCGGAGAGTTGATCAACCCGATCAAGCCTTTCCCATGGAAGATCCAGATCCTCACGGCCGAAATGACCGTAGGCTGCTGTCTGCCGGTAGATTGGGCGCAGCAGATCGAGGTCGTGGATGATGGCGGCGGGTCTGAGATCGAAAACCTCCGTTACTGCATATTGGATATCTGCATCGCTGAGTCCGTTGAGAGCCGTTCCGAATGTCTCGACGTATAATCCTACTGGGTTAGCTCGGCCGATTGCATAGGCTACCTGCACTTCTGCCCGTCGAGCCAAGCCCGCTGCCACAATATTCTTAGCAACCCATCGCATGGCATAGGCCGCAGACCGGTCAACCTTACTGGGATCTTTACCCGAGAAAGCTCCACCACCATGGCGAGCCATGCCACCGTAGGTATCAACGATAATTTTGCGCCCCGTCAGACCTGCATCCCCCATGGGGCCGCCGATAACAAAGGACCCCGAGGGGTTTACCAGTACTTTCTTATCCGCGGTTGTGATCAACTGATCGAGCTGGGTTTCTGCAATCACCCAGTCGATGACATGGGTCGTGATCTGTTCGGCCAGCCATTCCTGCGTAATCTCAGGATCGTGTTGCGCCGATACCACAACCGTGTCAAGTGCCACTGGACGATCGTTTTCGTCATAAGCGAGTGTTACTTGAGTCTTACCATCGGGTCTCAGGTGTCCTACGATTGATTCCTTTCGCACCTGGGTAAGGCGTCGCGCAAGTCGATGCGCTAAGTAAATCGGCAACGGCATATAATCGGGAGTTTCGTCTGAGGCGTATCCAAACATCAGACCTTGATCGCCCGCTCCAGCTTGATCATTTTGATCTTCAATTTCGCCGCTCCGCGCTTCTTGTGACACTGAGACCGAGCCGCCAATTTCTGGACTTTGCTCGCCGATGGCTATATTGACGCCGCAGGTACTTCCGTCGAAGCCTACATGAGAGGATACGAAGCCAATCTCTCTGAGCGTAGAGCGAACTAGGGTGGCAATATCAACATAGGACTGGGTTCGTACTTCCCCCACCACGTGGACCTGTCCAGTGGTGACGAGTGTTTCCACTGCAACGCGAGAATCCTTGTCGCTAGCGAGCATGGCATCGAGAATGCCATCCGAGATGGCATCACAGATTTTATCTGGGTGCCCCTCAGTCACGGATTCACTTGTGAAGTACCGAAGTGCGGTGGTCTCAGACATATAATTTTCCTCTAGTTCAATTTTAGGGGCCTATGCGTCGGCCTTTACTTTTACATAGGATCGCGTCACACATAGCTTCAGCGATGCGAATGAACTCACCCTAATATAGACCAAGCTGTCTAAAATCACAAAGACCTGGTCTCCAGATGGGACTCGACGCTGTCGAGAATGGCTGAGGCAATAACGGCCTTGGATGCCTGGGCTAACTCACTCGTATGCCCGTCGCGGTGCAAGATATAACCAGCATTTGTTGTTTGACCGAATACTTTCCCGCTCCCAACTTCGTTGAGCATCATCAGGTCACAGCCTTTTTTAGCCAGTTTGCGCAGCCCGTAGTCTAGCGCTGTATATGTGCTATCACCGGTTTCTGCAGCAAAACCCACTATAACAAGCGATTGCGGTAGGGTGCCTTGGTCGCGCTGCTCCACCACCGAGGCCAGAATATCGGGATTCTCAACCATCTCGATGGTGGTTAGCCGTGCGGCCGCAGAGCCGTCTTTTTTTAATTTTGTTGTCGCCAGCTGAGCTGGGCGATAGTCCGAGACCGCCGCTGCCATGATGAGCACATCCGCATCTGCTAACTCTTCAGTTAATGCCTGATGCATATCGAGCGCAGATTCCACGATGATCAGGCGGGCACCGGCGGGCACTGGTAGTTCTTGGGTATTGCCAGCGATGATCACCACGTTGGCGCCGCGCTGGGCGGCAATCTCGCCCAAAGCATAGCCTTGACGCCCGGAGGAATGGTTGCTGATGAACCGCACTGGATCGATGGCCTCTTTAGTCCCCCCCGCTGTGATGACGATTTTCCGGTTAACTAAGCTCTGCTCGAGGTGAACCCCGGCACCAACACTGCGTGCGAGCTCGGCGATTTGGAGCGGCTCCAGCAATCGCCCCGGACCTGAGTCCTTACCTGTCAACCGTCCATGGGCTGGATTGAGCACGACGTAACCACGAGATCGCAGCACCGCGACATTGTCGACAGTGGCGGCATTCTCCCACATCTCGGTATGCATGGCAGGAGCAAAGACCACTGGGCATGTGGAAACTAAAATGGTAGCTGCGAGCAAATCATCAGCTCGGCCACTAGCAACCCGAGCCAGCAAATCAGCTGTTGCTGGCGCTACGATGATCAGATCCGCCTGCTGGCCAATGCGTATATGCTGGACACCAGCGACATTTTCAAAAACTGAGGTAGCTACGGGATTACCACTGAGCGCCTCGAAGGTGGCTGAGCCGACAAATTGCAAAGCGGCCTCAGTAGGAACCACGATGACATCGTCCCCACATTCCTTGAAATGACGAATCAAGGCACATGCCTTATAGGCAGCTATGCCTCCGGCGACGCCAATGACGATGGTGCGCGGTGTACTCACCTAAAATCCTCTCGCTTGGATATCCACGATCTTCTATTAAATTAGATGGCTGCGATAGTGGTCAATAATAACCGAAAGCACCTCCGACAAAATCTGCCGAAGGTGCTAGCTGGCGGAAGCCGCTGAGAACTCCCCACAGCGGAATCGTCTAGCCTTCCTCGTGGTCAAGAAGTCCAGATTCAATTTCTCGCAGAGCGATTGATAGTGGCTTTTCTTGGTGCTCCGGAGTGACTAGAGGCCCAACAAATTCGAACACTCCCTCGTCTTCCTGCTGAAAGTAGGAGTTAATTTGGCGGGCACGTTTGGCCGCAAATATGACAAGGGCGTATTTGGAAGATACCCGTCCGAGCAGCTCATCGATAGGAGGTGCCGTAATGCCCGTAGGCTTGTCGTAGACGCCCTGATTTTTCTCGTTAGCGTTGCTCACGTTAGTTTCTCTTCACCTTCATTGTGTTGATAAATTTTCCCTGCCCTGCACTTAGATTAGCCGGCTTGGGTATTGCATACAAAAAGTACTCAGCCTGAGCAGTCAGGCATGATACTCAGCTTCGAAAGATGCGCACCAGCCGAGTAACCGCTTCTTCGAGGTCGTCGTTAACAACAATATGGCGGAATTCGTGCTGCGCTTCCATCTCTACCCGGGCGGTCTCTAAGCGCCGATTGACGGCAGCTTCATCTTCGGTGCCACGACTAGTAAGGCGCTCAACAAGTGTGTCCCAACTAGGTGGGGCCAAAAATACAGATTCAGCCTCAGGCATCATAGCCACTACGTTGCGCGCCCCTACGAGGTCGACCTCGATGAGAACAGGGCGTCCGGCTGCAAGCGCGTTCTTGACGGGTTGAGCAGGAGTCCCGGAGCGCTGCAATCCTCCATGGATATCAGCCCACTCCAGCATTTCACCCTTGTCGATGCACTCTTGGAAGTACTCAGCAGTGACAAAGAAGTAGTCCCTGCCATCCTGCTCGCCAGGGCGAGGCCCCCGTGTTGTCATCGATACGGAAAAATAAAGGTCGGGTAGTTCCTCGCGCAGCCTTTTCACCACCGTGGATTTGCCCACTGCGGAGGGACCGAGCAAAACAACCAACCGACCACGGGCGCTGGCGCCACTCATGTGATTAATCCTCGGAGAATCCGAAACGCTCCAGGAGCGCACGGCGCTGACGATCGCCGAGACCACGTAGACGACGCGTCTGAGCAATTTCGAGCTCTTCCATGATTTCCTTGGCCTTGACCTTACCAACCTTGGGCAGGGACTCCAACAGCGCAGAAACCTTGGTCTTTCCGATAATTTCGTTCTCGGAAGCCTTCTCGAGGACTTCCTTCAAAGTGATGTCGCCGCGCTTGAGTTCTTCCTTGAGCTTAGCGCGAGCTTTACGTGCTTCTGCAGCCTTTGCCAGGGCTTCTTTACGCTGCTCGTTGGTCAACTGTGGGAGTGCCACGTTGGAGCCTCCAAATCGTTAGGGAAATACTGGATTAAAATTCTTGTAGTGCGCCTTTGCACAGATCACGCAAAGGCTCATGCGAAAATCTACCACAAAATATTTGTATTACAACGTTGAAATTAATAATGCTGTTCTGCCCGCTTCACGGTAATTTGCAAATCTTCTGGTACTACCCTATTTCTCGGTTAAAACCGCAGGTCAACAACGTGTAGACCTGCGGTCTGAATAAACCCTCTGAACTGGTGTTATGAGAATTCCTCAGCACATTTTCGAGCCTCGTCGCGGAGTTTGCTAGCACTCGGCCCATATCTGAGGATCGCCCGCGAGATATTAGGGAAACTTAAATCGGTTACCCCCTTTGTAATGCGAGCAACATCACTCGCCTGTGCTCCCTGAGCACCCACTCCCGGGAGCAAAACTGGCCCGTTGAACTCACTGAGATCAGGAGGGTTATCCACTGTTGCTCCAATAACCACGCCGATATCACCCACGGAGTGAGTATGGTGCTGGTTATTGACTGATGCGGCCGCGTTAACGATCTGTTGGGAAACCCTAACGCCGTGGGCGTCACAGTGGTTTTGAAGGTGTCGAGCCTCTGGGTTGCTTGTTGCAGCCAGGACGAAAAGGCCGCCCTTATGGTGGTGAGCGAGCTCGATAACAGGCTGGAGAGAGCCAAAACCTAGATATGGGGAGACCGTTACGGAATCGGTTCCCAGCGGCGAGGAGGGATCCAACCACGCCCGAGCATATCCTGCCATAGTGGAACCAATATCGCCTCGTTTGGCGTCGGCAAGCACTAGAGTTCCAGCCTGCCTAAGCTCACTCAGAACAGTTTCTAGCACCGAGATACCAGCAGCTCCGAAAGCCTCGTAGAAGGCAACTTGAGGCTTGATCAAAGCCACATGGCCGGCGAAGGCTTCAACGCAGATCTCAGAGAATTTCTCGATACCAGATGGGGAGTACTCTAAACTCCACGCGCTCAGTAACTCAGGGTGTGGGTCGATCCCCACACATAAACGGCCCCACCGTCGCCCCGCTTCACGCAACCGGTAACCAAAACCAGCACCTTGTTCCATATCAATTGGATTCATGGCGGCCCACTGCGTGATCAAGTTCTTGCAAAGCTCGCACCGAGAGAGTGCCGCGACGTCTAGCCTCTATCCCCTGCACTGCCGCCGTGACGCCTTGAACAGTGGTCACTAATGCAACACCTGCACCCACTGCGGCGACACGAATCTCATAGCCATCGTGAAGAGCCCCTGCGGATCCCGCTGGAGTATTGAGAATAAGGTCTACCTTGCCCTCGTGAATTAAGTCCACAATCGACTTACGTCCTTCGTAGCCTGGCTGGTCTACTTCGGAGCGTTTGAGCACCTGCTCGCATTCAACGCCATTACGGCGCAACATGGCTGCGGTACCAGAGGTGGCTAAAAGTTTGAATCCGAGGGATGCTAAACGCTGAATTGGGAAAATCAGGGTTCGCTTATCGCGGTTGGCAACTGACACGAAAACGGTACCCTGAGTTGGTAGCGCTCCGAAGGCTGCTTGCTCAGCTTTGGCGTAGGCCGCACCGAAATTATCAGCCAGTCCCATCACCTCACCCGTGGACTTCATCTCGGGAGAGAGCAAGGTATCGAGCATGGTGCCATCGGGGCGCCTAAAGCGAGTAAAGGGAAGCACCGCCTCCTTCACTGCGATTGGGCTTTCTAAGGGGAGCGATCCACCATCATGGTCGGTAGGGATCATTCCCTCTTCTTGCAGCTCCGCGATGCTAGCACCTGTCATGATTCGTGCCGCCGCTTTGGCTAGATGGACCCCGGTTGCTTTTGATACGAAGGGCACTGTACGAGAGGCACGTGGATTGGCTTCGATGACGTACAAAATATCGTCCTTCAGAGCGAACTGAACATTCATCAATCCCTTGACCCCAATCCCATGGGCAAGGGCCGTCGTGGAACGTCGCACATTTTCGATATCCTCGGCACCCAAAGTCATTGGCGGGAGAGCACAGGCCGAATCACCAGAGTGAATTCCAGCCTCCTCGATATGCTCCATAACACCTGCTAGATAGACATTCTCGCCATCACACAAAGCGTCAACGTCGATTTCGATAGCATTATCTAGGAAGCGGTCTACGAGAACAGGATGATCGTTCGTAATTTCCGTGGCTCGGTCTATATAGCTCTCGAGAGATTTTTCATCGTAGACGATTTCCATACCTCGCCCGCCCAGTACATACGAAGGGCGCACAAGTACGGGATAACCAATTTCGGCGGCTACCGCGCGGGCTTCCTTAAAGGAGGTTGCGGTACCGAATTCCGGAGCTGGTAGTTCCGCTTTTCGCAAGACTTCGCCAAACTCGCCGCGATCCTCCGCGAGATCGATAGCCTCGGGGCTGGTGCCGATAACGGGAACCCCAGCATCGCGTAGTTGGGCCGCGAGACCCAGAGGAGTTTGACCCCCCAGTTGCACGATCACACCTGCAACGGTGCCCGACTGGGACTCAGCATGGTAAACCTCCATAACGTCTTCGAAGGTCAGTGGCTCAAAGTATAGCCGGTCGGCCGTATCGTAGTCTGTGGAAACAGTCTCCGGATTGCAATTGATCATCACGGTTTCGTAGCCCACCCGTGATAATTCAAGAGCCGCGTGCACACAGGAATAGTCAAACTCAATACCCTGGCCGATGCGGTTCGGGCCGGAGCCCAAGATGATAATTTTCGGCTTTTCCCTCTGTGGGCTCACCTCGGACTCGGCGGCTGGATCGAGTTCATATGCCGAATAATAATACGGGGTCTGGGCCTCAAATTCTGCCGCGCAGGTATCAACAGTTTTGAACACCGGACGAATTCCTAGCGACCAACGCAAGCGGCGAATCCCCGCCTCACCAGCGAATTCTGGTCGCAACTGGGCAATCTGACGGTCGGAGAGGCCATAGAACTTAGCTCGGCGCAACAAGTCTTCTGACAGAGTTTTTGCGGCGATCATTTCTTCGCGGAAATCTACTAGTGATTTCAATTCACCCAGGAACCACGGATCTATTCCGGACTTTTCGTGAACCTGCGCGATTGTGGCACCAAGACGAAGCGCCAATTCCGCGTCATATAAACGGCCTTCGGTCGGACGAACGAGGTCCTCGAGGACGGCCTGGAGGTCTCGGGCGCGATCGCCGGCGAATACTTCATCGTCTACGGCCCAAAAGCCAGCCTGCTTATTTTCCAAAGACCGCATGACCTTTCCTAAGGCTGCGATATAATTGCGCCCGAGACTCATGGCTTCGCCTACGGATTTCATGGTGGTCGTAAGCGTATCGTCGGATCCTACGAATTTCTCGAATGCAAAGCGAGGAGCCTTAACGACCACATAATCTAAGGTAGGTTCGAAAGCTGCTGGCGTTACCTTGGTGATATCATTATCGATCTCATCGAGGGTATAACCAATGGCTAATTTGGCTGCTATTTTGGCAATAGGAAATCCCGTTGCCTTCGAGGCCAATGCCGAGGATCGCGACACTCTGGGATTCATCTCGATGGTGATCAGGCGCCCATCCTTTGGATTGAGCGCGAACTGGATATTACATCCACCAGTATCAACACCCACTTCGCGGATGATTGCGATACCCTGATCGCGCATTTTCTGGAATTCGCGGTCGGTCAAAGTCATGGCGGGGGCCACCGTCACGGAGTCACCTGTGTGCACACCGAGAGCATCGACATTCTCAATCGAACAAACAACAACGACGTTATCGGCGCTGTCACGCATCAATTCGAGCTCATATTCTTTCCATCCCAGGATGGATTCTTCGATCAACACATTGGCCTCAGGAGATGCAGCTAGGCCGCCACCGGCTATACGCTCAAGATCGTCCTCGTTATAAGCCAAACCAGAACCTAAACCACCCATAGTAAAGGAGGGTCGCACAACGACAGGGAGACCAAGTTCTGCAACGGTTTCATGCACTTGTTCCATATTGTGGCAGACTCGTGAACGGGCAGACTCTCCGCCAATCTTCGCTACAATATCTTTGAATTTCTGACGGTCTTCACCCCGTTCGATGGCTGCTATATCAGCGCCGATGAGCTCAACACCGTATGCGTCGAAGGAACCGCGCCGATCTAGCGCGATGGCGGCATTCAGCGCAGTTTGGCCTCCGAGGGTCGCCAGCACTGCATCGATGGGGTGTCCTTGAGCACGCTCTTTTTCGAAGATCGCCTCTATATATTCGGGTTCAATCGGCTCAACGTAGGTATGATCGGCAAACTCTGGGTCGGTCATAATCGTGGCCGGATTAGAATTAACCAGGCTAACTCTCAAGCCCTCGTCCTTTAAAACGCGGCAGGCTTGGGTGCCCGAGTAGTCAAATTCGCAGGCTTGACCAATGACGATTGGACCTGATCCGATAACCAGGACGTGCTTGATATCTTGGCGTTTTGGCATTGTACGCTTCCTCCTGGTTAGTTTTTCTGCTGCGCTGCCATCACGGCAACGAATTGGTCAAAAAGCGGCTGGGCATCCGTGGGGCCGGCTGCGGCCTCGGGGTGATACTGCACAGAAAAAGCGCGGCCATTGACAAGAGCTACACCCTCAACAGTGCCGTCGTTTAAGCACGTATGTGTTATCTGCGCTCGTCCAAAGGGGGTATCGAAACTTTCACCCGGTGACCCCTTTAGAGCGAATCCGTGATTCTGGGAGGTGATATCGATCTTGCCGGTGAGGTGATTAAGAACGGGAACATTGATACCCCGGTGACCGAACTTCAATTTATATGTCTCAAGTCCCAGCGCACGGCCGAGGATTTGATTCCCGAAACATATGCCAAAGAGAGGTATTTCGTGTTTGAGGATCTCTTTGACAATTCCGACCATGATATCTGCGGTAGCAGGGTCCCCTGGTCCATTGGAGATAAAAATACCGTCAGGCTGATGGGCCATAATATCTGCAAAGGAAGTATTAGCTGGAACAACAACAGTTTTAATACCGCGGCGGGCAAAATTACGTGGTGTATTCGATTTGATACCCATATCGTAGGCAACCACCGTAAACTGGGGGTCTCCCTCACTATCCACGGTATACACATCATCGGTACTGACTTGCTCCGCCAGGCTCTGCCCAACCATCTCAGGTTGGGATTTGACGATCTGGATGAGTTCGTCAAGTGGCTTGTCGGCATCGTCACCGGAGAAGATACCAGCCGTCAATGAACCGAAATGCCGTAGATGCCGCACTATGGCACGGGTATCGACGCCCTGGATACCCACGATATTCTGAGCGACCATTTCCTCTTCCAGGGAACGACGAGCACGCCAGCTGGAAACGGTGGTGGAGAGATCGCGAATCACGAGACCAGCGACCCAAATGCGGTCATCGCGAGATTCACCGTCTTCGTCATTCCACCCAGTATTTCCAATCTGAGGGGCGGTGGTCACCACGATCTGTCGATGATAAGAAGGATCTGTCATGGTCTCCTGATATCCGGTCATCGCAGTGGTGAAGACCGCTTCACCTAAAGTGCGGCCAAGAGATCCGAAGCTTAAGCCGCGGAAAACCTTGCCGTCAGCTAGAACAAGGAGCGCTGGGGTGCGCATAGGGTTATTCACTATATGAGCCTTTCGAGAATTTTCCTGCTTATTGAGCTTCGGGCGCCCTAAGCTGCGTGATGGTACCGCGTAAAATGGTGGCAATAACCCTAGCGTCAAAAGTCATCCCCGCATAGGGCGTATTGGAAGACTTCGAAGCCAGGGCCAATGGATCGACTGTCCACGGCTGATTCTCGGCAATGAGCGTGAGATTCGCGGGTTCGCCTTCAGCGATGGGGCGACCGTGGCCCGGAAGCCGGACGAGTTCGGCGGGCCGTTCAGACATGACTTTTGCGACAAAACGCCAGTTAGCCAAGCCGGAAGAGACAAAGAGTTGAGCAATGATGGCAAGCGAGGTTTCCAACCCCAGCATTCCTGGGCGAGCGTTCTCAAACTCACAGCATTTCTCCTCAGAACCATGAGGAGCGTGATCGGTAGCAACTATATCAATGGTGCCATCCAGCAGGGCATCGCGTAACGCCACCGTATCTGATTCCTCACGTAGCGGAGGGTTGACTTTATTCACGCCATCATAAGTTTCTAAACGCTCGTCGGTGAGCAACAGGTGATGCGGGGTAACCTCGGCGGATATGGGAATATCCTGACTCTTGGCCCAGCGCACCAACTCAACGGTGCCCTTAGTGGAAGCATGACAAATATGCATCCGGGTGCCATAATCCCGACAGAGTAGAGCATCGCGAGCCACTATGGACTCCTCGGCAACACGTGGCCAGCCCTGCAAACCTAATGTGGCAGCTCGTTTTCCTTCATGTGCCGACGCTCCATCTGTTAGTCGCGGATCCTCACAATGCTGAGCAAGGAGTACGTCCGTACCCTTAGCGTATTCAATAGCCCGGCGCATCAATAACGGATTGTCCACACATTTTCCGTCATCGGAGAATAGCCGCACCTTGGCTTGTGAACGCGCCATCATCCCAAATTCGGTCAGTACCTTGCCTTCAAGGCCCTGCGTAATCGATCCGACGGGGTGAACATCGCACAGACCTATGTCTTGGCCTTTAGCCCACACGGCCTCAGCGATGATCGACTGGTCCATCACGGGTTGAGTATTAGCCATAGTAAATACTGCAGTGAAGCCACCGCGGGCGGCTGCGAGCGATCCCGTCGCGATGGTTTCGGTATCTTCTCGACCTGGTTCACGTAAGTGCACGTGAATATCTACCAGCCCAGGCAGTAGAACAGCACCCTGACCATCGATGATCCGATCAGCTTGGGTTTGTTGCGAATCGAGTTCGATGATGACCCCGTTGTCAATGAGAATATTTTGGGGTTTGCCTTCGCCATAGGGGCGTATGTTTTTGAGCAATAAGGTTCCAGGAGCCGCCGGTGCGAGCTCACCCGTGGCAGGATAATGAACTGAATCAGACATCTATGTTTTCCTTCTCTGACGCGTGATTTAAAAGCCGTGGTTATCGGAATGAGCAAGCAGCGTAAATAACACTGCCATCCGGCTGTGAACACCATTGTTCACCTGCTGTAGCACTGCAGTGCGAGGTAAGTCAGCGACATCGTAGCTAATTTCCATACCGCGCAGCATTGGGCCTGGGTGCATGACAATGGCCGACTCTTTGAGCAGGGATTCCCGCTCGCGATTCATCCCATACAGGGTTGCGTATTCGCGGTGTGACGGGAAAAAACCTCCATGCATGCGTTCTTTTTGAACACGCAGCATCATTACGACATCAGCGTCTTTAAGCTCGGAATCCATGTCATAGGAGGTTCGAACTGGCCAGTTCTCCACTCCCTGAGGAAGCAGGGTACCTGGTGCTACCAATACTACGTGAGCTCCAAGGGTGCTGAGAAGATCAACGTTGGATCGTACGACTCGGGAATGGAGACAGTCACCGACGATCACGACCTTCTTGCCCTCAATCTCGCCCAGGCGTTGTCGCATAGTGACGGCATCAAGAAGAGCCTGGGTAGGGTGCTGATGCGCACCGTCGCCAGCGTTGATGACACTAGGGCCATCACCGCCTGGGGCGACCCACTCGGCCAATTGCGCGGCGGCACCAGCAAAAGGATGCCGAATGATGAGGGCATCCGCGCCTACAGCTTTGAGTGTGAGTCCCGTATCTTTGAGCGATTCTCCCTTTTGCACCGACGACGATGAGGCCGAAATATTGATAACATCGGCACTCATCCACTTACCCGCGGTTTCGAACGAGGAACGCGTTCGCGTGGAATTTTCATAAAAAACCGTGAATATAGTCCGCCCGCGCAGCGTCGGCAGCTTCTTGATTTCTCGACCCATAAGGGCCTCGCGGAAACGGTCGGCCTCGTCCATGAGTGCAAGGATCTGATCTTTGCCTAGGTCACCGATGGAAAGTAGGTGCTTCATCTTTACTTGTCGCTTCCTCGAGTTAGGATAACCGCGTCACGGCCATCAATTTCATGTAGCAGTACGGTGACATCTTCGGTGCGAGAAGTGGGAAGATTCTTGCCCACATAATCAGCACGAATGGGTAATTCGCGGTGACCGCGATCAACAAGGACTGCTAATTGTACTGAGCGGGGCCGCCCCAAATCGCGCAGAGCATCAAGTGCGGCGCGGATAGTTCGTCCCGAATAAAGGACGTCATCGACTAAGATGATATGAGATCCGTCAACTCCCCGAGTGGGAATTTCTGTGGGTTGCAGAGCGCGATGTGGCTTAGAGCTGAGATCATCACGATAAAGGGTGATGTCTAGGCTTCCAGTAGGAATATCTACGCTTGAAAACTCGGCGACTTTTTGCTGTAAACGCTTAGCCAGAGGTACGCCCCCGGAGGGGATGCCTAATAACAGGATGGACGAATTGTCAGCGGCGTCAAGGGCCGTTTTTTCGATAATTTGGTGCGCGATGCGTGCGATAGTGCGCGCCACGTCTTCAGCTTTAAAAAGCTCGACCGTAGCGGGTTTAGATTCGCTCATCGTGACCTCCTTCCCCGCCTCTCTGTGCGGTCCGTTAAAGGATGTCGTGCCCCGAATGGGGCGATGGACAGTATGAAATTGTTGCGATGGCTGATCCGCTGGCCACCGCAAAGCGACCGTATAGATTCAACTAGGTGAGATGATAGCACCTCAGGTAATAGACTATAGCAATTTCGAGCGAGCAACTCCCCCACAACTGCCATTGTGTACCCGAACTGGTAAAGCTTCCGAGCAGAAACTGGAATGAGGGCAGCGGCTGCTAGCTGGTTCATAGTCTCCCCTCATTGACAAAAAAGCCCTAAACTGGTGGGTAACGATTATCTCTACGCCTTTAGTTAGGCGCCAAGATAGGCAGAGCCTGCAAGGCTCTCCTTATCGCCATGATTCGACACGGCCGTTCTCCTAAGATCTGCCACGTCGTTTCAGCGACGTTGCCGAGTTTTAAAGCTATATCAAGAAAGAGCACACATCCTTATGAGTCTTCATTCCACCCACGTTGTCCCCGCCCCGAGGAGTGAGGTGTGGGAGTGGCATAATCGAAAGGGAGCAGTATTAAGACTCTCCCCTCCATTTTTCCCTTTCAACCCGATCTCTGAGGCGGAGTCCTTAAGCACGGGTACAACCGTTTTTGCACTCCCAGCAGGGCTGAAGTGGGTAGCCCGCCACGACCTGTCGGGGTATGTTGCTGGACGTCAATTCACTGATATCTGTGCCACAGCTCCGATCCAAGTACTGGCTAACTGGCGCCATACTCATATCTTCGACGACACCTCCATCGACGATATCCAGGCGACTGCTATCACCGATGATGTTCGCACCCGGCTGCCCAGTTTGAGCTTGAATCCAATGTTTGCGTATCGACAGCACCAAATCATCAACGATTTCCAGGCTAAAGCCCGATTCGAGGTGATAAGTGATCGGAAACTACGCGTTGCGATCACAGGGTCGAACGGAACTGTGGGACGCGCTCTCGCTGCGCAACTGAGCACTCTGGGTCACACAGTTATCCCTTTGGTGCGCAGCAATCCCGAGGGTGACCAACGCCTTTGGGACCCCGAGTGCCCCGATAAAAAGCTTCTCGAGAATGTTGATCTCCTCGTTCACCTCGCCGGTGAACCTATTTTCGGCCGCTTCAGTGAGGCCCACAAGAAGGCGCTTTGGGATTCTCGGGTGGAGCCAACCCGTAAACTCGCCCAACTCGTAGCTCAATCGGATGATTGCCACACGATGATCTCAGGCTCCACGATCGGAGTCTACGGTCACGACCGTAGTGGCGAGACCCTCGACGAAGAATCTGACACGGGCGAAGGATTTCTCGCGGATTTGGCTCGCAACTGGGAGGCTGCGACCAGTCCTGCCTCTGAAGGAGGCAAGCGGGTAGTTAACCTACGCACGGGCATCGTTATTTCAGGGCGTGGTGGTTTTCTGCCAGTCATGCGCACGCTTTTCTCGACAGGGTTAGGGGGGCACCTCAGTGATGGTTCTCAAGGTTTCTCATGGATTGCGCTCGATGACCTGACTGACATAATCATCACCGCGGCTCTTGACGGTCATATATCGGGCCCCATTAATGCCACCAGTCCCAACCCTGTTACCAATGCCGAGATGTCTAAGATGCTAGGGGCTCAGTTAAGGCGACCGGCGATATTCCCAGTCCCAACGCTTGGTCCCAAAATCCTCCTGGGTTCGCAGGGGGCCGAAGAATTTGCGCTGGCCGATCAGCGGGTACTACCGCGAGTGCTATTAGCTCGCGAGCATATTTTCAGGTATCCGGGCCTTGAGCAGGCTTTGGCTCATGAACTCGGCAATGAGGAGCTTGTCGACGCTTCTTAGACTGTTCCCCTGCCCAGGACGCTGAGCGGCCTGGGCATTTCTTATCCAGCTGTGGTGCGCCACGTGAAGTCTCAGTGTTTCGCACAGCGATAACCAGGTTACGAGACTTTCCCTGTATATACCCATAGAGGCTCTCGCCTGATTGATATCGTCGGCACGTCGACCGCATGAACGAAACTCTATCGAGTTTCCACAGCCACGATTCCAAAGATTAGATCACAGATCCACCACCGTTCGGTATTTCTGATCCACAAATGCGTTAACCCTTCGAACCTCTCGTCGAATACTTTCTTCAGTCCTCTACAGCTGGAATGGTTGCTACCGTGCGGGCGATATCGTTTCCTCGACGGGGCCGCTGCCACTAAGAATATGAACCCAGTTCACGCACACATAATTCGGACGAAAAGGCTCACCAACGTGGATCAATGGCAAAGTTTTACTTCTCATGAGCCGAATCAAAACTCAATACAACTTTGGGTGCGAACTTCGATGAATCTACCCGTAGGGAGGAATGCAACATAATCTGCGCCACGATCGCAGATATTGCTCCGCCAAAAGTTAAAAGCCGCACCTCCAACCCTGTGGTCTAGGGAGTTGAAGGTACGGCTACGCGCTTAGATGACTACGAGGAGCGTCCCGGAGTAAAGAGAGTAGTCTGGCCGTCCCTGTCCAGGTCAATGTGGTCAGAGGCAAAACCGCTCTGGTAGTTATTGGAATCGAATCGAATATTGATATCGCTTAACTCACTGGGTTTGACCGAGAGAGCTAAAATCCCAGCATCGAGCGGGCGATCAGTTTCTGCCCTCATCTCGGAGATATCACGGCCAGCAATGGTTCCGGACCATGTGCCTTCTGTCACGGGAGTAATTTTGTCGTTAACTTTTTCCACAAAGCTAAAGACAACAGGCGCGGGATTATCGGCTGCGTCAGCTTTAGGAAAATTCGCCACCATAAACTGATCAGTCTGAGGCAAATTGGTGGAGGGCGCAGCAAAGACAATAGCCGGGGACGCAACTTCTTCGTGGGTGGGCTTCGGATCCTCGATTACCACTGTGGTGCTTTCAGCGGCACGCGATCGGTTTACCTCCACAGTGTCGAGCTTCTCGCTCGATCCTGTAGCGAGCGCGGTTAATTGACCGGCTGTCTCCCCAAGTTGTGGATCGTCGAATAGCGTGGTCCCGATATCTTTCACCAAAGTAGGCGCGTTGTCTGGAATCTGGGCCTTCAGCTCACTGACGTTGATTCCGGCGCTGCCCACTATGGACAAGAGAACTGAGGTGATGAGGGCGATAATCTGCTGGACCACTGGAGAGTTGAAGTCGATGTCACCAAGAACTGGCAGGTTGAATTTCACTGCGCCATACCAACTTTCATTTGAGGGCTATGTCTAAGCGCTGAGTCGGCGGCTTACCATATCAACAACACAAGAAACATCCGACACAACTGACTATTTAAAAAACTTCTCTCATTCTAGTCACATCTGTAACAAAATAGCGAGAAAATACCCCCACCACTCTTAAATGATGGGGGTAGCCAAGCTAGATATATTTAGTCGTCTGGGTCGCGACCATCAAAGCTCTCATCGTCGGTTAAATGGGCCTCCGCTTCAGCAAGGGCATCGGCGAACCCCATACTATGCTCGTCCTCATGACCGTCTGGATCATCAAAGGCGCGCAGTTCGTCAATATTTTTCGCAATTGAATCAAGCACGCCGTTGATATAGGCGAATGCATCATCGACTGAGTACTGCGAGGCTAGCTCGATACCGTCCTTGATAGCCGTTTTAACTGGAACGTCCTCATTAAAGATAAGCTCCCATACAGCCACCCGCAGGATAGCTCGATCAACGGCTGATATGCGGTGTAGTTCCCAGTTCTCAGATAGATGAGAGGCTATGACCGAATCGATTCTATCGAGCTCTTCTGCAACCCCTGCCACTATTTCCCTGGTATATGGGTTCACTGGAGCGATCTCACTAGCTGGAAGAGCAGCTAATGAGACTCGATCAGATAACAGGGCTACCGGGTCAATATCACGGGCCTCGGACTCGTAAAGGAAATCAACCGCGCGGCGTCGCGCTTTATAGCGCGATCCATGACGCTTATACTGCGCTCGCGGTGCTGGCATAGGATTATTTTCGGACTCAGCCACGATCTAGTGATTCACGCGTGAGAGGTAGGAGCCGTCCCGGGTATCGACCTTTACTATATTACCGGTCTCCACGAACAACGGAACTTGGATTTCTGCGCCCGTTTCCAACGTAGCGGGCTTAGTTCCGCCGTTCGAACGATCACCTTGCAGTCCCGGTTCGGTGTGAGCAATTTTCAAATCAAGAGAAATGGGAAGCTCTGCAAAGAGCGGCTCTCCCTCATGGAAGGAAACTTGGATGGTTGTGTTCTCAAGGAGGAACCTCGCTCCCGAGCCAACGATATGCTCAGCAAGTTCGAGCTGCTCATAGCTCTTTTCATCCATCACCACGAAGGAAGAACCATCGTGATAGAGGTAGGTCATGTCTCGGCGATCCACGGTGGCTGTCTCAACCTTAACTCCAGCGTTAAAAGTTTTATCGGTCACCTTTCCGCTGACAACGTCCTTGAGTTTGGTACGCACAAACGCTGGGCCTTTACCTGGTTTAACGTGCTGGAATTCGATAATCTGCTGGAGCTTATTGTCGATCTTGAGAACGAGTCCGTTCTTGAAATCAGCGGTTGTTGCCACCTTTATACTTCCTTCTTCATCATTGGCATGAGTGAACGTACAAGATAATACATGATGCATCGCGGTTATTTTAACTCTTCCTCCCGAGACTGCAGACCTGGGGAGGGAGGGAATTTCTCTTAAACGATCATGAGATCTTTGCTCAGACCTGTGAGATTTTCTGCAGCTCCAGCCTGCACAATCAAGGTATCCTCGATACGAACACCTCCGCGCTCGGGTATGTATATGCCAGGTTCGATGGTTACCGTCATTCCCTCGCACAATACTCCCGCGGCATTCTTCGCTGCAGCTGGCGCTTCGTGCACATCGAGTCCGACACCGTGTCCGGTGGAATGGACGAAGTAGTCGCCGTACCCTGCTTTAGTAATAATATCCCGACATGCCTTGTCAACATCGGCAAGCGAGGTACCAGGTACTGCAGCCTTGCAACCAGCCAATTGTGCTTGTAGCACCACATCATAGATTTCTTGGGAAAAGTCCGTTGCATATCCGACAATCACGGTTCTTGTGGTGTCGGAATTATATCCCGCCGCGTAGGCACCAAAGTCTATAGTCACGATATCGCCCTCGCATAGTATCCGATCCCCAGCTTGGTGGTGCGGCATTGCAGAATTCGGGCCAGAAGCGACGATGGTGTCAAAACTGGGCCGCTCGGAGCCTCGCACCCGCATCTTATATTCCAAGTCAGCCGCAATCTCAATTTCGCTACGACCCGCTCGGATGCCACCCTCATCGAGAAGTTCTTGAAAGGCGGAATTTGCTATATCTGCGACACGTCGCAACCGCTCTTGTTCCTCTTCTCCTTTAATACGGCGCATCTTTTCAATGACCTGGGTGACAGGGACTAGTTCGAGACCCTCGCCAGCAGCTTTCTTTAAAATCTCCAGCTGAGTTACCGTGACAAAGTCAGCTTCGAAACCCAGTCGAGCAACGCCGCTGAGACCCTTGATGAGATCCGGGGCACATGCGCGGGCTTCTCGGGCCTTGATATCGGGAACCTCCGCGGCTATTTGTGTTAGGTATCGTCCGTCAGTTGCGATATCTGCCTGCCCATCAGCGTAGACAACCAAACCAGCGTTAGAGCCAGTAAAACCGGACAAGTAGCGCACGTGAGTGAGGTGGGAAATCACGAGAGCATCTAGATTTAGCTCTTTAAGTTCGTGGGCAAGTATTTTCCTGCGATTAACAAAGTAAGAACGTGCGTCCACCATGAAAATTACCTTTCTTCGAAACTCCATTCGGCCACCTTCGACCAAACTTTGCATGATCTTACTCCTGCTGCACAGGTCCTTGGGTTCTAGCTAGCTTCCGCTATTAGATAATCGAGAGCCAAAAGATAGCCACGTACACCCAGACCCGCAATTGTCCCCTTGGCAATGGGTGAGAGATAGGAGTGGTGCCTAAAGCTCTCTCGGGCTGCGATATTTGATAGATGCACCTCGATGAAACCTGCACCCTCGGATATTTCAGCAAGAGCATCTCGAAGGACTACCGAGGTATGTGTCAACCCCCCAGGGTTGATAATTATTGGTTGTTGTTTATCGACGGCTTCATGTATCCACTCCACAAGCTCGCCTTCATAGTTAGATTGCTTACAGGTAACTGTGAAACCCATGTCATTGGCATGTGCATGAAGGAGCTGTTCCAACTGGGCAAGCGTGGTCGAACCATAAATGTGCGGTTGCCTTTTACCCAACCGATCCAGGTTGGGCCCATTGAGTATTAAAATACTGCGACTCATCGCATTCTCCTTCTAAGAAATTCGCGCATAGGCCTCTTTAAGCTGTGCAGTTGTTGCGTCGTCGATTCGCGTCGGCGTAGCCACGTCGTTGAGGGCCACAAACCTTATCCGACCATCTCTGTTCTTCTTATCCACGCTCATCGCAGCGTAGAGATCCTCGAATCCAGCGTTTTGATAGCGAATCGGTAGACCGATTGAGGAAAGGATTTCCTCATGAAGCGCCACAAGATCACCTGTCATCACACCCTTGATCTCACTTAGGTGAGCAACGAATGCCATCCCTATCGCTACAGCATCACCATGTCGCCACCGGTACTGCTCATAACGCTCTACTGCATGACCAAAAGTATGTCCATAATTGAGGATCTCTCGCAACCCTGACTCCTTGAGATCCTGCGCGACCACATTCGCTTTGACACTGACTGACCGATGAATCAACTCCGGAAGGTCACCTGTGATATCGAGGCAGCGGGTGGGAGATTGCACATAGAGCTCCAAAATCTGGGGATCAGCAATAAAGCCTGTTTTTATTATTTCAGCGCTGCCAGCAATTCGGTCAGATTGAGGAACTGACGCTAGATATTGGATGTCAATAAATACTGCCGAGGGCTCATGGAAAGCTCCTACTAGATTCTTGCCACCGGGAGTATTGATGCCGGTTTTGCCTCCCACCGCAGCATCCACCATGGCTAGCACAGTAGTGGGGATGTGGATAACTTCTATCCCGCGCATCCACGTTGCGGCAATAAAACCCGCAAGGTCGGTGGCAGCTCCCCCACCAAACCCAATTATTACGTCGCGTCGGCCGATCTTCAACTCGCCGAGGCGATCCCACAGCCTTTGTGCAGTCGCATAGGTCTTTGCTTCCTCGGCGTCGGGTATCTCAATGATAGTGCTCGGAATTTCAGCCCATTGCTTTATAAGCTGGTGCGCATAGTGAGCTACCGTTGGCTGACATAACACCACAACCCGGCCGGGACTCAGGCTAGAGACGTGGGCAGCGCACTCCGCTTCGAGGCGCTCCCCTATGCACACCCGGTAGGGGCGGGGCCCACGCACATTCACCTCGGCCAACATACTCATTGACAATCCTTAGCATCATAGGATTCCATAAAGCTTAAGATATCCGCTACCACCTGCTGAGGTGGCCTGGTATCGGTGGGGATCCGGATATCCGCTACCTCTCGGTAAAGCGGAATTCGAGGTTTCACCAGTTCTTCGTAGGACATATCATCGAGTAAAGGTCGCGCCGTGGTATCGCGAGTTCTCAGGTCTCCTTCCTCAATGCTCACATCTATCCATGCCACGGGATGATCAATCAGAAGCTTTCGGGTTGCATCCTCCTCGATCGCGCCTCCACCAAGACTAAGCACACCGTTAAGCTGTAGCGCCTCCGCGATCACCTCGGCCTCTATAGCGCGAAAAGTCTCAATTCCTTTGGCCTCAATGAAGTCACGGCACCGCTGACCTGTCCGCTGTTCTATCAGCTCGTCGCTATCAATATGCGCAATATTTAGGGCACTGGACAAACGACGGGCGATAGTTGTTTTGCCGGCACCAGGGGGGCCAACGAGAACTATTTTGGGAGCCATTTTATTCCTTCCTAAAACGCTAGCCTGCGGGCGATCTGGTCTTGGTAGGCCGCGAAATTGCGAGAAGTTTCCACCAGGCTGTCGCCTCCAAATTTTTGCAGCACGGCTCGAGCTAGCACGAGAGCAACCATAGCCTCAGCCACCACTCCGGCCGCAGGAACTGCGCAAACGTCAGATCGCTGGTGGATCCCGGTGGCTGCACGTCCAGAATCGAGGTCCACAGTGCGCAGGGCGCGGGGTACCGTTGATATGGGTTTCATAGCACCTCGCACCACGAGACGTTCCCCATTAGTCATACCACCTTCAACACCACCAGCTCGGTTTGAAAGACGCCTTACCGTGCCGGATTCATCGCGCACCATCTCATCGTGAGCCTGACTGCCAAGGCGTCGAGCTTCCTCAAATCCATCGCCAATCTCGACCCCTTTGATAGCCTGTATGCTCATGACTGCCGCACTAAGTTGTGCATCTAGACGTTCTTCAGCACTGGTATGAGATCCTAGTCCAATCGGTAGACCGTCAACAATTACCTCGAAAATTCCTCCGAGGGTATCTCCCTGCTTCTTAGCCGCTTCAATCTCGTTGATCATTGACGCCTCAGCTCGCGGGGAAAACGCGCGCACGGGCGACTGGTCAATAGTTGTAGCGTCGGCTGCAACAGGGCTGGACCCGGGATCGACCTTAGAGCGACCTATAGAGACAATATGGCTGAACACTTCGACTCCCATGAGCTCTCGAAGGAGATTACGGGCGAGCGTAGCAATAGCGACTCGAGCGGCAGTCTCCCTAGCGGAAGCACGCTCGAGAACGGGACGGGCCTCCTGAAGATCATATTTCAACATTCCCGCGAAATCTGCATGTCCTGGACGAGGCCTCGTCAGTTTTTTCGCCCGACCAGAATCCAATTCTCGAGCCACGTGGGGATCATGTTCATCAAGACGATGAGGTGACATGACGGTGGTCCACTTAGGCCACTCAGTATTTCCAATCATCAAAGCGACGGGGCTCCCCATAGTTAGCCCGTGACGAATTCCCGACAGGAGACTAAGTTCATCTGCCTCAAATTTCATCCTCGCGCCCCGCCCGTAGCCTAGTCGGCGCCGCGCAAGTTGATAGGAAATATCCTCAGTCGTGATGGGCACGCCTGCGGGCATCCCCTCCATCACGGTGATGAGAGCTTGGCCGTGAGATTCGCCTGCTGTAGTCCATCGAAGCATGTGGCAATTATTGCACGAATAAGGGTACTTATGAATTCTACCCCCATATGAAATAGGTGCACACTGTCCCCGCTATCATCGCGGGGCCGTGGGCGATCCGTTGCTTTTTAAGGGCACAAGCTAACGCGATGGTGAAAATCTGCGCGAATATAATGGCCCACAGGACGTGGCTGCCGGCAATGAGACCTAAGGAGGGAGCGAGTTTTACATCACCCAAGCCCATTGCTAATGACTGCCCAGTTATTCGTGCACCTACAGCGATCACCGCATAGAGTCCGGACCAGACAATCGCTGGCCACCACAAATCTGATAGATAAAATGCTGGTACGAGGGCTGGAAGAGTAAGAATATTAGGAAGTCTATGGTAGCGAATATCAAAATAGCTCAGTGCTGCCATCCAAAACCCTGTCACTACGACCATCATGAGCTCTAAGGCTAGATGCCCGAGAGCTCCCTTGTCTTAAGAAACGGGCTTTTCCACAATATTCTCAGTTTTCCATAGAGAGGTGCTGGTTAAACGCGCTTCGCATCTGCTCTCGGGGAGCCGAACGACCAGTGAATATCTCAAACTGCTCATAGGCTTGATGAAGTAGCATCTCGTGGCCGCCGACCGCAGCCAGTCCCCGCGATTGAGCGAGCTGGACAAGGGGCGTGGGCCACGGGTCATAGATCACATCGAGTAGCGAAGTGCGGGCGAGAGCATCTTCATATCCCGCCAAAGCTCTACTGGGAACCGTGGAAATGAGAATATCGGCTCGCGCGGCTAGAGTAGCAAGATCCGCAGAGAAATCGCAGAATGCCAAATCGATCCCGACGGATGCTGCCAGAGAAGAAAACTCGGTAGCGCGGTCACTCCTGTTAACGATGGTGATCTTTTGAACACCAAGCTGGCCTAGTGCAAATACTGCCGGCCGAGCTGTTCCCCCAGCGCCGATAATAAGAGCCTGTCGAAACGGTGAGCGCGCTATTGCCACGAGGGCGCCAGTGATCCCCACACAATCAGTGTTATCGGCACCCCATCCGGTGCCTCTACGGACGAGGGTATTCGCTGATCCAATTACCTCTGCTCGCTCTGATTTGAAGTCAGCGCACTTTAAAGCGGCGAATTTGGCCGGCATGGTTACCGAAAAACCTAAGAAGTCCGGGGCAGCCGATTTTAAGAAATGTGCCAGCTCTCCTTCCTCCACAAGGTGCGCGCTGTAGCTCCAATCGTCCATATCAAGTGCTTGATACCCGGCATTGTGGATCAAGGGCGACAAGGAATGCTTGATAGGGGAACCGAGAACTGCAGCGCGGGGCACGAGATCATCAACCTATCGCTGTGAATCTAGTACGCCATTGGCGAGTGATTGATCGACTGCCTGCAAATGTTCCTCGAAGGTATTGGTAAAGACGGTTGTACCGGACTTGTCTACGGTCACAAAGAAGAGCCACTCGCCTGGTGCGGGGTTCTCCATGGCCTTGATAGCGGTAGTTCCGGCGGCTGCAATAGGAGAATCTGGAAGCCCGTCTTTAGCATAGGTATTCCACGGAGTCACTCGAGCACGGTCCTCCGCAGTTGTAGCTACCTCGACATCGTCGAGGCCGTAGTTGACAGTCGAGTCAAATTCTAGGCGCATGGGTTCTTCCAAACGATTGAGAATAACCCGTGCGACCTTGTCAAAATCACCCTCTGGAGCTTCACGCTCTACTAGAGAGGCTGCGGTTAACAATTCGTAAGGGGTCAATCCGATGGCTCGAGCGCGTGCTTCGATATTGGTATTTTCAAAGGTTTTGGAGGAACGCTTGAGCAGGTCGGCGAGAATTTCCTCGGCGCTAAAATGCGGGTCCACGACGTATTTGCCTGGCACGATCAGCCCCTCCAACCGGCGCGGATCGCTTGACCGTGCGGCCACCTGTGCCCTAGCCCACGTGGGGATATGGAGGTCATCCACATTGGCTGTTGCACCTGCTTGTTGCAGATCGGCGACGGACACGCAATTTGTCGAGCCCTCAAAACAGGTGACCGTAGATATCTGAGAATAAATGCCTGGGCGTTTCTTTCCTCCGACTACATTGACATCCATGAGGGTGGCACCACCTGGTATATCTAGCAGGTCGACTTGTTTGTCGTTATCAAGGAGGGCCCGCACCGCGGCAGCGGCACTCATCCCCTGGCGGAGGCGGTAAACTCCCGGCTGAATATTCCCAGCGGCTGGGTTGTTGGCGGCTGCGGTCTGAAATGCCGGGTCACTTGCAACAATTCCGCGCTCAACCAATTCAGGGCCCTTTTCGGCCATTGATGAGCCTTCTTCAATGACCACTAATTCCACTGCTCCGCTACCTTCGCCTTGAAAATCATAGGGTTTCTGGGTCGCGATACTAGCGCCGATATAGATTATTGCTCCGATAAGAAGCACTACCGAAGCGACGATTACGGCTACAGTACGCTCTCGGCGCTTGACATCATATGATTCGGTATCCATCCAACGTATCCATTTCCTCGGTTGATTCGCAGTGCTCGGCAGCTTAACTAATACTCATTGAATTATCAGACTAGTTGCTTTACCTATAATTATGGCAAATGGCGGTTGATATAGGCGAGTCGCCCATCCAACCACGACTGCAAAATTTCTACCGCTGCCGCTTGGTCGATTATCTTACGCCCCGCCTTCTCGTTGATACCTGATGTTCTTAACGCTTGCTGCGCGACCACAGTACTTAAGCGTTCATCAGCCATGCGTATAGGAATCTCGGGCAATCTCTGGGCGAGCCGCTCTGCAATATCCTGGGCGTGGAGTACACTTTTTGATCCGTGACCACGCAGGTCACGCGGTAAGCCCACGACTACTTCCACGACGTCGTTCTCTTCAACGATATCCACGAGACGATCAATGTCGGCTTTATCGTAGTCGTGGAAGCCAGTTTGTCGTTTTATAGTTTCCAGTGGCATGGCCATGGTGGCGCTGCTTCCCGAGAGCGCTGTACCGATACGCACAGTTCCCACATCTATCCCCAGACGGCGGCCCAATCCGGGATCATTGTGGCCGGGTTGATCGGGTTGCGGTGACTCCATCGTCAGTTGCTTCTCCTTAGATTGATGTTGAAAAAACAGGAGAACGAGCGTAGCTTGTCCTCCTGTTTCACCGTTGATGTTATGCGTGCTTGCGCAATTCGTCCTCGACAGCGTTAAATGCGCTCTCGATGCCATCTCTATTACTGCCAGATCCTTGGGCGAGATCAGGTTTTCCGCCACCGCGGCCATCGATATAGGAACCAATGAGCTTGACCAAGTCGCCAGCCTTAATACCAGCATCAATAGCTGCTGGGGTGACCGCTACCACGAACGGAACTTTATCCTGGTCAGGTGCAAGTAGCACCACCACTCCGGCGCCGTTGATTTTAGAGCGAATATCAGCAGCTAGTGATCGCAGATCCGAAGACTGTGTTCCCGCAGCTACCGTGGTGGTCACTAACTGGAAAGAGGCTATAGTTTGCGCCGTATCAAGTAGGTGACCTGCGCTGGCCATGAGTTGAGCTTGACGTAGATCAGCTATTTTTTTCTCGGCTTCTTTAAGTTTGGCAGCCAGCTGCGCCACTCGATCGGGTACTTCTTCACTCGGCGCTTTCAGCACTGTAGCTAAGCTCGAGACGGTGGCGTTTTGACGCGAGAGGTGGCGGAAAGAGTTCAGGCCCGAATAAGCCTCAATCCGCCGCACGCCAGATCCCACGGAAGATTCGCCGAGAACTGATACTGGGCCAATCTGTGAAGAATGGGATACATGGGTCCCGCCACATAATTCGATGGAAAATGGTCCACCCATTTCCACGACTCGGACTTCATGTCCGTAGTTCTCGCCAAAGAGCGCAAGGGCCCCCATGGACTTCGCTTCTTCAAGAGAAGTCTCAAGAGTGTGCACTTGCCAATCGCTATCGACCGCTTGGTTGGTGATTGCTTCGATTTGGGCTAATTGGCTCGGACTTAGCGCCTCTGTGTAGTTGAAGTCGAAGCGCAAATAACCCGGCTTGTTCATAGATCCCGCCTGTACGGCTGTAGGACCGAGCACCTGACGCAGAGCAGCGTGGATAATATGGGTAGCCGAGTGTGCTTGGCGAGCCATGTGTCGCCACTCTTGATCGACACTTGCGGTTACGGTATCACCGAGACCAAGGCCACCAGCGGTCACAGTTGCGCGATGAATCCATAATTTCTTAGCAATCTTTTGTACGTCGTTAACCTTAAGAATCGTGTCACCATAGCGGATTCGTCCACGGTCACCTAGCTGTCCACCAGCCTCCGCATAAAGCGGGGTGGTATCAAGGATCACCTCAACGACGTCACCTTCATGGACTTCCGAGACCTTCTCGCCCTCTCGCAGCAAGCCAATAACCCTAGAATCAGCTTCGAGATTGTCGTATCCCACGAACTGTGTCGGGTGCTCATCCACCCACTCTCGGTAGATCGACAGATCGGTGTGCCCGTGTTTCTTTGCCTGAGAGTCGGCCTTGGCTCGAGCTCTCTGCTCGTTCATCAACTTATCAAAGCCCTCGGTGTCCACTGTCAGGCCGGCCTCTTGAGCCATTTCCAGGGTCAGATCAATTGGGAAACCATAGGTGTCATGAAGCGCAAAGGCATCGGCGCCGACGATGGTGGACTGTCCGCGATCCTTGACTTTATGTGCGGCATCTTCGAATAATTGGGTACCAGCTTCGAGGGTTTTCAGGAAGGCCTTTTCCTCGGTTATGGCCACCCGCAGAATGCGCTCACGATTGTCAGCAATCTCGGGATAGGACAAGGTCATCGTGTCCATGATGGTATTCATAAATACCTCCATTGTTTGTCCCTTTGCCCCCAAAAGGCGTGCTGACCGGGTGAGGCGGCGCAGCAGTCGACGCAAGATATAACCGCGTCCTTCATTTCCTGGAGTTACGCCATCGAGAATCAGCATCATGGCAGTGCGGGAATGGTCAGCAATCACGCGGAAGCGAATATCGTTGTCGTGATGGGCCCCGTATACGGCTCCTGTCTCACGCTGCGCGACCTCAATAACAGGGCGCAACAGGTCGGTTTCATAGACATTGTCTACGCCTTGGAGAAGGCAAGCAACACGCTCGATGCCCATACCAGTATCGATATTCTTTTTAGGTAGTGGGCCGAGGATTTCAAAATTGTCCTTACCAATTCCGGCACCCCGCTCATTTTGCATAAAAACTAGGTTCCAGATTTCCAAGTAACGGGAGTCATCAGCAATTGGACCCCCGTCCTTGCCGTAGGCCGGACCACGGTCATAATAGATTTCGGAACACGGGCCGCACGGTCCCGGAATTCCCATCGACCAGTAATTGTCGGCCATACCAAGTCGCTGAATTCGCTCTAACGGAATGCCCACCTGATGGTGCCAAATATCTGCTGCTTCATCGTCATCAAGATAAACGGTGACCCACAGTCTTTCCGGGTCAAAGCCGTAACCACCATCCTCCACAGAGTCGGTTAAAAGGGACCACGCGTGCTTAATGGCCCCCTCTTTGAAATATTGCCCGAACGAGAAGTTTCCTGCCATCTGGAAGAACGTATTGTGCCGAGTAGTTATTCCTACTTCCTCGATATCGAGAGTACGCACGCATTTCTGGATTGACGTTGCCGTGCCATTAGCAAAGGGGGGATTTTGCTGCCCCAAAAAGTAGGGTTTAAAGGGCACCATACCTGCATTGACAAAGAGCAGATTGGGGTCATCCAAAATAAGCGAGGCAGAAGGTACGGCCTCGTGACCAGCCTTGACAAAGTGGTTGGTAAAGCGCTCTCGAATCTCGTGAGTTTGCATTCTTCCTCTTTCTTATTTGCGCCCTTGGCTAGGGTGCACACACAAAACCGTTATTCTAGCACCTAGCCTCGAGTTAGTTGCCTTAGCCGCTCAAGTACCCGTTGCAGCCGCTTCTCACCGCCATGGTCAGTGGGACGATAGTATTCAGTCCCGCACAACGGATCAGGCAAATATTGCTGAGCGACCACCGCCAGGTCGCTATCGTGCGGATAGATATACCCTAAAGAATTGCCCATCTCCTTAGCACCGGAATAGTGGCCGTCACGTAAGTGGGCAGGGACAGTTCCAGTTTTACCTTTTCGTATATCATCAATCGCTGCATCGATAGCTCTTAGGGCGGCGTTCGATTTTGGTGCAGTGGCTAGGTAAATTGTGGCCTCCGCCAGCGGTATACGGGCCTCGGGTAAACCAATCAAAGCCGCCGCATCAGCTGCTGCAACCGCAATAGTTAGCGCGTGCGGATCGGCTAGGCCGATGTCCTCTGCAGCATGAATGATCAATCTGCGTGCAATAAACCGAGGGTCCTCCCCCGCCTCGATCATGCGAGCCAAATAATGGATAGCGGCGTCGGGGTCAGAACCGCGAATGGACTTGATAAAGGCGCTTGTCACATCATAGTGTTGGTCCCCATCGCGGTCATAGCGCACCACCGCCCGGTCCATGCTCTTCTCTACGATATCTACGCTTATCTCTCCCCCGTCTGGAACAGCTTCTGCAGCCGCTTCCAAATAGGTAAGAGAGCGTCTAGCATCTCCCGACGCTAGCTGTACCAGTAGCGCTCGAGCATCCTCGCTCAGAGAAATGCGAGAGTTAAGGCCACGCTCGCTGCCGACTGCACGCTGCAGAACATCACCGATATCCTGCTCACTCAAAGGCTGAAGGTGCAGAACGAGAGAGCGGGAGAGTAACGGAGCAACAACGGAAAAGCTGGGATTTTCTGTTGTGGCAGCCACCAAAAGAATATCTCGACGCTCGACCGCAGCAAGCAGGGCATCTTGCTGATTTTTTGAGAATCGATGGACCTCATCAATAAACAGCACAGTTTGCTGACCACTGCGCAGTGCAAACCGAGCTTGTTCGATAACCGCCCGGATCTCCTTGACTCCCGTATCGAGGGCAGAGAGCCCTTGGAAGCTGCGATTGGTTGCCTGCGAAATCAGTGAGGCTATCGTAGTCTTCCCCGTCCCCGGTGGACCATACAAAATGACACTGGCGGCCCCGTCCCCCTCGATCAAACGCCGCAGAGGTCGCCCATCACCTAAAAGATGTTTTTGACCGACCACCTCTTCCAGTGATACTGGCCGCATCCGCGCAGCAAGTGGAGCTTGAGAACTTACACGGAAATAATCACCGCCTTGTGGGGCAGGTGGATGTGTCTCAAAAATCATATACAGAAATCATCTACTTAGACGCTCAGCCGGCTGTTCATCGACGCGGCAAACTGTGCGACGTCTAGGATGCCTTCATCAAGATCTCGGGAGGCAAAACGCCGTAGAGCTTCGAAGGTTTGCTGTAAATCCTTTCTTATCAGCAAGACGTCCTCTTCGAGCTTTTGGGCGTTTTCGTCAAATAATTCATGGGCCCACGGGTCCACAGCCTCATATAGTGCCTGCACCAAACGCTCCGTGTTGGAAGCATCTTCGTTGATCGAGGAGAGTAGTTTAGCCTGCTGCGGGTCGTCGAGATCGATATGGGTCAATGCAATGGAAAAGAATGACCAGCCTACTAAGGCGGTAAGGATGCGCATATTTAAGCGAGCTCGGGAGGCTGTATTGGGCCACAAATTTGCCACCTCGTGCACCCAAGCGTCGATAAAGAGATCTGCCTCCTCGTCACTCATGGCTTGGGCCGAAATGAAGTGGGGGAACCCAGCTATGACAGATGCTACATCGAATGTTACATCTCGGAAGCCAGCCCACTCGTAGTCGAGGAAGTGAAGGCGATTTTTGACCACCAGGATATTGTCGGGGCTTAGATCAAAGGGGGTAAAGGCCCGGTGATTTCCGGAAATCAGGCGCCGTGCCGCGGTAGCAGCGACCCGCTTTACTTCGGGCGGAACTTCTATTCCAGCTGTTTCGACCAGTCTAATCCCGAAAGGGATGGACGCCGAAATTAATTCCTCGCGGTAGTTATTGAGAGCTACAATTTCATCGTTTTGATTTAACATTCTCGATAGCAGGATTCGAAAATCAGGCTCACGGCTGGCGGTAGCTGCATGCATTTGTCCTAAAGCTCGCCCTAGCCCACGCAATAGGGTGTCACGAGACGTTTGACTAGCTACGTTAAGTAGATCAGCGACGGTATCACCATCTCCAGCATCGGAGATGATGAGAATTTTTTGAGTGATATCGTGAGCAAGCAGCACTGGGCCAGGACGTACCGATTCCGGCATGCTGGTGGTGAATTGATAGGACGCTATTTCCCGCATGAGCCGCGATTGGGTCGCAGGATGATCGGCACCGGGAAGATATTTGACTACCAGTGATTTTTGCTGCAGAAATGGCGAGGGTTGCACCCTAGCTCTCAGCACCACAGCGCTACCGGATCCAGCAAGTTCTTCGACCTCCGCAAGTCGCTGTTCTCCGCCATAACGTTGAGAGAGTACTGATTCGGCGACTGCGATGATCTCGCTGTGCTGGGGGGAATTCATGAAACCACACCTTTTTCGAGTCAAATAGGTTTAAAGGGGGCTACCCTTACAACTAATGGTTAGCCCCCTCATCTTAGCGGTGATTGCGAACTCTTAGCTCTTTTTCTCAGCTTTCTTAGGCTGGGGCTTGAAATCCACACCGGTCTCCTTACGCTGCTGCGCGGGAATCGGAGCGGGAGCGTCCGTCAGTGGATCGACTCCGCCCCCTGACTTTGGGAAGGCGATCACATCACGGATCGAATCGAATCCTCCCAGAAGCGATACGATGCGGTCCCAACCAAAGGCGATACCACCATGAGGCGGCGCTCCAAAAGCAAAAGCTTCAAGGAGGAAACCAAATTTCTCGGCTGCTTCCTCTTTACTAATGCCCATCACTTTAAATACCCGCTCCTGGATATCCTTGCGATGAATACGAATGGAGCCGCCCCCAATCTCGTTACCGTTGCACACAATATCGTAGGCATAAGCTAAGGCTTGACCAGGATCGGTGTCAAAGGTGTCGAGACACTCAGGCTTAGGCGAGGTGAATGCGTGGTGCACAGCCGTCCACTGTGAATGGCCCAACGCCACGTCGCCCGAGGCGGTTGCATCAGCCGAGGGCTCAAAGAGCGGAGCATCGACAACCCAGGTGAAGGCCCACTCGCCATCCTTGATGAGATCTAGTTTGCGGGCGATCTCATTACGTGCCGCACCTAGCAGCGCGCGTGAGCTCTTGGTGTCACCTGCAGCAAAGAAAATACAATCGCCGGGTTTAGCACCGACATGGGCGGCAATACCAGCACGTTCCGAATCGGATAGATTTTTCGCGACGGGACCAGCTAGTTCGCCCTGATCATCGATAAGGATATATGCGAGACCGCGGGCGCCGCGCTGCTTGGCCCACTCCTGCCAGGCATCAAGCTGGCGTCGAGGTTGCGAGGCGCCACCTTCCATAACAACGGCACCAACGTACTCGTTTTGAAAGACCCTAAATGGTGTATCTTTGAAGAAATCGGTGCACTCGACCAACTTGATATCGAAGCGAAGATCAGGCTTGTCGGAGCCATAATATTTCATCGCATCTGCGTAGGTCATCCGTGGGATCGGCGTGGAAATCTCGTAGCCAATGAGTTTCCACAGTTCCTTAACAATCTCTTCGGCCAACGCAATAACGTCGTCTTGTTCCACAAAGCTCATCTCAATATCGAGCTGCGTGAACTCAGGCTGGCGGTCGGCGCGGAAATCTTCGTCTCGGTAGCAACGCGCAATTTGGTAGTAGCGCTCCATCCCAGCAACCATGAGCAGCTGCTTGAATAGCTGAGGGGATTGTGGCAGCGCGTACCACGAACCAGGGCGCAAACGTGCCGGCACGAGGAAGTCTCGGGCGCCTTCGGGGGTAGAACGAGTGAGAGTTGGGGTTTCGATCTCGACGAAGTTGTGGTGATCGAGAACCGTACGGGCAGCTTTGTTGGCTGCCGAACGCAGGCGTAACGCTCCCCCTTGTGCTGGTCGACGCAAGTCTAGGTAGCGGTATTTCAGTCGAGTTTCCTCGCCCACTTCGCCGCTCTTACTCGAGTCCTCTACTTGGAAAGGCAGCGGCTCTGCTTCGTTGAGCACCTCGATATCGCTGACGTTGACCTCAATATCGCCACTAGCAAGCTGAGGGTTCTCGGAACCCTCCGGGCGTGGTTCAACAGATCCGGTAATTTTAATGCAGAATTCGCTACGCAAGTGGTGTGCCTTTTCGGCCACGTCACTCTCACGGAAGACCACTTGAGCTAGGCCAGAGGAATCCCGTAGATCTATAAATATCACACCACCGTGATCACGACGACGGGAAACCCAACCAGTGAGGGTTACTGTTTCTCCAGCTAGTTCCTTGCGGAGTTCACCGGCGAGATGAGTGCGCAGCACGTGCACCAAATCCTTTCCATTTCTCTCAATAAGTCAAGAATGCAGACTCTCTTCTAAGCAATTCACCTTACACGCGTTGCACGAAGCTCCCAATATTCATCTCCCAGCTTTACCCATAGATTCTTGACCGTCTTATCTCCGAATTTCAGTCCCTGTGATCTCAACTGCCGCAACCGAGACCGATTACTGAGGCACTCTCTGCTTGCGCAGAAACGTATATGATCAAGAGACTTGTTGTGGACCAGATCAAAACCTGCTCATGCGATGTGATCAGGGTGGAGAGGGAACTAATGACTTTTCGTCATAACCAACGTAAAACTGCCCCCCGAGCTCGTACCGGTGGAGGAACCGGAAAAATCGCCTTGGGCGGAGGGGCAGGAACCATCATCCTTGTGCTGATTGTGTGGGCCCTTGGTGGAAGTCCGCAGGAAATCCTAGGCTTGCTCAACGGCCTTAATAGCCAAGACTCCTCGATGAGCGCGCCGGCGGGTCCGGCCCAATCCCTCGACCATTGCAAGACTGGCGCAGACGCCAACAACTACGTTGATTGCCGTATCGAGTTCACGGCCCTTTCCCTAGATGCTGTGTGGGCACGCGAATTACCACGACAAATTGGAATTAACTACAACAAGCCAGGGCTAGTGATCTTTACCGGCCGCACGCGATCAGCCTGCGGTGTGGCCGGTACCGCAACGGGGCCTTTCTATTGCCCTGGTGATAGGACCGCTTATTTTGATCCGGAATTCTTCCACCAGTTAGAAACACTCGGGGCCCGGAATGCTCCTTTTGCTCAAGAATATATTGTGGCCCATGAATTCGGCCATCATATCCAGCAACTGCAAGGAACACTGGGGCTATCCAACTATAACGATCCCGGCCCAGAGTCGAATGCGGTGCGTATAGAGTTGCAGGCTGATTGCTATGCTGGCATTTGGGCGCATTTTGCCGACAAAGGACCCGATGCTTTTCTGGAACCCGTCACCCGGGAGCAGGTGTTGGATGCACTCGCCGCCGCCCGAAGTGTGGGTGACGATCATATTCAACAACACAGAGGCGGTGAGGTTCGCCCGGACCTTTTCACCCATGGTCGTTCAGATCAGCGCGAAAAGGCCTTTTATGCCGGCTATCGTTCGGGAGAGATGAGCCAGTGCTCCCTCGACGCCATCCTCAATACAACTCGCTAAACGGACATCTCTGGACGGAAATCTCGCATCGTCCACTGCCGACGCCTCTTAGCAGCCAGCATGAATAGGCTCATAAATCCCATACCGATACCTACGAGAACCAGAACAGCTATGACGCCGCGGTGATTAGCGAATATCGAACCGTGATAGATCATCTCCCGCAGAAGATTTACCGAGTAGGACATGGGATCTATGGTATGGAATAAGCGCAGAGAGGTAGGCTGCGTCTCAGGTGGGTGGAGCCCGCCTGAGGAAACCACCTGCAAAGCCATAACTGCAATACACGACACCCGACCAACCGCTGGCCCCAGGAGAGCATTGAAGCCCTGCGTAATGGTGACAAAGCTCAACGAGACCAGGCACATGAATAACCACAAACCCACTTCATGGTGAGCGCGCAACTGTAAGGCACCTGCTTATACTACGAACATCGCTGTAGCCTGCGACAAGCTGATCATCGCTGCTGGAATATAGCTAGCGAGCACCCCGCTGAGCACTCCCGACCCAGAATCGACGGTGCGCCTGCCTAGAAGGCGCAGCAACACGACGATCACAGTGGAACTCTTGAACAACCCCAAAGAAACGAAGATGGGACTCAGTCCTGGACCAAATAGTCCGAGAGAATCCCGCGTTTCTAAGATTGGGACTCGCGTCGATATGCTGGCCGCCGCATTATCGGCACAATGGGGCATCTCATCGCGAGCTTGATGCAATTTCAAAGCTAGTTCGCCACTGCCGGCATCTAAAGTAACTAGCCCACTAGCCAACTGTGCGGCACCCACCGTGAGTTGCTCGGATCCGGCTGCCAACTGGGAGGTGCCGGAGGCAAGTGTGCGAATCCCACGACAAGTTCCGCAGAGCCGCCGTGCAGCAATTTTAGGCCCGACCTAGGCGATTTGCCCCGTGAGTCGCTTGATTGATACCCGATCGATATGCAGCATCAAGGTTGCTGAGCTGATGGTAAATTTCTTTTGCCCCATATTCAGTTGGTGCATCTGAGATATGAGATCCGGTCCCGAGCCTAGGCCACGCGCTCGACTATCGGACACCAGACTATCGGCAGCGTCGACAAGTGCTACTGCTTGGGGAATGCCCGTCAACCGCAACTCGGCACTCTAGTCAGTCAGTGGTACGAGAGCCCTTTTTTTGCGCGGCCACGAGACCAGTAGCGCTGCCGGTAAGTTTTTCTACGCCTTCCGAAAGCTTTTCCGCACCAGCGCCTAGCTGATTGGTGGCAGTTTGTAACTGATTCATACCCGCTGCACGTGCAGCGGCTCCCTCTACCGCGTCCCCTAGCTTCTCGCTAAGTAAGGTGGCACCGTTATCAAGCTCAACAACGCCAGCTTCAGCCCGCCGCATACTCTGTGCAAGCTCCGCGCTACCATCACGGAGTCCGGTAGCCCCCGCTTCCGCTCGAGCATAATCAACATGGAGAGGTGTAGCACCGACACTGGCACGCTCTAAACCTTTATCGATCGTGGAAAATCCCACCACCAATTGGTCGGCGACCTCGGTTCTCAAGTTTTCGCTTATAGTTGCGAGCACTCGTGTCACTACGTGGTTACCGAGGGTGGTTGCAATCAACCCATCAGCATTATCAAAGGCGGCATTAATAATAGCTCGGAGAGGATGGGGACTCGAGGCACTGACAATTGCCTGAGAAAAATCCCGAGGGATCTCCAGCCCAAAGTAGTACGTGCCGCTACCGAACCCCCTCTTTACTTCTGCAGCAGATACAAGATGACAACCAACAGCCTTCCCCTCAATAATTTTTTTAGGGCAACGAGCTCGCCGGCATTGACGTCCTCGCCCTTCACTGTTGCAGGCTGATCGGAGTTGATCAGGGCAACCGGTAATTGGTTGAGCCTACCTATAGGGTCCTAGTAACTCCATACGGAAAGGCCACCAAAAAGAAGCGGAAATAAGACGACACCCAAAATCACCAGCGGCGGCAACGTTCCGCGGCCAAAGCGTCCCAGCTCAGTGCCGATATGGAAAATACTCACAGCTATTTAACTCTCCCACATTCAGCATGCTGGTCCAGGTCTACCTGGTTCTGTGAATCTGGATGGGTCAAATTTAAAAAGATGCACTCTATTCCCGCCGTGTCACTGTTGCAGGAGCTAACGATCACTGGCATTGTAGCGCTGAACGCTCCGAGAATTTCCATACGCTGCTGCCACAGCTTTATACTGCGCAATTGGTCACAACCGTCGACGACCGACAGTCGTGCCTGCGGCCTGGACATTAAAGCCAGCACTATTGTTAGTAGGAATCGCTGATACGGCTCCAAATCTCCTACTATCGTTCTACTGGCTCTCGTATCTGGAATGCAGTCCTCTCCTGTAACACCGCCGGCAAAGCCAAGCGCTGAGACTAAAAACTGATAATATGCGAGATCGTCGATGCTGTTGGGTGTGCGGCGATACCATGGCAGCTGCCAAGCCGCCTGCTCTCGCACCACACTGCGAACTGTCAAACTCAAGGACCCCCGCAAGTCCAATAGCAGAAAAGCGTTCCTGGAGTGAGCGTGAATATTGGAGAAAAAATAACACCTCTTTTGGATTTCATGCGCCCAGCAAAAGTGAAGGAAAGGAGAGTTGATGCTCGTTTACGCGCTGTATAGGGGAATGTTGGCCCTCGATCCGGAACGCTAAAACCCGGGTACTCGTGTCCCGATTAGACTCTCAGCCTTCGGACAATCAAAAGCTCACCCACTGTTTCTTCGACCTCTTCTGAAGCCTCACTTCTTGACATATCAGCCACTAAGCCGCTGGTGTTGGGGTAATAAATTTGATCCCTCTAGCTAGTTTAATCCGATATTGCCGCACTGAAACCCACAAGGTCTGACCGCGTCTATAACCGGGACGGTAAGCAAACCATGCGCCCATAATTTTTCCAATCTCCGCCCTTCCACTTATTCTCTTTATTCTCTGTGACTTGAGCTGTTCCACCCGCATCCGTAATGACGCCACCCGTTTCACCTATCGAACAATTTTCGACCCTTGCGGCAGTATTTTTAGTTACAGTCAAGATATGGATTCCGCGACGACCGACTCCCACGTCCACCGTGCTTGGCCCTTCCTAGCAGCTTTCAATGATATCGAAAGCCTTTTGCGCGGTGAATTACAAGCCCCTCACCACGAAAGTTTTCGGCAACTTGTCTATGGTGCTGTTAAAGACAAATTACTAAGTAAAGATCAAGCTCAGATGCTGATCGATTTTGCCGAGCTTCGTAACGCCCTTGCGCACGGTGCCTATGATGAAGACTTCGAACCGATTGCCGAGCCCAATGAGAAAACGGTGCGCCAAATCGTCGCGCTACGGAAAATGCTACACACGACGCCTCCGGTAATGCAGGTGCTGCCCCCACAAAAGGTCCGCATCTTCAAACCACATCATCCTATTGTCCAGCTGCTGAGTTCTCGTGTGAACAAGTACCCGATCTACAAAGGAGATATATTCCAGAGATTATTGATTCCCGCCGATATCATCGACTATTTGCGCGACAGTTCTTCGCAATGGACAATCCCTGAAACGCTGCGAGTTGAGGACATAATAGCCCAGTCAGCCAAGCACCGACCTGTAGTTTTTCTTGATCAACTCGCTACGGTCCCCGAGGTTATCACAGCACTGAATACAATCGGTGAGTCCGAACGTCCGCAGGCGGTCATCATCACAGCTCATGGGCGGCGCGATGAGAAAGCGATACGTCTGATAACAGCAAGCGAAGCAATCCGCCTAGCGCAGAGCTAACGGTGCTCCTTTCCGTGCCATTTATTACGATCGCCAATTATGACTATCAGCGTGAAGGATCTTTTCAGTATCGGGATTGGCCCGTCATCGTCCCATACTGTCGGACCCATGCGGGCCGCTAAAATCTTTGCCGAAACCGCCGCCCTGCAACCTGGCGATCATGTGACGATCACTCTGTATGGCTCGCTTGCGGCTACCGGGAAGGGTCACGGGACCGACCGTGCCATACTTTTAGGTCTAGCAGGCTATGCCCCGGAAACTATATCCCCTCATACAACACCGGTATATGGAACCGCTATTCCTGTAGACGGTAAGATCGCTGAAATCACGTATCACCTAGAGTTCTCACCCGTACCCCTCGCCGAACACCCCAACGCACTCACCTTCGCAACTGATGCGATCAGCCGTAGATATTTCTCGGTAGGTGGCGGCTTTGTTGTCAGCGCAGATGACCTCGGGATATCTCAGCGTTTAGCTAACACCGCCAGCTCCGCGAGCTCCCGAGAGCCTCATCCCTTTCATTCCGCACACGAGCTATTAAAACTGACACGGAGTATCCGGCTCCCGATTCCGGACATTATCGTAGCCAACGAAAGCGCTATCGATAACTCAGGCCTCGACGTCTGTGCCTATCTTGACCTGGTATGGCAACATATGCAAGAGTGCGTCCGCTCGGGTCTGACAACACGCGGGGTACTGCCAGGTGGATTGCATATTGCGCGCCGGGCGCCCGATCTTTATGCGCGTCTCACCACCCTTGAGGACGCAGAGCACCAGGATATTTTAGCGGGTATGGAATGGCTCAACGTCTACGCTTTAGCTGTCAATGAGGAAAACGCAGTGGGCGGAAGAGTTGTGACTGCGCCCACCAACGGTGCCGCGGGTATCATCCCAGCAGTCATGCACTATATAAGAGATTTTCGGAAGCCGAGCAACCCCATGTGGCACCGCGACTTCCTCCTGACCACAGGAGCTATAGGGATAATAATCAAGAAAAATGCCTCCATTTCCGGGGCCGAGGTTGGCTGCCAGGGAGAGGTTGGTTCTGCGGCTGCTATGGCGAGTGCCGGATTGGCCCAAGTTTTGGGCGCAAGCCCTTCACATATCGAAAATGCTGCCGAAATCGCACTTGAACATAATTTAGGTTTGACGTGCGATCCGGTAGGCGGCCTTGTACAAATCCCCTGTATCGAAAGAAATGCAATTGCAGCTGTTAAGGCTGTCAATGCGGCGCGTCTGGCCCTGCTCGGCAGTGGTCTGCACCGAGTTTCACTCGACGATGTCATCCAAACAATGGCCGAAACCGGCCGCGATATGATGAGCAAATATAAAGAAACCTCCACGGGTGGTCTCGCAGTCACCCTAGGTTTGCCGGTCTCTCTAACCGAATGTTAGACAGCGGCTGCGCCAGAGGGCTGATCCTTTATATATCGAGCACGTATTCAATCACCTTATTGCGGGCAACCTCGATCTGTTCGTGAGTTTTGAGGTTCTTCACGCTCACCACCCCGGCTGCCAGCTCGGAATCGCCAATCACCACAGCGATCCGCGCCCCCGCACGATCTGCGCCCTTCATGGCCCCTTTCAGCCCGCGATCGCCGTAGGCCATATCCGCACTAATCCCCGCGGCACGCAGCTCATCGATAATTTTCACCATAGCGCTTTTCGCTTCGCCGCCTAAGGCGATGCCATATACTTCAACTTTACTATTATCGGTGAGGCTTCGGTTTTCCGCATCGAGCGCCAGCAGAGCTCTGTCAATTCCGAGACCGAAACCGATTCCGGAGAGGTCTTGACCTCCTAATTGTGACATCAGGCCATCATAGCGGCCCCCGCCCCCGATTCCGGACTGCGCACCCAGACCGTCGTGGACGAATTCAAAACAGGTCTTGGTATAATAGTCTAAGCCGCGCACCATACGAGGATTGATTTCATAGTGCACCTCCAGGTCGTCGAGATGCCCCGTTAGTTTTTCGAAGTGGGCTTGGCTCTCGGCAGACAGATAATCTAGCATCAGCGGAGCGTTATGAGTCATCTCTTGGACCTCTGCACGCTTATCATCTAAGACTCGCAGCGGATTTAATGCAGCACGGCGACGAGTTTCCTCATCGAGCGGTAAAGTGAACAAGAATTCTTGCAGCTTTTCACGGTATTGTGGTCGGCAATGGCGGTCACCCAAACTTGTCAACTCGAGGCGGTAGCCTGTGAGCCCGATGCTTCGGAAGCATCGATCAGCTAGCGCAATGACTTCGGCATCAAGGGCGGGATCGTCCACTCCAATAGCCTCAACGCCCATTTGTTGCAACTGCCTGTAGCGTCCGGCTTGCGGGCGCTCATAGCGGAAAAATGGCCCCTGATAGCAAAGTTTAACGGGAAGCTGTCCGCGATCCAGGTTATGCTCGATTACCGCGCGCATGACACCCGCCGTGCCCTCAGGGCGCAGGGTCACAGAGCGGTTTCCACGATCCGCGAAGGTATACATCTCCTTGGAGACCACATCCGTTGATTCCCCTACACCGCGGGCGAAAAGTGAAGTTTCTTCAAAGATTGGCAACTCGATATGCTCAAATCCGGCGCGGTGGGCGTGGTTGAGAAATGTATCACGAACTGCTAAGAATTCACGCGATCGTGGGGGAATATAATCGGGGACGCCCTTAGGGGCGGAGATTTTGGAGAGCTTCTTTTCAGACACGAATTTCAACCTTAGTGAGTTATGCGAATTTAGCAAGAAATGGATTTGAGCGTTTTTCTTCACGTATCGTGGTCAAAGCCCCGTGTCCGGGAAGCACATCGAGGGTATCGTCCAGGGCCATCACTTCCTCCCTCAATGACTTCTCCATATCTGCTGGGGAAGAAGTAGGTAGATCAGTGCGTCCAATGGTTCCTTGGAACAGCACATCTCCAGTAAAGACGACCTTTTTTCCAACCAGAAGTATGGATCCGGCTGTGTGCCCAGGCGCGTGACGAACACTCAGCACCTCCTCTCCGACATTCAAGGTATCTAAATGTCGGAGAGCCTGTAGATTTTTTACTTGAGGCATGTGGTGGGCTCGAAATAGCACGCGCGATTCGTCGCTGAGGCCGGCCCCACCGTCAAGCATAAAAGCGTCGTCAGGGTGAATATAGACCGGTATATTAAAGCGATTCCCCAGTTCGGCGGCGCTGCGAGTGTGATCGAGGTGCCCATGAGTGAGCACGATACGCTCGGGATCTACTCGCTCAGTGCGACAGTGAGCTACTACTTTATCGATGGCATGCATACCTGGGTCGATAATTGTTGCCCGCCCCTCATACGTCAGAATATAGCAATTCGTTTGGTAGGGGCCCGTGGGGAATCCGAATATCTTCATGCCAACCACATTAAAGCACCTGGAGGGCGGGCTCCAAGAAGTTTTGGGATACGAACTCTAACTTTTAGCCCAGCACCGCAAGTGCCGCATCATAACTAGGCTCTTGCGCGATTTCTTCGACAAGCTCCACGTGGCGGACGATACCACTCTCATCAACCACGATGACCGCCCGGGCGAGCAAACCAGCGAGTGGAGAGCCAGCAAGAAGAACTCCCATATTTTTTCCGAAACTGGAGCGGAAACTCGAAACAGTTTCGACCTTGTTAATGCCCTCTGCCCCGCAGAATCGAGATTGCGCGAAGGGAAGATCTGCCGAGATACAGAGGATGACTGTATTGTCCAGTTGCGAGGCTTTTTCATTGAAGACTCGAACCGATTGGGCACATACCCCCGTATCTACCGAGGGGAATATATTAAGTATAAGACGCTTGCCTTCAAAATCGGCATTCGTTACTTCGCTTAGGTCTCCTTTAACGAGCGCGAATGATGGTAGTTTGTCGCCGACCACCGGGAGGTCTCCGACTAGTGGAACTTCGTTTCCGTGGAAATGTGTAGTACTCATAGTCTTCAAGAGTAGCGCCACTTCACCGACTTCACCGTCGATAGGCTAAAGTCGTTGAACGGGGACGATATCGAATCAGTCCGTGGGCTTTTCCCTTGATCGTCTGATGAACTCTGTTCCCGCTTCACTCCCACCTTGGCAGTTGATGACCGACGGGGTGGGGGGCAGCCTGCTCCATCACTAGCATACGTCGAAGATTAAGGAATTTTGGTGAGCGATAACAAACAACGTCGTGAAGAAGCACTACGCGATTTGGAGAAGGAGATTGCTTCGCGGGATCGAGCCGAGCGCCTTAAACCACTGGGATTGATTCTCACTGCAGCTTTAGCAATTGTGGTTATCATAGGCGGCGTTGTTCTCGCAGTGAAGTACACCGGTGATGACGCCAGCAATTCAGCGGCGGAGTCAATCGATCAAGAGGACTCTTTTGCAGCCGAACCTCTGACTCTAGCCCGCGCTGAGTCTCTGCAGGATACGGTAAGTTGCGACTACGCTGAGTCTGGTACTGCTGCAAAGAAGGTGAGCTTGCCAGATACATCCAATATCCAGGCAACTGGCACAGTATCTGCAACAATGACTACGAATAGCGGCGAGATCAATCTCGACCTCGATCGCTCGGTTTCCCCCTGCACGGTTAATGCCTTCACGCACTTAGCTTCAGAGGGTTATTTCAACGACACCGTCTGTCACCGTCTGACTACGTCTGAAGGCCTGAAAGTACTGCAGTGCGGTGACCCCACCGGAACTGGCACTGGTGGGCCTGGCTTTAGTTTCGCCAACGAGTACCCCACCGACGAAGCGTCTGAGGATGCGGCAACTTTACCGGTGATCTATCCCCGCGGCACCATCGCAATGGCTAATTCAGGCCCTGATACCAATGGCTCGCAATTCTTCCTTAACTACGGCGATTCCACCCTCCCTCCCCAATACACCTACTTTGGCAAGATCGATGAAGCTGGTCTTAAGACCTTAGATGCTATCGCCAAGGAAGGTGTCGACGGCGACGCGATGGACGGTGCACCAGCCAAAGAAGTCAAGATTTCTAAGGTAACCGTGGGCTCTTAGATCTTCCGGGCCACCTACCCAGCGAAAATACCCGATGCTCGAGAATGACCTCTGGCATCGGGTATTTCCATATGCACAGGCTACGATCTTGGCTAGGGCCCTTGAAAAAACTGAAGAACTTCCCTATCTTGGTCACTGTAGGCGTATCTGGAATATTGACATCTTCAACGCCAGATTCACTTCACTTACTCTCATCTCGAAAGAAGGCTTTTATGAAGCGCTTTTCCCGTTCCACTGTTGCTGCCCTGGCTCTGTCTGCAGCCATGATTGGTGGCGCGACTACCCCCGCTATCGCCGCTGAGGCCCCGAAGGATGACTCCTTCTTTGCTGGACTCGCCTTTATGTCCTCGGAAACCGATGCCAACGGCAATACCATCCCCAGCCCTGACAAGGTCAAGGATTTTATCAAAATGATCAGTGATATCCTGCGCACCCTGGAATCTCTCACCAGCCTCGCCGGCAAAGCAAATAACCTATTTGGTTAATGCGGGTTATCGCAAATGCGGTGACAGTTGCCCTTGAATGGGGGCAAGTTAAAAACACTCGAAGGGCGAAGTTAGAAATTGACACAAGTTGTGAGACAATTACTGTCACAAGCGAGAGGAAAATTTCTTCCGCCCGGCTTCATTCTTAGCATTGCTTTCACTCATGCTAAGATCAAAGCACTCAACACAGATCTACCCTCTTAATAAAAGGATAAGTATGAAAATTATTCGCACCGCCGTGGCTTCCATTGCCACCGCTGCTCTGTTGACCACTGGAACCGCCGCTGTTTCCCAGGCTGCGACCACTACTTCAACCTCCACTGCCCCTGATTCACCTAAGCCAACCGGTGAGCGCTCATCCTCCGAGGACCTTCAGGCTGGTTCCCAGGATGCAAACGGCAATATCTCCGCCAAGAAGATTGGTGAATGGATCGGGGTTATCACCAGCGTCATCAGCGTTTTGGGTGCCCTGCTAGGCTTCCTCGCTAAGGCTCAGAAGCAACTTTTCTAATTCGGTAACTACAGTAACGCCGTAGCTACGTACAGTTATTTTGACGAGTGGAATCTCTTTGCAGAGAATCCACTCGTCTCCTTGTTTCTACGTTTGCTAATGTCTTTAGCAGACCATCAGCTCTATCAACTGATGTGATTCACGGCCGTCACTTTTACCGCCTTGGTTCTGAGACGGAACTGGGACGGCTGACGCAGGAAACATCATATACGCTCCACAAGAAAGCTCAGAAACAATCATGAAAAAGTTAAAGCGGAACCTAGCCACAACCATCGCTTTGAGTATTGCGCTCAGCACCACCGTCTCGCCAGTCACCGCAGCAGAACCTCCTGCTGTACCGACGACTAGCGCGCCGATGGCTTCTCCAGTGGAGACGTCCGTACAAATACCCGTAACCACCACTCCCTCCGCAAGTGCGTCAGAGACCACCAGTGAGGTCCCACTCCCGGAGAAAACCTCCACAACTAAAGCCCCTTCTCCTACCATCGAACCTAAGCCTGAGAAACCGAGTAAAGAGGGCTCCAGCTTCAAAAACGTCCTCTTGGCTCTCATCAATGCCATCACTGGAGGTAATCTCTCCAATCTTCTCGGGCTGGGAGGAGATGCTAATAAGGGTGGCACTAATAACGAAGCAACAGAGGATAAAGAGCCCCAAACCGACCTGGAAAAAGCCACCGCTTGGATCGGTATAGCGGCCACCATCTTTAGCGCTCTCGGGGCACTTTTTGGCCTGGTTGCTAAAGCTCGAGAATTATTGAAGATTTAAGCTAACAGCAAGGAACTGCACCTACCCGCACGAGGGAGGTGCAGTTAAATTATGTTCACAGCACTCGGTAGACATCGAAAACGCCCTCAATGTTTCGAAGTTGCACCATGAGCGCTCCCAGTTGCTTTTTATCAGATACCGTAAATTTAAAGCGCACTGTCGCGATATGATCATCGGCTGCTGTTGAACTCATCGACAGGACAACAACCTTCTGCTCACTAACTACCTTGGTAATTTCCATTAAGAGGCCGGTGCGATCGAGCGCCTGCAGCTCGAGATCCGCCTGAAATACCCCTCCGCTACCTTCGTGTGCCCATGACACTTCTTTTAGGCGCTCTGGTTCTTTACGCAGTTGAGGCGCATTGCGACAATCTGCTCGATGGACACTGACTCCCCCACCGCGGGTAACATAACCAAAAATCTCGTCCCCTGGTACCGGCGTGCAGCACTGTGCGAGTTTAGCCATAACATCAGGAACATCTTCAACGAGGACACCAGCCTCGGAGGTTGCGGGAACTCGACTCGATACCAGCTCGCTAAAGGGTGTGCGTGAAACGAGATCATCCTCGGCGTCGTCGAGATCACCAAATTTAGCTATTAGTCTCTTTGTTACATGAGCTGCCGACACCGTACCTGCACCGATTGCGGTATAGAGCGCATCTACATCGTTATAGTGCAGTTCCCGAGACACTGCCTTCATTGATTCCGCGGTGAAAAGACGGTGTAGCGGTAAACCCCCGCGCTGAATTTCGGCGGCGAGCGCGTCACGTCCGGCATCGAGGTACTCCTCGCGGCGCTCTTTAGCAAACCACTGTCGAATTTTTGCCTTTGCGCGAGGGCTGACTACAAAATCCTGCCAATCTCGAGAGGGGCCGGCCTGGCTATCTTTGGAGGTGAAGATCTCCACTCGGTCGCCGCTGTCCAAGGTGGATTCTAGAGCAACGAGCTTGCCATTGATCTTAGCCCCGATACAGCGGTGCCCCACCTCTGTGTGGACCGCATAGGCAAAGTCAACGGGGGTTGACTTAACTGGAAGACTGATGACATCACCGTGGGGTGTGAATACAAATATTTGCTTAGCGGTGAGATCAAAGCGGAGGGAGTCTAAGAATTCATTGGGATCGGCTGCCTCTCGTTGCCAGTCGAGTAATTGGCGCATCCAGGACATCTGATCGACCTCGGATTCGCCACCCTTCTGCGAACCTTTAGTTTCCTTATAGCGCCAGTGAGCTGCAATACCGTATTCAGCATTGAAGTGCATCTCCCGGGTCCTGATCTGAATCTCGAGTGGTTTGCCACCCTCGCCCATCACCGTAGTGTGGAGGGATTGATAGACTCCAAATTTTGGACTTGAAATATAGTCCTTGAATCGCCCTGGCATGGCCGCGAAGAGGGAGTGCGCTACGCCCACCGCGGCGTAGCAGTTATGCACCGTGTCGGTGAGGATGCGAATTCCAACCAGGTCAAAGATCTCGTCGAATTCTTTGCCGCGAATGATCATCTTTTGGTAGATAGACCAGTAATGTTTCGGCCGACCCATCACTTCGGCTTCGATATTAGCCTCTTTGAGCCCTTGATGAAGTTGATCAATAATCTCGGTTAAGTATCGGTCCCGTGAGGGGGCCCGGTCGGCAACTAATCGGACCACTTCCTCATACTTCTTGGGATAGAGGATAGCGAAAGCCAAATCCTCCAACTCCCACTTCACGCTCGCCATGCCAAGACGGTGTGCCAAAGGTGCGATCACTTCGAGTGTTTCGCGGGCCTTCTTTGCCTGCTTTTCTGGCGGTAAGAAGCGCATAGTACGCATATTATGAAGCCGGTCGGCTACCTTAATAACGACCACTCGCGGATCTTGGGCCATTGCGACGATCATCTTTCGTATCGTCTCAGCCTCGGCCGCCGCTCCCAATGCGACTTTATCGAGCTTGGTGACGCCATCGACTAACCTAGCTACTTCTTCGCCAAATTCCATCGATAGATCGTGGATTGTATAGTCTTCGCAATCTTCGACGGTGTCGTGGAGGAGGGCTGCAATAAGCGTGGTGGTGTCCATACCAATTTCGGCAGCGATCGTGGCCACCGCTAACGGATGGGTGATATAAGGCTCCCCCGACTTTCGCAGAACACCAGCATGGAGTTTTTCTGCGGTGTCATAGGCGCGCGAGAGAGTCGCTATGTCGGCCTTCGGATGAAATTGCCGGTGAATACTCAAAAGTGGATCTAATACAGGATTTACTTTTACGCGGTTGCTGGTTAAGCTCCGCGCCAAGCGAGCTGACATGCTGCGCACAGTAGATGGCTGTTTATTAGTACTGCGTTGACTCATCTCATCTCAGCTTTCCCTATTAGCCCTGTCTTAACTTTGAATTTAACAATACCCGTACCGAGAGAGACTTCGTCGATATCGGAAAGATAAGATATGCGGTTAATCGTTAACCACAAATACTGGAGCTTGATCAATACGATGACGACCACCTAAGCCAGCAACTTCCAGCACGACGCCATAACCGGTCACGGTGCCGCCGAGTTCTGAGATCAAATTGGTAGCGGCAATAAGGGTTCCCCCGGTGGCGAGGACGTCGTCGATAAGCACGACCTTTTTGCCCTGGAGGTCAATGCCAGAAGCCGGCAATTCCAAAGCGGCGGTCCCATATTCAAGTGCGTATTCCTGGGTGTGCACCGGCGGAGGCAGCTTTCCTTTTTTACGAATGGCTAGGATGCCCAAACCGAGCCTGTAGGCTACTGCCGAACCGAGAAGAAAGCCCCTGGCATCTAGACCACCAATGAGGTCTGCGCCCATCTTCTGTGCCGCCGCTGCAAGGTCATCCACCAGTAATGAGAAGGCTTCACCGTCAGCGAGGACTGGGGTTAGGTCTTCAAAAATTACCCCTTGAACTGGGAAGTCCTTGACGAAGCGAGTTTTCTCGGAGAGTGCTTGCTGAGAATTGGCGAAGCGGGCTGTTCGGGCAACGGTCATGGTTTTCAGTCAAACTTTCTGTCAATCGAGGACTAGGCCTCATCCAACCGCCTGAAGTGAGCGGAATCGAGGTTATAGCTTCATACCCCTAAAAGGTATGAGGAATTTGGTCTAGCAGCAAATCTCAGAATTCACCTTCGGGGGCAGCCTTACTCCTGCCAGCGATCAATATTCCAGCTCAGTCCGTAGAGATCGGTATTTTCCACCACGTTGGCGATCTTCTTGTCAATGATATAAATACGGGGTTCTACAGCGATGGGGATACTGGGGACTAAATCCCAACTGCGTTGTTCGGCTTCACGAGTCGCGCCTATATTCGATGTAGAGGTAGCTCGGATCGGGAACTCTAGCATAGGGTCGACAGAGAGCAGATTGGCATCAGCTCCCCCTTCTTGGCTGTAGTACACCCCGAATTCATTGCCAAGAACCTCAGATAGATTCCCTAAACTAGGTGCTTCGCGGGATACATCGACAATAGATACGCCAGCGTCTTGACAAGAATCCGCAATCGCCTGCACCATAGCAGCCTTTCTTTTATCAGGGCCGAAATACCCAATGCGGACGGTTTGACCGCTGATGCGGGTAGCTGCAGGTATATCTGTTGCGCGGTGCGGATCGGTGATATCACGCATTTTGAGGTGGACGGGGTCCTGGGGTCTCACGGTGCGCACGGTCGTGGCAGGGGTGTCTACACCTGAAAACTCTTTACTGATATGCGCCAGCCGGGGCTGATCAATGCAGGCGGCAAAAGCGCGTCGGTTCTCAGGGTCAGCAAAGATACCTCCACTGCCAAGAACCAGTTGTTCACTGAGAACTCCAGGCTTATATATGATAGTAAAGGGGTTATTTGGGTCGTTTCTATTGACCCACGAGGCCTGAGAGGTCGAGGCTACTTCCGCAATTTGAATATCTCCACGCCCAGCTAAAGTCTGAATATCCGAACCAGAGGGCCACACAATCAAACGCTCGAGAGCAGACTTTTCACCAAAGTACCGCTCGTTACGCACCAGAGTAACTTCCCCACTCGATCCTATGGATTCAATCTTTAGTGGTCCTGAGCTTATTTGCAGCTCGGGGTCGAATTGATCGAGGTTGAACCCTGTGTTCCAAATCTGAGCGATAGGTTCCATTGCCGCAGGGTCTCGGGATTTCAGCACGTTGCTAAAAACGTCCAATGGCATGTCCAGCTTCGCTGCAATTGCATGCGCAGGCAGCAGAGTCCCCGCATTGAAAAGATGACGCCATCGTTCGCCGAAGTTATCTTTGAAAACTACTATGGCTAGCTTCCCACCGGGTACGCACTCAACGCTATCAACCTGCTGATAGAGGGGCATAGCAGAATCAAAAATTGGCCTTTGGGTGGCCGCGGTAAATGCGAGAAGGAAGGAATCGCATGTTATGGGAGCGCCGTCAGAATAGACTGCTTTATCGGAGATTTGAATCTGAACACGCTGTTGCGCACCCGGCAGGAGCCTAGCGTCCATCAGATCCGAATTGGGTATTGTCTGTCCCTCAGGTCCAGTGACGTAAATACCTGGGTACAGCCTTCCTGCTAGTTCGTGGGCATTCGTGGATCGTCCCAAACTCGAACCTACATTCGTAGTCAATAAGGGGCGATCGACGGCGTAGCCAAAGATATGTGGTGAAGAATCTTCCCGGGACGATGGGGAGGAGCATCCAGCTAAGACGGCTGCCAAAGAACTAAGGAGCGCTACGCATACACGCCCCCACATTTCGTGCTTCATAACGACCCCTTGTTAGATATGTTATTAGATCCCAGCCTAGTTCTTTAAGAGCCGTTGCAACTAATTTTTCGCTCTCCCAAAGGAATGTGAAGGTCACAATATATCTGTGCTCGACCTTATTGCACAAAGACAAACTCCCGATCACCTCTCAAAGTAGTGATCGGGAGAAAACCTTCATTATTTATACCCGGTTTAAACTCTACGAGGGCGCCAAGAGCTAGGGCCTCGATGATTGAGATCTGGTCCCTGAATCTGTCGTTTCGGCGCTCCATCAAGGTCCGCTAAAACGTCGGCATCAATGCGACCAGTTTCCCGTAACTGTTCAACAGCCACATTATGTTCCTTAGTCTTAGCTGAGCGGTTCTTCAGAGAAACGAGGAAGGGGGTAGCAAGGAAGATCGATGAAATGGTACCTTCGATCACACCGATAAGCTGCACCAGCGCCAAATCTTTGAGCGTTCCCACGCCCATGAGCCATACAGCAACAACCATCAGCGCGATCATGGGTAGTACCGAAATCACAGTTGTAGAAATCGAGCGCATGACCGTCTGGTTGATTGCAAGATTGGCATGCTCGGCATAAGTCATTTTTCGATTGCCTAGATAACCAGCGGTATTCTCCCCCACCTTATCGAAAACAATCACCGTGTCGTAGAGAGAGAAGGCAAGTACAGTCAAAAGACCGATAACGGTGGCTGGCGTTACCTCAAAGCCGAAGAGGGCATAGAGTCCGGTGATGAAAACGAGGTCCACACCGAGTGCTCCTAGGGCGGCCACAGCCATCTCCCGCTGGAGGCGGATTGCTATATAGATGAAGACCGCCAGTAGGAAAACGCCCATCGATATAAACATCCGGTTGGTAATTGTTGAACCCCATGATTCCGAAACGGTAGAATCACCAATCACATCAGGGGTAGCCTCGCCAACAAGGTTTTCTGGCTGGTACTCATCGAAGATCGCTCGACGCGCGCTGTCGATCTGCTCTTGGGTGAGCCTTTCGGAATTGATCTCTAAAATACGAGTGTCGCCGGACCCGACGATCTGAACCAGTGCAGGTTCAATTCCAGTAGCTTCCTCGAAGGTTTGCGAAACTGCTACCTTGTCAAGGTTGCCGGCAGGCATATTCATCTTGGTGCCGCCCTGGAAATCAATTCCCAAATTAAAGCCGCGGAAAAGAATGCACAGTAAGCAGACCACAATGATGGCAAGCGTGACCATATAGCTCACCCGGCGCTTGCCGACGAAATCCAACCCACCCTCACCGGTGAAGATTTTTTCCAAAGTCGTTTTCGAAGACATATTACTTCTCCTCATTCGAGGTAGGGGCTTGAGGCTGCGCTGCTGTGGCCATCTCTGGCGCAGCTGTGTCCAGCGGGGCAGATATGTTGTTGCGCGCTACGTAATCAAAAACTCGACCCAGACCGTTGGCCGCAGGCTGAGCAGTCCACGGACGACGCGACGCAAGTATGACCAAAGGTGCCGTGAAGAGGAAGGTAATGAGCAAATCAAATACCGTAGTCAGACCTAATGTAAAGGCGAATCCCTTAACTTCGCCTACTGCAAGAAGATAAACCACGACTGCAGCGATAATCGTAACGAAGTTACCAGTGATAATGGTGTTCTTGGCTCTGTCCCATGCATGGGGCACCGCTGAGCGGAACGTTCGGCCGTTGCGGATTTCATCCTTGATACGTTCGTAGATCACCACGAAAGAGTCGGCGGTGGTACCAATGCCGATGATCAAACCAGCGATACCAGCTAGATCGAGAGAATAACCGATGAGTCGACCCAGCAAAACTAGGGAACCGTAGACAAAGAGTCCAGACATGATCAGAGAAACAAGAGAAATCACGCCAAAAAAGCGGTAGAAATACAGGCTGAAAAGAGCCACTAAAATCAACCCGACGAGGCCCGCTATCAATCCAGCCTTGAGGGAGGCCACACCTAAGGATGCGGGGACAGTGATGGCCGTTCCACCTTGTTCGCCATTTTCACCGGCGAAGGACAGAGGTAGGGCGCCATACCTGAGATTATTAGCTAAATCCTGAGCTTCCTTATTAGTGAATTTACCTGTGATGGAAGTAGCCGAACCAATGGGAGTTGGGGACTGGATCACTGGAGCGGAAATCACCTTGGAATCAAGGGTGATGGCTACGTTGCGCTTGAGATAGTCCTGCGTGAGCTTAGCCCATGTAGCAGAGCCTTCGGAACCACCATCCGACTTGAAAGCGAAACTAATTTCCATCTGACCAGTCTGGGAGTTAAGACCTCCTGTAATAGGTCGGGCGGTGTCGATTTCCTCACCAGTCAAGCGCTTCGCTTGTGGCCCTTCTGTCTCGCCTACGAGCAAAGGTGCGGGGTCTAGAATATAGACTTGGGAATCCTCTTCGGAATCAGCCGAGCCGGGGTCGCAAGCCACCAGAGGTTTGGCTGGGTCGTCACTGCCTTGGAGGAGGTCTGGGTTGTCGTCGCAAATCAGCAGCGTTGCCGCTGCAAATTGGCGGAGTGGATCACTCGATTGGCGATCCTCATGCATGACTTCGAGAATTTTTTCCCGGCGCGCCGCAGATTCAATGGAATTTTGGGGAGCTTGCGGAGCTTTGGCAGTCACCGTGATCGTCGATATATCCGCGGCATCTTTTTGCTCCGCGTTATCTTTGCTGCTTTCTTCATTCGCAGCGAAAGAAGAGATCTTCTCCAATTTTTCATTGAGCTGATCGGGGCTAGCTACTCCTGCCTCGACCCAGCGATTAGCCATATCTTGGACCACTGGGATCAGCTTTGAAGTATCGAAGTCTCCTGGGTTGGCTACAGGCCTAAAGAGTAGCTGTGAGGTTTGCCCAACAGCTCGAGCCTGAGAGGTGTCTTCTCCGGGGACTGTGATGACAAGGGTCGAGCCATCGATGATGACACTTGCACCAGAGACTCCCATACCGTTGACACGATTTTCCAAAATGGTTCGTGCTTGTGCGAGTTGGTCTTGGGTCGGATCGGAGCCTTGCGGGACAAGGGTCACGCGGGTGCCGCCCTGGAGATCAATACCCAACTTGGGGCTCGCGCTGCGATCGCCGGTGAAAAAAATGAGGGCGTAGACTAAGACGAGAAGGGTGATGAATCCCGCAATGGCTCTCTTGGGCCACTGCTCCCATCGACTTCCGCCGCTTCGTGTTGTCGAAGCCAATGAAGTTTCTCCTTGTATCGGATGTGTAATGAAGGTTATCGAGGTGCCCCTTCCCTTAAGGAAGATACCTCGTCGCCGAGTGTGTTAACCCGCTTGACATAGGCCAAGCTAACAACCTGAATCTATCCTAGACCCAACTTCTCGACAGTTTGTATATGCACCCAGCTATGCTACGCCATGGTTCGACCGATCGGCGATTTTCTAAGAGGAAGTCTCATATATAGTGGAGGTCCCTGCGGGTTGAACCCGTGGGGACCTTGAGCGAGAAAGCCTGCTTTTAAGCGTCTTCGTGATCTGGAAGGGTGCGTTGCTCCTGGGTGAGGTTGCGCACGACTACTGCCTTTTCCCACGTGCTAACTACCCCAGGGGAAGTTTCTAGCTCCACGGTTGCTTCCGCTATGCCTACAACGGTGCCGTGGAGACCTGCGGTCGTAAGAACTTGATCGTTAATCATGAGGGCCTCTTGGAGCTCATGGATTTCTTGAATTTTGCGCCGTTGTTTCCTTTGCATGAGGAAACTAGGCACAAAAACCACTGCCAGAATTAGAATGAGAAGAAAAATTGAATCCATACACCCAGTGTGCCAGATAGCTAAGGGAAAGTTGGAAAACTCACACCCTTTTTAGCGCAGTCCGGTTCCAGGGCACCCCTCGGGTGGTTCCAGATCTAGATGGCGCCATGCTGCTTGGGTGGCCACACGCCCCCGCCCGGTGCGGCTAATCATACCGGCGCGAACTAGGTATGGTTCACACACTTCTTCGACTGTCGATGCTTCTTCCCCGACGGCTATGGCTAGAGTCGATACTCCTACGGGACCGCCTCCATGGCTCTTGATAAGTGCCTCCAAGACCGCGCGATCGAGACGATCGAGTCCCATCTCGTCTACATCGAAGACAAGTAATGCGGCCCTAGCTGCTTGCAGATCGATATAGCCGGTGCCATGAACCTCGGCGTAGTCCCGAACCCGTCGCAGGAGACGGTTAGCGATGCGTGGTGTACCTCTGGAACGAGAGGCGATTTCCACAGCTGCCACCGGTTCTATTTCAACGCCCATGATCGTAGCGGCCCGACTCACAACCTTGGTGAGTTCTGGAGTGTCGTAGAATTCCATCTGCGCAGTAAAACCGAAGCGATCGCGCAACGGTCCGGTGAGCATGCCCGAACGAGTAGTTGCTCCCACGAGGGTAAATGGGGCTAGTTCCAGCGGGATTGAAGTGGCACCCGGTCCCTTGCCGACGATCACATCGATCCGAAAATCTTCCATCGCCATATAGAGCATCTCTTCTGCAGGTCGCGCCATCCGGTGTATTTCATCGATGAAGAGGACATCACCCTCCATGAGATTAGACAGCATTGCGGCGAGATCACCAGCACGCTCCAGTGCCGGGCCAGAGGTCATCCTCAAGCTCGTACCCATCTCATAGGCAATAATCATCGCCATCGTCGTCTTTCCAAGACCGGGAGGGCCGGAAAGCAGAACATGGTCGGGGGTTACTCCGCGGTTCTTCGCTCCGGTGAGTACAAGATCGAGTTGATCGCGGACCTTTGGTTGGCCGATGAACTCCGTCAAACTACGCGGTCGCAGCGTGGTTTCCACATCGTTTTCCCCGTCGTTTATGGTGGGGTTGATGGGCGCATCGGGACGACGGTGCCCCGAAGACGGTTGGGGGAGTTCAAATTCGGTTTTCTCTACGCTAGCCATAATTTTTCCGCAGTTGCTCAATTCGTTCTATTCTTCCCAAGCGCCGCCAGGGTTGCGCGCAGCGCAGCAGATGTTGTGATGTCAGGGGATTCGTTTAGTACCGCGGCCAGAATTGGCGCCGCTATTTTTTCACTGAATCCCAGACCCACTAGGGCTTCGAGCACTTGATCGGCAATGGCGGAATGGGTGTCGATAGCTAAGGTATTCGCTTCGCTCTCGGCGCTTCCAAAACTGGTGACCTTGTCTTTGAGATCAACGATTAGGCGCTCAGCCATGCGCTTGCCCACTCCAGGAATTTTTTGCAGCCCCTTAATATCATGTTCGGATATCAGTGTCGAAAGCTCTTCGGCATCGTAAACGCTTTGTATCGCTACAGCGAGCTTGGGACCCAGACCCGAAACGCTTTGCAAGAGTGCGAACATATCTCGATCATCAGAATGCCGAAAGCCGTAGAGCGTTTGCGAATCCTCGCGCACAATCATGCTAACCAGCATGAAAGTCTCTTCGCCGCGGCGCAGTGTTCCAAGGGTTTTAGGGCTAGCGACTACCTCGTAGCCGACCCCGTGGCATTCAATGACTGCACTTTTTAAGGTGATATCAACGACGTGCCCCCGTAAGGAAACGATCATAATCGCCTGCCTCCATTTTGTCTTGATTCATTAACCATAGTCTAGCGGCGCCATGCCCCTCGCGGTCGTGTCTGTTGCTGTATTAGGGACCGCAGTTCCGCGTCGGACGGTGCAATATCAGCGGCGCGCTGGAGTGCTTGCTGCTTTGCTTTTCCGAGGACGCCGTTGTGGTGCCGCATGAGTGACTGGGCTCGGACTTGATTCTCCTGTTGCGCTAAGATCATCGGGGCCCGCCAGCAGTGACACACAGCAAGAGCTAAAGCATCGGCGGCGTCGGCGGGTTTCGGAGCCTCATTCAAACCGAGGATACGCGTGATCATCGCTGTCATTTGCTTCTTATCGGCGCGACCATTACCAGAGATAGCTTTCTTCACTTCTGACGGAGTGTACAAATAACAACTCAAATCGCGTTGGGCAGCAGCAAGCATAAGGACGCCCACGCCGTGAGCGGTGTTCATCACTGTTGATACATTGCCACGTTCGAAGATGCGCTCGATAGCTACCACGTCAGGCCGATACTCATCCATCCACTCGTTGACGGCCTTGCTCAACTCCAACAAACGCTTCTCTATCGCGGCATCGACGGGAGTTCTAACCACACCCACCGCCACGGGGATAACACTGCGACCACGGCCGGCTTGCACCACCGAAAGGCCACATCGCGTTAATCCAGGGTCGATGCCCATTATGCGCAACCCCTCGATGGACTTGACAGACATCCGCACCTCTCCCCTGAGCTTCTTTTGTTGAGCCTTTTATCGAGCCATTTATCGAGTCTCAGAATCTTTTGATATGAGAATTCAGAGTAACACAATCTATCACACAGATGTTCGATCACCCTTCGCTCAGCATCCGCCTCGCAGATATAGAAAATCCCCGGTGCTCGTTTCGCAGCACCGAGGAATCTTCGTGTTATTCAGCGTGAAGGGCAGCGATGACCTCGTCACTGAGGCTCATATTCGTATAGACGTTTTGAACATCGTCAGAATCCTCTAAAGCGTCGATCAGCTTCATAATTTTCTTGGCGTCGTTAAGCTCCAACGGAACTTCGACGGAAGCACGGAAATCGGAATCGGAATCTTCAACCTCAATTCCGGCTTCTTGAAGAGCTTCACGTACTGCCGTTGATTCACTAGGGGCACTTAGAATCTCGAAGTTGTCGCCTACCGCGTTAACTTCTTCGGCCCCGGCATCGAGGACCGCCATCAAGATATCGTCCTCGTCCAGTTCACCGCGCTCAACGAGTACGACTCCCTTACGGGTGAAAAGGTAGGAGACGGAACCGGATTCGGCCATATTGCCGCCGTGTTTGGTCATCGCATTACGCACCTCGGAAGCCGCGCGATTGCGATTGTCGGTCAAACACTCGATGAGAACGGCCACACCATTCGGGCCGTAGCCCTCGTACATTATGGTTTGCCAGTCGGCTCCGCCAGCCTCTTCGCCGGACCCACGTTTCCTGGCGCGTTCGATATTATCGTTAGGAACCGAGGCCTTTTTAGCCTTGCGGATCATATCGTCGAGGGTTGGGTTGGCGGAGGGATCACCGCCGCCGGTGCGTGCTGCGACTTCGATATTTTTGATTAATTTGGCAAACTCCTTACCACGTTTGGCATCGTTTGCTGCCTTTTTGTGTTTAGTCGTTGCCCATTTAGAGTGGCCTGACATTGGCTACCTTTCCTCCTCTACACCGCTACAGCCTGTCTTGAAGGTGTAGCGAGCTACGAGTTACGTATATGTTCAGCTCTGTTGTATATAGCTATATTTAGCTCTTTGACCTAACAAAGCTCCAATTATACGGTAAAAGCGCTCCCGATCGGTACTTCTCCTGCTTGAATTGGACACCGTCACCCTCAATGAGAACACCCTGATCCCGTCGATATACGTTGAGATATTCTATACCCAGAAACACTGGTTTAGAATTCTTCTGACATCCCTTCATTGCTCGGAAAAGGACATATTGATGCCCAAGATCACTCGCACCATCAGTATCCACTTCGCTTTGTGGTCGTTGTGGCTATGCGGCCGTGGCATCATGCTGTTAATGCGACCCTTCTGGGTAGATTCAGACGCTGATATTCATTACTATTTTGCCAGCCTCACGGACCCAGCCTCTTCAGGAACTGCCGAATATCCACCCGTAGGAATATGGCCCGCTGAGGTCACATTATGGCTCGCTGGAGAAGATCCGGAGAGATTTCTCCTCACATTTATTGCGCTCATTCTACTGTGCGACGCTGCTTTTCATGGGGCGCTCATATACGGCAGTCGCGGGCTTGGTACTAAAGATCGGGTCTTTGCCAGCGTATTTTGGTCCTTATTTGCGCCCCTTCTTGGTGCGGTCTACCTTTACCGTCTCGACCTCCACCCCGCTGCTGGGGTTGGAATCGCGGCACTATTTCTTTTCTCCTATCCTGCTCTGACCGCGGTCTTTATCGGATGGGCTACCATGGTTAAATTGTGGCCAGGTCTTCTAGCGGTGGCTTCTGTTCGAGGATATAGAAATACGCGCACATATATCGATATCGGTGTCGGCGCGATCACCTTAACCGTGCTCACCATCGCTGTTTTACTACGCTCTGGAGTCTGGCGTTTGCTAACCCCTTTGACGTATCAGGGTGAACGTGGGCTTCAAATCGAGTCGGTCGTTGCTACCCCGCTGCTATTTCGAGCAGCTCAGCCAGGATCGGATGAGTACGAACTTTTTTATGCAGCTTCTAAAAGTTTCGAAATTACTGGCCCCGCCGTAAGCCTAGCCCTATCGATAGCATCAGCGCTCATGCTTCTCACATTTTTGATGGCACTAACCTTTGCGCTTGTAGTATTCCGCTATGACCTGTGGAACCCACAGTTGGCGCTGAGTTTTATGGTTTCTGCAACGTCGATGTTGTTGGTGGCTAACAAAGTATTTAGTCCTCAGTATATAACATGGCTTGGCCCAATGGTCGCGGTAGCGGTGGTCTTCTGCCACCGCAAACTCGTAAGTGCTATTGCATTATTGACTTTGGCATTAGCAGGGCTGAGTCATTGTATTTATCCCTTCCATTACGCTGACCTTTTCTCCTCGGATAATCCTTTGGCCATAGGCTTGGTGGCTATCTACCTAAGAAACAGTTTGGTGGTAGCCCTCATGCTCATCAGCATGGCGTGGACGATCGTAGAGCTGCGAGCTGCCTATGCACACCGACGGGTGCCTACTCTTTAATCTCGTCATACGCGTGCAAAGCAGCGGTGCGGGAAGCCTTCACATCAACAACCGGCTCCGGGTAGATGGGGGTGTGGAGCTCTGGAACCCACGATGAGCAGTAATGGTAATCTGCGTCGAAGCGCTGCTGCTGTGTGATGGGATTGAAGATACGGAAATATGGGGCCGCATCGTCGCCGCAGCCAGCTACCCACTGCCAATTGAAGGTATTGGAGGCTAGGTCAGCGTCCACCAAACTGTCCCAGAACCACTCCTCACCCATTATCCAGTGGGTTCCAAGGTTTTTAGTGAGCAGGGAGCCGACAACCATGCGAACCCGATTGTGCATCGTGCCCGTTCGCATCAGTTCCCGCATCCCGGCATCGACCAATGGGATTCCAGTCTCACCACGGGCCCAAGCGGTAAATTCTGCCATTTTATTATCGGGCGCGATTTTCCTTTGATGAATGTCATCGATGCGGTAGCTTTCTTTCCACCATGGGAAGACAGCAAATTTTTCCCTCAAGGGAGTATCTATCATCTGAGGGTTCTCATAGAGTCGGTGCCAGGCAAAGTCTCGCCATAGTAACTCTTTGCGAAAAACGTGAGCATCAGCGCTATCTCCAACAAGTTCGAAGAGCCGGCGTATGCTAATTTCACCGAATCGTAAGTGAGGGGCGAGCCCACTGGTCGCCTTGACCGCAGGAAAGTCCCTGCCCTTGTGGTAGTTAGTTGGTGTACCAAATTTCTCCACCACCTCCCAGGCACCCTGTTCGCCGGGTTTGAAGGGAAATTCTTTAGCCCAATTGGGTTCCCCGCGATCTGCTGGCAGGAGTCTCAACTGGGCGATTTCCACCATACTGGCCTCAAGATCGGCACCGGCCCCATCGAGTTGCTCGATGAAGGAATTATCGGAAAGAACATCGGCTAGATCAACGGAAGACTGCGCGTGCAGAACCTCAAACGAGCGCTTGGAAAATGGGGTGTACACCCGATACGCCTCACCCTGTAGGGTCCGCACCTGCCAAGGTTCAAGTAGAAGGTGTCCGGGGTAACTGTGGGCTTCAATTCCACTCTCATGCACCATGCTCTTGATATGGGCGTCCATCTCACACCACGGCTGGTAGTACCTGCGAGACCAGGCTACGCTCTGTGCCCCTAAATCATGAGCTAGCTGTGGAATGAGCTTACGCGGGTCACCTAAGGCGATCTGAAGTCGGATATTGTAATCAGCTAGCTGCGTGGCCAAGGAGACGAGACTGTGGTGCAACCACCACTGAGAGGCTCGGCCAAGGGGGCGAGTCGATGAGGAGGTATCAAGAATATAGAGGGCATGAATCCGACTGTGGCCAGCCAGCGATTCCAATGCCTTATTGTCTTCGAGACGTAGATCGTCGCGGAACCACATGAGGGATATTTTCTCTGTCATCTTTTTCCTTCTTGGTTAAAAAGCGCCGACTCTAATCGGTCTCATCGTAAACGAGTTCGAAGTACTCGGGAAGTTTGGCAGTCCCGCCCAAGTGAAAAATACGCACCACTGGTTGTAGCCGCAGACTGCGGGTTGAGGTCACAGCGTCGTTATAGAATCGGTGCGCGATATGAACCCGTGCTTGAGCATCGACAATAGCGGGTTCGACGGTATGACCATCAGCTGATATTGCTCGTGCAATCTCTCGTTCCTTTTCACTTCGTCTCCTAAAGTTGCCTGGAACTAGTCCGATCGCCTCAGTGCCGGCAGTTAGGTCGCGGTACTCGGGTGCCAATGCCGCAAATACTGCTGCGCGGCGATCGAGTGCCGCCTCGAGAGCCGCGAGCGCCGCCTCAGTGCGAATATGAAGACGATGGAGACGCGCTGCGGTGGAATAAAGCGTGAATAAGAAGATCGCACCGATGACCGCACATATGACCGCAATGATGGTAGTCACTGACTCTCGACCGTCACTTTCGTACCGTCACAAACAGTCTCATATACCCGCATGATCTGATCAGCGATATTCTTCCATTCAAAATCAGTAGCACGACTACGTCCGGCCTGACGCAGCTTTTCTCTTTCGAGGGGGTTGGCAATGAGCTCTTTTAGGGCGTGATGCAGGGAGGCTGGGTCACCAGTTTTAAATAGTCGAGCAGCGGGTACGGCTGAGTGGGCATCTGAAACCGCGGCGAAAGCCTCGAGATCACTAGCTACTACCGCACATCCAGCCGCCATCGCTTCGACCAGCACAATCCCAAAGCTCTCCCCTCCAGTATTGGGGGCAACATAGATATCGGCCGCTCCCAAAATCCTTGCTTTATCCTCTTCGCTTACCCGCCCCGCAAAGCTCACACCTGGTTGGGGGCGCACAGAACCGTCTCCCATAACAGTAAGATGTGCGCATTCTTCGAGTCCTTGAAATGCCTCGAGGAGGATATCTAGCCCTTTACGCGGCTCATCTATCCGCCCTAGAAAGGCGATTTCGACCTTTTGAGAGCTAGTCTTGATCTCAGATCGCCGGAAAAATTCAGTATGAACTCCGTTAGGGATCAGAACGGGATCTCCCCCTAATTGTTCAACCTGCCAGCGTCTAGCCATTTCCGAAACTGCAATCCCACCCCGAATTTTTTCCAAGTGGGGCCTTAGTATCGGCTGAACCAAACGCAATAGCCGTGAATTGGCTGCTGAGGCATGATACGTGGCCACAATTGGTCCGTGTGCGATGGATAGACTGACAAGGGAGTAGCTCGGAGAGTTCGGCTCGTGGATATGGAGGACATCGAATTCCCCTTGTTCGATAAAATCTCGAGCGTGGGCGAATGTTTTCGGCCCAATACTCAACCGGGCCACCGAGCCGTTATATTTAATTGGAATGGATGGCCCACCAGGGTGCACGAAGTCAGGGAGGGTGTCTGGGCGGGTACTTGGCCCCAGAACAGCAACGTCATGACCTTGACGGCGGAAAACTTCAGCGAGATCCAGGATATGAGCCTGCACTCCCCCAGGATGATCAAAGGAATAAGGACACACGAATCCGATTCTCATATAATCCCTCCTCTCCACAGGCCGATATTACGATCCCACTCAGTCTAATAGCCCGTCAACTTCAGCAATGAAAAAGCTTAAGTGCCTCTTCGATCAGTTGGCCATACTGGCTGCAGGACATGCCAGTCTGCGGGGTGCTCTCGGATATTTTCTTCCATAATTACTGCCTGAGCTTGCAACATCTCCGCCAAGGTTGTGTGGGCTATCGGTTCGGAGATTTTTATTCCCCACCCGGGGTGAGCGGCGTTCCCCTCGAACCAATTAGCTACGACCAACAAATCGGCTCCGGTATCTAAGGCAAGTTTCACGGCACCAGTTGGCATCGTTGTTTCTTCGCCAAAAAATTGGACTTCTAACCCCCGCCCACCTAAGTCACGTTCTCCCAGCAGGCAGACCACCGTTCGAGATTCAAGATCGCGAGTAAGTTGGCCCATGGGAGATCGACCCAACTCATCTCGGTGAGGGTACACCGTAAAGCCCAGACTTTCCCGAAAAGTGAGGAAGGCTCGGTATAGGATCTCCGGCTTTAGGCGCTCAGCTACGGTACTAAAACCACCCGCTAGGTGCACAAGATAGAGGCCTGCGAGATCCCAATTTCCTGAGTGGGTCAGAACTAAAATTGTCCCGCGTTCTTCGGATAGGGATTTCAGCAGATGCTCTTTACCCTGGATATTCTGCTCAATTGCATCAATGACACTGGGGTCATGAGCAATAAGTGGCAACCGAAAGGCTTCTAACCAATAACGCATATAAGAACGCATTGAGTTTTTTACTAAATCTCTGGTGGTATTTTCAGGACCCACAACCCGCATGAGATTTCTGCGTAGCTGCTCCAAGCCGCGTCCATTTTTACTCGCACGATCTGCAAAGCACATAAATAACGGAGCTGCGATGCTTAAGGGCAACCACTTAACCACAGACCAGCCCGCAAGATAGGCATAGGTGGAGGCGAGACTAAGAAATTTCTTGGTTTTTATAGGAGTCATCGTGAGGCTCTTATTCTCATCAGTGGATCTTAAAGCTTCGCCCCGGTTGGTGGAGCAATGGGGTCAAGTGCTCGGGGATCCTTTTTGGCCATGGCTAGACGCTGAATAACAGTAAAGACGCTCCCGACTGCCAAAACCCAGAGAGCTATATCAATAGCCCATGGTACTCCTAGCCCAGTGAGTCCCAGCCCTAGCAAACCAATGATCAGGCGCTCTGCGCGCTCGATGAGCCCACCATCCATGGTCAAGCCACTAGCTTCTCCGCGTGCTTTCACATAGGAGATGACCTGTGAGGCAATAACCACAGTAAAGCTAGCCGCGATCAGGGAATGTGAAGCCTCGTAGCTAAAAATCAGCCACCACGTAATCGAGGCAAATAGCACTCCGTCGGTAATACGATCGCACGTGGCGTCGAGAGTGGCACCAAAAGCCGTGCCCGAGCCGCGCAGCCGTGCCATTGTGCCGTCAATGAGATCAAATGTTGTAAAAAGAGCCGACAGTACAGCTGCTAGAACAAGATGGCCTGTAGGTATCAAGGTCACGGCGATAATAATGGTAATGAATGCTCCGATAACGGTGACAGCATTTGGGGTCAGTCCGACCTGCAATAGCATTTTAGCCAGCGGTTCCGTGAGCACTGCCGCTGGCTTGCGTCCTCGTACGCTAAGCACCGTTCGCTCCAATATCGCTAGGATCTGACTGGGTGAGATCACGCCACCCTGCCGCCAGGAGGCTGCGAGTATCACGCAGCAGTTGCGGCAGTACTTTGGTTCCTTCGATGACTGTCATGAAATTAGCGTCGCCATTCCACCGAGGCACGATATGTAGATGCAAGTGTTCCCCTACGCTCCCACCTGCTGAGCGCCCTAGGTTAAATCCAACATTAATGGCGTCCGGTTGCGACACCTGCTTGAGAACCCGCACTGCCATCTGAGCGAATTGCATGAGTTCGGTCATCTCTGCAGCCGTGAGATCTTCGAGATTCGCTTTCTGCTCATAAGGGACGACCATCATGTGCCCGGCATTGTAGGGGTATAAGTTGAGCACGCAGTACACCAGCTCACCTCGGGCTACGATTAGACCGTCTTCATCGCTGAGCGCTGGGATGCGGATAAAAGGGTTATCACGCTGAGATGATTGGTCATCGTGAGCGCCTTTGTTCACAATATAGTTCATGCGATAGGGAGCCCATAAGCGGATAAGTCGATCTGGGATACCTACTCCAGTATCGACATAATTGGATTGACTATCGTCCACGCTACTCACTTCCCATATCGTGCTTCCCGAATCCTGCACAAGGGCCTACTCACCCTCGCTTCGGCGGTCGAGCTGTCGTTACCCTGTGCCATCACCATCCTATTCTAGATAACAATCAGCACGCACAGACACAGCGGCGGGCTAGCCCAGATCTTTCTGGATCTAGCACCGCCGCGTTCTCGGCTCATTAACGAGCCGCTAATTTTTCCTTAATAATTTCGGCAGATGGCTGGGAATTTTCTCGGCCAAAAATCCAGGCCTCGATGATCGCTACCGCGTCGCCAACGGGAACTCCGTTAACTTGACTACCATCTAGGAAACGGAAGGATACTGCCTGCGCTTCCACATCCCGCTCTCCGGCAAGTAACATAAACGGTGCCTTAGCCTGGGTGTGATTTCGGATCTTTTTCTGCATCCGGTCATCAGAGGTGTCAACGCTCGCACGGATTCCGCGGGCCTGAAGTTGCCCGCACACCATTTCAAGGTGATCTGAGAACGCCTCGGCAACGGGAATACCCACTACTTGGTGCGGAGCTAGCCATGCAGGAAAAGCACCTGCATAGTGCTCGAGAAGCACTCCGAAGAATCTTTCAATCGAACCAAAAAGTGCACGGTGAATCATAATAGGGCGCTTCTTGGACCCGTCAGAGGCAGTGTACTCCAGATCGAAACGTTCTGGCAGATTGAAATCTAGTTGTACCGTGGACATTTGCCACGTGCGCCCAATGGCATCGCGCGCCTGTACCGAGATCTTCGGGCCATAGAAAGCTGCACCTGCCGGGTCGGGTACCAATTCGAGGCCCGAATTGTCTGCGACTCGCTGCAAGATCGCGGTCGATTTCTCCCAAATTTCATCCGAACCCACAAATTTATTGGGGTCCTTGGTGGAAAGCTCAAGGTAGAAATCATCCAAGCCATAATCGCGGAGCAGAGAAATGATGAAATCTAAGACTGTGGTGAGCTCACGCTCGAGTTGGTCCTCGGTACAGTAGATATGCGCGTCATCCTGGGTGAACCCTCGAGCTCGTGTGAGCCCATGTACGACTCCTGATTTTTCGTAGCGGTACACGGTACCAAATTCGAAAAGGCGAAGCGGGAGTTCGCGGTAGGACCGACCTCTCGATGAAAAGATCAGATTGTGCATCGGGCAATTCATGGGCTTGGCATAATAATCCTGCGCCGGCTTAGTAACAGTGCCATCATCAGCACATTCGCCGTCGAGTTGCATAGGAGGGAACATCCCCTCCGCGTAGAAATCGAGATGCCCTGATTTCTGGAAAAGGTCACCCTTAGTAATATGCGGGGTATTAACGAAAGAATAGCCAGAAGCAATATGGCGACGGCGTGAATGCTCCTCCATTTCAAGGCGGACAATCCCGCCGTTGGGGTGGAAGACTGGGAATCCTGAACCAATCTCGTCGGGAAAGGAGAACAGATCAAGTTCCGCGCCCAGTCTGCGGTGATCGCGCTTTTCTGCTTCTTCTAACATATGCTGATATTCAGAGAGGATATCGGCGGATTCCCATGCGGTGCCATAGATTCGCTGGAGGCCGGCCTTGGTCTGGTCGCCGCGCCAGTACGCCGCCGACGAACGCGTCAGGGCGAATGCCGGAATGTACTTGGTGGTAGGGATATGCGGTCCGCGGCACAGATCGTACCATTCAACCTCGCCGCTGCGCGGATTCACATTGTAATATCCCGTTAGTTCCCCTGAACCAACTTCGGTTGCCTCATCAGAAGTAGGATCGACTGAACCTTTGTCCTGTATGAGCTCGAGCTTATAGGGCTCATCTCTCAGCGCTTCCTCTGCCTCAGCTTGCGTGGCATAAACGCGACGTTCAAAACGCTGCCCTGATTTAATAATCTTCTTCATGCGTTTTTCCAAACGCCTGAGATCGTCAGGAGTAAAAGGTTCGGCTACGTCGAAATCGTAGTAGAAACCGTTCTCGATAGCAGGGCCAATTCCGAGTTTTGTCCCAGGGAACTCCGCTTGAACAGCCTGCGCTAAAACGTGAGTGGCGGAGTGGCGGATCACCGCTCGTCCGTCCTCGGTATTAGCGGGAACAGGGGTCAACTCAACGTCTTGATCAGGGATATAGGAGAGATCCCGTAACTGGCCGGTGGCATCCTTAACGCACACAATCGCCTCTGGACCCTTATTGGGTAAGTCCAATTCCCGCATTGCAGCACCGGCGGCTACACCTTGGGGACAAAGAAAAGCGGCATGGGGATTTGCGGCAGCAGTAAGCTGTGCCATATGGGGTGTGCTCCTTTGAGCTCAGGCGCCCCCGTCAGACCTGGACGCGAGCGCAGAAGAATGGGATAAACCGCTACCGACACCATCACTACGAAGGATATGGTCAGACATACGCAGTACGAGGTTGGCAACTAGCAAGCTATTTTAACTGATGCTTGAATCCTTCGAAAATATCGCTTGAGGAGACCGACGAGCCGTTATGTCCGGACTGGGACTCTGATCCACTTCACGAACTTAGGTTTCCAGCAGTGATTGGCCCCAGAAGTGCTCTGGGCCATCCTCTGAAGTTCCAGGCGGTACAATAAACACAGCCGAGCCGATGTGGGTATTCCACTCATTCAACCGGTCGCCGGCATCGAGACGCTTCTGGATCTCAACAAACTGCCGGAGCGGATTCTGCTGGAAACACACAAAGACTAATCCCGAATCCGAGGTACGGGGCGAGCCAGGCTGCGGCGGATCGTCAAAGTTATACGCTCGGCGACGCAACCGTTGCTTTGGTTTATCCGCCGGCGGTGCGGCAAGCGCCATGTGGCTACGCGGGTCGATAACGGGTAATCCAAGCTCATCCGTGGCATCAAAATCTGCGTCGTCGTGCTCGCGCTCGCCTGTCAAGGGAGCGCCCGTGTCGAGGGCGCGACCAAGCGCGACTTCTCGAGAGGTGCGATCGAGGCGCTCCCAGTCATCGAGGTCCATACTGATGCGCCGAACGACCATGCAGCTGCCCCCGTGCGCCCAAGAAGGCGCATCTTGCTCGGAATCGATCCAAATATAGTCGTCATATTCATCCTTGCTATGAGGATTGACAGTGCCATCAATTTGACCGAATAGATTGCGGGGAGTTTCATCGGGTTTGAGAGCCCCATTGGCATTGAGGAAGCCCTCTTGCACCCAGCTCACCTGAGCAAAATCGAGAGCTGCTAGTTGCATGCGTCGGCTAGCGAAAGCGAGGGTTAGGGGGTCATCGGAGCATATTTGCAGCACCATATCCGCCTCGCCCCACCGGGGGTCTAGAGCGTCGCGCTCGAAGGCAGGCAGCGGCCCCAACCACGATGGTCGCTGGTCCGCTGCACCGATGATATCGAAAAGTCTTGCTCCGAATCCGCAGGTAATGGTGAGATTAGCTGGCTTATTGATCATTTCGGGCTCAAGGGAGCCTAAAGGGGCCTGACCGCGACACAGTCGACGAGCATCTTCCGTCCACAGCTTCAACAAGCGGCGTACCGATTCGCGATCATTATTGGAAAAAAGTTGAAACGCGACGACTCGCAGCAAGGCCTGTGCAGGAGTTGCTATCCCTGCCTGGTGCGGACCGTCAAAAGGTACACGAGCGTTTTCTAGGAAGGGGTCCGCATCGGTGTCAGCTGGCTGAGCTTCAGCTAGAGGAGTCGAGATTACCGAAGCGGCGCCGACGGATGCCCCCGCGCCGAGGAGAAAATCCCTCCGGCTAAATCCACTCAAATTGCGTCCCGCGTTATGCGGACACCCCGTACTCATTATTGCATCACCTTAAAAATGTCGTTGTGCGGGCACTAGGACTCGCAGCCTTATGAAAAGCGTGTGAATGATCGAAAGTGGGAGGAGGAAATATCCCAAGAAATTCCCCGCTCCCACCATCACTATTTATCCCATACTCAATGCGATGGAATTATTTCTCCATCTTCTCCATCTTATCGTCATGGTCCATCTTGTCGTGGTCCATGTGGTCCATGGAATAGTCCTCGTCGCCAGCGGAGATAGTCCGTACTGGGATATCTTCAAATTCCAGCTCTGAACCGTCGGCTAGACGCAACTCGATATCGAGATCGTCACCGGCCAGCACCGGTTCCGTGAGACCCAAAATCATGAAGTGGTCATGACCAGGTTCGAGAACAGCAGTCTGACCTGCCGGGATCATTAGACCATCAAGCTTCTGCTGCATTTTTCCATCGACAACCTCGTGAATCTCGAACTTCGCGGCATCAATATCAGCACTGAAGCTGGTGATGTGGAGATCTTGATCAGAGTTATTGTGCAGCACACCGAAAATGGCGGTCATTCCACTGTCCACACCAGCAGCTTTAACGTAAGCATCGGAGAACGTCAGGGCTGGCGTATCTTCCAGGATTTCCTCTTCTGGGGAAATCGTGGTAGCGATGGGGTCCTCGATCAAAGGAGAGCCAGCCTCTTTATCGGAGCAGCCAACCAGGGCGAGCCCGGTGAGAGCAACAGCGGAAGCGGCGAGTCCAGCTCGACGTACGAATAAAGATTTCATAGGAATATATTCCTCCTGTAAGATTTGTTGAGATTAATTGGGTATTTCCCTCAGTGCTTAGCGGCCATTTTTAGGTTTGCCGCCTTTATTCCTCTGGCGTTGGCGGGCAATTGCTAGCGCCACAATAATAGCACTAAGCGCCACTACACCTAGCAGCCACAACCACCACTGCTGTGAGTCCGATGTAGTGTCTGCGGGATCGATTGCAGCTGATTCCGACGGGCGAGCAGCCGTTATTTCTGGAGTAGTCGAGGGTGCGCCAGAGGCGGTCCCTTGAACTGTGAACGTGGTTTTACCGCGGGTTGAATGCCCATCGGAGGAAGTAATTTGGAAGCCTATGGTGTACGCCCCAGGCGGCAGAATAAGATCAGATGGCATATCAAGACTTACTAGTCGACCGTCTACCTCAGGTTCCCCGCTCGTAATAATGGTGCGGTTTTGGTCAGTCAAGGCCATAGAGTTGAATCCCTCTTTTGGCTCAGCAGAGAACTCGAGGACCAGCCGACGTGGGGTGCCGTCAATGACCTCCCCATCGGCTGGCGAACCACCGACTACCACATCATGTGCTTGCGCATGATGGATAAAGTCTGGGAACAAAGCTCCTACACTCATCGGTAATGCGCTGAGGCAGCCTATGGTGGCAACTTTTCGCACTAATACCTTCATATATCCTCATTCTCGTCTTGATATTCTATTTCGAAGCGTACTACGACTAGGGATTTTCTGCCTCCTTTAGCCCACCTAGCTATACCCGTGAGGACGGAGAGAGACATTGATCTCTCAATCCCTTTGGGTTACGCCTATTACCCCTCATTAGTTTGGTGCTGAGTTTAAAATACCCAGCCGGCCCTCGATATTGTCTTTAGATGATCCGGGAAATTCCTTGTGGGATCCACGCTGCATCACCTCAACGATCCATAATGCCTTGACTCATAGGAACTGAACGAAAGTATATTCCAGTTTCTAGTCTTCCTAGACTCCTTCCTCAAAGAGAACTTTGGCCACATTCGGCTGACCGTAGTTCAACGCTAACTTCTCCACACGCGCGCAGTTGGGACTTGACTATATGGGAGTAGAGATGAGGTTAGGAGAGGAAGAGTGGTGATCGTGCTCCTCCTTCGCTGCCGCCCGCCGGTGGACGGGGAATATGCCGAGCTTTGATTTGAAAATCAGCAGATCTCAAGCTCGTTGTCCTTTGTGAGGACATTCGTACAAACCGAGATATTCTCGTTGCGCAATCAGGGTTATGAGGATGAGGCTACGGACCCCTATGGAAGAGAGATAGTCAGTAAAAATGCCGCACCAAGCGCAGGGCTCCCACACATATAAGGGGTTCACCCGGTAAAAAAATTCGATGGGCGATTGGGGCATGCCGCAGACCTCTCACTCCAGTGATGTCAGTTCCGAAAGCCAAATATAGGGGTTGGCGCGGATTCGCAGATCACTGAGCACGACTCCTCCGACGTACCTGATGGCTTGTCCGCGGTACAGCGTTAATCTGATGGCACAGGCGATTTATCGCACTCTACTTATCAAGATACTTGTTGCTAAAAGAAAGCACCCAGCAGGGACAAATGCCTCGATTGTATTGGGCATAAGTATCAGCTGGGTGATGCATGGAGCGGATGACGAGACTCGAACTCGCGACCCTCACCTTGGCAAGGTGATGCGCTACCAACTGCGCTACATCCGCATGAGTTTGTCAAGGGTTGGTGCGCGATACTGGGATCGAACCAGTGACCTCTTCCGTGTGAAGGAAGCGCTCTCCCGCTGAGCTAAACGCGCAAAATTGGAGGTGGAAACGGGAATCGAACCCGTGTGCACGGTTTTGCAGACCGTTGCCTCACCACTCGGCCATTCCACCGTGGCATTCCTGCCTCGGAGCACTGAAGAGTGCCTGAGCGGATGACGAGACTCGAACTCGCGACCCTCACCTTGGCAAGGTGATGCGCTACCAACTGCGCTACATCCGCATATATTGTTTTAAAGAGCTTCTTTGCTCTGGTGCGCGATACTGGGATTGAACCAGTGACCTCTTCCGTGTCAGGGAAGCGCTCTCCCGCTGAGCTAATCGCGCATAGCTTTGTGTTCAAAGCTGAGCGGATGACGAGACTCGAACTCGCGACCCTCACCTTGGCAAGGTGATGCGCTACCAACTGCGCTACATCCGCAGACGACATTCCATGGTAGGGATTTTGTCGTGCGGATGAAACTTTAATGCCTCATTGCATCTGAACGCAAATCCACGAGCCAAAACCCCATTGAGCTGGAGCTGAGCAGATTTCGCAGATTTTCTAGGCCCTAGGAAGTCAGATGGCGGTGATGCCGCGCACCGAACCCGCTAAATCCCAAACCTGTCACTTCGTTATTATTAGACTCATTAGTCATGAGCGCTCCGGTTGTTTACCCTGTAATTTTGCCCGCTGGCGACACTCCACCACCTGATTTCCTCACCCACCAGGTGGGTCTCAGCACTGTGAGATTTGATTTTGGTACTCGGCTGATAGGGATCACAAGCATTAATGGGTCATCGACTCTTGCAGGCACCAGTGGGGGGTTGGGCAATGCTGTAGATCAAGCTTTATTACTGTATATGCGAGCTCTTTCCGACGTCGTTTTCGTGGGCGCGCAAACGATTCGTAGCGAAAAATACGGCCCCATAGTGGAAAATCTTCAAAGTCAACGTATTCGCCGCACATTTGGGCGCGATCTACCGCCTCGGATTGCTACTCTTACAGCAACACTGGATTTTTCTGGTGCAGCGGAATTTTTTGCTGGCACGCCCCCACTGATTTTCACTACCTTTAAAGCTGCGAGAAGATATCCAGAGCGCCTAGCATTCGTGAAGAATCAAGGAGCTGAGGTGATTTTTGGCGCCAATCTCAGCCCGCGCTACTGCGTTGGTTGGCTACGACGAGCTGGAATGACGAATATTTGCGTGGAAGGTGGAACGCGTGTCATCACCGATCTGATGTCAGCGGATCTGGTTGATCACCTTCATCTCACTTTGAGCCCGTGCATCATTGATAGCTCGAATCTTCGCCTATTTGGGAACCACATCGACGACGCGCGTCACTTTCAACTCCATTCTCTCGCGGCGACCGATGATGGAACCGTTTTCCTCCACTACGAACGATCGAAACGATATATGGTTGAAGATTGAAGAATTTTAGACTCCGTTCGAAGGTAGGGTGGGACTGCAGTGGCATTAGCTATCCAGCAAAAACTTGATTCCTTGTGGGTGCGCCGCGCGCCTCAGCATGCTCGTGACCACCACCCAGCACCGCGCGGGACTTCCATGGACTCTATTGGCAATGCGTGCCTATGGCCGTTGGCTCTCTTGCTCGTGGTTCACCGGTTATTCTTCCTCGCCATCAACGGTTCGATCACCGACGATTATACGACCGTCTATACGGCGCTACGCCGCTTTATCGAGGGTGTCAACGTTTATAATGAAAATTACACATTCGTTGATCCGCATTATCTATACAACCCCGGCGCGACACTCATCCTAGCGCCTCTCGCCTTTCTTGAGCCCTTTGCTGCGGCGCGCTTTGCTTTCATTTGCTGTAACGCCGCCGCGATCATTGTGTCATTGGGGCTACTAACGCGCCTGAGCGGCTTTAAGCTTTCCTCTCTAGCCTTCCCCACCGCGATTAGCATCGCATTTATGACAGAAGCGGTGCAGAACACGCTTGTCTTTTCTAATATCAACGGAGTTTTACTGTTGATTTTCACCGGCTTTATTATTTGCCTGTGGTCGGAGCGCACGGTATGGGCAGGTATCCTCATCGGCTTTGCCATATTGATCAAGCCTATTTTCTTGCCCCTGCTTTTCTTGCCCGCTGTTCGCGGACAAATTTCGACAATCCTTGCTGGTTTAGGGGTACCGCTTATTCTCAATCTCGTTGCATGGCCTATTATCCCAGGCGCCAGTGACTATATCCGGCGCACTATCCCGTATTTGGGCGAGGTGCGCGATTACGCCAATGCATCATGGCAGGGATTCTCCGTCTACTTTGGTCTGCAGCCGTTTCTCGCCACGGGTGTGTGGGTTCTTTTCGCCTCGATAGTTGTTGTTGGTGTTATCTTCTTGCTGAGGATTCGACTCACCGATCCTCTCGTATGGATCACGACGACGTCTGCACTCATTCTCAGTGGGGTTTTTCTGCTGTCGTCGCTCGGTCAAATGTATTATTCGATGCTGCTTTTCCCTTTTGTTTTTACGGTATTCTCGCGAATGAGCGTGCTGCATTCGTGGGGTGCCTGGGCTGGTCTATACCTGGCACTAGCGCCGCTCGATTACGGATCAATCGTGAGTCCACAGCTGGGCTGGTGGCTCAATGTCTATCAAGCTACCGCCGGTTGGGCATTGCTTATCGTTGCTATATCCACCACGGCGGTACGGTGGACATTGATGGAGGGGAAGCAGCTCTAGACGCCCCTGGTGATCTTTGGTAGGTTTCTAGTATTAAGCACACCCAATTTAATAAGGAGATGCAATGACTGACTTTAGGAAACTTAGCGATTCCCAATGGCGCGAGCGCCTCAACTCCGAAGAATACCGAGTGCTACGCCAGGCTGGAACCGAAGCTCCACACACCGGACAGTATACTAATACAACAACATCGGGGATTTACTCCTGCCGGGCCTGTGGCACGGAGCTGTTTCGCTCCACGGAGAAATTCGACTCTCATTGCGGCTGGCCTTCTTTTTTCTCCCCGCTAGCTGGAGATCGGATCATTGAACGTGAAGACCGCTCACTAGGGCACGTCCGTACGGAAGTCATATGCGCACACTGCCACTCCCATTTGGGCCACGTTTTTTCGGGCGAGGGCTATGACACACCTACCGATCTGCGTTATTGCATCAACTCCGTATGCTTAACTCTGCAACCGGAGCAACCTTGAGCAATTGGCAGTAAAAAATCCCCGCCATATAGCGGGGTTTTTTCTATGGGAGAGCTTTAATTAGCTCGGCGAGATCTGTCACCCTCCGCCCTGTAAAGAAGGGTAGCTCCTCGCGAACATGCAGCCTAGCCTCCGTGTAGCGCATATCATGCATCAGATCAACGATACGATGAAGTTCCGGTGCCTCAAAGGCCAGCATCCACTCATAATCGCCAAGGGTAAAGGATGGGACGGTATTTGCCCGCACATCAGGATATCCCCGGGCTTGCCTGCCGTGTTCAGCAAGAATCCGACGGCGATCTTTAGCATCCATTACATACCAGTCGTAGGAACGAACGAAAGGGTAGACACAAATCCACGCACCTGGATCTTCGCCCATAATGAAACTAGGAAGATGGGATTTATTAAATTCGCTAGGGCGGTGCAGGCCATTTCCGAACCAGACAGCTGTTGATTTTCGCCCCAGCTTAGTCTCACGCCTGAAGCTTGTGAGGGCTTTCTGAATATCTTCCCACTGCTCCGCATGCCACCAGATCATGAAGTCCGCCTCAGCCCGACAACCCGCAAGATCATAAAGACCCCGCACCGTGATCAAACCTGAGTTTGCCATCTTTGTAAAAAATTCTTGAGCATCAGCCGCAATCTCGGCCTCCCCTTCGTGTACCGCCAAAGGCTGCACCTTGAATACAGCAAATTGTGAGTACCGCTGAATGTTATTGAGCTCTTCGAAGTTTAGTTTCTCTGCCATCTAAAAGATCCTTTGCACTGCCGGCCGACTGGTTGGAGCGGGATATCTGCCCCGCACTTTAGAACTAAACCCATTATATCGACACTCATCCAAAAGATTGAACCCCTACTAGAATATAAGTATGGTTCTCATCACGCAGGCTGGCCTAATATCCGGCATCTTTCCGCCCATAGGCGGCGTGGCAACTCACAGAAGCTTAGATTTTTCGATACCTTTTGATTCGTGACCGAAAATCCCAAATCTCCACTCCCCAAAGAGTCTGGCTCAGACGAGGCCATACCGGAGAACTTCTCGCGCGCCGTGGAGTCCATGCACCAGGCTCAGCTACGCCCAGAAATCTCTCTCGGCACCATTCGCCCACCACAGCGGCTTGCACCTTTTTCCCATGCCATTGGCTTGGAGGTCATTCATGATGATCAACCGCTGACAACACACAGCGACGATGACGCATTCGGTCGGCTGATCCTGCTTCATGACCCACACGCTGAGGATACTTGGGATGGTGATATGCGCTTAGTTGCGTATATCCAGGCCGATATGGATTCCCAAGTAGCAGCTGACCCTCTTCTTCCGGAGGTAGCGTGGCAGTGGTTAGCGGAGGCACTTGAAGGCGTTGGGTATACGAATTTAGGGGGAACAGTCACCTCCACCACATCTGTTCGCTTCGGGGAGATTGGTGGCCCACCATCGGCATACCAGCTCGAGATGCGAGCATCGTGGACCGCTAGCGAAAGCGATCTGAGCACTCACGTCGCAGCCTTTGCGGAAATCTTAGCTCATGTCGCTGGTCTGCCACCCGAGGGTGTGCGCGAATTAGATTCAGTGAACTCTAAGTAGAAGAATATGTCCAGAATCTTGGGTGTCCCACGCGAAGGAACCCCCTCCGTGGCCACAGGCGCCCGCGAAATAGCCGCTGCGGTCAGTGTCTTGGAATTCGGCTACGGCCCTTTTGCCATCGATACTGAACGGGCCGCAGGTTTTCGCTATGACGACCGAGTCTTTCTGCTCCAGGTTCGCCGCGAGGGGGCTGGAACAGTGTTGTTCGACGTCGAAAGTGATCGCGCAGCCACTTCAACATATCTGGAACCAATCCTTAATGGCGCCGATTGGATTCTCCATGCAGCAATATCGGACCTACCCAGCCTAGCGGCCCTTGGCCTGCATCCAGGGAGACTTTTCGATACCGAAATAGCTGGACGGCTTTTAGGCTACGACAAGGTCAACCTTGCAGCTATGGTTCAGCATTACTTTGATCGGGAGCTGCTCAAGGGCCACGGAGCCGAAGACTGGTCTAGGCGGCCCCTTCCTCAGGAGTGGATTAACTATGCCGCTCTCGATGTGGAGTTGCTCATCGAATTAGCTCGCCTTATGGCCAAAGATCTCAAGGATGCAGGAAAAATCACTTGGATAGAACAGGAATGCCAGTTCGTTCAGACTCGCTTTGCCCACTACCAAGCCCCATCAAGACTGTGGACCGACACCAAAGGCCTTAACTCTCTGAAAACCCCCCAAAAATTAGCTGTTGCCCGCGCCCTATGGCAGGAGCGTGAACGAGAGGGTTCGATGGAAGATCTGGCCCCGTCTGCAATTTTGCCGGATCGGGTTTTGGTGGCTCTAGCATCGTCCATGCCGACTCATGCCTCTAAAGTTCTCCGCACCAAGGGCTACCCTCACCGGCTTCGCTCTCGGGCTACGACGTGGGCGAAAATTATTGCAGAGGCCAAGAGAACTGACTCAGCTCTATGGCCAGATCCGCTCGAACTTCCCCACAAAGTGCACACCACATCAGGCGGTGAGATCACCGTATTATCCAAACGTGCTATACAGCAGCACTACCCTGCAGTCTACGAAGAACTGGAGTGGGTAAATAGTCAGCTGGCCAAAAGAGCAGCTGAGTTAGCTGTGCCGCAAGAGAATATCATCACTCCAGCCGATAGCCGCGCTCTGGTGTGGGCGATTGCCCACGAGGGTCTCGTCAGCAGCGAACGGGAACTGCAGAGCTACCTAAAGGATGTTGGGGTACGCCCTTGGCAGGCGGGACTAGTATTCCGGATTTTCAGCCGTCTCATCAATAGGGCACGACGCCACTAAGGTTTCAATCCATCCCTGCAACGACGCTGTAATGCCGCGAGCATCCAAACCTACCTCCGCAAGTAATTCATTGCGGCTGGCATGTTCCGGAAAGATTTCAGGGAAAGCTAACTGCCGAATCGGGGTATCGATATCGCTTGCTGCTAGAGATTCCGCGATCATCGATCCGATGCCACCATGGATAACGCCGTCCTCAATGGTAACGACGAGATCATGGTCGAGTGCCATTTCGAGAATGGAGGGGGCGACGGGCACCACCCAACAGGGATCAATCACCGTAAAGTCCACTGGTATATGTGTGCAAGCCTCAACCGCCGAGAGGGCCGGCTCAGCCATAGGACCCACCGCAATGACAAGTATCTTCTTCTCTGCGTCTCGAGCCGAGCTATAGAGGACTTCCACACCATCTGCACGTTTTTCCAGGGCCGGAAAGACTGGGGGCAGTGCCCCTTTTGGAAAGCGCACAACGCTGGGCCCTTGAATCTCTATTGCCTCATCGAAAAGCTCACGTAATTTTAGCCCATCTCGCGGGGCGGCCACGTGGATACCCGGGACTATGCCAGTAATCGCAAAATCCCAAACGCCGTTGTGGCTTGCTCCGTCGCTCCCGGTGACGCCAGCGCGGTCGAGAACCAGGGTAACGGGCTGTTTTAAAAGAGCTACGTCCATGAGGAGTTGATCAAAAGCCCGATTGAGAAATGTCGCGTATACCGCAACCACGGGGTGTAAACCCCCCAGCGCCAAGCCGGCTGCTGAGGTCAAGGCGTGCTGTTCGGCGATGCCAACATCAAAAAAACGTGCGGGAAAGCGCTGCTGAAAGGGCACCAGTCCGGTAGGGCCCGCCATCGCTGCTGTAATGGCAACGATATCATCGCGGCGTCCCCCGGCCGCTACCAAGGCCTTACTGAAAATCGCCGTCCAACCAGGAGAATCTTTGGAGACAGGTAGTCCAGAAACAGGATCAATAGCGCCGGTGGAGTGCATGAGTTCCGCTGCGTCATTTTCAGCAGGTGGATAGCCGCGACCTTTTTCTGTAACGACGTGAACGATAAGAGGACCTTCGAAATCACGAGCATAGTTGAGAACATCTTCGAGAGCTTCGGAATCGTGGCCATTGACAGGACCAACATATTTTATTCCCAGCTCATTGAACATCTCTGTGGGTATGACTGTGGATTTGAGCCCCTCCTTAAACGCATGGAGTGCATCAAAAGTTCGCTCCCCCACCCAGCCGAGACGCTTAAGGGTATATTTGCCGTGCTCCATCACTCTGTCATACGTAGGGAGAGTGCGTAGCTTTTTTAGATTCTCCGCGAAACCACCGATTGTGGGCGAGTAACTGCGCCCATTGTCGTTGACAACGATTACGACTTTGCGTTTTTTGGAGGCGGCAATATTATTGAGCGCCTCCCAGCACATGCCACCTGTTAAAGCGCCGTCTCCTACTACTGCGACGACACAGCGATCGGTTTCCCCTTTGATTTCAAAAGCCTTAGCCAGTCCGTCTGCATAGCTTAAAGAAGCAGAGGCGTGAGACGACTCAACCCAGTCGTGCGGAGATTCTTTCCGAGACGTATAGCCAGATAGTCCACCCTTTTGCCGAAGAGTATCAAATTGGTTCATGCGCCCCGTCAGCATTTTATGCACGTAAGACTGGTGGCTGGTGTCGAAAATGATTGGATCTTTAGGCGAATCAAAGACTCGGTGCAGTGCGATGGTGAGTTCCACAACGCCTAAGTTCGGCCCCAAGTGGCCTCCGGTGGCGGCTACTTTCTCAACTAAGAATTCTCGTATTTCCTCAGATAGCTGCGCCAAATCTTCAGGCTTGAGCCTCTTGACATCAGCGGGGTGTGTAAGTGTTGCGAGAATACTCATGGGCGAAAGAGAAACCTTTGTCCTTTCTCATACTGATCGAAAATCGGTCCTCTCCGATCAGATTTGGAGGGAGTCCACAGGGTCACTGTTTTTCCCACGCACTAATAGTTATTGTCCATCATATCGGCTGAGCGTCTCAGACGGCTAATACTCATTCTACCCCGTAACTTAAGCCTAAGAGCGCAGGAAGAGGCCCATGCTTTCCAGATGATGGGTGCCAGGGAAAGCGTCAATCATCACGCACTCAGAGAAAATATACCCCTGATCGACAAATCGTCGCACATCTCTCGCAAAGGTCGCAGGGTCACAACCGATATGAATAACGATATCCGGTTGAGCAGCAGCAATACCCTCGATAACCCCTGACGCAGCCCCGGTACGAGGCGGGTCGAGGACTACAATATCCGGGTTTGGCAACTCTCCCAGGGCAGCCTCAACGGAATTAGTAATAAAGGTTATCCCCCTATCGAAAGCCTTTCGCCCCGCGCGCGCTGATCCCGGAGATGTTTCCACCGAGTAAATTGTGGCTTGGGGGTTTGACCCTTCCCGAATGGCTGGAACGAGCGCCCCCACTCCCCCATAGAGGTCCCAAGCTAGCAACTCGTGAGACTTAGGACCGTAGTTTTTCAACCACGAGGTAATCTGCTGCGAATACGTTTCGAGGGCAGCCACATGAGCTTGCCAGAATGCTGTTGCTGGGATCTTAAAAGTATATCCAGCGACTTTTTGGATAGCGTGATCGCTGCCTTCTATGACCTTTGTGATGGTTTCACTCCGCCGCCCGCGAGGCGCTTTGGAGATCTCGACGATATGACGGTTATGATCGTCGTCCATGACCACGATCACCTCTGCATGAGGGGTAAAACGACGCGCCTCTTCTCCCACCACTGAATCAAGCAGTCCTGGCACTGCTTGAGCACACGGGGCCGCAGATATAACGTCATTCGACCGGAGAGCCCGCATTCCCGCGCGGCCTTGGTCGTCAACACCCAATCGCATGCGGGTCCGCCACCCCTGATAAGGATTGAGTGCCAGTTGCTGGATGTCGGGCAGATTTTCTAGTCCACCGAGGCGGGTGAGTTGGTCTCGCAAGATGGTGGTCTTTAAGCCCACGGCGCTTTTGGGTTCAAGGTCTCCAAAGTCGCAACAGCCGGCGCCTAGAGCAGCTGCGGGACACCGTTGTTCGACCCTCGCGGGTGCTGGTTCGAGGACATCGATGAGTAGCGCTCTGGCAAAGTTCCGCTTCACCTTAGTGACCTCAGCTAGGACAGTATCACCTGGGTAGGAGCTTTGGACAAAGATCACTCGGCCGTCGAAGATGGCGATACCCTCCCCACCGTGGGCCACTCGCGAGATCTTGAGCTCGAGTCGCTGCCCCGTGGACAGTTTTGGTTCAGTGGAACTGGGGTAAAAGTTCATGACAATAACCTAGTTTTCGTCGTTGTTGGTTAATCCGCAGGCGTGGTTTTGAGGGCCGCGGTGGCTTTGCGCACCATGACTACGGTAAATACCATGACGAGTGCGGACAGTGGCCACCCCATCAGCAGACGCGCTATGGCCAGGGAATTGGTGGCATCGGAATTATAGAAAAAGTTTTGAACATAAAAGCGCACGGCAAAAACCACAGCCCACCCCGCGGTGGCCCAGGTATAAGCCCTAACTGCCTGCGGGTTTTTTTGCCACGCCATGCCGTCCCCGTTGATCCCTTTCCATATCACTCCGACCAAGGGCCATCGCACAATAATGGATACAATGAAGATCGCTGCATACAAGGCCGATATCCAAATTCCGAAAAGGAAGTAGCCTTTCGCGGACCCGGTATACCAAGCGATGCCGGCCGCAATAGCCACGCCAAAAAAGCCGGAAATGGCGGGCTGGAGATTCTCTTTACGCACAAGGCGCCACACTAGGATTGCCACGGCCACTAGAAGTGCTGCTGCGATACCAGAATGCAGCCCCCATCTATTGTTGACGGGCACAAAGGTGATCACAGGTACACTCGATGCGACTAGACCCCCGAGGCCGCCCATTTGGTCTATAAGATTGGGTTTTGTCTCAGAATTAGATTGGTGATCGTTCACAGATAGTCTCCTGGACTTAATTCAAAGACACGGAGTTATTGGGGAAACCTCGACCGTTGTTCTGCTGGGAGCGGCGTTGCATCTCCTGGGCGACCTGTTCAGCCAAAGGCTGCGGAAGAGCTACCGGCAAAGAGGTACCAGGAAGAATCGGATCGTTGCCACGGTAGACGAAAGTACGCGCCGCTATCTCGCGGCCCAAGGCTGCCATATCATCGGCTTTATCGAGCGGGGCCGCCAAGGTCATACGTAGCATCCAGCGAGGGCCATCAACGCCGATGACACGGATGGTTCCGCCCTGTTGCGGGGCTGCCCCCACAATTTCCGGTCCCCAGGGGCCCATTTCTTCGCTCACACTGAGACCTTGTTTGCTCATGTCCGCGGTGATTTCTGCGCGAGCCTCATCCCAGTGTCCTCCAGAACGAGGGGCGGCAAAGGCAACCGGTGTGCAACGACCATATTCAGTGAGGACATGGAGCATCGTAGGACCGTTGGGTCCCATCTCAACCTGCACCTCGGAACCTATAGGGAGCGGCACCTGTAGGGAACCTAGATTGAGGATGCCTTGGGCAAAGTCTCCAAACTCGAACTCATCGATATCGACCGAGTCGCCGTCGAAAGGCCCCATGCCCCCATTAACGGCGTCATGAGCTGGGTGAGCTTCGAGCGGCTCTGTCTCGGACTTGTGGGGGGCACTACTATTATCTTTTGAGAACGGCCAGAGTGACATGTCCAGATACCTCTTTATCATTATATTTACGTCATGTGGCGCCAGCTAGAACGCCTGATTAAATCTCAGCGCCTTAGAGCCATTATCTCTCAGCGTTGAGAACACCTATCCCAGCCTAACGTAGACCAGTTGATCCGTGCCCCCCGACTCCGCGCTCGGTGTCATCGAGTTCAGCAACCGCTACGAAATCAAAGAGTTCCACTTTTTGTACGAGGAGCTGAGCTATGCGCTCTCCACGCTTTATTACGATAGGTTCACGGGGATCGAGATTGATGAGACACACCTTAAGCTCCCCACGATAACCAGCATCGATAGTGCCCGGAGCGTTGACAATTGACAGTCCTTTTTTCAATGCCAAACCCGAACGCGGATGCACGAGGCCGACGGATCCTACAGGCAGGGCGATAGCGATCCCAGTAGGGACGAGAGAGCGCTCACCCGGCTCCAGGGTTAAATCGATGGTGGAGTACAAGTCCACGCCTGCGTCGTCACGGTGGGCCCGCCTCGGAACAGGAAGGCCCGGATCGAGCAATTTCAGGGCGACTGTTTTCACTGGCTCGGTATAGGTATGCACAGAGTAATTCCTTTGTTGAGACTTAAATATTCGCAAGACTTCTCGCGTTATCTCCTGCAAGCAGGATAGCCTAAGACCTAGCGCTCAGCCTAGCGACCAACTCCTTGGCTTTTTCCCGAAGATCGCCGCTACAATGAATACCGTGAGTGACAGTGAAAAGAAAACAGCGTCGAAGCCGGCCATTCTCTACTCCGAGCGCCAGTGGGTGCCGTGGTATTGGTGGCTGATGGCAACCTTCGTAGTTTCGCTTATTTCCGCGCAACTGGGTCTCAACAGAAGTCTAGTGTGGACTGTGGTGTCAGCGGTTTCCTTAGGCGCTCTTGCAGTCTGGCTCCTGCTTAGCATGTCGAGTACTCGGGTGCGAGTGGAACGAGATCCCGACGGCACCCGATGGCTGGTCACTGGCCAAGCAAACCTCCCCCATACTGTAGTGTCCCGCAGCCTAGCTGTTCCAGCAACCGCTAAACGTAATGCGATGGGACGACAGCTCGACCCTGCAGCCTTCGTGGTCTCCCATGGGTGGGTCCCAGAAATGGTGATGCTTGTTCTTGACGATCCCGAAGACCCCACCCCTTATTGGCTTGTGGCAACCCGCGATCCTGAGAAACTATTGCGGGCCTATCTACCCGATCAAGCCGATAAAGCGACACAGTCCCTGAACTAGGAGGTGCGGACGCTACTTTTCTAAGTAGCGTCTTTTTTAGGCACAATCCATGCAGATGATGCTGCCGTCGTCCTCGACGTGGTCGATTCGTTTCTTGCGCTGCACAATAAAGCATGAGGAGCACGTGAATTCGTCATCGCGACGGGGAACCACGGAAACGTTCAATTCCTCGCCTGTGAGATCGGCTGTGGGGATCTCAAAGGAATCGACCATCTCATCGTCATCATCGAGTGTCGATGAAGCTGATTCTTGAGCCTTGAGACCTTCGAGAGAATCGGCCTCAATGTCATCGTCGGAACGACGGCGTGGTGCGTCATAGTCGGTAGCCATACCTTCGATCCCCTCGCTTTCGGTTTAGCTAGCTGCACCCTCTCAAAGGATGCGAGATTGTGAAGTGTTAGTTGTCGCTATTTATACACGGAATCGAGTTTCTTGTCACACTCTTTCCCATTTTCGAGCAAGCAATACCATAATGCAGCAGCGTTTATGCAAGCAAAAAAGCGCTCCTACTTGCAGCTACACAGCGACTTTCTCCATGTGAGTACCTATTTTAAGAGCTTATAAAGCTCTCGGAGAATTTAAGATTTATCACTATCAGGATATTGGGATGGTCTCGTACTCGTCCACTAAACTATGCGCCATGAGCAGAATTGGATTTGGAATCGATGTTGGCGGCTCTGGAATTAAAGGAGCTCGCGTTGACTTGGATACCGGCGAATTCGTCGGTGATCGCATTAAGATTTTGACGCCGAAGCCCGCCACCCCTCAAGCCGTTGCGGACACGTGCAACGAGATCTTAAGAATCGCAGGATGGGATGGGCCGGTCGGCATCACCCTCCCCTCGGTGATCAAAAATCAGTTCGTGCTTTCCGCAGCTAATATCGACCCCTCGTGGATTGGCGTAGATGTTCGCGAGTTATTTGCTCATCACCTCGGCGAGGCTCGCCTGATCAGCGTACTCAACGACGCTGATGCCGCCGGCTTGGCCGAAGTGACCTTCGGCGACGAAAAAGCATCAAAGGGTGCAGTTATTTTGCTAACCTTCGGTACCGGTATCGGATCCGCCTTCATTGTAGATGGCACCCTGTTTCCAAATACAGAGGTAGGGCATATGATCGTCGAGGGACGTGAAGCTGAGTCATTCGCTTCGTCTTCCGCTAAAGACAGGGACGAGATTGGCTACACCAAGTGGGCCGCTCGGGTATCCACAGTTCTCAAGGAATACGAGAGGATCTTTAATCCCACGCTGTTCATCGCCGGCGGTGGCATCTCCCGCAAGGGCGACAAGTGGATTCCGAAACTAAGCAATGAGACCCCTGTTATTGCAGCAAAATTGCGTAATCGCGCTGGTATCGTGGGTGCTGCACTGGCGGTCGAGCACCGCTTATTCCCCTAGATTACCGCTAGATTGCTTAGTGTCGCTGCGTTGGATATTTCCGAGGAGAATCCAACGCAGCTAATTCCAGAGTATTATTTAGGCTTTTGCCTGCGCGTGCTCTATAATTGCCGTTTGTCTGACGGAGACCCAAGGTTTGGCTCTCCCCGGATTCTATGATCTTAATAATAAAGTCACTACGCGCAGCGCATAGACCTGATACGTCCCCTGCGAACTACCCTTCACCCTTAACGGACTGACATTAAGATCACCGAGACACGTCAATATCTCTCGTTCCCACCCGGGAAACTAGCAGTACCATGGACTTTGTTATAGGAAAGACTCGTGGGTATCGCACGGGGATATCGGCATAACTGTTAATTTTTCTTTATGCTGGAATAAGCATCATAGTGATGGTCACTAATGTGCATAGAGTTTATTTTTGTCGTTAACGTAGTGACCACGCCGGAGAAGGGGCAATTGTGACTGAAACGAAAAAGACTGCAGCAAAGAAAGTAGCGCGTAAGACGACCCGCAAGGTAACCAGAAAAGCTACCAGTAAGAGCGCATCGACATCGCAAGAGCCAACTGTATCCAGCGCTCAAGTAGAGGAAAGTACTGACACCGAATCGACTACCAAGCGGGTCGTGAAGAAGGTAGCGAAGAAGGTCACGCGGACAAAATCTGCTCAGAGCGCGACTAGAGCCGAAGCCGAAGCCGACGCAGGTTCCGAAGAGTCGGCGTCTTTGCCTAAAAAGGTCTCTCGGAAGGTTGCTAGCTCCCGTAAGGTGCAGCCCAAAGCCGAAGACGCTCCGGAGTCGGAAAAACCGAAAACTCGAGCTAAAAAGACTGCAAAGAAATCTGCGAAGAAGACGGCCAAAAAGACTCGGACTAAAAAAGTTGCAGAACCTGTTGTCGAGGTAGAAGATACCGGCGTTCTCGACGAGTCCTCCGATGAAGACGTTGACGTTGATCTCATCGCCGATGATACTTTGATTGACGATGATGCTGAGGATTTCAGCGCTGAAATCGATGAACTCGACGTCCCAGATGACGACGACGAGGATGCTGAAGACGACGAGGACGATGGGTCGTCGGTATGGGACGAGGATGAGTCCGCAGCCTTGCGTCAAGCCCGTAAGGATGCCGAGCTTACGGCCTCAGCCGACTCGGTTCGCGCATACCTCAAACAGATCGGTAAAGTTGCGCTGCTCAATGCTGAGGAAGAAGTTTCACTCGCTAAGCGAATCGAGGCTGGACTCTATGCAACCTACCGCATGGACCAGATGACAGAAGCTTTTCATAATGGCGATAAGGAAGCGAAACTGACCCCCGCAGTCAAGCGCGACCTCAGGGCTATCGCTCGCGATGGCCGCAAGGCCAAGAACCACCTACTCGAAGCAAACCTACGTCTCGTCGTTTCCTTGGCGAAGCGCTATACCGGCCGGGGTATGGCTTTTCTTGATCTGATTCAAGAGGGCAACCTTGGACTCATTCGTGCTGTGGAAAAATTTGACTATACCAAGGGCTACAAATTCTCAACTTACGCCACGTGGTGGATTAGGCAGGCTATTACCCGCGCTATGGCCGACCAAGCACGAACGATCCGCATTCCAGTCCATATGGTGGAGGTCATAAATAAGCTCGGACGCATTCAGCGTGAACTGCTTCAGGATCTTGGCCGTGAACCCACTCCGCAAGAACTTGCCAAGGAAATGGATATCACCGAGGAAAAAGTCCTCGAAATTCAGCAGTATGCGCGCGAGCCCATTTCGCTGGACCAGACGATCGGTGACGAAGGCGATAGCCAGCTGGGTGATTTCATTGAAGATTCTGAGGCCGTTATCGCAGTCGATGCGGTGTCGTTCACGCTTTTGCAGGACCAACTGCAAGATGTCCTCCATACCCTCACCGAACGTGAAGCTGGAGTTGTGAGACTTCGCTTCGGGCTCACGGATGGCATGCCACGAACCTTGGACGAAATCGGCCAGGTCTATGGTGTTACACGCGAGCGTATCAGGCAGATCGAATCTAAAACCATGTCTAAGCTGCGCCACCCCTCGCGTTCCCAAGTACTGCGCGATTATCTTGACTAACGCTGGACGTTAATATCACAATTTTAGACCCCTCGGATAGTCCGAGGGGTCTAAAAATTTCGCTCATTCCCAAGCGAATACGGCAGGCCATATATCGTATTAGTGGCCGATTTCAGCCGCGGTGAGGTGACCTCGATGGGAAGATCGCGTATACACTCTATTACTCCAGTGCCACACTAGCTATATCTGCATAACAGACCCGCACTACTTGTAGTAACTCACCGTTGCACCTGCGTCAGCTGTGGTGAGGGAGCAGCAGAACCGGCACCTTGCTGGGCTGTCCACGCACTATCGATCTCGGCGTCGACGAGGGGTGTCGGACTCCACATGCGTTTTTTAATGGGTGAAGCATGAAAATCTAAACCAGCACATAACTGGGCCTCCGCGATCGCTGCGTAAAGGTTACCCACCCCCAAATAGGACGTTATTAGGGTAAAGAGCAGTTGGGCGCAGCGCTATTCTCCACACACAGTCTTACACGATGTCAGCCATATAATGCCGTATAAGAGTGACCCGCGCCCCCTAGGTACGTAACTGTACCGATGGTCCGAGAGAAACCTCATGCCCACGGTCTATAAAAAGCCACAACAAATATGGGGACCATACTCGTCCGGGCTCGGTCGCATGCATATCTACCGCCAGCGCCCCGGCAAAAGTCGAAAGTCCAGCACCAGGCTGAGCCGTGGTCCGGATTACACAGCAAATGAGTATTTTGCGCGTCTACACATGGCTGCACCTCGCACTCGTAGCTTGATCTCTCTACCCAGGTATCTGTGCCAATAAGCAAAAAAGTGGTTACCGTAGCTCTTGACCACGGTAACCACCTCACCTAGGTAGTAGTAGCTACTACTGGTTAACGAGCTGCTGCTCGATGCAGGTTTGAAGCTCCTCACCCTCATACTGGGCGCAATCCCCCACGATAGCGCCGAACTGCGCAAAGACGAGTCCGAAAACGATGGTTAGTAGAAGTGCCAGAATGCTCAAGACCAGACCTGTGATGGCCATACCTTTTCGACCGGCACCTGGGGCGAATTTCTTCACCTTAACCAAGGCTACAATGGAGAGCACGAGTCCCACCAGTGCTACAGCCCAAGAAATGATAACGCCAACAACGGTGAGGGTGAGCACCAAAGCTACAGCCGAAACAATCAGAGCTGCAAGTGCGAGGCCATTTTTTGCTACGACGACCGGTGTTGCTGCAGGCGCGGGATCGACGGGATTGTAGGCGGGCAGGCTCTGCTCTGGTTGTACGAACTCGTCATTGTTGTTATAGGGATTGGTCATAAAGATGTCCTTAGAGAGTAGTTATTTGTAAATATGGAGAAAATTTTTCTCCGCGTTCTACGGTATTGCTCCCCTGCGCTTTCGTTTCTGTAGCTTCGCGGGGTACATACCAGCGGGGACTATCCTACAGCACTTATTCTCTGCAACGTTTAAGCCCCACCACTCCATAGCCACAATCGGGGCTACCACCGTCGCAAATAGGCTATACGCTCGCGCAACTGATCAGCAGAGCACATTGCCGTGGGGGGGCCTCCGCATCTAGCTCTTACTTCTGTGTGGATGGCCCCGTGAGGACGTCCAGTACGGGCCGCTTCCATAGACACTAGGCTATTGAGCTCTTTGCGCAGTGTTGGGATTTCCTTACTAGCAACGTGATCGGTGGAAGAGTCGCTAACGTGGTTAGCCCTTTCTTTTTCTCGCTGGGCAATTTGCTCGGCCTGCCTCTGACGCAGTAATTCCCGCATCTGTTCAGCATCGAGAAGGCCTGGTAAGCCGAGGTAATCAGCCTCCTCAGCCGAACCTGCAATCGAACCCGTTCCATACGTAGAGCCATCGTATATCAAGGAATCAAGCTCCGCCTCGGCTCCTAAAGACTCATAACTACGTTCTAGATCGGGCTCGGTTTCTGTCCGGTTAGCTTGAGCCAGAAGATCATCATCAAAACCTTCTTTAGATCGGTGAGGTTTACCCAAAACGTGATCCCGAGAAACTTCCAACTGTGCCGCTAGTTCCAGCAACACGGGTACCGACGGTAAAAAGACGCTCGCGGTCTCCCCAGGGCGGCGCTTTCTTACAAAACGTCCAATTGCCTGAGCAAAGAAAAGCGGTGTTGCAGCGCTCGTGGCGTATACGCCCACGGCCAACCGCGGCACATCCACCCCTTCGCTCACCATGCGCACCGCCACCATCCATTCATCGCTGCTTGCGGAGAACTCCTCAATCCGATCTGATGCACCCACTTCATCGGAGAGGACCACAGTAACCGGTGTTGAACTCCAGTTTTCCAAGATCTTGGCGTAGGCGCGCGCTGTGGTCTTATCAGTAGCGATAACTAAACCACCAGCATCGGGGATCGATTTGCGTAATTGGAGAAGCCTCGTGTGGGCCGCACCGAGGACAGCAGGTATCCAGTCGCCTTTAGGGTCAAGCGCAGTGCGCCAAGCGCGTGCGGTTTGCTCCGGTGAAAGAGCCTCGCCAAGGCGCGCTGCGTATTCTTCACCAGCGGAGTTACGCCAACGTGCCTCCCCTGAGTAGGACAGGAATACCACCGGCCGGACCACGCCGTCGGCGAGAGCATCGGAATAGCCATAGGTGTGATCGGCTTGGGAGACGAGGTGCCCCTCGCCATCTTCGTCGTAGCGGACGAAGGGGATCGTGGAATCATCGGAGCGAAACGGGGTTCCCGTGAGCGCGAGGCGCCTCGTGGCATCGCGATACGCCTGCCGGATTCCATCGCCCCAGCTCTTTGCATCCCCGCCGTGGTGAATCTCATCAAGGATCACGAGACTCCTGTGCGCCGTGGTGATGGCATAGTGCTTGAATGGGTGCATGGCAACTTGGGCGTAGGTCACCACAATGCCATGGTAATGAGGGTTAACTGCGCCCGAATTTTTGAAATGAGGATCTAGAGAGATTCCTACCCTCGACGCCGCCTCCGCCCACTGCACCTTCAGGTGCTCGGTGGGAACCACCACGATGACTCGTTCTACGACGTGGCTGTTTAGCAACTCGGTGGCAACCCGCAGCGCGAACGTCGTTTTTCCAGCTCCTGGAGTGGCAACAGCGAGGAAATCTGAAGGTTGAACGGCAAGATATTTCTCTAGCGCTTGACGTTGCCAAACGCGCAGATCATTACTCACTATTTGCGCATACTCCTGTAAATGCTTTCGCAGTCGGGACACACGGGGGACCCAGGTTTTGCTTGCTTGGTTACGGGAAAGGTTTCACCGCAGAGAGCAACCACGATGCGACCGGATACTGCCGATTCCACTATCTGATTTTTCTTCACATAATGGAAAAACTTCGGAGTATCGTCGTCAAGAAGCTCATCGCTACGAATATCTGGACGTTCGATCGTTTGAGTTTGAGTAGTCACTCCTCCTATTGTGCCCCACGTTCGCCTCTGACGCGAAGCGAGACTAGGTTTATAGCTATGGAGCAGGATAAACGAGATACCTCGCACACAGGCGCGGCACCTGACTCCTCGCCTACCATTATCGACGCTACCTTCCGACCACTCTCCGCACAACGGATGAGTCAGAGAATATGGTGGCCTGGGAGAAGGAAAAAAGCTGCGCTCATTACGTCGGCTCGGCAGTCCCCGGCTGAGAATCGGAAGCAGCGCGAACGCCAATATGCGATCATCCAAGCGATCAGGCTGCCATTTCTAGCACTCGCGGCATTTAGCTACCTATATCTCGAGTTGGTGTGGTTCTCTGCCGTGCTATTTGTCATCTCGGTCCCGTTACCATGGATCGCGGTAGTCATCGCTAATGGAGTGGGACAACCGCGTGATCCGCGCGAAAGATCTGTGTACAAGCCGGCTCTGGCGCGCCAGCAATTATCCCACAATTCCCGGCCTGGTCCCGCCGCTATTGACTCCGGCGATACAAACTAATCTGAGAAAGTGACGAAACTTTATGAAATTTCCCGCCACTGATCATCTGCAGGAACAACACGATGACTTTGTGCGTTGTGCTGCCCAACTAAAGGCAGCCCTTATCAGTTACGAGTTCACGGCTGATGGGGTGCGCGAATTTTTAGGCGAGAATGCCTATAAGGCCCTCTACCGAGGCGAACCCCATGCGGTGCTTTTTTCTATGAGAAATAGCCGAACCCAACCACTGGCTCAATTAATAACTGTATTTCTCCTTCATCGGGCGTTAAGCGAGGAAGGTCTCACCAAAATTTTCGGCAGCGAACTGCTCCACGACCTGATTCGAGTCGGCATCTTGGGGCCTAAATCCGCAAACGATAGCCACGTGACTGCGCTCATCGATATCCATCCCCACAGAGTTGACGGCAATGACTATTTTGTTTTTTCGGACTGCGATGCCTCTCAGTTGAGTAACTACATCCCCGGAAAGGATCACGTTCTAGGGGTGGGTGCAGCCAGCCTCTCTTTGTTATCGGCAACCAGTCGCAGTGCTGTGTCCTCGGTACTCGATCTGGGAACCGGGTCCGGCATCCAGGTATTGGGCCAGTTGCACGCGGCAGAGTCGATCACGGCGACCGATATTCATCCACGTGCTCTGCTATTTGCCCACGCAACCCTCGTGGACACAGCAGGGCTGATATCCGATAACCGCGCCACCGTTGATATTCAGCGCGGGAGCTGGTTTGAGCCAGTCCGCGGGCGTCGCTTCGACCGCATTATCGCCAACCCACCCTTCGTGGTTGGTCCTGATGATGTCTCGCATATCTATCGAGATTCAGGTCTCGCTCTTGATGGAGCAACGCAGTTATTGATGGAAAATATACCCGACTATCTCAATATGGACGGCACAGCTACGCTTTTAGGATCGTGGATTCACGAGTCCGGGCACTCCTTCCAGCAGCGTTTAGCATCGTGGCTTCCAGATAAGGGTGTGATGTGTTGGATACTCGAACGCGACCGGGTTTCGCCTGAACATTATTGCGGCACGTGGCTACGCGATGAATCCATCGATCCCCGGAGCGAACAGGGTGCTCACAAGACTCTCCATTGGCTCGACTTTTTTGCTTCCCATCATGTCTTAGCCATCGGATTCGGTTTTGTCTTCATCAAGAGAATCTCTGATGATCTGCCGTCAGATATTCTTGTTGAAGAACTCACCCACCCCATTGAGGATCTTGCTCAAGAGGCTGAAGAGTATTTCGCCCGTATCTCGTGGCTGCACGCCCAGACCGAGAACGAGATTCTGCAGGCTCGCTATCAGGTGCGTCCCGGTATTGCCCAGGAGGAGATAAGTGTGGCAAATGCAGAAGAGGCTATGGGCTTTGTTCCCGCAGCCAGGCGAATAACCCGCATGGACGGACCGAGATGGTCTCACGATATCGACGCCGAGCTAGCCGCTATTTTGGCTGGGCTACACCCTGAAGGCCTTAACCTCAGCGAAGTTATCGAACTCTTTGCTATCAGTCGTGGTCTCGATCCGGATCTAACCCAACAAGCTGCGCTCCCCGCGGTAGTGGATCTGATTCGTCACGGATTTATCATTCCTGCCGATCTTCTATCTGGGTCCTAGTATGAGGGCAGTTTTAATGCGTGTCAGCGAGGCTCAAGTTAGGGTAGATGGCCACATAGTTGGCCAGATTTCGTGTCCGGAATATGGCGGCATACTGGCCCTTATTGGTGTCGCAGCAACTGACGATGAATCTGACGTTGACACGATGGTGCGCAAGATAGCAGAACTGAGAATTCTCAAGGGCGAGCGTAGCATCTCGGACTTAGCAGCCCCAGTTCTCCTTGTTTCCCAGTTCACCCTTTTAGGACGAACCGCAAAAGGGCGGCGACCTTCGTGGTCCGATGCCGCTCACGCTGAGCAAGCGCGTGCCCTCTTTAATGCTGTAGTTTCGAAGCTCGCCAACCGCGGTATTTCCTGCGAACAGGGGGTATTCGGGGCAGATATGCAGGTGGAGAGTGTTAATGAGGGGCCGTATACGGTTCTCGTGGATACTCGAGCCACACTGTGACAGCGAAGGAAATAATTTTTTTCCAGAAGTAGGCGCGCATTCGGCCTAGGGGAACAAAATCCATCGATGCCCCGTTGTTAAATATAGAAACGTCGCTACCACATCTACCTCAGATTAGTTTATCGCTGTGAGTAAAGTAGCGTGCTTGAGTATAAGACGGAGAAAGCGGGGCACAAGTCGATGACGGCTGCTAAATACACCGAGAACACTGATGATGCTGTGCAGGAAAATATTCTCGACGACCCCCGTCCAGAAGTGGATACCCGCTCGCGACGGGGACAAACCAATGATAACCCCTCCGCAGATCTTGTTCGTGTCTATCTCAATGGTATTGGCAAGACCGCCCTGCTTAACGCGGAAGATGAGGTCTACCTCGCTCAAACTATCGAGGTCGGTCTGTATGCCGAGCATCTCCTGCAATCGGCCGAACGTCCCCTCACCCGAGCCATGAAACGCGATTTGAAAGTATTAGTACGCGACGGGCGAAAGGCTCGATCACACCTCCTGGAAGCTAATCTGCGGTTAGTTGTTTCCTTAGCCAAAAGATACACCGGTCGCGGGATGCCTCTGCTTGATCTCATTCAAGAAGGAAACCTGGGGCTCATCCGTGCCATGGAGAAATTTGATTATTCGAAAGGCTTCAAATTCTCCACGTATGCAACGTGGTGGATTAGGCAGGCGATTACCCGGGGGATGGCGGATCAGTCGCGCACTATTCGCCTTCCAGTTCATCTGGTTGAGCAAGTTAATAAGCTCTCGCGAACCAAGCGTGAGCTCTATCAGCACCTCGGGCGCGAGGCTACCCACGAAGAGCTTGCCGAGGAAACGGGTATTGATGCCTCAAAGATTGAGATGCTTCTACGCCAATCGCGTGATCCCGTCTCGCTTGATATGCCGGTGGGCGCGGATGAGGAAGCTCCATTAGGTGATTTCATCGAGGACTCTGAGGCTGCAGATGCAGAAGCTTCGGTGGTTGCTACCCTGCGACATGCCGATATTAGAGAGGTAATCTCCACCCTAGAGCAGCGCGAACAAGATGTGATCCGAATGCGTTATGGGCTCGATGATGGCGTTCCTCGCACCCTCGATCAGATTGGGCGCCGTTATGGGCTTTCGCGGGAGCGGGTACGTCAGATCGAGCGCGAAGTCATGCGGAAATTGCGCGATGGCGATCGGGCCGAAAAATTACGAGCCTATGCCCACTAGATAAGACGATCGGGTTATCCCCTTGGGGGTAACCCTTTTCTCAAGGTTGTTCGACGCCTGATTAACGCCTGATTAACGCCCTGAATGTGCCAGCCTTAGTGCCTGTGCTAGGTGTGGTGGACACCACTTCTCCGCCTTGGGGCTTTTGTTGTTATTATTTATTCCACGAGACCTCTGCGTGGGTCATCCCACATTTTGTTTACTATTAAAATTCACCCGAGCATAAATTCCACCTATAATTATTGGGAAAAGCGCCCTGGTGGTGACTCACTGCGAATGGAAGGCTAAGCCATGAAAGACCTCGTTGACACTACTGAAATGTATTTGCGCACCATCTTCGAATTAGAAGAAGAAGGGATCACTCCCCTACGGGCACGTATTGCCGAGCGCCTCGAACAATCCGGACCTACAGTGAGTCAAACTATTGCCCGTATGGAACGCGACGGCCTCGTCGTTGTCGCTAGCGATCGCAGCCTCCAGATGACTGTGAAGGGGCGAGCACTCGCCATTTCTGTCATGCGTAAACACCGCCTGGCCGAGCGCCTGCTTGTCGATATCTTAGGCCTCGACATTAATAAGGTGCATGAAGAAGCGTGCCGCTGGGAACATGTTATGAGCGAAGAAGTTGAGCGGCGTGTTATTTCAGTGATTGGCAATTGCGAACGGTCACCCTTCGGCAACCCCATCCCAGGGCTTGAGCAGCTCGGTGTTCACCTTCAGGAGCCCGCAGGTCCGGGGGTCCGTGCCACTGATACTAGGAATATCAGCACTATTCAGCAGGTACGCATCGTTCAAATTAATGAAATCCTCCAAGTAGACCCACATTATTTCAAAATGTTGTATGACGCGGAGATGACTGTGGGAACCACGGTAGAACTCCAGCACCGCGAAGATGGGGGCATCTCTCTGATAAAGGGAGACAAGGTGATCCACCTCGATGAGGAGATGGCTCACGCCGTTCGGGTTGAAGCTCTCTAGACACTAGAAAGGCTAAGGGTTTGAAACTCCTAGTTACCGGAGGCGCAGGCTATGTAGGTAGCGTGTGCGCCCAGTACCTCATAGAACGCGGTCACGAGGTTGTCATTATCGATAATTTCTCCACCGGAAACCGCGAGGCCGTACCCAAGAAGGCGCAGCTTCACGAAGGCGATGTGGCTGACCTCATTGATCCCGTGCTCGCTTCTGGGCGTATCGACGGCATCCTCCACTTCGCAGCTCGCTCCCTTGTAGGTGAATCAGTAGAAAAACCTCACGACTACTGGCACGGTAATGTCATCACCACTCTTGGCATTCTCGACAGCATGCGACGCCATGGGGTTAATAACCTGGTTTTTAGTTCCACGGCTGCTACCTACGGTGAACCCGATGAGGTGCCCATCACCGAAGATATGCCTACTTCGCCGACGAACCCATACGGGGCCACGAAACTAGCGATCGATCATGCTATTTCTTCGTATGCTCATGCCTATGGCTTGGGAGCCACGTCACTGCGGTATTTCAACGTAGCCGGAGCTTATGGACCTATCGGAGAAAACCGAGAGATTGAAACCCATTTAATACCGCTCGTCCTCCAGGTTGCTATGGGGCATCGTGAAAAGATCATGATTTTCGGCGACGATTGGCCGACCCCAGATGGTACCTGTATTCGCGACTATATCCATATTCTTGACTTAGCCCAAGCACATGCCCTTGCACTAGAGAGTAATACTCCCTTCACCCACAGGATTTTCAATCTTGGTTCTGGTGATGGTTATTCGGTCAAAGAAGTCATAGATACCTGCCGAGAGGTTACTGGTCATTCGATCCCTGCAGAAATTAAGCCCAGACGTGCCGGGGATCCAGCTGTGCTTATTGCATCCTCGAGCAAAGCTCAGAAAGAGCTGGGCTGGAAACCAGAGCATAAGGACCTGCGCACCATTATAGAAGATGCGTGGGCGTTTACCTCCAACCTTGGAGATCAAGCGCACAGTAGCTAGGCGGCAGCGCGGCCATTTTTGAGGAGGTTAAGCCAGGTACGGTCACACCCTCTTTTTGCGGCCTCGATGAGCTCTTCTTTTTTACCTGCTGTATAACACTCATATATGAGTTGACTAAGTCGGTGATGAGGGTCCAACTCCCCCACGGCGCGCTCATCATTTGGGTTGGCGATGCAGTGGGCAAGGTTCACGCAACATAGGGCATTTGCCCGAATATCTCCGCCGTACCGCGCTGCCACCTCGTGGGCAAGTTTTATGGCCGCTCCGGGGCTTATAAAGAGCACTCGAAGAACGGCGTCTCGTAGGGTTATATGCCCCATAAACTGGGCGAGCACATCTATATCGCAATCAGTGATCGGCCGTAAAGGATCCGCTTCGATGCTGAGAAGAATGGTCGCTAGGTCGTGACAGCGATTCAACAGAGTGTCGGGATCAACCTGAGCGCGAGCCACCATCTTTCTACTTTTAGCTTCCGTGGATGCAGCGGAAGTTGGGATGCGACCAGTGATAAAACCCTTTTGCTTGAGATTGGATTTCTTATCGGTAAAAGCAAGATGGTACCGCTCACCGGCGCTCAAGGAAGGGATGAGCCAGCAGCCATCGAGAGGACGGAGTGGGTGGAGAGATTTGAGCAATGGGCCAGGATCTAGCTCGCCGTGGATGATGAGACCGAAACAATACCGTGGAGCCATCGCCGATATTTTCTCTGCTAGCTCTGGGACGGCTTCGGTATCTCTGAGGGCGAATACCGCCACAATGGAGTGCGAAGCATCAAGCGCCGCTACAACTATCCTTTTATCTGACGGAGCTCCAAGGTATGGCGAAAGGCTGGACAGGAATATTGCAGCGTCGAATGGTTTCATATATCCATCAGAGCGCCTCGTGTTGGTCCTCGCGCGGCGGAGCGTCGTGGGGTCCGGATAATTGTGGATAACGAGGTAGTTTTAAGAAAAACTCAGTGTTTGACTAAATCGGCTAGAATTGACCTTTAACTATCTACTAGGGAGGTGTGCCATGGAAAAGCGCATATATGAACTCGAATTTCCTGCTCCGGAGTTTTCTGCGGCGAGGAACGAGGGCCCCTCTCTCATTATTGCCCTCGATGGCTTCGCCGATGCCGGCTCCGCTGTGAGTGACAGCGCGGAGCATCTTCTGGCCGCATTAGAGCATCATCTCGTCGCTTCCTTTAACAGTGACGAGCTCTTAGATTATCGCTCCCGCCGTCCTACAGTAACGGTGGACAATAACTCGGTCGCCCATATTGACGATTTCATGCTGGCGCTTCATGTGCTCAAAGATACGAAGAATAAGTCCTTCCTTCTGTTGTCCGGTCCCGAACCAGATCTACGTTGGGAGGCCTTTAGTGAGGTCATTGCCGATTTGGTCGAGCAGTTCAATGTCTCCCGCACGCTGTGCCTCTACGCCGTTCCTATGACAGTTCCCCACACACGTCCCCTGGTTCTAAGCGCGCACGGCAATTCACAGGAATTACTCGCTGAGCACTACACCCTTGATACACGCTTAGAAGTACCGGGATCAGCATCGCTTTTTATCGAAAAGGCGCTGGCGGATTCCGGGCGGAAAGTGGGCGGCTATACAGCACATATTCCCCACTACGTGGCAGCCTCTGACTATCCCGAGGCAACATTTACCCTTCTTCAGGAGGCCGCCAATACATTGGACCTGGAGTTACCGTTGGGAAGCTTGAAGGAGGATATACCTAAGGTATTTGCCATGATCCAGGAGCAAGTGCAGTCTCATCCTGAAATGTTGAGTATCGTAGAACATCTTGAGCACCAATATGATGAGTCGATGGCGCGTTACCGAGAGAAAATCGAATCCGAACGGGGACGTGCTTCCCTTCTCGGCAACGAGATTCTTGATGCAGAGAAGCTTGGTGCTGAGTTTGAACGTTTTTTGCAGGACATTGAAGATGATAAATCTGAATAATTGAGTTCAAAGAGCTTTTCTGAGTTAAACAGCTAAGTCGTAAGCGAGGGTGGCTATGAAATTGACCGAGGTATTGCCCGATTTAGCGGAGGTGCCTGATTCTCTCATTGATGAGGTTATCTATGACTCCTTCCAGCAATGGGCTACGTCCCGCTCAATTAGCCTCTACCCTGCTCAGGATGAGGCAGTTTTCAGCTTAGTTGCTGGTGATAACGTTATCCTTGCAACCCCCACAGGAAGTGGGAAATCAATGGTGGCCATTGCAGCACACTTCATTGCTCTCGCTCGCGGCCAGCGTAGTTTCTACACCGCCCCCATTAAAGCTTTAGTTAATGAAAAATTCTTCGCTCTGTGTGAGATTTTTGGCGCGGAATCTGTCGGCATGATGACTGGCGACGCCACTGTCAACGGTAACGCTCCGATCATATGCGCGACCGCAGAAATTGTTGCCAATATTGCCTTGCGTGAGGGTAAAGATGCAGATATAGACCTAGTAGTAATGGATGAATTTCACTATTACTCCGAGCCGGATCGTGGTTGGGCGTGGCAAGTACCTCTTATCGAATTGGCACAAGCCCAATTCTTGCTTATGTCTGCAACTCTGGGCGAGACTCGCTTTTTAAGGGAGGATTTGAGCGCCCGAACTGGTCGGACAACTTCCCTCATCGGTCAAGATACAAAGCGTCCGGTTCCGCTTGATTTCTCGTTTGTCTACACCCCCATTCATGAGACAATTGAGAATATTCTGAGTACCTCCAAGGCTCCTGTCTATGTTGTACATTTTACCCAGCGCGATGCCATTGAGAGAGCGCAATCGCTAACCAGCCTGTCCATAGTCAATGCTGAAGAGAAAAAGAAGATTGCACAAGAGATAGGTGATTTTCGTTTCACCACCACCTTCGGCAAAACTCTATCTTCACTATTGCGGCGTGGAATTGGAGTGCACCATGCTGGCATGTTGCCGAAATATCGGCGTTTAGTGGAAAAATTATCGCAAACGGGTCTACTGAAGGTTATCTGCGGAACAGACACACTCGGCGTGGGCATTAATGTCCCAATCCGCACGGTACTCTTTACGGGATTAGCTAAATTTGACGGCTCTAAGATGCGCATTTTAGCATCCCGGGAGTTCCACCAGATAGCGGGTCGAGCGGGTCGAGCAGGCTTTGACTCTGTTGGCTACGTGGTCGTTGAGGCAACCGAACATGAAATTGAGAATTGGCGGATGCGAGAACGCGCAGGTGCAGATCCTGCGAAAATCAGGAAGCTACGCAAAAAGTCTGCACGTGATGGGGAAATTACCTGGACTAAGAAGACCTTTGAACGACTCATCGAAGCGGAATCTGAGGGTTTACGCAGTCAGTTCAGAGTAAGCACCTCCATGCTGATTAATATTTTGTCCCGCGAGGGTGACGGATTTGAGCATATGCGCCATTTAGTGCGCAGTAATCACGACCGGCGCGGCAAGCAAAACAAAGATATTCTCAAAGCTCTCGAGCTATTCCGCAGTCTCTTGGATGCTGGGATCGCCAAGCGACTTGAAACCCTAGATGCCACGGGGAGACGCTATATTCTTACCCAAGAGCTCCAGCGAGATTTCGCCCTCAATCAACCATTGAGTCCTTTTGCAATGGCGGCTCTGGAACTCCTCGACCCGGATAGCCCCACCTTTGCTCTTGATGTGGTGAGTACGTATGAGGCGATTCTGGAAGACCCCAGAGTCCTCTTGATTGCACAGCAAAAGCAGCGTCGAGGAGAAGAAATCGCGGAATTGAAGGCAGAGGGGGTTGACTACACCGAGCGCATGGCCATAGTTGAGGATATTACGTGGCCCAAACCGCTAGCGGAAGAGTTAGAAAAAGCCTACGAGCTCTATGCTCAGGAGGTCCCCTGGGCACGAGAATTCGAGCTACGACCCAAATCGGTCGTGCGAGAAATGATAGAGAAAGGCATGACGTTCTCGGATCTGGTGGCCACCTATTCTTTAGCCCGCGCAGAAGGGGTCATCTTGCGCTATCTCACGGACGCCTGGCGCACACTACGACATTCAGTGCCGACTGAATTTCTCAATGAGGAGCTAGACGATATTATTGTTTGGCTCGGCGAAGTAGTGCGCCAAGTCGATTCTTCTCTTGTCGACGAATGGGCGCAAATGGCAGATCCTGACGCGCCTATCTCCGAAGTGACTCTCCAGCAGGAATTAGCCTTTGGAGTGGAAGATCCAACGGCAGTCAGCGCTAATCGTCGTGCCTTCGGCATTATGGTGCGCAATGCAATGTTTCGGTTGCTGTCGCTTTTCGCCTGGGAGAAAGAGGCAGAGCTCGAGACCATGACCGATTATTTAAGCCCTCAACCAGACTTTGGGGCTTGGATGGATAATTATTTTGACGAGTACGCGGATATAGACACAAGTTCCGCGGCGCGCAGCGGTGACTACTTCCACCTTAAGGAGGAAGGCAGGGTTATGAAGGCCACCCAAATCCTCAAGGATCCCGAGGATGATCGGGCTTTCCGTTTCATAGCTCATGTCGATCTCGATGCCTCAGATGAGGCGGGCGAAGTACGCTTTGCTTCGATCGATTTTGTCGGATAAAGGAAAAATCTCCTCGGTTGGAAGACCAAGGAGATTTCAGGCGTTTGCTGTACTAGCTGAGAATTTCGTCGATATCGAAAGCTTGAGCTAGCCCGTGAACGGTTGCTGCGATCTTGATGGCCTCGAAGATTTGCTCCTTGCTGAGCCCTTCTTTACGCAGAATGTCCTCATGCGCAATCGTGCAGTGTTCGCAGCCGTTGATGGTCGAAACTGCGGTGGCCCATAGTTCAAAATCTGACTTGTCCACTCCGGGATTAGCCATGACATTCATACGAAGGCCTAAGCGGACCTGGGCATAATCGTCGCCGAGCCACCCTTTGGCGCGATAAGCGACATTATTCATGCCCATAATAGAAGCTGCAGCAAACGCTGCTTCATACGCTTCGGGGCTCAGATTTTCCTTAGCTTCAGCAGCTATTTCCTGTAGTACCACAGCATTACGGGATGCTGCTGCTGCAGCTAAGAAGGTACCCCACTTTTGCTGCTCAGTGAGAACTGAAGCACGCGCGAGCGAACTCACGTTGAGTTTAAGATCCTTAGCGAATTGCGGCACCGAAGTCTTGAGGTTGTCAATGCTCATATTATTTCAGGCCTTCTTGAAGAACGGAGAAGCGATCGATGCTCTTGGTCGGATCGTTCTTTTGCCAGTTGCAGGCGCAAACTTCTTCCGACTGCAGAGCGTCAAGAACCCTCAGGACCTCGTCAACATTGCGACCCACGGCATCTGGAGTCACTGTGACAAATTGAATATATCCATCAGGATCTACAATAAAGGTTGCCCGATCAGCTACGCCGTCGGCGTTTTCAACACCGAGAGCGCGAACCAACTCGTGCTTGATATCGGAGAACATCGGGAAAGGAATGCTTTTGAGATCTTCGTGCTGTGCTCGCCAGTTGAAGTGGGAGAACTCGTTGTCAACGGAACCACCGAGTACCTGGGTATCGCGATCTTCGAAATCCTCGTTGAGCTTTCCAAAAGCAGCAATTTCGGTTGGGCACACGAAGGTGAAGTCTTTGGGGTAGAAGAAAATTACCTTCCACTTACCTTGATATGCGTCGAGGGAAACAGTCTCGAAGTAGTCTTCAGGTGAGGCGGCGTTGACATCGTGCAAGTCGCCACCTTTGAGTGCGGTGAGACTGAATTCGGGGAATTTTTCGCCAATAGACAAAACTGCCATGGGTATGCTCCTTCAAGCGGATGGTTTCTGAAACTGTCGGCCGATGAACCGGCTCTCCATTGATATCTTACATCCGATAGACACATTGCGCTAACGACTGAACCTATAATTAAAGAATGGAGAAAAAGGTTTTGACTATCAATCTTGCTAACTGGGTTCCCTCACCCAGGGTTACCCACTCAACTCAAAATATCGACTTTCATTGTTAATTTTCTGCTATAGATCAACTGAAAATAATACTTCCTTTGCTATTGTCTATAGCTATGATGAACAAAGAGTATCGGCCTACCCTCGCCCAGCTTCGCACCTTCGTCACTATTGCGGAGAATAAACATTTCGGTACAGCGGCCAGTAAATTAAATATCTCCCAACCCTCGCTCTCACAAGCCCTCGTTGCTCTCGAACAAGGCTTAGGAGTACAACTGATTGAGCGTTCCACCAGGCGAGTTATTATTACTCCAGCCGGCGAGAAGCTCTTCCCACTCGCCAAGGCTACCTTAGACGCTGCAGACACCTTTATCGCCCACGCTCACGGCGCCTCAGGCACGCTTACCGGCCCCCTCTCTTTAGGTATTATCCCCACCATCGCACCCTATATTTTGCCGCAGATATTTACGAAAGTACGAGAAGAGTATCCCAATTTAGAACTCCAAATCGTTGAAGATCAAACACACCATCTCATTAACCAGTTGCGAGATGGCACCATAGACTGCGCATTACTAGCTTTACCTACGAATACAGCGGGTCTGCATGAGATTTCTCTCTACACAGAGTCCTTTCTCATGGTGGTTCCTGCTGATCATTCCCTAGCCGGGCGCGACGACTTAGTATTGGAGAACCTCAAAGATGTATCGCTCCTCCTCCTTGATGATGGCCATTGTCTCCGGGATCAAGTAGTAGACTTGTGCCGCCAGGCTGACCATAACTTTTTACCCACAACATACAAAGAAACTCGCGTGGCGTCCCTAACCACCGTTTTACAGCTCATTACCGCAGGTATGGGAGCTACCCTCATTCCCGAATCCGCTGAAGCAATCGAGTGCTCTCGAACGCATGTGGCCACAGCATCTTTTGCCGAGGGAGTCACGGCTTCGCGAGAGGTAGGCTTAGCGTTTAGAAATTCCTCAATACGTACCACTGACTTCGAACTCCTAGGACAGCTTATTACCCGCGCCTTTGATGATATTCGGCACCAGCGTCCTGGGATCAGGTAAAAAAATTGCCCGCATAGGCGGGCAATTTTTTTCTACATCTCCGGGTACTCTCCGTGAGCAAGCTGCCGATACATATGCACGGAAAAATGGTATATGGCGGGCAACAGAATGACTGCGCCCAAACCGCAGGTCACGATAGTTCCCAGACCGGCTACTAAACCAATGAGAAGGGTGGCTCCTAAAACTGGGAAAAAGTTCTTCAGAACAATTGAGATTGACGTGCCGATGGAACCAATTACCGAATCGCGGCGATCAGCAACCAAATACTCACAGAAGCTTAAGAACAGCGAGGCAATAAAGAGCCACAAGTTAGAAACCAACACGGTCGTAATAAGAGCCCCAATGGCCACTGTGGGGAGGCCAGTTTCTGGATCAACAAACATCGTGGAGGAGTTAGCACCGAGAGCTACTTGAATGAGAAGCGTTGGTACCTGAATAATCAGGCTTACAAGAAGCGCCACAAGGAAAACAGGAACATAGTTAGTGCGCTCTTTCATTCCTGCCCAGCTCAATGGGCGACCATCAATCTGGTCAAGGAGGAGAGCCAGCAAGAATGGGGAAAGTGCAGCAATGATTAGGGAGATCCCAAATGTGAGGAGGGTCGAACTCAGCGAATCCTCTGCTTGTACCTCATAGATAGCTCCATCAACCGCGTTGGGGTCAGCGATCATCCCACCTGAGCTGTAAAACCCTAAGACACCGTACGCTATACCGACAATCAGGCTCAGCAGGAGAAAGAGCGCCGCCCCGCCGATCCAGAGTAAAGGCTTAGCAAACGTAGCCTTGAAGGCGTAGCTAAAGGCCATCATGATATCGAGGCCCTTGTCCCGAGTCACCATGCGTGTTTCAGTGTAGGGGTTGATCTTATCTGGCCGATCCTGGACAGGATCGGAAAAGCCGGCTGAGGTGCCATCACCGTAGTAGCCATATGGATTTTCGCTATACGGTTGAGCATTCTCCGGGTGCTGGAAACCCTCAGAACCTGGATCTTCACCTAATGGTGGCTCGTGCTTGTCTGTCATGATTTATGCCTTCCTGTTACGTGAAATACGAATACGGATATAAGGGTATCCAAAAACTTTCACCACTGCTGGCACCACCCCTCAATGTGAGGCCCTTAAAATGGGCGCCACCCTTTCCATACACTAAAGTGATTTAGCAACTATGTCTATACCTACATCACATGACCACAACACAAATCAGCGAGGTCGCCGGCGACGCAATCAGACACAGCTAGATCCAGCGCACTCGCAGCTAAGAGATACGCTTCGAGCTCGCTTGGATAATGTGAGCCTAAGTGATGCCCGAGTTTTTGGTATCAGACTTAAAAAAGCACGCAGCCTGAAGGCCCTTTGTGCGATCGAGAATGATATCACCCGCGCCGAAAAACTCGTCCATTCGCGCAGTATGCTCGTACCCGACATTGTCTACCCTGCTAGCCTTCCTGTTTCCGGCCGTAGAGACGATATAGCGGCAGCGATCCGCGATCACCAGGTCGTTATTATCGCTGGCGAAACTGGCTCAGGTAAAACCACGCAATTGCCCAAAATATGCCTAGATTTAGGGCGCGGGCGACGGGGGCTCATCGGGCATACCCAGCCCCGTCGACTAGCAGCACGAACCGTAGCGGAACGAATAGCCCAAGAACTCGGCCAACGTGTAGGCGAAACCGTGGGTTATGCCATCCGCTACGACGATTCGGTTGGGCCAGCGACCGCTGTCAAACTGATGACGGACGGTATCTTGCTGGCCGAAATGCAACGAGACCGCTATCTCAACAACTACGACACCATCATTATCGACGAGGCACACGAGCGGAGTCTCAATATTGACTTCCTGCTCGGCTATCTCAAACAGCTTTTGCCTAAGCGCCCAGACCTTAAGGTGATTATCACCTCCGCAACCATTGATCCCGAACGCTTCGCGCGTCATTTTGGACCCTCGCCTGATAAGCCCGCACCCATTATTGAGGTATCGGGGCGAATCTACCCCGTGGACATTCTCTACCGCCCCTTGGAATTGGTCGAAGCAGATCGAACGGTAGAAGTGGATCCTCTCGATGGGCTTCTTCTCGCTATCGAGGAACTTATGGGCTACGGTGAGGGCGATATCCTATGTTTCTTCGCCGGCGAGGCCGATATCCGAGAAGCACTCGAGGCAATTGAGGGCCGAGGGTGGCCACGTGTAGAGGTCGTTCCGCTCTTCGGACGCCTATCTAATAATGAGCAACACAAGGTCTTTAGCCCACATTCCATCAGGCGCATAGTTTTAGCAACCAATATCGCCGAAACATCCCTCACAGTTCCAGGGATTCACTACGTGATTGACACTGGCACAGCACGAATCTCGCGATATTCGGTCCGCACCAAAGTCCAGCGGCTGCCAATAGAACCGATATCCCAGGCTTCCGCTAACCAACGATCCGGCCGATGTGGACGTGTAGCCGACGGTGTAGCTATACGGCTGTACTCGGAGCAGGATTTCCAATCTCGCCCCGAATTTACCGATCCTGAAATTCTGAGAACGAATCTAGCCAGCGTTATTCTCCAAATGTCAGCTCTCAACCTTGGCGATATCGAGGACTTCCCTTTTATCGAAGCCCCCGATACCAAGGCCATCCGGGACGGAGTATTGCTGCTGCATGAACTCAACGCCCTCGAACAGACGGAAACAGCAAATGGGAGCTATAAACTTACCCCAATTGGTCGAGACGTGGCTCGCATCCCGCTCGACCCACGTATGGCCCGTATGCTCGTTAAAGCGTATAAACTGGGGTGCCTGAAAGAGGCCCTGATCGTCGTAGCCGCCATGAGTATCCAAGAAATTCGCGAGCGTCCCCTCGACAGCCAAGCTCAGGCGGATCAACTCCATGCCCGATTTAAAGATAAGAAATCCGACTTCTCGACCTATCTCAATCTGTGGGAATATCTGGCAACGATTCGCCAAGAATTATCTGGCAACCAATTCCGCAAGCGTGTATCCCGAGAATATCTCAACTATATGCGCATTAGAGAATGGTTTGACTTAGTTCACCAGCTGATAAATATCTGCTCCCAATTAGGGTGGAACCTTTCTACTGTGCAGGAGCTCAGTGATTTTGTTCGGGGAAAAAAGCAGGGACTTTCTCAGTCACACGACTTGCTCATAGACCAAAATCAGACTGATGCCTTGCACCAATCTCTATTATCGGGTCTTCTCTCCCATATCGGTATACGAGAGCTGGACAGCAAAGAATACCGAGGCTCCCGCAATACTCGGTTCATGATTTTCCCCGGATCCGCGCTCAGTTCTTCGAAGGCGCCGTGCGTGATGGCTGGCGAACTCGTAGAAACGTCGCGTCTCTGGGCCCGCGATGTTGCGGAAATAGATCCACGGTGGGTGGAAAAATTAGGTGGCCCGCTTCTCAAGCATCAGTATTCGGAGCCGCACTGGTCGGCAAAAAAGACGGCAGCGATGGCGTACCAAAAGTCCACTCTCTACGGAGTTCCTGTTGTCATCGACCGGCTTGTCCCCTATCACCGAGTTGATCTGCGAGCTGCCCGGGATATCTTCATTCGCCACGCTCTGGTACAGGGCGAATGGACCACTCACCATTCTTTCTTCCACGAGAATAGGGAAAAACTTGACCGCGCACAGGACATCGAAAGCCGCGCTCGCCGACGCGATATCGTCGTGGACGAAGACACGCTCTTCGATTTCTACGAGCAACGAATCCCTGAACATATTGCTTCGGGGCGCTCTTTTGATAATTGGTGGAAGCGGAATCGGGCGAAAAATCCGCATCTTTTAGACTTCAATCCCGAGAATTTGGTCAACGAACAAGCCCGCGATATCACCGAGGACCTTTACCCAAGCTTCTGGCACCTTAAAGATATGAAGCTGGAACTCAGTTACGAGTTCGATCCCGGCAGCCATAATGATGGCCTCACGGTTTATGTCCCGGTGCCGCTGCTGGCTGGACTCGACCCAGATCCATTTCAGTGGCTTGTTCCTGGTCTACGCGAAGAGCTCATCACTGAATTAATCAGATCGCTACCCAAACCTCTGCGGCGACAAATCGTTCCAGCTCCAGAGTTTGCGAAAAAAGTTCTCCCCCTCCTTGATGCCAGACTTTCTACTCCGTTAACCGCACAGTTATCAGAGCAACTAGGAAAGTTAGGTGCCCAAGGTTTAAGCCCTAGCGCATTTGATTGGGAAAAAGTTCCTGATCACCTCAAAGTGAATTACGCCGCGATCGATCGTCGCGGGAAGGTCATTGATCACGACCGCAATCTCACTCGTCTAAAAAAGCGGCGTTCGGATCAAATCAAGTCCTCCGTGGCAAATATTTCCCAAAACGTCAATACCCGCATTTCACAGACGTGGGCTGCCGACACTTTAGGAACTATCGCCGAGGAAGCGGCTGCCACGGTCGACGGACTGCCCGTGACCACCTATCCCGCATTAGTAGTTACTGAAAAGGGCGTAGCTATTCAGGCGATGGGCACCCGGGCCGAAGCTGAGCAGGCGATGATGACCAGTACGATGACCCTGTTGATGCGGGCCATTAACGTCAACGATCAAAGGATGCTTAATGGACTTAGTCTCAAGCAACGGGTAGCGGTGGAGAATTATCCCCATGGAGGTTCGCACGGACTCGTCAACGATGCTCGTATCGCAGCAATTCGAGATGCACTTATCGATCACGGTGGCCCGGTGCGAGACCCAGAGAGATACCAGCAATTAGAGGCTCTCATCAGAAATGATGCTCCGTCTAGGGTGCGCAGGATGATTGTAGATATTGCACCAGGACTGGTCGAATACTTGGCTGTTTCTGCAGAGCTACACAACTGGACCGGCGAGGCCATCGAGGATATGAGGAAGCAATTAGCGTTCTTGCTACCAGCACAAGCGCTAACGATTTATGGGATAAGACGTCTGCGACACCTTCCCCGGTATCTCAAAGCCATGCAATATCGGCTCGATGATATGGCGGCCAACCCCGATCGAGATGCAGAGTATCAGCATCGAATTGAAAAGCTTGAAGATCAGTTATCACTTCGCATCGAGAACCTCCCCCCAGCGCGGCGACGGTCACGTGAGGTCAAAGATATTCAGTGGCTCATCCAGGAGTTACGCGTCAGTTTCTTTGCTCAGCGATTAGGCACAGCGGAAAAGGTCTCAGAAGCAAAAATTAGTAAAGCTATCACTCGCCTGACATAAATTTAAAAGGGATGGGGGCATACTCCCTCCATCCCTTGGATCTTTTTAGTTGTTTTCAGCCTCGCGCTCGCGGCGATGCATCAGGCGAATCTCAGCCTCAAAGTCGGCAGCTGATTCGAACGATTTATAAACCGAAGCAAATCGAAGATAGGCCACCTCATCGAGTTCTCGCAGTGGATCGAGAATAGCCAAACCAATATCATTGGCGTGAATCTGCGAGGAACCGTGCGACCGGACAGTGGCCTCCACTTGCTGCGCAAGAAGCTTCAAAGCATCATCGCCCACATCGCGCCCCTGGCATGCTCTTCGAACTCCAACAATCACCTTTTCCCTACTAAAGGGTTCAGTGAGGCCGTTCCGCTTCATCACGAGTAGTTGAGCTTTTTCTACCGTGGTAAAGCGCCCGCCACACGACATGCACTCGCGCCGGCGTCGAATCGCCGCACCAGATTCGGCGACCCGAGAGTCGATCACTTTTGATTGCTCATATTGACAGAAGGGGCAGTGCATAGTCGTACTCATACCTTTTCGGATAAAAAGCGATATTTACCTACATCATAGACCGCCCCGATTTAACCACCCAGCGGAATCGAGGAATAGGAAGCGACGGCATATGCACTTTCCCCGTCGGGTTGGCTACTAGCCCCCTCGTCGTTAGCGACGAGCAGTCCGAAGAATATGAAAAGACCAAAGATGCCACCCGCAATATAATTTTTCCAAGCGCTATCACCTTCGTCGTGAGAAACTATCTCCGGATAGGTTGTACCGCGCTGCGGCTCATGCTCGAAGGGGTTGGATACGAGCGAATAAGACAACGTGCGTATATAACGAGGTCCGCTACTACTATGCGTGAGCGATCGAATAGCTCCTCCATCCCAAACCTCAGCCGGAGGAACCATAACAGCATCTGCCTTGTTCAATGGTTCTAATATCGTCATGGTGTGGCTCCTTATATCTCGCTAAAATCACCGGGTCTGGACTCATGATCTATTTCTAACAGTTATGTTCGAATTTAACGTCCCCACAGATCCAAAGCGGGGCTCAATACTATCCATTTAGCAACTATGTTCGAATTATGCTCATGTTCGAGAGATATGTCAATATACAAGTGTGAAATCTCATTTTTTTGCTGCTCAGGAACGCCTTGGGTGGGCGCAGATTTTTCGAACACTATCGCGCAAATAGTAAGTGCGTTCTAATAATTCGGAGTTCTTTACATCTAAACTCGCACAATCGAACACGGTGCCCTAAACTAAATAATCGAATACCTTGGCGAGTCAACTCGCGAGGACCAACCCACTCAAGGAAAGCGCATTATGGCCTCCAAGAAGACCTCCGACGCAACCAAAATTTCTGGCACTCTAGCTCGGGAGAAATTATCAAAGCGCCAGGAGACCATCCTCCAAGTCATCAACGACGCTCTGGTTCTGCGCGGCTACCCGCCCAGCATCCGAGAAATTGGGGATGCCACTGGCTTGCAGTCCACTTCCTCTGTTGCCTATCAACTCAGAGAGCTCGAGCGCAAGGGCTATATAAAAAGGGATGCAAATAAGCCGCGTGCTGTTGATATCAAGGTCAACCTCTCTCCACAGCGCACTGCCGCCAAGAAGGATTCTCAACCCATCAGTGTTCAAGACGAGAGTGATCGTGCACATACTTCCTATATACCGCTCGTCGGGGCGATTGCGGCAGGCAACCCGATTCTAGCCGAGGAAAATATCGACACCTACTACCCTGTACCCAAAGATTTTGTAGGTGATGGCGACCTCTTCATGCTCCAGGTCGTTGGCGAGTCCATGCAAGACGCCGGAATACTGGACGGCGACTATATCATCATCCGATCTCAGCCTGTTGCCAATAACGGCGAGTTTGTGGCGGCTATGATCGATGGGGAAGCTACGGTCAAGGAGTTCAGAAAAGATCGAACCGGCATCTGGCTGCTGCCACACAACCCAGTCTTCGACCCCATCCCCGCAACTCCCGAAACCGAAATCTTGGGAAAGGTCGTCTCGGTATTTCGCACCTTTTAGGAACTACCGCCCGAACCCTGCGGGGGTACAAACATTACCCCCGAAACGGAATTGTCAGTGAAATCACAGGAAACAACATAAACAAAGAACTAGTGTGTTTATCAGTTTTTCCCCAGCTAGATGAGTCAATTTGAGCGGCCTCGTAGAGGTATAGGTGTGGTTTTTAGGTCGTGATCGCACGGCCACTTCTGATTTTCCCCACATAAACATGCAAGAATAAAGGGAGGAATTTTCCAAACAAAAAGAAAACGGGCATCATTTCTCGCAGGCCTATGCCCGTTTCTAGGGCACCCGCCGCACATGCTCGGGGCAATATGAGGAGTGATTGAGACCATGTATTCAGAAGAACGCCGCCGCCAAATTGCTTCTCTTACCGCTGTGGAAGGACGAGTTAACGTCACCGAATTAGCCGCACGCTTTAATGTCACTGCCGAGACAATCAGACGTGATCTTGCGGTTTTAGATCGCGAGGGTGTCGTCCACCGGGTCCACGGAGGCGCGGTGGCGAACCAGACTTTTCAAACCACTGAATATCCCCTCGATACCCGAGCCCGTTCGGCCTCGGGGGCAAAAAATTCCATCGCACAAGCAGCGGTCAGATTCCTTCCGCCTTCACAGGGAGGAATATTCCTTGATGCCGGTACAACAACAGCAGCCCTGGCAGATATCATCGCGCTACAACCCCAAGCCAAGCAATGGGCGATCGTCACTAATTCTTTGTCCATTGCTCTTAATTTGGCCAATTCAGGTCTCGACGAAATCCAGCTACTCGGAGGCAGCGTTCGCTCAATTACCCAGGCAGTTGTCGGTGATACCGCACTAAGAACCCTCGCACTGCTGCGTGCTGAGGTTGCGTTTATAGGGACTAATGCCCTCACTCTTGATCACGGTCTCTCGACAGCGGACGCGCAAGAGGCTGCTATTAAATCCGCCATGATCACCAATGCACGCAAGATCGTCGTCCTGTGCGACTCGACTAAAATGGGTACAGATTATCTCGTGAGCTTTGGTTCAATTGCAGATATCGATGTTATCATCACTGATTCCAATGCCCCCGAATCCTTTGTAAAAGCACTGAAGGAAAACAATATAGAGGTAGTAATCGCAGACTAGGCACAAAAATATCCCGCTAGTCATAGCTACTAGCGGGATTAGTTCTAACCTTCGAGGATGTCACGCACCTTGGCGCGGGCATCCTTAGCACCGTCTGCGTGGAGAGCAGCCTGAGCAGCTCTCTGGCAGGTCTCAAAATCAACGGCTGCTAGCTGTGCACCCACTCCGGCGATAGCTGTCGCAGCGGTTGATAGCGAGTTCACACCTAAACCGGTGAGCACGCATGCAAGCATGGGATCTGCTGCTGCCTCACCGCAAACGCCAACAGCGGTATTCGTCCGCTGGCCTTCCTTGCACGTGAGATCGATCAAACGCAGCACGGCTGGCTGCCATGGATCCGTGAGATAGGCGAGCTGAGGAGACAACCTGTCGGCGGCCATCGTATACTGTGTCAGATCATTGGTGCCAATGGAGACGAAGTCTAGATACTGCATGATTTTATCTGCCATAAGGGCAGCCGCCGGAACCTCAATCATGGCACCTGCGACGAGGCCACGCTCGCGGCACAAATCTGAGAACCACTTGGCCTCTCGAGTTGTGGCTACCATTGGAGCCATTACCCACGTCGGAGCGGACTCGTCACGGCCTAGTTCACGAGCAGCTTGTGCAATAGCGTCGAGCTGACGGGTCATCAGTGATTCATTAGACAAGGCGATGCGCAAACCACGAACGCCCAGAGCTGGGTTAGTCTCGTCAATAAGGGATGCAAAAGCTATAGGCTTATCAGAACCAGCATCCAAGGTGCGTACAACTACTTTGGAGTCCGGGAACTGTTCGAGGACCTTTCGGTAAATGTCGGCTTGCTCATCAACACTTGGTTCTTCGGTGGCATTCAGGAAACACAACTCAGTTCGGAATAGACCGACTCCCTCAGCTTGTGATTCCTCAGCTGCAATGCGAGCGGCTTTACCGTCTTGCACATTGGCCAACAGCTGAACAGCATAGCCGTCCTTGGTTTGTGCCGGACCTCGCCACTTGGAGACCCACTCAGCTAATTCATCCGACTTGCGCTCTGCTGCTTGAGCAGTCTCCGGATGAGGCTCTACCTCGATAGTTCCCAGGTAACCGTCCACCAGTACGTGCGTTCCGGCTTTGATATCGGTGATTTCTGATCCAGCTGCGACAATGCACGGCACGTTGAGCTGGCGTGCAATGATGGCAGTATGAGAGGTAGGACCGCCTAATTCCGTGACTAAACCGACGAAGTATTTAGTATCAAGCGCCGCGGTATCTGCTGGAGAAAGATCATCGGCGAATAGCACCACGCGCTCATCGACATCGGGGAGCCCAGGCTCTGGTTCACCGCGAAGCTCCGCGATTACACGATCGCGAATATCCTTCAGGTCCGTGGTGCGCTCGGCCATAAGACCACCAGCGGCTTCAAACATGGACACAAATTTATCGGTGGCAGCCATCACAGCGTACTCCGCGGTGTGTCCACCCTTGATTCCCTTGGTCACTAGCTTGCGCCAGCCACGGTCGTTTACCATACCTGCGGTAGCCTTCAGTACAGCAGCGGCGTCGCCCACGGCATGCTCCGAGCGCCTGAGTAGGCGTCCGGCCACAATATCGGCAGCTCCAGCGAAGCGCTCTACCTCTGGCGCCCGAAGATCTTCGGCAAGCTGGGGAGACTCTTTGGGCAGCTCGGGGCGGGCGCTGATCCATACAGCCTTCGCGTAGCGGACACCCCCTACCACACCAGTACCTTTATATTTCGTGTTACCAGTCACATCGCTTGTCAATATAATTCATCCTCACTTTTACATAGCTAACAAACCCAGAACACCACAAAAATCCCAAAAAAGCAATACGATTCACACATTCGGGCGTCAAAACTCACCCTCTTTGTTGGGTTTTAATTGACATCTAAAAATAATAAGGCTTACTCTTCAAGGAAGATCCTGTTATCCTCTCAGCAGCGCGTCACTGAGCTGCACCTTAGCTTCGATGGCTGGATATCAACTCCGTATCAACTATGAGATATTTCAGCCATGAGCTAGGTTGCGGGATCCGCAACGGTTCAGGTGCCCCTCATAGCACCACACGGAAAGCGTTTTGTCCTGTTCTTCATACGCGCAACCCGGCTTTGTGCCATGGTGCCTTCGATGAAAGCCAGTAATTTTTGTGATCGTCACCCTCACTACCAACCCGAGCATAGATACAACTTTTCTGCTAAACGACGAGCTGCGTCCAGGTGGAGTGCACCGCATGGAAACGTCACTCAGTTCAGCTGGAGGCAAAGGGATTAACGTATCCCACGCTATCTTCAAGGCCGATCGCCGAACTCTGGCAGTTTTCCCTTGTTCGAAATCTGACCCGCTCCTCCCCCTCATCAGGCAGACCGGGATCCCCTACCGAAACCTCGAAACTTTAGGTTCTACACGAGTTAATACCACGCTTTCTTCCCCGAAGGGCATAACGACAAAGCTGAATGGCCAGGGTGCATCCCTCAATAGGCGAGATCAACTGCGACTGGTAGACCTGCTGCTGAACACCCTTGATCATGCGAGTTGGGTGGTACTGGCCGGATCGCTGCCGCCTGGGACCTCGCCGTCTTTCTATACGGAGCTCATCACCCTTATCAAAGGTGAATTCCCTCATCTCAACATCGCTGTTGATACGTCGGATGCTCCCTTGCAGTCGGTTAGCGACAACCTCCTGATAGCGGCGCCTGACCTTCTCACCCCCAATAGTTTCGAACTCGGCCAGATTATCGGAATACCCGGGGAAATGCTGGAAAAAAAGGCCTTCGACGACAATATCGAACCTATCATCTTGTCTTCACAGAAGATTCTCAAGCGCGGCGTCAAGGAACTATTGATCACTCTCGGAGCAGCAGGAGCAATATTGGCTACAGAAAGCGGCATATTTTTCGCTAAGGCGCCACATATCAATGTGCGCTCGACGGTCGGCGCGGGTGACTGCGCTCTGGCGGGTTATCTCATGGGGCGTACTAGGGGGCTGTCTTACCCCGACTCTCTAGCTTTGGCGACCGCTTATGGCTGCGCCGCCGCTTCTTTGCCAGGGACCGAGATACCAGACCCCGCTGGAGTACATCCGGAGCGCATAAAGATTAGCCAATGGACTTAAAAGACCCACTTAGGTAGCACAAGCGTCGATAATTGCCTAGAATCAAGTTTGACTCTTGAATTGCGACTTCTAACGTCGCAGCTACGTATAGCTCTGAGTTAATACAAGAGAATGAGTTTAATGACCCGGTGGGCACGTTATGCGTCCACTTTTACTGAAAGGATCCATTCCTATGGCTTCTAAGACCGTTGTTGTCGGCTCCGCAGTCGGCCTACATGCCCGCCCTGCTTCCATCATTGCCGAGGCTGCTGGTGAATTTGATGAGGACATCTTCCTAAGCATTGAAGGCGAAGACGATGACGAAACTGACGCTGCGTCCTCGTTGATGATTATGGCCCTCGGCGCAGAGAAGGGTGACAAAGTTACGGTTGTTTCGGAAAACCCTGAAGCCGTAGAGAAAATCGCTGCCTTGATCGAAAAAGATCTCGACGCCTAGGGCATATCGAACAAACGCGGGTCACTATGAGCCCGCGTTTTTTATTTGCGCCTGAGGAATTTCCTCAAGAGCTGCAGTGCAGGCTCCCTATTGAAGAAGTTCCGTTTTACCCCCTCGGTTATTGTATTTTTTGCGACCTTCGGCACCTTTTTCCCTTGACTGACACGAGCCTTTTGCAGCTCACCTTGAAGTTGGGTCGCTTGCGCGCCCAAGGTTTGCAAACCGCCTATGCGTTGCTCGCCCATGAGAGCCCCACCCTGTTCTAGGATTTCTAAGGCTGGTTCAAAAGCTCCGCGGTCTCTTAAACGTTGTGCTTCCTCAAGGCTGGAAAGCTTTGTGTCGAGGCCTTTGATCACCTGAATTTCTGCAGCGCTAACGCCCTGGGCGGTCACCGCGTCTTCGTTTTCGGTGTTAATCAGCAGATAGTAAACAGCGAGCTCAAGATCATCGAGGATTTCGGTGGCTTGAGTGGTTGCCAAATTAGTGGATGTGGAATAGAACTCGTCTGAGAACTCTGCCATCTCTAATTCCAGACGCATCTCCCCAATTAATCCTAAGGCGCGTTGAAGGTCGACGCGGGAGATGATTGCACTGTTTATCATTAGCATCCGCAGGGGGGCATGGAAAATGGGCGGAATGAGATCCATATGACCGCGGAGTAAAGGTTCAATCGCTGCTCCCAGGCGCGCCCCAGCGCGCAGGAATCCCTCGCTCATGAGTTTGTTACTCACGTCGTAGAGAACTTTGATCATAAGTGGCTCGTAGACTTCAGTCTCCTCAATAAGTCCAATGAACTCATCCGTGGCGTCGACTAAAGCATTAGACTCATTGCTGGCCTCGAGCTCAATTTCCGCAGCTTCGCTGATCATCATATGCAGTCTGAGGACCGAAATCTCTATGTGGTTTTCGGCAATCATCTCCTCGTCTTGAGCCTCAAGAAATTCCTCAAGGAAGAGCTGAGTTCTCATTTTGGCGATTGTCGCCACGGAATTGCGGATTGCCAAAGATTGCGCGAATTCTTGCGAAAGTGTGTCCCACAGGGAGATAGCTTCGGAACACAGTAACAGGATCTCCGCTGTTTCCTTGGTGGGTTGTGCCATAAAATCACTGATACTGATTTGGAATGCTGCGAATACGAGATCGAGACTCGTTTCATTTCCAAATTCGGGATATCTCCGGGCAAAAATAGCCAACGCTCGCGCCCGCTCAATAGAGCGCCCCGAGGACAGTTTGAGGGCTCGGAAAAAGTCCACATGGATAAAAAATTGCTCAGGTTCGCCATTCCATTGCTGCTCTAGACCATGAGCGTGTTCGTCGAGGACAGTGCGAATAAGATCCACATCTGCTAGCCGCCACAACATCAATTCCAACTCTACGAGGATCATGCGTAGCTCAAACTGCTCCGTTTGGTGATAATTGTTGTATAGCTCCACGGCGGCATCAAGCAGACTACGCATGAGTGCGATATCCACCGTGACCTCAAATTCCTGCTGTTTGAGGTGTTGGATATGTATAAAGGCCATATTGCGCATCTTCAGTACCTGCAGAGTGGGCTCTGGCACCTCGAATCCGTAGCCACTGTGCTCCCCGAAATATTCGTCATCGCTGAGTGCGATCGTACAAGCGTCAACAACCAGATGCCAGGCCTCCACTGCTTGTTGGCGACGCAGTTGCGCGTCCTTAGATTCTTCCGCGAAAACCTGTTCCTCGTTGGAGGTTTCCAGCGCCCGGGTGGAGTCCTGAGCATCAGCAACCAATTGGTGGATTTTCTCGAGATAGTTTTCGCTCATATCGTATAAGGTAGCAAGATTTTCACTGCGATATTAAAGGAGGCTGCCCAAGGAACGAGATGCACAATATCTGGCACATAAAATATGAGCGCTGGCACCTCTCCCCTCGCCTATTGTCAACAGACTATACAAGGGACGCTCCAGCACACCCTGCCTTAAATATCCCTAACTTCTATAAAGTCCCTAGAGCGCCTATCGGTGCATTCGGCCTTGCTAATCCTGATGATCCACTTAATCCCCTGCCAACTATAACAGCCAGATCTGCCGTGGTAACCAGCAGAAATAGAACATGGAAAAATAGGTGCGACTTATCCTGGGTCACCCCATGCCTAAATATGCGCGACCACTTTCGTAGATAGCCGACAACTAGCCGGCGGAGCACAGCATATACCAACACGATCGCATCGATCCCTCTATCCAAGGCCTATTTTTCAAGAGAAAAGAGAGACAAAACTCCACCTACACATGCGTCGCCCCTAAGGATATCCGCCATGATCACGATTGGGTCCAGGATTTATCTCAGGATCGAGGAATAAAATCAGCCGCGACAGCAGGCTCGGGGTATAGGACAGGAAGACCCCAAGGGTAAGCTCAAGGGGTTAGAAGTTGGAAGACTAATATCAAAACACAGCTCAGAACTGTGCGTTCTGGCCTTCGCCCAAGGTAGTATACACCCGTTTCAATAGCGGGTAGATGATAATAATGCCAACAGAACCCCACGCTATGCCTTCTAGTTCTACTCCAAATATCGGAAGGGTGAGATTACCAATGCCTGCGACCAAGGCGATAGCGGCGGCGGTTAGATTAACCGGATTGTTAAAGTTAACATGATTGTCTTGCCAAATTCGCACGCCTAACATGCCGATGAGACCGTAGAGCACCAATGCTGCCCCACCGAGAACACCGACAGGAATCGTGAAGATTAAAGCACCAAATTTTGGAATGAAGGCTAGAATCACGGCAGTAAGTGCCGCAATCCAATACGCAGCTGTTGAATACACCCTGGTAGCAGCCATAACACCAATATTTTCGGCATAAGTAGTAGTACCGGAACCACCGAAGCCGCCAGCTAGGGTGGTACCAATTCCATCAGCAATAAGAGCATCACCCGCAAGGTCGTCGAGGTCGCGTCCAGTCATTTCACTGACTGCTTTAACATGACCGACATTCTCAGCGATGAGGACAATGACCACCGGTAGGGTAATAAGGATTGCGGAAGCGGTAAACTGCGGCGTATGAAATTGTGGCAAACCAACCCATGGTGCCGCAGCTATAGTCTCGCGGGCCCCCTCCGAAAGATTGCCACTTATGGCTGCAAATAACCAGCCGATAATGACACCTAGAAGGATTCCCAACCGCGCGATCATTCCGCGACCAGCAACCGTGCAAAATAAAATTGCAGCCAGGGTGACTGATGCCACCACTGGCTGCTCTTGGAAATTATTGACGGCTGCTGGTGAAAGATTGAGACCTATGAGAGCCACGATCGCTCCCGTGACAGCCGGCGGCATCACCATATCGATGACCTGCTTACCCATCGCCTTAACAATAAAACCCACCGCGATGAGGGCGATACCGGCAGCGAATACGCCACCTAACTGCACTGCGATCCCCTCGGATTGGCTCGCCATGAGGGGCGCGATAAAGCCAAACGACGAGCCTAAATAGGAAGGCAGGCGATTCCTGGTGACCAAAAGGAAGATCATTGTCCCCAAACCTGAGAACAATAAAGTGGTATTAACGGGGAAACCAGTAAGGGTAGGCACCAAGAGCGTAGCGCCAAACATGGCGATCACATGCTGCATACCGATCCCGATGGTGCGACCCCAACTAAGTCGCTCTTCAGGTGCTACAACTGCACCAGGTTGAATTGTCTTGCCGTCTCCGTGGAGGGCCCAGCCCAGGGTAGATTTACTCACAAAGGCTTATTATCCAACGGCATATGACGTTTTGTAAATTTCTCCCCCAACCAGGCTCTAGGCATGACCTTCCGCAGAGGCGATCTGGAACTCCGCCAACTGGTTGGCCATAGACTGAGGTAAGCGAACGTCCATCCTCGTTCCCTCTTCGGTGTGGGATTCCTGCAGCACTGTTCCCAGGTGGTGCAGCTTAGAGACGATATCGCCACGGGTATAGGGGATGAGCAGCTCGGCATGGGCATCGAGGGAGTTGAGGAAAAGCTCAACTCGAGCTTCTAACGCTGGAATACCCTCACCAGTTTTGGCAGAGACGAAGACAACATCGTCGAGCGCATGTCGCAATTCAGCGAGAACCAACGGATCAGCCTGATCAATCTTGTTCACCACGATGATCTCCGGGGGAGCGTCGGCTTTTTGCTCACGCACGATTTCACCGATCACCTCGTTAACAGCAGCGATCTGCTTGAGCGGAAAGGGATCCGAACCGTCGACAACATGGAGGACCAGATCTGCCTCCACAACCTCTTCAAGGGTTGATCGGAAGGCCTCGACCAACTGCGTGGGAAGGTGGCGCACAAAGCCGACCGTGTCGGTGAAGACCACGTGGCGACCATCGCCAAGTTCTGCTTTTCTCGTGGTAGGATCAAGGGTGGCGAAGAGGGCGTTCTCCACCAATACCCCGGCCCCTGTCATGGCATTGATCAACGAGGATTTTCCAGCATTGGTATAGCCCGCGATGGCTATCTGGGGGATCGAGGAATCGCGGCGCTGTGAGCGCTTAACGTCACGGGCGGTCTTCATCCCAGAGATCTCTCGACGTAGCTTCGCCATATCAGAACGAAGTCGGCGGCGATCGGCTTCAATTTTAGTTTCGCCAGGACCACGCAGACCGACACCACCATTGGAGCCTGCACGTCCACCCGCTTGGCGTGATAGTGCCCCACCCCACCCACGAACGCGAGTAATCAGATATTCCATTTGTGCAAGCGAGACCTGTGCTTTTCCTTCTTTACTCTTCGCATGTTGCGCAAAGATATCGAGAATCAGCATGGTGCGGTCGATAACTTTGACATCGAGAGCTTTCTCTAGTGCAATCATCTGGCTGGGACTTAGCTCACCATCGCAGATAACAGTATCTACTCCGGTGTCATTAACGATCTCTTTGAGTTCTTTAACTTTACCGGAGCCGATATAGGTACTGGGGTCGGGACGGTCGCGCTTTTGGTAGAACATATCGGTGATATGCGAGCCTGCAGTCTCTGCGAGAGCTGCCAATTCCTGCATTGTTGCTTCGATCTCGGCGGTAGTGCCCTCGGTCCACACGCCCACGAGGATGACTCGCTCGAGACGGAGCTTCCGATACTCGACGTCATAACCGTCTTCTTGGTCGGTCGCATGGAGTTCGGACTCACCGCCGATTCGCCTTAAGGAACTACGCTGTTCCAAATCGAGTTCACCGACCGTAGGTTGAGCGCTCACTAGGCCGGTGAGGTCGTGGCCGGAAGGCTCGGTGGGTACTGTCTGCTGGTGGTCGCTGAAAGCTTGGGCGAGTAGTGCGTCGTGGTCGATTTCGTTATTTTTCTTATTATTGTTCATCGTTACTACTCATTGTCTCACTTCCTAGGCAGTCTTGGCCAATATTTAACTGGTATTCATAAAATGGTAAAGACCGATCCCACTGGATAGTATGGGTCCTATGAGTCATGATTTGGAAGCCCTAGGCTTGAACTACGAGCACTGGCAAGATGCCGTGGAGGCAGCTATTGCTACTAATAATCTCTCTGTCACAGGCGAGGTTCGCGGCGGACAATTAATCCAATACGCCGACCCCTCTGGGGCTCAGATCAATATCCTAGCTGTGGAACCCTTCGCAACATTCGCGGGGTTTGAAGCCGAGACCACGAATTTTGGGCATATCGCGATGATCAATGATGTGCTCGCACTTGTGGAGGTTGTTGATTGCCACGGCGCTCCGATCACGACCCTGACAGTTAATCTCGCTCAAGGTCCGTTGTTGGTCGATGAGTCACAACAGCGCTGGCAACAAGTGGGTATCACGGCGCTGGTTGACGAGCACACACTCGTCATACACCCAGATGAACAAAGATATCGCGATGCCTCCGGTCGTGAATCGGGGTACATCGAATCTCCAGGAGCCGAAGTAATTAACGCTGGCTCAGCTGCCTCTGCTCCAACAGCCGCTGTTAAATTTAGCGCGCGCGTCTTGCAAGCCGAGTATCGCCGTAACGCCCTCAATGGTCAGCAGTTCATACACTGCACTATCGATGCTTCGATAGCATTGGACCTATGCATGCCATACCAAACAGAGCTGCCTGTGAAGGGCAGCGTCATCACGGGCGAAGCTCTCTTGGTGGGATCTGTAGTCGCTCCTCAGGGCTGTAGTTCGGGGGGTTGCGGCTGCGGCTCCGGTGGTTGCGGCAGCCATTAATAATTAGACGCTAAGAGACGAGATCTTGTAATCTGAAGGCCTTATGAGCGAATTAGAAGCAATCGACGGTGGGAACCCCCAGCCAACGTGGCCGTGGCCCGTGGTGCTGGTGTGCTGTGCACTGTTGATCTTCTTTTTCAAAATCGAGGGAGTCTTACTGTCTGTCTTCATCCTGGCGGGGGTCTTTCTCATTACTAAATTCCAACCAAATTATCAGGAGGGCTCGGCCCTGAAGTCCTCGATCACTCTGTCGAAAGAGGATATTGAGGACGTATTGGCCGAGTACGACAAATTCTTACATGGTATGGAGGCAGACGATCTAGCTGATCGCACAATCATAAGACCAGCCCTAGCTGACTCGGATTGTACGGAGCCCGATATTTCAGAGTTTATCTTCTTGTCTAAGACGTCCAAGCGCTTCGTCTCCCGCCTCGATTCACGTTTGCGCCGCAACCTCTCGGTAACCCAACTAGAAGAACTTCTCAAGATCACCGATGCCCGAGCCCTCGAACTGCAAGAGTCGTGGATACGGGCACGCCGCGCTGCCCAACGGCTCGGCACTGATTACAAATCTTCCTAGCGATCAGTATAGGCTTTAAGATCGATCGTTCCCCGCGCTACGATCTGCGAAGGGCCACTCAAAATTGCCCTGTCTTCGGTAATTTCCACAGTCACCTCGCCGCCGAGAACCCCTACGTGCAGCGTCCCAGTGGTATCCCCCCGATCTGCAAGAGCAGCCACGGCCGCAGCTACGGTTCCCGTTCCACAGGAACGGGTCTCACCTACTCCGCGCTCATATACACGCATATAGATATCTCCACCGGGTTTGAGCGCAATGATCTCCACATTCACACCAGAGGGGAAAAAATCACGATCAAAGACCGGTGGCGCCATCTCCAGAGAATTAAGGTGCTCTGCCGTCATTCCAGGTACCACACAGGCAAGATGGGGGTTACCTGTGCTCACTGCTAATCCAGCAAAGGCTTGTCCCGCTACGGTACACGTGGATAGACCGCGGACCTGAACCGATCCCATATCAACGCTGACCATCGCACGGTGAGGATCGGCGGCTAAAACCCGCACCCGACGCGCCCCTGCGCGTGTTCCTACCGTAAATTCGGTTGTACCCACGAGGCCTTCCACGCTGAGCACGTGGGCGAATACTCGTAGTCCATTCCCGCACATCTCGGCCACTGATCCATCTGCGTTGTAGTAGTCCATAAACCAGTGTGTTGCGTTAATGCCCTCGGCGAGCTCAGAGATATAGCCTCCTTCCTGTAGCGCCCCGGCATGAGCAACGCGCAGCAACCCGTCGGCACCGATACCGGAATGCCGGTTGCAGAGGGCCTGGATGATCTCGGGGGCTAAATCTAAGCTGGCAGCTGGATCGACAACGATTATGAAGTCATTTTCCGTACCATGACCTTTTATAAAAGGTACGAGATGGGCTGAGGTATTCACTGATCGATCCTTTCTCGGTTAAGGGGCACTTATAGTTTCTAGGATATCCATGGTTTGAGATAGGGTATCGCCGCTGGCCTTGATCCACTGCACCCGCGGATCTCTACGGAACCACGATCGCTGGCGGCGGACGTATCGCCGTGTCCCTATCACAGTTTTCTCCCATGCCTCTTCAAGATCCATATTTCCGGTGAGTACCTCCAGCATTTGGGAGTAACCTATGGCGCTGCCCGCAGTCGAATCAGCTCGTAACCCATGGTTGCGGTAGAGATTTTCCACTTCTGCTGCAAAGCCGCGATCGAACATCAGGTGGGTGCGCTGTTCGATTCGTGGGTTCAGCCACTCAGGTGTGGTAGCCAAACCAATGATGGTTGTATTCCAGCGCGGCGCGGCGCTTTTATCTGGCTGCGAGGCTTTATACGGTTGACCAGTTAATTCAATGACTTCAAGGGCGCGAACGGTCCTACGAGGATCTTTATCTTCGATGATTTCTGCAGCGACAGGGTCGAGGTGATGCAGATAGGCGTGGAGTTGGTCAATGCCATCTGTTTCGAGGCGCTGTTCCCAATAGGCTCTTACTCCAGGATCGGTTGGAGGGAATTGCCAGTCGTCGATTAGCGATTGTACGTAAAGCATGGACCCACCAACGAGTAGAGGGGTTTTTCCGCGTCGTTGGATATCTTCTACACAGGCGATAGCTCGCGCTTGATAATTCGCAACCGATGCCCGTTCGGTGACATCGAGGATATCAAGTAGGTGATGCGGTATTCCCTCGCGCTCACCGACGGTGAGTTTGGCGGTCCCTATATCCATGCCCCGGTAGAGTTGCATGGAATCAGTATTGACAATCTCTGCATTAAGGTGGTGGGCAAGTGCGATGCTCAGGCTGGACTTTCCAGAGGCTGTAGGCCCGATTATCGCCACTGGATGAGGCAAAGTGGCAGCCATAATATCCCTTCGTGTTGCATACTTGAGGTCCTAGTGTAGAGCAGTATCCACACGGATATTGATATGTGCAACATAGCGCGCTACTCCCAGGCTGGAGTCGACGTGAATGAGTTCAGATTTGAGGAATTCCTGTCGGTAGTTGGCCAGTTCTAACCATAGGTCGGGGTTTTCCACACCGGCCTCGAGAAGAAAATTGTACGAGATCCTTCGAAAATTTCTTCCCTGGAGAAGATCGAGGCACCAGCGATCACTTGCGCTAGATTGCGGTAGCAGACTTAAAGGAGCGCGTTCGGTCATGCCGGCGCTTCCGTCGAGCATGAGGATAATGACCTCCCCATCGCAAAGGGGGCCTATAGACTCACTCGTGTGAGTGATGGAAGCCTCTTCGTATGGAAGTAGGTGTCGAGCGATAATCTCTGGTAGATAGTGGCCTGAACTGACCCGATACGAGGTGGGTGCCCACGCCTGCAAGCTGCCGGTGTGACGAGTAAAGTCACGTCTACACTTGCGGTACACAATGCGAGTTGAGGCGGCCTTCCCTGTCACTAGCTCGGTGAGCTTTGCCCTCGCCCGCTGGTACAGTAAGGCTCCTTGCTCATCACCGCGACCGATCCCGGGGATAATGGCCGGAGAAGGCGGAATGAGAATCAAATCGCTTGCCATAGAGTTTCCTCGAGACTGATCGTTGAAATTTCTCCCACACCATTCTAGCGTGTCTGAGTGGCTAGATTCTCTACCCCCGCTTGGTTAGCTGGGGGATCATCAAGCAATGACATTCATTGGCTGCAGCGGTATGTTTATCACAGGAGCATTTTCATCTCTCCGCTCTGTGAAGTGGGAGATGCTCTCTCTAGTTGTTTCCCGTTGAGGCAGCCGCGTCGCGCGGCACGATCGCATGAAGTAAAGGATGGCACCGACCATGACCAGTATCCCTAAACCCGTACCCCGCCCTGGCACTCTTGCTGGTGCTAAGCCCGCCACGGTGGCACCAATAGTTACCGCTACACCGGTGAGCGATCCAACTCAGTGGGGTCGTGTAGAGGAAGACGGCAGCGCCTATGTCACCACCGCTCACGGGGATCGTCTTATTGGCTCATGGCAGGCTGGTACTCCTGCTGAGGGTCTCGCACATTATGGGGCGCGATACGATGATCTTGCAACTGAGGTCGCATACCTGGAAAACCGCCTCGTCAGTCACCCTAATGAGGCATCGCATATCAAGACTAAGGCTAACGAACTTTTTGCCAGTCTCGCAGATGCTGCAGTTATCGGTGATCTTGCAGCCCTTGAAGATCGTCTGAAATCTACCATTGCAAATGCCGATGAAGTAGGACATAAGGCTAAGGAAGAAAAGGCACGGCGCCGCGAAGAGAATATCAAGCGCAAGGAGGCGCTCGCCCTGGAGGCGGAGGATCTCGCGGAGAAGTCCACCGACTGGAAACAGGCGGGTGACCGGATTCGGGAAATCCTCGATGAGTGGAAGACCATTCGCGGCATCGATAGGAAGACTGATGACGCTTTGTGGAAACGCTATTCCCGGGCCCGAGATTCTTTCAACCGGCGCCGGGGGGCTCACTTTGCCGAACTCGATCGAGGACGCGCTGCAGCTCGTCGTGTCAAAGAAGATCTTGTCGCTCGTGCAGAGGAATTAAAAGACTCGACGGATTGGGGCGAAACCGCCCGAGCTTTCCGCGATTTGATGAAAGAGTGGAAGTCTGCTGGGCGTGCACCTCGTGACGTTGACGATAAATTGTGGGAGGCTTTTAAGAGCGCCCAGGATCACTTTTTCGAGGCACGTAATGCCCAGGCCCATGAGCGTGATGTGGAATTTGAGCACAACGCCCAGGCTAAGCAGGAGCTTCTCGATCAGTATGATGCGCTGATCAACCCCGAGAATGGGCTGGATAAGGCTCGAGCTCACTTGCGAGAATTGCAGGAAAAGTGGGAAGCCATCGGATTTGTTCCTCGCGATAGGGTGCGCGAATTCGAGCAGAAGATCGGCAAGCTGGAAAAGCGCGTGACTCAGGCTGCCGATGAGCAGTGGCGGCGCACCGATCCCGCGGCGCAGGCGCGCGCCGCTCAATTTAGTGCCAAAGTTACGGAGCTTAATGCTCAAGCTACTGCTGCCGAAGAAAAAGGGCAGGCCAAAAAAGCTCAGTCACTGCGTGAGCAAGCTCAGCAGTGGCAGGAATGGGCAGATGCTGCGTTGAGCGCAGTTGAAAATCGCTAAATAATAAGCGGCCAAGATACCCATCTTGGCCGCTTATCTAATCGTCTACCGGTCTTATTTTTCGTTTGCGTGATGCTCGCTGTCGTCTGTCATCAATAAGCAGTGGATTCGGCTCTGGATTTACCCTCGCCTGGCGCTGGGCGTATCCCACTTCATCCAGGTTTTCTCGGGCAGCTCGCATCTGGGCGATCTCCTTTTGCCGATCTGTACGCTGCCACACAATCAGGCTCAGCACTACTACCGCAAAGATAACGGATCCGACCTCTAGATAAAATCCGGGACCTATCCCTGGAGCCGCTCCTACTTCTTTATCCTGCAATCGCATCCACAAGGCGAAGACGGAACTAACAAGACCGACTCCGCTCAGCAGCCAGGCCACCCAGCCGAATATGGTGCGAGACGTCGTCAACAGAAGACCTCCCATGACGAGCACACCGAGGGCGGAGACAATAACAAATACCTGCTCCGCGATCCCGATGCGGATTCCCTCCGATGGTGCGCGAAGGAAGAGTACCTGCCAACCACGCATATCACCCGCGTGCGGTATGAGCAGGCCCACCGCGAAGAATAATTGGGCAAGCCGGAGGTAGGGCCCATAGGGGCGGTAGGAGATGATGCGTGATGCCTCCCGCTCCTCAAGTGCTAATTGTGCTGGGCTAAGATTCTCTAGCTCTGCTGACACCTATTTCTCCTCGCCATCAACATATTGCTTGTTGCAGCATCATTCTACACCCTAACAACAGCCACCTTGTTCGTCCGGTACTCGAGCTGGCCGGCCGATGGGAGGCAGGCCCAGGCGCACGCCAACTGGCGGGGTAGTTGGTAGTTGTCCTTGCGCGCTCATATCACCGGCCTTTGTCGCACGGTAGGTCAATACCCCGTGGTCAGCTGTCACATAATAGGACTTCGCACCAGTGATTTCCACGGTGACTATATCGCCGGGGCGAATATCGATCGAAGAACCGTCAGCGTGCATTTGTGGTGCGAAGTGAACGAGTCGACCATCTCGAGCTCGTCCTGAGAGCCGGTGGGTGAGCTCATTTTTGCGTCCTGCTGCTTCTTGCACTAATAACTCGACTTGGCGGCCGATAAGCTTACAGTTTTCTTCGAAGCTGATCTGCTCTTGCAGTGCTATCAATCGTTCGTACCGCTCTTGCACAACGTCTTTGGGTATCTGGTTCTCATACTCGGCTGCTGGAGTTCCAGGCCGCGGTGAGTATTGGAAGGTATAGGCAGAAGAGAAACGTGATTGTTCTACCACAGCAAGAGTTGCTTGGAAATCTTCCTCGGTTTCGCCTGGAAAGCCCACGATAATATCGGTAGTAATGGCAGCGTGTGGAATCTTGTGCCGCACTTCCTCCAAAATTTTGAGGAACTTCTTTGACCGATAACTGCGACGCATCTCTTTGAGAACCTTGTCGGATCCCGATTGCAGAGGCATATGCAATTGGGGACAGATATTGGGTGTCTCAGCCATCGCATCGATGACATCTGAGGTGAATTCAGCAGGGTGAGGCGAAGTAAAACGCAATCGCTCCAAACCGTCTATTGTCCCGCAGGCACGCAGCAGCTTGGAAAAAGCGAAACGATCGCGAGGTAAATCTGGATCCGCAAAGTGGACACCATAGGCATTAACATTCTGCCCGAGCAACGTCACCTCACTAACGCCTTGATCTACCAAGGCCTGTACCTCGCTGAGAATATCACCTGGGCGGCGGTCTGTTTCCTTGCCTCTGAGAGATGGAACGATGCAGAAGGTACAGGTATTATTACATCCCACCGATACCGATACCCAGCCCGCATAAGCCGACTCACGCTTGGCGGGGAGCACGGAGGGGAACTGTTCAAGCGCGTCAAGGATTTCTACCTGGGCCTTGTTGTTGTGCCGCGCCCGATCTAGAAGCGCCGGAAGTGATCCGATATTGTGGGTTCCGAATACTACGTCTACCCACGGAGCCTTTTTCAGCACCACATCTTTGTCTTTTTGTGCCAGGCAACCCCCCACCGCTATTTGCATATGTGGTCTTTGCTCTTTGAGTGCACGCAGATTGCCAAGAGTGCCATACAGTCGCATATCGGCATTTTCGCGAACTGCGCATGTATTAAAGACTATAAGGTCAGGGTCTCTTCCTTCGGCGACGTGCTGATATCCGGCTTCCTCAAGCAGGCCCGAAAGGCGCTCTGAGTCGTGGACATTCATCTGACAGCCAAAGGTGCGAACCTCGTAGCTAAGTGGAGACCGCGATGAATCGGTAAGGGCTGAAGGATTATTGGTGGCAGACACTTGGGTGATTCTAGCGCTTGCCTTAATTTTTGACGAACTGCATCGAGAACTTTCGTTCTTAGAATTAATCAGACTACCCTGCCGTTTATACCTCACCCCCGCCACACGTGATCGTGCAGCACTTTTTCTACTTTTCCCACACCCGCCTTACTGCAGTGACATAAGCATCACCAGGCTAGAACTATGACACAAAACACATACGGGCATGGGAGCCCCTCCTCCGATCGGTTCCCTATTATCAGGCTCGATGGCGTCAACAAGTATTTCGATGACTTCCACGCTCTGAAAAATATCAACCTCGATATACCGCGCGGTCAAGTGGTCGTCGTCATTGGGCCATCGGGCTCGGGCAAGTCCACGCTGTGTCGCGCGATTAACAGACTAGAAACCATCGAACAAGGCACCATCTATATTGACGGTGAGCGTCTACCTGAAGAAGGAAAAGATCTCGCGCGGCTTCGCAGCGAGGTGGGCATGGTTTTCCAATCATTCAACCTTTTCCCTCATATGACCATCCGTGACAACGTCACGCTCGGCCCCATCAAGGTGCGGGGTATGCCTAAAAACACAGCTCAGGCCCTCGCCCTCGATTTGCTCGACAGGGTTGGAATTGGAAATCAAGCGAAAAAGTATCCAGCTCAACTCTCAGGTGGCCAACAGCAGCGAGTTGCTATAGCCCGTGCTCTGGCAATGCAACCCAAGGTGATGCGATTCGACGAACCGACCTCTGCTTTAGACCCTGAAATGGTTAACGAAGTTCTCGACGTGATGACAGACCTTGCCCACGAAGGTATGACTATGGTCTGCGTCACTCACGAAATGGGATTCGCACGCAAGGCTGCGCACCGAGTTCTTTTCATGGCCGACGGTGAAATCATCGAAGACAGCGATCCTCAGTCCTTCCTCGATAATCCGCAGCACGAGCGGTCTCAAGATTTCCTCGGCAAAATCCTATCCCATTAAATCCCTTTACAAATCTCTAGGAGAACCACTTATGAAAAACTCTCACTCCACCTCTATTGCTTCTATGACCACCCTCGCAATTGCCGGATTAGCTACCCTTACCAGCTGCGGTTCTACCGAGGAGTCTGGCGCAGGACTAATCGCACATATTGAAGCAGGATCAGTCACAGTAGGAACTAAATTCGATCAACCTGGACTCGGCCTCAAAGAAGCCTCGGGGGAACTCACCGGACTTGACGTTGATGTTGCCACCCATATCGTCAACCGAATCGCTGCCGATAACGGCTGGGAGGAGCCGGAAATAACATGGCGCGAGAGTCCTTCTTCGCAACGCGAAACATTGATCCAAAACGGCGAAGTCGATCTCATCGCGGCCACCTATTCGATCAACAAATCGCGCACTGAAGCTGTCAACTTTGGTGGCCCCTACCTGCTTACTCATCAGGCACTACTCGTGCGCTCAGATGATGACCAAATCACGAGGCTAGAAGATCTTGGTGCTGGCAAGATTTTATGTTCGGTATCGGGCTCCACCCCCGCCCAAAAGGTCAAGGACTCGCTTCCAGACGTGCAACTTCAAGAATATGACACCTACTCTTCATGCGTGGAGGCGCTGCGCCAGGGCAATGTCGATGCCATGACCACCGACGCCACTATTCTCAATGGCTACGCAGCTCAGGATGAAGGCGCCTTCACAGTGATCGAGATGACTAAGGACGATATGCCTTTCACTGATGAACATTATGGCATTGGTCTGGCCAAGGATGATCAAGAGGCTACTGACGCTGTTAACAAGGCACTACAAGAAATGTACGACTCCGGTGATTTTGCAGCGCTCATCACCAAAAACCTCGGTAAAAATGCCACTGGTGTCTCCACTGACGTCCCAGGAGACCTTGCCTTTATTGGTTAGATCACTCAATCAGCCCAGCTGATTTTTGAGATGCTTTCCATCGAAGATGGCAGTTTTTGCCTCTTTATTGTAGAGGTAACTATTGAGAAGGAACTATATGGATGCACTATGGGCACAACTCGGGCCAGCTATCCTTCCGGCTTTTTGGATCACCATTAAACTGACTATCCTTTCTGCACTAGGGCGCTGGCCATCGGGACCATCCTGGTATCTATGCGGGTGTCCCCGATTGGGATCCTGCGCACGCTAGCCACCCTCTATATCAATACAATAAGAAATACTCCGCTCACCCTGGTCGTGCTGCTCTGTTCCTTCGGCCTCTACCAAACCCTCTGATTGCAATTAGCCCAGCGCGACTCTACATCTTATCTCGTAGATAATAACTTCCGTCTCGCCGTGATTGGATTCACCATCTATACCTCTGCTTTCGTAGCAGAAAGCTTGCGGGCTGGGATTAATACCGTGGACTTCGGCCAGGCGGAAGCGGCGAGATCTTTGGGCCTTAATTTCCGGCAGACCTTCATCGCTATAGTATTCCCCCAAGCATTCAGAGCCGCTGTTGTCCCTCTCGGCAATACCCTTATTGCCCTGACCAAAAACACTACCGTAGCTTCGGTTATAGGAGTAGCTGAGGCATCTCTTTTGATGAAAGAGGTTATTGAGAAGAATGCCAACCAACTGTGGATCATTTTCGGATGTTTTGCTCTTGGCTTCATGATTCTTACGATCCCTATGGGGCTTATCGTAGGCCGCGTCTCGCAGAAAGTGGCGGTTAGTAAATAATGTCTACTCGTGCCACAGTTCTCTACGACACTCCGGGCGCCCGCGGCCGTCTCTTCAATCGCATCTACACCTTTGCTACCTTGGTTATGGCTCTCGCTATAGCTGGATGGATCTTCACCATCCTGGGAAGAGAGGGACAACTCGAGGCCGATAAGTGGACCCCTTTTCTTCGTGCTAATACGTGGACGACCTACCTTCTTCCTGGTCTCCTGGGTACCCTGCAGTCGGCTTTTGCATCGGTCATCCTAGCTATCGCCATCGGAGTGCTCCTTGGGCTCGGAAGATTATCGCAATGGCGAATCATCTCTGTGTGTTGCGCTGCCTTCGTGGAGTTTTTTCGCGCAATTCCCGTCCTGCTTCTGATTATCTTCGCTTATCAGCTTCTCGCGGTATACAATATCGTGTTTCCTCGTTACCTAGCTTTCACAGCGGTCGTAATCGCCCTCACCTTGTACAACGGTTCGGTCATAGCCGAATTTTGCGCTCTGGTATGAAGAATTTACCCAGGGGTCAGTACGAGGCGGCGGCTCTCGGCCTCAGTCATGGACAAACGATGAGGTCAGTTATGCTCCCTCAGGCCATTGCCGCTATGTTGCCGGCGTTGATCGCTCAGGCGGTGATCGCTATTAAAGATTCGGCGCTAGGTTATCAGATTGGTTTCGTAGAGGTAGTCAGACAGGATATTCAATCATCGGCTTTCAACCGAAATTATCTAGCCTCACTTGTCGTGGTGGCAGCCATTATGATTCTCATCAACTACACCCTCACCGTGTTCGCGGAAAGGGTGGAACGCCAATTGCGCGCCGGGCGCGCTCGGCGGAATATTTTCGCCACGGTCCCCTATCAACCCGATCCTGGAATCGATACCAAGGATTCCGTTATAGTTGATTGGCACGATCCAAACCACAAGGATCTGCGCGACCCTGGGCGATTTTAGAGTGCTTTTATAACTTACGCGCTGAGCTTAGTTCACTGATTCGCTCATCCAGCACTGATCGTCCGATGTTTAGGCTTAGAGAATCTGAGTACCCGCGCCGCGCTAATACGCCGACAATACGACGCAGAAATTTTTGGTAATCCTGGTAATCAGAGGGGGCTGTATGTACACTCCGAGCCTTTTTCTCAGCAAGAGCTAGAGCGGCGCGATACTCGTCGTTTTCGTCGATTTGAGCGAGTGCTTTTAGCCTGAGGTCCTTAACAATTCCTTTGTCGCGAAGCTCGTGGTCTAGGGCCTGTTTCGACTTACCCCTCTTCTCATGACGCTGTCGCACCCACTCAAAAGCGAAACTCTCGTCATCGAGAAGGCGCGAAGAGCGAAAATCGTGAATGACTTCCTCGATAAGTGCTTCCGCGAACTCCATATCCATCAACCGCGATCGCAGTTCCGCTTCGGAGCGTGGCCGCTGATCGAGGAGCAACAAGGCGCGCCTGCGGATTTGCTGTTTAAGTTTGTCCTTTTCCTTGTCGAATAGGGAGCTGCCATCTCCGGCGTAATTGTTAAGAGCTTTCTTCAGTTCGGCGAGTGTTTGCGCGTGCGACGTCATTGTGGAAGTTTTTTAGTCCTCGTCATCAAAATCAACATTGGGCACGAGATCTACTGGCTCATCGCTGAGTTCATCGTCAGTATCGGCATACTCGCCCACTTTAAGCTTTTGTAGGATTTTTTGCTCGATCTCATCAGCCAACTCTGGACTATTGCGGAGATTAATCCGCACTTTTTCCTTGCCCTGTCCCAGCTGATCTCCCTCGTAAGTAAACCAGGAACCGGATTTTTTAATGATGCCGTTATCAACGCCCAGATCGATCAATGAAGATTCACGAGAAATACCCTCCCCGTACATGATGTCGAATTCGGCAACCTTAAAGGGAGGCGAAACCTTATTCTTGACCACCTTCAACCGAGTCCGGTTACCAATGGCATCTTGGCCATCCTTCAGGGTTTGGATACGACGCACGTCACAGCGTACTGAAGCGTAGAATTTGAGCGCTTTTCCACCTGTAGTGGTCTCGGGAGAACCGAACATCACTCCAATTTTTTCTCGAAGCTGATTAATAAAAATCGCCGTAGTCCCTGAATTATAAAGAGCACTAGTCATTTTGCGCAGCGCCTGGCTCATCAAACGGGCTTGCAGTCCCACGTGAGAATCGCCCATCTCCCCCTCCACTTCAGCTTTTGGTGTCAAAGCAGCGACAGAGTCGATGACAATAATATCGATGGCACCGGAGCGCACTAGCATATCGGCAATCTCAAGTGCCTGCTCACCGTGATCTGGTTGCGAGACTAACAGCGCATCAGTATCAACACCGAGTTTACGCGCATATTCAGGATCTAAAGCATGCTCAGCGTCGATAAATGCCGCTATTCCGCCAGCCTTCTGCGCCTCTGCAATGGCGTGCAGAGCTACCGTGGTTTTACCGGAAGATTCTGGACCGTAAATCTCTACCACGCGCCCGCGGGGAAAACCACCGATACCAAGGGCGATATTGATTGCGGTATTGCCAGAGGATATCGCACTAATAGGTGGACGTTTCTCGTCACCCAGACGCATCACAGCACCTTTGCCAATCTCCTTTTCAATAAGAGCGAGCGCTGCATCTAGAGCTTTAGTCCGGTCGCTTCCAGCTGGCGCTTTAGATTTAGTGGTTTTCTTCGGAGCCATAGGGCATTCTTCTTTCTTGTCGGCAGTCTTAGGCGGGATGCTATAACGAACACTCCGCATTCATCTTCTATAAGACTGCTCTGTATTAGTTGCAGTTCCTTAACGATCTGTGTGTAATCATAATAAATGAGATGGTTCGAACCGTTAGTTTACAGGAACATATGTTCGAAAAGAAATCTTAGCGCTCTGTCAACTCTAAAGATCTTGACCGAGCCAGCGTTCCTCTGGAATGCGGAAATCGTGACAAAGCCCCCACCAGATTTCTCGCACTTCGGTACCCTCGGCTAGTAACTGCCGAGCAGTTTTGCCAAATTTTTCGATAACATGACTATCGACCAGCCAGGCACCTTGAGCCGAGCCGAATTCTTCATTAACCAATTGGTGAAATTCCGTCAATCGCATAGGGATAGTTTAGCCATATATTGAGCGGCTGCTTTTCTTGAACGGCGTTAAATACTATGGTTATGAATATGAATTCGTCCTCTTCACGCGCAGGCGTCCAAGATCTTGCCTATATTGCTGTATTTACAGCTCTGATCATTGTTCTAGGCTTCGTTGCCATCCCCATCGGTACAGCCGGTGTGCCTATTGTATTGCAAAACGCTGCCATAATTCTCGCTGGGCTCGTTCTTGGTCCGAAGCGCGGACTTAGCGTAGCTCTGCTTTTCTTGGGCATCGGTCTACTGAACCTCCCAATCCTAGCGGGGGGACGCACTCTTTTCGCCGCCCTCGCTGGCCCCACAGTGGGCTATCTTGTAGGTTATGTATGCGCTGCATTCGTGGCAGGTCTCATTGCCTATCGTGCCCCCAATTCAGACCGCGCACGCAGCACACTCTTCATCACTCTGGGTGGTTTCGCCGGCCTATTACTGCAGTATTTCTTCGGCGTTGTCGGGTTAATGCTGCGCGCTAACATGGATTTGACTGCTGCGGTAGTGGCTCAAGGACCGTTCATTCTTCCTGATATTGCCAAGGTTGTGTTCATCATCTTCATCGCCCTCGCAGTTCATGCTGCTTTCCCAGACCTCAAGCGTCGATAAAACAAGCATTCATTAGCGCTGCTACGGGGACAGCCCTGTGCAGCGCTTTTAACGAAAGTATCCCCATGAGCGTCATCGCATTCGAGAATGTAACCGTCAACTACGATGATCGGCTCGTGCTTAGTAATATTTCCACCGAGCTCACTGAGTCGCGCATCGGTATCATAGGGGCAAATGGCGGTGGTAAATCCACTCTAATCCGGCTGATCAACGGTCTCAGCGAAGCCTCGACCGGTACTGTCACCGTGGATGGGATCGATGTAGCCAAAAAGGGCAAAGAGATTCGCAGAAAAGTAGGTTTTGTCTTTTCGGATGCCGATAATCAGATTGTGATGCCTACTGTTGCCGAGGATCTTGCTTTTTCTCTGCGCCGCCTCAAGCTTCCCAAAAGCGACCGTCAAAAACGGGTAAAGGACATACTCGAGCAATTTGGCCTGGCTTCCCACCACGATCACTCGCCGCATCTTCTATCCGGCGGCCAAAAACAGCTCCTCGCTTTAGCTAGTGTCATGATGGTCGAACCAGATATCATAATTGCCGACGAGCCTACAACCTTGCTCGATATGCGCAATAGGCTCGAGATAAAGAAGACTTTTGCTCGTCTCCCCCAGCAACTGATCGTGGTTACCCACGACCTAGATTTCATTCGCGATTTCGATCGCGTGCTGCTCATTCATGATCATCGAATATATGCTGACGGCAAACCCGAGGACGTCATTGCGAGCTATGAGACTCTCATGCAGGAGATGACGGCATGATTCGTTCTGTTCCCCTCGGGGTTTATATCGACCGAGACACGGTCATACATCGCTTGGCTCCCATCTGGAAATTTCTCTTTCTTTTTATTTTCGTTGTGACCACAACAATCTGGGTGCATAGCGTCTATCTAGCTCTGGTTTTGGTAGGGGCGGGTCTGGCCCTTCATGCTCTCGCTAGAATCCCTCTTCAGGTGGCTTGGGGCCAACTATGGCCGGCCCTTCCTGTGCTCATCATGCTCGGTCTCTTTCAGGCGTGGCAGCTTGGGATTGCCGAGGGGGCCAGATTGGTGCTGGTTATTTTTTCGGCACTAGTGCTCGCTACGCTTTTTACTCTCACCACTCGGCTCGAGGATCTCATGGATTCTCTAGAGTTTTATCTCAGACCACTAGCTAGATATGGGATGAATGTAGATGCCATTGTGCTAGCCATCTCACTGACCTTACGTCTGATTCCGGTGATGCTGAGTACCGTCAATGAGGTCCTCGATGCTCGCAAAGCACGCGGCGCCGATTTCTCGGTCTTAGCTTTTGGAACCCCTGTGATCATCCGGGCTATTCGCCGTGCCCGCGGTATTGCTGATGCTTTGTGGGCACGAGGAGTTGGAGACTAGAAAAGGTGCCCTTGAAAGGACACCTTTTCTTCTGCAGACTATTATCTAAGATTCGTCGCGGAGTTCATCAAGACGGCGGGTCACGGGGTCGTCTCCGCTAATTGCCTTTTTCTCGCTAGTAGCCATCTCTGCGCGTATCTGCTCGAGACGAGAATGTCCAGCAAGCTGCACTCCGGCCTGCTCGATTTCGACCATGCGACCACCAACCGAGTTCTCGGCAAGCTCAGCGGTCCCCAGCGCATTGGCATAACGACGCTCGATTTTCTCGCGCACCTGATCCAAATTAGGGGTATTACGCGCGGTAATCGAATTCATCGAGGTGATGGAATCAGCCACCTTCTCCTGCATCTTCGCTTGCTCTAATTGGGAAAGCAGCTTCGTCCGCTCAGCTACCCTCTGCTGCAGGGCCATGGAGTTGCGTTCTACTGCTTTTTTCGCTGCCGTTGCTTGCTGCAGAGCTTGATCATGTAGCTGCTTAGTATCCTCTACAGATTGCTCTGCGGTTACGAGCTGGGCAGCAAAAGCCTCGGCAGCGTTTTCGTATTCCTGCGCCTTCTGATCGTCGCCAGCAGCGCGAGACTTATCTGCTAACTGCAGTGCCTGACGCGTATTAGCCTGAAGTTTTTCAATTTCAGCAAGACGCCGATTCAATTGCATTTCCAATTGACGCTGATTTCCGATCACTGCCGCAGCTTGTTGCGAGAGTTCCTGGTGCTGGCGCTGGGCATCCTCAATAGCTTGCTGAATTTGAACCTTCGGATCGGCATGCTCTTCGATTTTGCTATCGAAGAGAGCCATGAGATATTTCCAGCCTTTAGTAAACGGGTTAGCCATCGGGAATTAAGCCCCTTTCAGGAACGAGTATTAGTGATAAAGATCTGCACGTCCATCTTAGACGATCGCACGCTCTCCTACCTAGAAAGCCTTTAGACGCCAACGAGCTCCGGCTCAGCGTTACTGAGCGCCATGGACCCAGCAGCCTCAATTAAAACATCGGCAACACTGGTTCCCAGCGCATGACAGACACTAGCCAATAGTTCTGAGGACACCTCTTTGCGTCCACGCTCAAGCTCTGAGAGGTACCCGGGCGATACTCGTGATATTTCTGCGAGTTCTCGCAGCGTGACACCTCGCTCGGCGCGAAAGGCACGTAGTGCTGCACCAAGAGCTTGCCGCAGCAGCGGCTCCGAAGCCTTTGGCTTGGGCTTTTCAATAACTGCAGTATATTTCATCATCACTCAGCTAACGTTCTAGCTATCGCAGAAGTTCCCGAACTAGATTCCAGGAAAATCCTCAAGGCAGCCCTAACAGCTAAATACCGGATGGCGTCGCGGTCGCCGCAAAGATATGAAGCACTACCGAGAATCTGAGCCGCAGAATATGCGGATACCTGACCTTCTGGGGTAGCTAAACCCACCCATACTTCACCTACGGGGTGACCGTCTTGCTCATCAGGGCCTGCCACTCCGGTGAGCGCCACTGCCCAATCGCTTCCCACTACATTCCGAGCACCCTGTGCCATAGCTCGTGCGGTATGCGGACTCACCGGCCCGAAATCCTCGAGAATATGCTGCGGGACATGAGCCAACTGGTGTTTAGTATCAGTGGCATACGTTATCAGGCCCCCGCGAAATACCTGACTTGCCCCGGCAACCCCGGTAATCGTGGCTCCCAGCAGCCCCGCACTCAGTGATTCACACACACTCAACGTTTGCGAATTGGCGCGCAAACGTGCAACAACGCGGATAGCGAGGTCGGTGTTCACCCCCTAGCCTTCTTCACCGCAGCGGCGTCGATAAGATACTGCACACCCGTTAGCGCTGTTACTGCCACAGTTATATACATAAATAATGAGACAATGAAGCTCATATAGTCTGGTAGCGGAATCAAGTAGAGCGCCACCGCCACTGTCTGCAAAACCGTTTTGAATTTTCCACCCTTCGAAGCAGGGACGATGCGACCCTTGCGTAGCTCCACCATCCGCCACACCGTGATGCCAACTTCCCTGACGAGAATAATAACGGTGACCCAGATAGGGAGAGCGCCTGTAATATTAAGAGAAATAAACGCGCCCGCCATTAATGTCTTGTCAGCTATGGGATCGGCGATCTTACCAAAATCGGTGATGAGGTTACGCGAGCGAGCGATATCGCCATCTAATTTATCGGTGATCATCAGCGCCGCAAAAACCACAAAAGAGGCCCACATCCATCCAGGCCGCGTACTCTCACTGGTGAGGACCAGCCAGACGAAGAGCGGAACAACAATAATCCTTAAACTAGTAAGAATATTGGGAATATTGAGGTTACTTGGCTTGAGTTGATCGGGGCTGGGAGCATTCATATTTCCCGATTTTAGCAGCCTCTTTCAGCTCTCGAAATTGCTGGAGACTAGACTATTAAATATGACAGTTTTCGCAGTTGAATACAGCTACTCCCCTACTAGTCCAACCATTGCCGAGATCCGTCCTCAGCATCGCAGTTTTCTAGCCAAGCTCAAGGAACAAGGAATTCTCATCGGCTCAGGCCCGTATACGGATGGGAAGGGCGGTGCACTTATTATCATCCAGTTAGCAGATGGAGCCGATCTCAATCAAGCTCGAGAACTTCTCGATCATGATCCCTTCTTCACCTCAGGTGCTCTGGAGAAACGGCACTTCCATACCTGGAATCCGGTGCTCAATATCTTTGGTAGTGCTTAAATATATTTGAATAGAGAAGATATGAACGTGAGAGAGGGCCCGACGTTCACCGTCAGGCCCTCTCTCACTAGTTAGTTATGCTGGGGAGTTTTTCTTCGATTTGATCAGCGAGGCGATAATTGCCACCGCCAAAATTCCCACGATGATGAAAAGGGATGTCAGCGTATCCACTTCCACAACACTGACAGGTTCACCGCCGTTGATAAAGGGCACACTATTCTCGTGTAGCGCGTGCAAGATAAGCTTGACGCCGATAAAGGACAAGACCGCCCCTAGTCCGTAGGAGAGATAAACCAAGCGATCGAGGAGGCCGTCGAGGAGGAAGTACATCTGACGCAAGCCCAATAAAGCCAGCGCATTGGTGGTAAAGACAATATAAGGTTCAGTAGTAATTCCATAGATGGCAGGGATTGAATCGAGAGCAAACATAACATCGATCAATCCAATGGCTAAGAGCGCGACGAAAAGAGTAGTGACCGCGAATTTACCCTTCTTGTGCACGAAGAGGTGGTCACCTTCATAGCCACTCGTAACAGGCACGACTTTTCGTAACATCCGAATGACCCACATATCGTCAGGGGCAGTCTCGGGAGCATCGCGAACCTCATCCACAATGAGCTTGATCGCGGTATACAGCAAGAAGATGCCGAAGATATAGAAGACATCTGACCACAGGCTGATTAAGGCTGCGCCCGCCAGGATGAAAATCAGTCTCAGAATGAGTGCCAAGGCTATCCCGATGAGCAAGACTTTCTGCTGGTATTTGCGTGGTACCTTAAAGGATCCCAAGATCAGCGCGAAAACAAATAGGTTATCAACGCTCAGCGCTTTTTCGGTGATATAACCAGTGAAGAATTCGATTCCGTGTTGGTGGGGATTACCCGGTTCGCCCCAGGTCAGCCACAGAAAACCTCCGAAGGCAACAGCTAGTGCAACATAGAAGGCAGACCACCACGCTGCTTCTTTGAGGGTCGGTTCGTGGGGGGTGCGAACGTGGGAGTAGAAATCGAAGATAAAAAATCCGCTCACTACAGCACAGGTAATAACCCATGTTAGAAGATTGACTTCCATTAAAAAGACCTCCGGTCTCATTCGAGGACAATATTTTTCCGAATAAGCCAGAGGTCTCTCCCAGCCAGCACCAGGTACTAGCCCAACGGAACCGGATCCCTATAAAGCGTGCTTTATAAATCACGTGCTGACGATTCACGTTGTCACCGGGGTACTCCCCTCCAACGATCTACGATGCTAGCACAGCCATGCAGCGGCCTAGGATCCGCGCCCTAGAAGGCGTTGCCTGTGGGGTTGTAGGTCACAATATTTGTGTCGTCTTCCTCACGCGGCGCTTGCTCGGGATCTGCTCCTTTTAGCAGCCACAAGATTGATTCTAATTCCTCTGGTTTGGCAATAACTTCCCGAGCTTTCGATCCTTCCGAAGGGCCGACGATATCGCGCGATTCCATAAGATCCATCAGCCGGCCTGCCTTGGCAAAACCGATGCGCATCTTGCGCTGCAGCATCGAGGTGGATCCCAGCTGAGAGGTTACTACTAGCTCCACTGCTTGCAGCAGATCATCCAGATCGCCTCCGATATCTTCGTCTATATTCTTCTTCGCCTCGGCGGCTTTGTCCTCGGTTACGCCCTCAGTATATTCTGGCTCACCTTGGGATTTAGCGGCGTCGACTACTGCTTGTACTTCTTCATCGGTTACATACGCACCTTGAATTCGTTTCGCCCGGCCGCCTTGTGGGATGAACAGACCGTCGCCCATGCCGATGAGTTTTTCAGCGCCTGCCTGATCTAAAATCACACGAGAATCGGTCAGGGATGAGGTAGCAAAAGCCAGGCGGGACGGCACATTTGTCTTGATGAGCCCAGTCACCACATCTACGGAGGGTCGCTGCGTAGCAAGGACGAGGTGAATACCTGCGGCACGCGCCTTTTGGGTAATGCGCACGATGGACTCTTCGATTTCCTTCGGCGCGGTCATCATGAGATCGGCTAGCTCATCGACGATGCACACGATATAGGGATACGGTTTATATTCACGCTGTGAACCCAGTGGAGTCTGAATTTCGCCATTTTCTACTTTACGGTTGAAGTCCTTGATATGACGCACGCGAGTGGATTTCATATCCATATATCGCTGTTCCATTTCTTCGACCAACCATTGCAGTGCAGCAGCGGCTTTCTTTGGCTGGGTAATGATGGGGGTGATTAAGTGCGGAATACCTTCATAGGGCGTAAGCTCCACCATCTTCGGATCCACCAAAATCAGGCGGACTTCTTCCGGCCGCGCCCTGGTCAGCAGCGATACTAGAAGTGAATTTACAAAAGCAGACTTACCCGAACCTGTGGAACCGGCCACGAGTAGATGGGGCATCTTCTGGACCGAATGTGCCACAAATTCGCCCTCGATATCCTTGCCTAGTCCCACCAGCATCGGATCATGATCGCCATGGATGGCAGGTGCGTTGAGGACATCAGCCAGGCGAACTACTTCCCTATCCGCATTGGGGACTTCGATACCTACCAAAGATTTGCCAGGAATTGGGGTGAGCAGCCGTACGTTATCAGTGGCCACTGCATAGGCTAAATTAGACTGCAGGTTTGTGATCTTCGAAACCTTAACGCCCGGGCCCAATTCGACCTCATATCGAGTCACTGTAGGCCCTCGGCTCAGTCCCACCACATGGGCGTCCACCTTAAATTCCTCGAAGACCGCACTGATGGCCTCAATCATGCGGTCGTTAGCCGCCGAGTGCCCCTTAGGCGGCGCCCCGTTCACTAGAAGTTTGGTTGAGGGTACTTCGTAATCAGAGTGAATAATCTGTGGCGCTGAGGCGGGCTCCACGTCCTCTTCGACCGGCGCGGGGTCTGTATGCTCATCCACGGGACCTATGAGAGTTGGTCGCGAATCAGACGCGGGCGCTGCGGCCTCAGTCGGTTCTGCCATTGGTTGTGAAGCAACCACGGGTGCCGCGGACTCGGTCCGTTCTTCCGTTGGCCGGGGCAGAATAACTGTTTGCTCCGAGACCACTGGGAATTCATCGGTTTCCGATGCTTCATTGACGGGGTAGTTATCCATCGGGCCGCCCCCAAAGAGCGGCTGCGGATTATTTTCTATACGGCGCACACGTTGATACGGTGGTCGGATCTCCGCGGGCGCTGGGCGAGTTCGGCGAGCGATAGTTGTGTCTTCCTCGGCCTCGGAATATTCATCCTCATCATCCCCGTTGAGTTCGTCGTTCTGATTGCGGCGCTGCTCGACAAATTCTGTTGCGGCGTCGATGCACTCTCTGATGCTGATACCTGTGAGCTTGAGCGCGCCGTAGATGATGATGATAAATAGCAGGGGCACGGCGATAAAGCCGCTAAAGCCCTGCGCCAAAGGCCCACCGATATAAGCACCCAAGGCGCCACCGGCCAACTGGCGCTGCGACCACTTGTCAGGAAGACCGGCGAAAATATGGCATAGTCCCAACATTGATAGCACTATCAAGCCACCGCCAAGCACCATGGAACCCTTCATATTAAGGCTGGGCTGCTTCTCAAGCATGACTAATACGGCAACAACGAGAAGAATAATCGGGAGGATATACGCGCCAGCACCAACGAGAAGGTGTGCCACCGTGGAAATCCACTGCCCAATGGGACCTGCGATGCTTAACCATTCAGAAGCCCCGAGAACGATGACTAAACCAATAAGGACGAGTCCGAAGCTGTCTCGGTGAGATTCCTTCTCAGCATCACGTGTATCTTCTTCGAATTCCTGGTTCTCGTTGGGGTGGTCTTCGTCCAGAGGATAGAGGTCGTCTTCTTGACCAGCTACGGATCGTGTCAGAGTACCCACGCCGTGGGCTGCTGCTGAAAAGAGGGTGCCCAGTCCCCCACCCACCGCCTTCAGGGCGGAGCCTGTGCGTTCCTCGGATGATTCAGCCGCACGTCTGGCCGAACGAGCGTAATTGCCCGAGGCGGCAAATGCCGTTGTGCTCACTCGTCTTTCTGGTGCTCTGCGAGATGATCTGTCACCAGAACGTGAGGGGGGACGTTTAGGTCCGGCCCCTCCGCGGCTGGAGGAAGTGCTTTTGGCAGTCATGTCTTAAAGCTTAACCTCAAAAATCACACTATTCACATTTGAAACACTTTCGAACCGTATTTTCCCTCGATCAACCTCAGAGACTTGATCGATCGATTCCGTCATAATCATCGACGATATCGACATGAGCCCAATCGCGGCCGTAGAGATAGAGCAGGATTTCACCCACATCACCCCGAATCCTTGCCACCTGGTCCCCTTTAGTGGCGACCCCACGCTTGTTTTTTCCCACAAACCGTTGGAAACCGTGAGGTTCGATGACGACGGGCACACGTGAACTCCGCAACATCATCGGTGCGAGCCACTTCAGCAAAGTATACAGTTCTTTGTTTTCCGCATCGGTAAAGTTGCGGGGTGCCACCGAGTCCGGCTCCGATCCACGACGTAAATCCTCGTGGTGAACAAAGAACTCTGCAGCATTAACGAAACGATCAAGGTATCGAAACGGGCTCAAAGCACCTGGACCTTGTTCAAAGCAATCGATAAGTTCCTGGTAGTCACGGTTCGCCGCCTTTTCGGACTGTTTTTTCAAGCTACCTTCAAATCGGGAGCTCACAATACCCAAAGCGGCTGGAAACTCATTTTCACGCACCACCAGGTGAACAAGAAGATCTTTGGCGTTCCACTGGCCACACAGTGTAGGCGCCGAGGGGTCAGTATCTCGAAAAAGGGCAGCCAAGCGGGAACGTTCGGAAGATGAAAGAGTCATATATTTAGCCTACCGATCTTCTTTTGTTTTGGCATAAGCTCGACATAAAAAATCCCCGTCTGAATGAGGCGGGGATTTTTTAGTTACCAACTCGGACGCGAGCGACGCACATCCTCATCGGGTATCGGAGTGCTGTTATCTGAAGACATTGGCACCACCGTGGGCATAATCATTGGCTTACGACGCCATGTCTGCTCCACGTAGCGGGAGACTTTTCGCCGCAGTTGTTGCACCATACGATAGGGATCGTTCTCCCCTTCCGCCGCGAGATCATTCATGGTGGTGGAAACTAGATCTTTGACCTCGGGCATCATCGCTATAGCATCCTCAGAGAAGCCCTTAGCTTGCACTGTGGGGGCTTCGAGGAGACGGCCTGTGCGATTATCAATCACAGCAGTGATAGAGATAAGACCTCCCTCGCCAAGGGCCGTGCGATCATCAAGCACTTCTTGATCGATATCGCCCATGGTGACGCCATCCACATAGAGGTGCCCAATAGGGATTTGACCCGCGATCTCTACCTTGCCGTCGACCATATCGACGACCACACCGTTTTGCGCTAGTACAGTATTTTCCCGCGGCACACCTGTGGCAATGGCAAGTTCCTTGTTGGCGCGCAAGTGTCGCCATTCACCGTGTACAGGCATCGCGTGGCGTGGGCGCGCAGCGTTGTAGAGGAATAATAGCTCGCCCGAATAACCGTGGCCAGAGGTGTGTACTTTGGCATCTCGACCGGTGATCACGGTGGCTCCGATTTGAGCCAACATATTCATCACGCCAAATACAGCCTCTTCGTTACCGGGGACCAAAGAAGACGAAAAAATTATAACGTCTCCATCGCGAACAGTAACCTGGCGGTGCTCGCGACGAGCCATCCTCGACAGAGCGGCCATCGGTTCACCCTGGGTACCGGTAGTAATAAGGAGAACCTTCGATGGAGCCATTTTGCCGGCATCGTCCATGGACACAATAGTTCCACGCGGGGCCTTGAGATAGCCGAGCTTCTCGGCAATTTCCATATTACGAATCATGGAGCGGCCGTTGAATGCCACCTTACGTCCGCACTCCGCAGCGGCGTCAATTGCCGCCTGGACTCTGTCAACGTTGGACGCGAAACACGCTAGAATGACCCGCTGCTTCGCATCGGTGATGATACGTCGCAATGCAGGGGCAATATTAGATTCGGATTCAGATACACCAGGAGTGGTGGCGTTTGTGGAATCACACAGGAATAGGTCAATCCCCTCATCCCCGAGCCTCGAGAGTGCAGGCAGGTCGGTGGGCTTTCCATTGGGAGGGGTTTGATCGAGCTTAATATCGCCGGTCATCACGACCATGCCAGCTCCAGTCTTGATTGCTACACCTAAGCAATCGGGTATGGAGTGATTGACATGCCAGAAACGAATATTGAACGGTCCGCGATCGAGGTTGGAATCTTTATCTACCTCCGTGATCTTCGGGCGAATTCGATGTTCGCGACATTTTGCCATGATGAGAGCAGTCGTGAAACGCGAGGCGAATATGGGGAGATCGGGGCGCAGCTTTAGCAGCCATGGAATGGCGCCGATATGGTCCTCGTGTCCATGTGTGATCACCAGTGCTTCAACCTGGTCTAATTTGTCTTCGATGGGCGCGAAATCTGGGAGGATCAAATCAACGCCGGGTTCGCCTGATGACGGGAAAAGTACACCACAGTCGACAATAAGCAACTTATTGTTGTACTCAAAAACGGTCATATTTCGTCCGATTTCCGAAATGCCACCTAAGGCATAAATGCGCAAACCGTTCCGCTTCGGCTTACCGGGCAACGGTAGGCGACCAGTAAGATCCGCACCTTGCATTGATTTCACCACATTACGGCGACTGTCGCGCTGACCACTTTCTTGGCCATGACCCTTTTTATTTTTCTGAGGGCCGCGATTATTTCTGCCACGTCCCTGCGTGGCATTCTTGCGTTTTTCGCTTGGCGCGCCCGATGTATCAGGGCTTCCTTCGGGCGAGATGAAGGTTGGGGCGTCTGCAGTCTCTGGCGAGCCAGCTTTTCGCACAGCTCGTCGGTTGCGACTACGGGTTTCACTCATTAGTTAATACTCCAGCTATTTTCATATCGTGGCTGAGAGCTTCATATTCCTCTACTGAGGGAGCAAGGTTGGGTAGGCGGGGTTCGCCCACATCTATGCCCTGCAGCCTTAAACCAGCTTTGGCAAAGGCCACTCCACCCAAGCGCGCTTGGGCACGCACGAGTGGAGCTAATGAAGCGTTAATCTCACGAGCTTCCGCGAGATTGCCGTTGTTAAAATTTTCGTACATTTCTCGCAATTGCCGCGGAGCTAGATGCCCGATCACCGATATAAACCCGACGGCGCCTACACTCAACCAAGGAAGATTGAGAGGGTCGTCACCGGAATACCATGCCAGATTGAGCGCATCGATTAGTGCAGTCGACAGGGCGATATTTCCCTTGGCGTCCTTGACAGCCGCAACTGTTGGAAGTTCCGCTATCCGACTCAGGGTGTGCGCCTCGATCGCTACTCCCGTGCGCCCTGGTATGTCATAAACACAGATGGGGAGCTCGGTTGCTTTCGCGACTGTGGAGAAATGTTGGTAAATGCCTTCTTGACTCGGTTTGGAGTAATACGGCGTGACAATTAAAAGCCCATCTGCGCCAGCGTCGGCGCAGGCTTTTGATGCTTCCACCGTGGATCGTGTGTTATTAGTACCAGCACCAGCAATTATTCTGGCCGCTGCTCCTATTTCCTCACGGACGGCGGTGAGCAGGTCGATCTTTTCAGTAAGCGTGGTGGTCGGAGCTTCGCCGGTCGTTCCCGAGAGAACGAGCGAATCTACTCCGTTATCAACGAGGTGGCGGGCCAGCTTAGCAGCTGCGCCGAGATCAAGTTCACCATTTTCGTTAAAGGGGGTAACCATAGCAACGGAAATCGAGCCGAAATACTCGGCCCCCGTTAGCGCTACTAAACCTTTGCTCATGACCTTCAACGTTACCTTCTTTTGAGCATAAGTTTGGCATCCACCGCCCAGGGGTTGGAAATAATTCCTTAAAAGTCGCTAACAAATGGGCTTGATGCCATACGTGAACCGTCGCTTAAGGTGGTGACCTCAAAGTCTGAAAAAACCGCAGGAGCGGCACTTCTTAAGACCTCCGCACACCGCACAGCGACCTCCCGGATTTCATTATCGGCGTGCTCACTCGCGCGCATTCCGATAAAGTGGCGCCAATTGCGAAAATTGCCAGAAACAACGATTCGCGATTCCGTCGCATTGGGCAAAATAGCACGAGCAGCCTGTCGAGCCTGCTTTCTCCGCAGCAGTGCGTTGGATTCACCATCGAGTTGTTGCTCGAGCGCATCAACAAGCTCGTTGTAGACGAATCGAGTCTCATCGACGGCTTCCATAAACAGGCGTCGAAGTTCTTCGTTCCGATCAATCAATGGAGGAACGACAACCTCAGCATGCTCGGCATGGACAAATCGCTGCGACAGCTGCGAGAAACTGAAATGCCTATGGCGGGTTAATTCATGTGTAGCGGCACGAGATAAACCTCGTATATAGAGGGTCGCAGTCGGATGCTCCAACAATGCGAGGTGACCGACCTCCATGATGTGGCGGATATAGGCGGAATTATCTGCGGTGCGAGGATTCGGTTTATCAAAGGTTTCATAACAAGCACGCCCCGCAAACTCGATGAGAGCCTCCGAATCTGGGGTTTCTGGGGGAGTATCCCACTCGATATCTGAGGGTGCATAGAAGGAACTACACGCAATTAACTCGACGCGTAAGTGGGCAGTCTTAGCCATTGCTACCAATACCCAGGTAGTGCTCGAGGCCTACGGTTAGACCCGGGTGCTTCCCAATCTGTTGGATGCCCTCATAGACTCCTGGCCAAAAAGAAGACCGATCATAAGAATCCTGGCGAATAGTCAGGGACTGTCCTTGGGTGCCAAAGATAACCTCTTCGTGCGCAACCATGCCCGTCATTCTCACCGCATGCACTGGTACCCCATCGACGAGCGCCCCCCGTGCTCCTTCCAGGCTTTGCTCTGTCGCATCTGGCATCGCTTCCATTCCAGCGGCAGCGCGCGCCTGAGCGATCATTTCCGCAGTATGAATAGCAGTTCCTGACGGGGCATCGAGTTTTTTAGGATGGTGATATTCCACGACTTCGGCGGATTCGAAAAAACGCGCCGCTATCCTAGCAAAATGCATGGTCAGCACAGCTGAGATGGCAAAGTTAGGGGCGATGAGGCAGTGAGCCTTGCCCTCATCACACCACCTGTGCACCTGGTCGAGGCGCTCCTGGGTAAAACCAGTAGTCCCGACCACACAGTGAATGCCATGACGTAGGCAAAATTCGAGATTGTCCATCACCGATGACGGTGTGGTGAAGTCCACAATGACTTCGGTTCCTGTCTGAACTAATTGTGCCAGGTCATCACCGCGATCAAGAGCGGCTGAGAGCTCCAGATCCTCCTGAGATTTGATGCCGTCGACGATTGCTTGTCCGACGCGTCCGTGTGCGCCCAGCACACCCACTTTGATTGTCATGAAAACCTCTTTCTCGCGTTTGCTGTCTAATAGTGTAGAGCAAATGCGGAAGCGCTAAAAAGGTCCGATCCTTCTCAGAAGGATCGGACCGTAGGATCTAGTCGAGTCGACGAGCCCCGTAGCTTGGCGTTGCGAGGAGGAATTCCGGTATCGGGAACCCCTGATCCCTAGCCTTGGTGTCTATCCGGCGAGCTAACTCGGTAGCTTCGTGGGTTCGCACAAGAGCGATGGCACTTCCGCCAAAGCCTCCCCCGGTCATGCGCGCTCCGAGGGCGCCTATGGCTCGCGCTTCTTCGACAACGAGGTCGAGTTCTGGAGTAGATACCTCATAATCATCACGCAATGAAGCGTGCGACTGCCACATTAACGTGCCAAAACCAGCGATATCGTTGGCTTTGAGTCTATTGATGGCCTCAGCAGTACGGTCTATCTCCGAAACGACGTGCCTGACCCTGCGATACACCACCTCTTGCCACTGTTGTGCGCTTTGGCTAGCGGGCTGGTTCTTAGCTGCCCAGCTTGCCGCCACCTCGAAAGGATCCTCCACCTGGCGAAGTGTGGAAACTCCCGCCGCGTGGGCAACCCCATCGATAACCGCTCGCCGTGAAGCATACTGCCCATCGCCGAGGAAATGAGGGGCGTTAGTATTACAAATCAGTAGGCTTAAGCCCGCCGACTCGATATCAAAAGGAACGTGCTGACTGCTGTTATCACCGAAGTCTATTGCAAGAGCGTGTCCGGGACGCGCAAAGAGCGAAATCTTTTGATCCAGCCCGCCGGTCGAGGCTCCTACGATCTCGTTTTCCGCTCGCATGGTGGCTACGACAAGGTGCTCGCGAATCTCATCGTTGAGATTTCCTGGGTGGATTAATTCCACCGCGGCTAGGGCGGCCGAACACTCGATCGCAGCCGAACTGGATAATCCAGCTCCCACGGGCACATCGGAGACGACCGCAATATCGAAACCTTGCTCGTCAATGACTCCCGCTTGGTACGCGGCCCAAATTGAACCAACGACATAACCAGCCCAAGAAGCGGGATGTTGGGGGCCAATATCGCGAAGATCTATAGACTCGATCTCAGAATTAGGCCAATCCGAGACGACGGCGAGTTTCCGGTCATCTCTACGTGCGATCGCTACATAGCTGCGCTGACCCAGCGCGAAGGGAAGACATATACCGCCAGCATAATCTACGTGTTCCCCGATCAAATTGACTCGCCCCGGCGCGGCAACAGTGATTTCTGGGGCTCGGTTGAATGTGCGAACAAATAACTCTCGTGCCAGGCTAGCACCGGCACCGTCGCCGTGTGTCTGCATCCAACGTGGGCTATAAGACATCAATCTTCCCCTCTAAAAGATCTCGGAAGCGTTGAGCGATCCGCTCAGGTGTTGTATCGGAGATCCAAGCGCCCTGAGCTGACTCTGACCCCGCTAAGTATTTCAAGCGGTGTGGTGATCGCATAAGGGAAAATAACTGCAGGTGTAGCCTGCCGAATGTTCGATCCGCACCAACTGGCGCTTGGTTCCATCCAGCGATATAAGGAGTTTTGTCGACGCCCTCAAAGAAATGATCGAGAGCTTGTAATACGGTGAGATAGATACGAGCGAGCTCATCTTTTTCGGGATTGCTCAACTCCGCAAAGTCTGCCACGTGTCGACGCGGCATGAACATCAGTTCGACTGGCCACTTAGCTGCTGCGGGGACAAATACCACCCACTGTTTTCCCGCTACCACAATTCGTGTCCCTGCCTCTAGCTCGGCAGTGAGGTAATCATCAAAAAGATCTCGACCAGTGCGTTCTTGGTGCGCCCGGGCGCGATTGACAATCGCTTGAGCGCGGGCGGGGAGGAAGGGATAGGAATAGATCTGGCCGTGGGGATGCTGGAGAGTGACCCCGATCTCCTCTCCCCTATTTTCGAAGGGAAATACCAGTCTCACCCCCTTAATACGAGAGAGTTCAGCTGTCCGATGCGCCCACGCTTCTATCACTGTGCGCGCCCTAGTCAGGCTGAGGTCCTTAAATGATTGGGACGCTTCAGGTGTAAAACATACGACCTCGCAGCGGGCATATGCCGGCTGGCGCGGCACCAACTCGATACCGTCGACCAGGTGGGCGAAATCATCGGGAATATGCATATGGGTAGACAAAGACGGGAATCGGTTTTCAAAGACCACGACGTTGTAGTCTCGAGCAGGGATTTCGGTGGGGTGTTTACCCGGGTGCGAGGGGGCGAGGGGGTTGAGGTCCGCCGGCGGCATAAAAGTCCGATTCATGCGATGCGCGGCATACACTACCCAGTCCCCAGTGAGGGGGTCACAGCGCATCTCTGATTCGGTGGTCGCCGCGGGTAAATCGCGAGGGTCGGTAAGCTCACGCGTTTTCTCGCCGGTCGTATAGCTGGGATCGTCGTCGAAATATATCAGTTCGCGGCCGTCGGCAAGCGTTGTGCGGGTTACCCGTATATCAGTCATGAGTCTTAGTGCTCTTTGACTTCCGGTATGACCGGGTTCAGTTTTGCCCACAGGAAAAATACTGCGGCGCAGCCCACCATCGCGAGACCAACCCAGAGGTTATAACCGGCATCTTTGGGCATACCGGTGCTGGGGTCGATACCTGGGTCGATGGCGAGGTAAGCGAAAACAAGGATGACGCCATAGATGCCGATGAGGGCGCCGATTACGTTTCGGATATCAAAGGCACGCGCTTTGATTGAACGTGGATGAGCCATTGTGCTGGTCCTTTACTGTGGTTTAAGCGAAGACGATATTAAGAACGATGACCATAGCCATGCATAGGGCACCCAGTGGAACTGTGCGCTTATACCAGGCCACACCTACCTCGGCAGCATCGCTCAAGTCCTCCTTAGGGGTTACCGAGCGTACGAAGCCCACCATCTCATGATCGGCTTTAGGTACCGTAAGAGCAGAGACAGCAATGGAGATGGCGATATCGACAGCGAAAGCTAGGGATGCGGCAACAAAGGCTGTGCCCTGACCCGGAAGATTGAACAGAGCCGCCTCTGAGCCGGAGAACGTGGCTAGAACCCAGTAAATAATGGCAGAAAGAGTACCGCAGACCAGGCCCACCCAGCCGGCGGTGGGGGTCATTCGCTTCCAGAACATACCGAGTATGAAGGTGGCAAAGAGCGGAGCGTTGAAGAACCCAAAGAGAGTCTGGAGATAATCCATCACGTTGCCGAAGTTCTGCGCGATCAGGGCGGTGAAAATCGCGATTACTGTTGCGGCTACAGTAGCAAGACGACCAAAGCCTAAATAATAACTATCCTCTCGGTCTTTGACTACGTATGTTTGCCAAATATCGTAGGAGATCACGGTGTTGAACGCGGAAATATTGGCAGCCATTCCAGCCATAAATGCGGCCAAGAGACCAGCGAGAGCCACCCCGAGTAGACCGCTAGGGAGGAGATCGCGCATGAGGTACAACATGGCATCATTTGGCTTGGCACTGCCGTCCATAATGGGGGCTACTGTAGCACCGGCAATCATGCCGGGGATGACCACTATGAAGGGCACGAACATCTTGGGGAAGGCGCCGATAATCGGAGTCCGTCGCGCTGCGGACAAGGAATCTGCTGCCATGGAGCGCTGTACTTCAACGAAGTTGGTAGTCCAATAACCGAAAGACAGCACGAAGCCGAGGCCAAAAACCAGCCCAATCACGGAAATAATTGGATTATCAAAACCCGAGATATCGGTGCCAGGCCAGGTGTGGAAGTGGCTTTCCTCTGCCACTCTCTCTTTCAATCCCGACCATCCGCCAACATTGTGCAGGCCGATAATAGTCAGCGGCAGCAGCGCAGCAATGATCACGAAGAATTGCAAGACCTCGTTATAGATAGCAGCAGAAAGACCACCGAGAGTGATATAAGAGAGCACAATAACCGCGGCAATGATGAGGGTCAGCCATAGTGGCCACCCGAGCAGGGAGTTAACTACCTTTGCCAGCAGGAGCAGGTTGATACCAGCGATCAAAAGTTGGGCAACGGCAAAAGAGATAGCGTTAACAAGGTGCGCTCCGGGGCCAAAACGCCGCAGCATAAACTCGGGTACTGAGCGTACTTTCGATCCGTAGTAGAAGGGCATCATCACGATGCCGAGGAAGACCATGGCGGGGATGGCGCCGATCCAGAAATAGTGCATCGTTTGGAATCCGTACTGCACACCGTTGGCTGACATACCCACAATCTCCACGGCACCTAAGTTCGCAGAAATGAACGCGAGGCCAGTCACCCATGCGGGCAGGGAACGTCCGGAGAGAAAGAAGTCAATCGAACTTGAAACTTTTGAGCGAGCCGCCCAGCCGATTCCGAGAACGAATGCAAAATAGAGTGCCACAAGCGCATAATCGACCCATGAAGCATCAAGTTTCAGCGCAGATTCAGCCATGGGCATGGCTGCCTCCTTTAAAGAGTAGGAACGAAGGAAGGACAAAGCCGCAGCCTGGGTGGAATATTGTCAGACTGGGCGGTTTTATTAAGTTGTTGTACGTTGGTAGGCGCCTATACTCACACTGACTTTTTTCACCTCATTCGGGGCGATGGTCATAAGGTCGGTGCCGGAACGTAAAGCATCGGGCGGGCATGTCATTGGCTCCACAGCCACTGCTCGCCCTACCCCTGGGAAGCCGCAGCCACGAGCAGGGTCTGGGGTGAAAACCTGCATCCAGGAAATTGACTCGTCGCCTGTAATCCTCACTCCACGTCCGCTCCGGGGGTCGATGAGAGTTGCCTCATTAACTCCAGGCCCGAAGCAATGGTCAAAGAATACTCCTTCAAGTGGCATCCCCTCTCCTAGCATCTCGAGCTGGTGTGTCGTAACAGTGCCTTCGTTCTCCAGAGTGTGCAGTGGAGAGACAGGGCCGGCTGGGAGATTCCGGGAAGTTTCGAGTGGGAGATACGATGAAACCGAGTGAAGAGCCAATAGACTTCGATCTACCGGCGCCCCTTGGGCACATATATACGGGTGGAAACCGAACCCAAAAGGCATGGCAGTATCTGATGTATTGTGGGCCTGGAAATCTAGACTCAGGCCGGTTTCAGCTCCAAGTGACCACACCACGGTATAGGTCACTGCCCACGGCCACCCGGGATGTGGTTGATCTCGAAGGCGTAGGGTTGCGGAGTGTGGAGAGAGGCTAATAACCTCGAATTCTTGGCGACGAATAAATCCATGAATCGCATTGTGGCGGGCCGCCTCGCTGCGCTCGAGTTCAAAGGTGCGCCCAGCACATATGAAGCGCCCGTCCGCGGTCCGGTTGGGCCAGGGGGCCAAGAGTTGGTGGGCACCTAAGGGAGCTGGCTCGCCTGGGTTATAAGACTGAATGAGTGGTCGCCCGCGATAACTGAGCTCGCGCAGACCGGCGCCCCTACAGGTTATGACAGCGCGGTAGTCCGATGCCTCCAGTACGAGCTCCTGAAAATTCTTACCCATAACGGTAGCCTTTCGAGTTATTACCGCTCCACACACATGGTGATCATCATCCAAAAGTTATATTAGCTTTTAGATAAAGAGTTGTTAACGATTATCGCCATAAAAGATGAGGTCCTTTAGTTGAATAAGTACACACCTGATGTGTAAGCGTTGTGTTTTATTCGACATCGCAGTTGCAGCGTGAACTAATTCACATTATCTTTACCCCCACTTGGGCAAAGCCAATAGGATGCACAAGCATGCAGTTCGCGCGTCCCTTATATCGTGCGCGATGTCGGATTCGGGGACCACCTAGGTAGGCTTGTCTTGCTTGGGGTCCTATATCTCTGCGCCAACTCCGTGCCTACTCTGCGCCCCATGTAATTAGGGATAGCCTTAGATATCTGATTATGCACGGAGTCTACTACCCTGTACTGGTATTCACGCTAAGCGGTTGGTCTACACCTGCTCGCGCCCGGTAACAGCAGATGCCTTTACCAGAGGGAGCACATCAGAATCTGACCAAAGTCCTCGGTAATTTTTTCTAGCTATCCGCTTGCTCTGCCCCGTGATTTTAATACCCGGTACTGATGGGAAACCGGCGTAGATTTCTCATCAAAACCATCGGTGGGATAAAAAAAATTAAATAGGTTCGAGCGCCTGACATGGCGTGAGCTCCGCTGAGCTCGACAACGCTACTCCCTTGAAGCGTGATGGAGCGTTATCAGTGCCCTAAAAATCACAATGACCACCACACCCCAGTATGTGGGGTGTGGTGGCTCATAACGGAGTTTCTGCTTAGCTTTCTTCCTCGTGACTAACTAGGCCTAAGGAAATCTTGCCGCGGTTATCGATATCGAGGATTTCAACCTCGATTTTCTCGCCCACGTTTACGACATCTTCGACTTTACTAATGCGCTTGCCATTCCCGAGCTTCGAAATATGTACTAGACCGTCGCGACCAGGTACCAAGGAAACAAACGCACCAAAAGCAGTAGTCTTGACCACGGTACCAAGGAATTGCTCGCCTACCTTAGGCAACTGCGGATTAGCGATGGCATTAATGCGCTCGATGGCAGCATCTGCAGCCTTGCCGCCGGTTGCGGAAACATAGACGGTTCCATCGTCTTCGATGGAAATATCGGCACCAGTCGCCTCGGTGATTTCATTGATGGTCTTACCCTTCGGCCCGATCACCTCACCGATCTTTGACACAGGAACCTTAACCGAGGTGATTCGCGGAGCGTATTCACTCATAGCATCGGGTCCATCAATGACCTCAGCCATTGTATCCAAGATATACAGACGAGCATCGCGAGCTTGAGATAGGGCTGCTGCGAGTACCTCAGAGGGGATACCGTCGAGCTTGGTATCGAGCTGCAAGGCGGTGATGAAATCTGCTGTACCGGCAACCTTAAAGTCCATATCGCCAAAGGCATCCTCAGCACCCAAGATATCGGTCAGCGCCACATAGGCGGTCTCCCCATCGACCTCATCGGAAACTAGGCCCATAGCAATACCCGCAACGGGAGCCTTCAGTGGCACCCCGGCATTATAAAGCGAAAGCGTTGAGGCGCATACCGAGCCCATCGAGGTAGAACCATTGGAGCCTAAGGCTTCGGAAACTTGACGAATCGTGTACGGGAATTCTTCCCGGGACGGGATCACTGGAATAAGCGCACGCTCAGCAAGAGCACCGTGACCTATTTCGCGGCGTTTCGGTGAACCCACACGGCCAGTTTCACCCACCGAATATGGCGGGAAGTTGTAATGGTGGAAATATGTCTTCGACGTTGTTGGCGACAGCGAATCAATCTGTTGCGCCATCTTGAGCATATCAAGCGTGGTCACACCCATGATCTGAGTTTCTCCTCGCTCAAAGAGCGAGGAGCCATGTGCCCGCGGAATGAGATCTACTTCTACGCCCAGGTCGCGCACATCGGTGACACCACGGCCATCGATACGGAAGTGATCGGTGAGGATCATGCGACGCACAACCTTCTTCATCACAGCGTTATATGCGGCACGGATTTCCTTAGCAGCGGTCTCCTCGCTTCTCTCGTCCGTAGTAAAACGCTTGACCAGTTGGGCCTCGACGTGCTCCATATATTCATTGGTGGCATCATCGCGCTCTTGCTTTGCCTTGATAGTGAGTAGGGAGCCCAGTTTTTTGGTTGCCTGCTTCTCCACCGCGGCGAAAATATCATCTGAATAGGGAGGGAAGAGAGGAAACTCTTGGGTCTCCTTTGCAGCTCGCTCGGCAAGACCAAGCTGGGCTCGGCAGAGCACCTCGATAAAAGGCTTGGCTGCTTCCAAACCTGCCGCTACAACATCTTCCGTTGGAGCTGGTTTGCCATCCTTGATCTTGTCTACAACGGACTCGGTGGCCCCCGCTTCCACCATCATAATGGCGACGTCTTCGACGGTCTTCCTTCCCTGCCGCTTAGTAATGATGCGGCCAGCCACAACGAGCTCGAACAGAGCCTCCTGATGCTGGGCGTGAGTGGGGAAAGCAATCCACTGCCCCTTGGGGTGTTTCTCATCTGCGACAAGCGCCATGCGCACGCCGCCTACAGGACCAGATACGGGTAGTCCCGAGAGCTGGGTTGCAGCGGAGGCGCCGTTGATGGCTACGACGTCGTACATATCTTCTGGATCGACTGATAAAACGGTCACCACGACCTGCACTTCGTTGCGCAGCCCCTTCACAAAGGTAGGGCGCAAAGGACGGTCGATAAGACGGCACGCGAGGATCGCTTCGGTGGAGGGGCGGCCTTCACGGCGGAAGAAGGAACCTGGGATGCGTCCCGCGGCGTACATCCGTTCTTCAACATCGACGGTCAGGGGGAAGAAGTCAAAGTTTTCGCGGGGCTGCGAGGATGCTGTCACCGTTGACAGCAGCATATTATCGTCGTCGAGATAGGTAGTAACAGAACCACCCGCTTGGCGGGCTAGTTGCCCGGTTTCGAAGCGGATGGTTCGGGTTCCAAAATCGCCGTTATCGATGGTGGCTATTGCTTCGGTAATGCCAACTTCGGGATCCTCAGTAAAAGTAACTAATTTTTTTGCACTGCTCATGCACGTTCTCCTCTTTATTGTGCGTGCTTTTCGACGATCATCGGTGCCGTCTTTCTACCATGATTTATATCTTCGGTATTTTTGTTTTCGGATATCCAAAAAACGCAACAAGAACGACTTTAACACAACTTCACCCAGTCTTTAGCCCCAAACAAAAATCCCTCCCACAAGGGGAGGGATTCTTTTTTCTTAGAGCTTAACGACGCAGACCCAAACGAGCGATGAGATCGCGGTAACGGTCAACGTTATTGGCTGCCAGATACTTCAGAAGACCACGACGACGACCCACCATCAAGAGCAGACCACGACGAGAGTGGTGGTCATGTTTGTGGGACTTGAGGTGTTCGGTCAAGGTATTGATGCGGTGAGTGAGCAAGGCAACCTGTGCCTCGGTCGAACCGGTATCAGTCTCGTGCAAACCAAACTCAGCGAGAATGGCCTTCTTCTGCTCTGCATTAAGAGCCATGGGGTTACTCCTTGAAATTTCCAGTCCACATTAAACGTCATCACCGCCTTATAAACGGTGGTTTTTCAAACTGCTGTGAACCACAGTAAGAGAAACTTCAACGACTATAGCACGAGCGTTGACTTTTCGTGCACTTAGCTCGCAGCGAGTGTGGTGTAATGCATAAAGAGCTGCTTAAAACGCTGCACATCCACCCCGAGGGCTACCTTGACATTTTTCCTGTGATTCCCCAAACGTGTGGTGTCGCCCGTGGTCCGCCCACGCAGCGGTTCCGCTGTGTCGACCATGAGGTTCATGTTGTGATAGACAGCAAGATCCGGGTTGAGTGCAATAGCCACAGCAAGCGGATCGTGGAGCCCACACCCACCAAGCGTGGGATCAAATTCGGCATAGGCATCGATATAGTATTCTGCGAGTGCGGTAATAAACTCCGCCCGTGAATTCTCAAGCTCCCGCCAGATCGCGAGATCATCGGGAGTCAATAGCGTTTGTAAGGTGATGTCGAGCCCCACCATGGTGATATCTTCGACTTCACGAAGCACTCGATCAGCGGCCTCGGGATCCTGATGGATATTCGCCTCTGCCCACGGCTTCACGTTGCCCGGTACGGTTAGTGCCCCTCCCATGAAGACAATATGAGCCTTATGTGCAAAGGTGGGATCTTTCGCTATTGCCGTAGCAATGGTGGTCAAGGGCCCGGTGGGAATAATAACGAGATCATCGCCGAAGGTATGCACGGAGGTGATCAGGAAATCTGCGGCATCTCGGTTCTCTCCACTTTTATGCGGTTCAGGGATTATCATATTTGCAATCCCATTTGCCCCATGAATAAACGACGAGATTTCAAGGACTTTAAAATCTGAAGCACCAAGAGCCTTAGGCGGGCCGGCATAGACTTTGATATCGGAGCGTTTAAAGAGTTGTGTCACCGCTAGATTATTGCGCACGCTGGTGGCAATATCGACGTTCCCGTAGGTGGAGGTGATCCCGACGAGTTCGACCTCGGGATGGGCCGCGCAGTAGCCGAGGGTATAAGCGATTGCCAGCGCGTCGTCGATGCCTGTATCGAGGTCAAGAATGATCTTGGTGTACATGTCACTCTCCGATCAGTAAATGTCCTCGCCTAGCCTTATGAGGAATGGTTGAGTATATCTAAGGTATGTGCCACGTCCTTGTCAATGGTGGCAACTAGTTCATCGATGCCGCTGAACGTTTCCATGTCACGAACGAAATCTACGAATTCCACTACCACGGTATGTCCGTACAGATCGGCATCGCGCCCAATAACAAAACTCTCAACACTGCGGCGTTTATCGCCGAATGTGGGGTTGTGGCCCACCGAGATCGCTGCTGGGTAGCGAGTATTATGCTCCATATCCCCATCTATTGGGGCTTCGGAGATCACTCGTAACCATCCGGCATATACGGCGTCTTTTGGCAAGGCTACCGAATCAGGAAAGTACAGGTTGGCGGTGGGATAGCCCAATTCTCTTCCGCCGCGTCCAGCACCGCGGACCACTTCGCCACACACCTCGAACTCGCGACCCAAAGCGTGGTTAGCTAGGCGAATCTCACCGCAACTGAGATATCGACGGATCGAAGTGGAACATATGGTCTCCCCGTCGTCGCCAAGGAGATCCTTAATATAGATCTCAACCCCGTACTTTTTGCCTAAGTCCTGCAATATTTTCGTGGTGCCCTCGGCATTGTGACCAAAGGTGAAGTTTTCACCCACGACTACAGCGCGGGCGTGTAAGGAATTGACGAGAACCTCTGTGAAAAAATCCTCAGGGCTCAATTGCGCTTTGTCTACGCTGAAGGTCATCGCGAGGATGAAGTCTATTCCCTCCTGAGCCGCCAACTCAGCTCGCCTTTCCACGCTAGCTAGCAGTGGAGGCATTCGGTCCGGGCGCAGGATTGCCAGCGGGTGTGGGTCGAAAGTGAGAAGGATACTGGGTACCTCGAGCTCATCTGCTCGTTTAACGGCGGCATCGAGTAGCGTCTTGTGACCTCGGTGCATGCCGTCGAAGACGCCGATACTCACCACACTAGATGTGAGATCTGCCGGTATATTGTCGAGTCCACGCCATATATTCACGCCGCTTAGTTTACGGGAAAATGGGCGAAAGGTGATAGCAGCTCATAGACTTGGGATTTATGACTGACATGCCCTCTTCCCTACTCGACCGTTCTGGCCTCGTTATCGTGGATAAGCCTGCTGGGCTGAGCTCTCACGATGTAGTGGCGCGCGTCCGTCGCGCCTTTCATACACGCGCAGTCGGTCATGCCGGGACGCTCGACCCGATGGCTACTGGTGTCTTAGTTTTAGGGGTTGAGCGCGGCACTAAATTTTTAGCACATTTAGTCCATGCCACAAAGACTTATGAGGCGATAATCCGCCTTGGATCGGCATCGACCACCGATGATGCCGAAGGTGAGGAAATCTCACGGGCTAGCGCAGCTGAGCTTGCTGAGGTGAGTGTGGAAACGATCAACGCTGCCATCGGACCATTTCGTGGCGATATCATGCAGCGCCCAGCCCGAGTTTCAGCTGTTAAAATCGACGGCAAGAGAGCCTATCAGCGAGTCCGTGATGGCGAGGATATAGAGATTCCTGCTCGGCCAGTAACAATTTTCTCCTACTCTGTCTCAGATATTCGCCCTCACAGCGATCATATTGACGTAGATATTCGGGTGCAGTGCTCTTCAGGGACTTATATCCGTTCTCTGGCACGCGATTTGGGAGAGGCTCTAGGCATCGGCGGTCATCTTATTTATCTGCGCCGTACCGTGCTCGGCCACTTTTCTCTGGAGGACGCTCGAACCCTTGAGGAACTCGAGAAGGCACCACAACTATCCATGAGCCTAGACCAAGCCCTCCCCCATTGCTACCCTGTTCTCGATATTACTGCAGACCAAGCTCGGGATCTGTCGATGGGCAAATGGCTCCAACCAGTGGCGCAGGAGGGACCATTTGCCGCGGTAGACCCAGATGGCCGAGCTATTGCCCTCGTTAAACAGCAGGGCAAGAGGCTGGCCAGCATCTTCGTGGCACGACCCAACACTTTGAACTAGGCGCTCTCGCTCAGCACCGCAGTTGCCGCAATAATATAGCCATCTGCAATCATCCACCGTCCCTCGATAAAAGGGACGGGGGTGGGCCGGACCAGAAGGTAGGAGACGAAGTTTCCATCTAGGCGAATATCGATTTCGGCCTGTTCGAAACCGAGCCATCGATGGGTCAGTGGGAACCACGCTTTATACGTGGCTTCTTTGGCACAGAACAGCAAGCGATCTGCACACGTGATACCTTGTTTGCGTAATTGCTCGAGTTGGGCGAGTTCCCCTCGCCGGGCAATCGACCCCAGGATCCCCTCTGGTAAATGCTCAGCTATCTCTGCATCGAGTCCCATTGAGCGCACCCGCGATCGTGGTGCCACCACCGCAGCTCGCAGACCGTCGGTATGAGTGAGGGAGCCGGAAACTGCCTCTGGCCATACCGGCATTCCGCGTTCTCCACGCACAATGGGGTGCCCTGATTCGCACCCGAGTGCCCGTAAGGCTTGGTGGGCACAAAAGCGACCGTCGCCGAACTCGGCCTTTCGTTTATCAACCGCATGGTGCACCGCTGCTTGTTCCGTGGGGTGCAATTGCCTGAAATGCCGAAGATCAACGGATTGAGGATCCACTTTGAGGACATGGAAGCGAGCGGACTCAGGGAATAAATTAGCCTCTACCATGCGCTATGATGCCTCCACGACTGGGTAGGGCCACTGTCGACTATTGATAGTGGCTTGCCACTCTCGCGGATAGCCCAAAGAGACCTCGAGGTGATTGATACCCTCCACCTTTAGGCACCCAGGATTGTGGAGGTGACCATACACTACCGCTTCGGCCTGATATCGTTGCGCCCAGGTACGCGTATGACGAGTTCCGCACCAGAGGCCGATCTCTTTATATGTGAGCTGGTTCACCGGCTCTACCACGAGCGGCCAGTGATTAACCAAAATAGTGGGGCCGGAGATTCTACTCAACCGTTTGACCGAGTACGCGAGCCTGTCCCAGCACCACGCGCGAATATCGACAAAGGGAGCTATAGCGAATTCGTCGGTTAGCATAATGCCCTTATCGCGAGCGGCTTGCACTGCTTGCTCGACGCTAAGATCGGGTTGCCTAAAGGAGTAGTCATAGAGCGTAAATAACGGCACAACCGTACGGCCGTGGAATACAGGATACGGATCTTCAGGGGTTAGGACATCAATTTGCCGGCAACGTCGCACTAATTCTTCGTATTTCGCCCGGCCCAGAAAGGTATCGCCGGTGCGCATAAATAACTCGTGGTTGCCTGGTACCCAGATTACTGTGGAAAATGTGCGGCGTAGCTTGCCAAGAATTTTAATGACCACTTCGGTGCGCTCAGCCACATCGCCAGCGACAATCAACCAATCGGACGGATCACGAGCCTTGATGGATTCGATCATCTCCCGGTTGTGCTTAACCGCTCCATGCAAGTCGGCGACCGCCCACAGCGTTTGGGTCATATTCACTCCTTCGAAGTGGGTACGCAGAAGCTGGAACGCACTATCTTTCAGTATAGGTTGCGTAGTTGGAAGCGAGGGCCCGGCTGGCCCATTTCATGGAATAGAAGCGCCCCACAACGCTGAAGAATCGGATCATCATAAAAGCGAGAATCCCCCACCAGACCCCTTGCAGGCCTAAGCCAAAGTAGTTGGCAATCCACACTCCCGGCAGGAATCCGCCGAGGACACCGATAAGCGTCGTGGTTCGCAGGTATGCCGCATCGGCTGCGCCCAATAAAACTCCGTCAAGGGCGAATACCACACCAGCTACGATAATCATAAATACGAGCTGCCACCATGGGCCCGCGATCTCTTTAAGAACCGACTGATCGGTGGTAAACAGAGGAGGAACCATCCGGTAACTGGCTGCGAGCACTGCCGCGAGCAGCACAGAAAATCCCAGAGAATAGAGCAAAATTCGCTGACCTACTTGCCTAGCAGCCTTCAAACTCTGCGCCCCTAACGCTGCACCCACGAGGGTCTGGGCAGCAATAGCCAGAGAATCGAGGAGCAGGCTAAAGAAATTCCACAGTTGAAGAAGTACCTGGTGCGCGCCCAAAGCTTGCGCACTGATGCGTCCAGCTACCGCGGCTGCAGACAAAAAAGCCACCTGGAAGGCGAGAGAACGAACAATGAGATCTCGACCCAGAATTAACTGATCCTTAATGATCCGCGCGTCGGGAGCCCAGCTCCCCTTATGCATAAGCACCAGGGCTCCTACAAACAGACCAGCCATAATGGCTTCGGCAGCCAGAGTCGCCCACGCCGACCCGACGATTCCGTAGCGGTGAACCAATACCAGAATGAGAACCGCGCCTGGACCTAGGCCCAGCAGCGTGAAAATGAGCGGTAGCTTCGTATTTTGAATCCCGCGCAGCCAGCCGTTACCCGCCATGGAACATAGCACCATCGGGATCGCGAAAGAAGTGATTCGCAACCAGGTGGTCGCGAGCTCGCTTACCTCTGAATTAGCGGAGATCCACAGGCTAAACCATGGAGCCCCAAACCACATAATCAGTGCGAGCACGATTCCCACGGCGATCCCCACCCAAGTTGCCTGTACCCCTTCGGCGATAGCGCTGCTTCGATCCCCCGCTCCGAAATATCGTGCAGAACGGGCAGTGGTTCCATAAGAAAGAAAAGTCAGCTGCGTGGTCACAATAGAGAACAATGTCGTTCCTGTTGCTAAAGCCGCTAAGAACTCTCCTCCTCCAAACCGTCCGACTGCTGCAGTATCGAGTAGCAGGAAGAGCGGAGTAGCAATGAGGACGCCAAGGGCAGGAAGCGCCAGCGCGAGAATTGATCGAGCACTAGGCAACTCATACGTATCCGAGTGGGACTGCTCAGTAATCATCGAATTATTCATAGCCTATCGGCTGCGAGCGCCTAGCTCTAGTTCTTGTAGGGATTCTCGTCGCCAGCGGGCCGGGCATTCTTCCGCAACTCCGCCAATTCTGCATCGCGCTCACGAGCCCGCGCTAAGAGATCCTCCATGCGGGCAGAGGTCTCCGGGACGGTATCGAGTTCGAATTTCAGGGTAGGTGTAAAACGCACTGAGAGCGCTTCACCTACTATCTTGCGTAGTGAACCACGAGCTTTTTCCAGCCCTTCAGCGGCTCGTTCGTGGTCTGCTGGCTGGTCGATGCTAGCTCCACGCACGGTGTAGTAGAGAGTCGCATCGTGGAGGTCACCGGTTACTCGAGCGTCGGTGATCGTAACAAATTCCAAACGCGGATCTTTGATCTCCCGTTCGATGGCGGTAGCAACAATTTGTAGGATCCTTTTTGCCAGACGCTGTGCGCGAGAATTATCTGCCATGAAAACTCACTCCTTGAATAATATTTTTTTTATCACGAGGTGCGGGGGCGCTCACTTTTCGGTGCACCTGAACCTCTCTTAAATAGTATCGGTTTAGTGCTCAATTAACGATCCGAGGCGAGAAAGCTATATAGCGCAGAAAAATCCCGCTGTGAGAGGGATATTCTTCTCACAGCGGGATAGTCAGCCTATTTATCGCGAGGTACTTCGACCTTCTCGTAGGCTTCGATTATGTCGCCCACCTCGATATTCGGGTAGCTGAGCACCATACCGCACTCATAACCTGCAGCCACCTCGGTCACGTCGTCTTTTTCTCGACGTAACGAGCTGATTGTGGCATCACTGGTTACTACGTTGCCATCTCGGATCAAGCGGATCGATGCACCACGGCGCATCTTGCCATCTTCGACCTTGCAGCCCGCGATAAGGCCGACAGAGGAGGCCTTAAAGATGGCGCGAATTTCAGCGCGTCCGACATCGCGGTCTTCGTAGACCGGCTTGAGCATGCCGCGCAGAGCGGACTCAACTTCCTCAATCGCGCGGTAGATAACCGTGTAGTAGCGGATATCTACACCCTCAGCGTTTGCTTCCTCGGTTGCCTTACCTTCGGAACGCACGTTGAAGGCGATGATGACGGCATCGGAAGCGGCAGCAAGCGATACGTTGGTCTGGGTTACTGCACCCACGCCGCGGTCGATGATATTGAGCTCGACTTCGTCGTCCATATCGATCTGTAGGAGGGCTTCCTCCAAAGCTTCCACCGAACCGGCGTTATCGCCCTTAAGGATGAGGTTGAGCGTGGAGTGCTCGCGCAATACTGCATCCAGATCCTCGAGAGAAACGCGCTTGCGAGTCTTCGCAGCCAATGCGTTGCGCTTGCGGGCATTTCGCTGATTTGCAATCTGGCGAGCGACGCGATCATCCTCAACAACCAGTAGGTTATCACCAGCGCCTGGAACTCCGTTGAGGCCCTGTACCTGGACTGGACGCGATGGACCAGCTTCCTCCACGTCATTGCCGTGCTCGTCGACCATGCGGCGAACACGACCATATGCGTCGCCGGCTACGATCGAATCGCCGACGCGCAGGGTGCCTCGCTGCACAATTACGGTGGCCACCGGGCCACGGCCGCGATCCAGGTGTGCTTCAATAGCAACGCCTTGGGCATCCATCTCGGGGTTAGCACGCAGATCCAATGAAGCATCCGCGGTGAGCAGAACCGATTCGAGGAGGTTATCGATATTGATATTTTCCTTAGCGGAAATATCAACGAACATGGTGTCGCCACCATATTCCTCCGGGATCAGTCCATATTCGGAAAGTTGACCACGGATACGATCAGGAGAAGCCCCCGGCTTATCAATCTTGTTCACAGCCACAACTACTGGCACATCTGCTGCCTTGGCATGGTTGATCGCCTCGATGGTCTGGGGCATCACTCCGTCATCTGCGGCCACCACGAGTACGGCGATATCAGTGGATTTGGCACCACGGGCACGCATGGCGGTGAAGGCCTCGTGTCCTGGCGTATCTAGGAAGGTGATCTTTCGATCGCGGCCCTCGATATCAACCTGAACCTGGTAGGCACCGATCCCCTGGGTGATTCCACCTGCCTCGCCGGAACCGACGTTAGCCTTCCTGATGGTATCCAGTAGTCGAGTTTTACCATGGTCGACGTGGCCCATTACGGTCACAACTGGAGGCCTAAATTCTAGATCGTCTTCGGTTCCGGCGTCTTCGCCAAACTGCAGATCGAAGGTCTCCAGTAGCTCACGATCTTCATCTTCTGGGGAAACGACCTCAACGACGTAGTTCATTTCTTCGCCCAAAAGCTGGAGGGTTTCCTCGGAAACGGAAGCCGTGGCTGTTACCATCTCGCCCAAGTTGAACAGTGCTTGCACCAATGCCGATGCATCGGTATCAATCTTGTCAGCAAAGTCGGAGAGAGAAGCTCCGCGAGCGAGCCGCACGGTAGCGCCAGCGCCATTGGGCAGCGCGACGCCACCAATGACATTTGGCACCTGCATGGACTCGTACTCGTTACGCTTCTGCCGTTTCGACTTGCGTCCGCGGCGAGGGGCGCCACCTGGGCGTCCGAAAGCACCCGCGGTTCCTCCGCGTCGACCACCGCGACCTGCGCCGCCTGGTCGATTCGGTCCAAAGCCGCCGCCCTGATTATTGCCACCTCGGCCACCTCGACCCCCAGAAGCTGCGCGCTCTGGCATAGCTCCTGGTGATGGATGGTTCGGCATCATAGCTGGCGAAGGACGACGTCCTCCTCCTTGACGCTCTTGGTTATTCGGACGATCTTGTCCGCCTGGGCGCTGACGATCACCTTGAGGGCGATTGCCACCCTGACCTCCGCGAGCACCGCGAGCTGGGCGGTCGCCGGTGGATCCTCCTGGGCGCGGACCGGGGCGCCCTCCTGGACGCGGACCTGGTCGGTCTTGGCCTCCGGTAGAGAATGGGTTATTTGCCACTCGACGTGCGCCTGGCTTTGGAGCAGGCTTCGCTTGTGGCTTTGGCATTGTCCCTGGGGTGGGTCCCGCTGGCTTAGCAGCTGGAGCAGGCTTATCAGAGCTTGCACTAGCAGGCTCTGAGAAAGTTGGGCTTGCCGGCTTGGCAGTTTGGGCTGCTGGATTGACAGGCTTCGCTACTTGCTCAGTGGGCTTCGCTTTGGGTGCAGCTGGTTTTGCTTTTTGCTCCACAGGTTTCGCAGGGGTGGCGGCAGGCGCACTTGGCTTGGGAGAAGCCGGTTTTGCAGTCTGAGCTGCTGGCTGAGCGGCTGGAGCGGCTGGCTTTGCGACCTGAGCTGCGGGTTTAGCCGCTTGGGCTGCAGGTTTAGCAGGCTTTGCTGCGGGTTTGGTAGTCTGCTCAGCTTTTTGGGTATCAGCTTGAGGTGTTTCTGCGGCGGCAGGTGCAGCTTCCGCCTGCGCGGCATAATGCGCCTTCATGCGCTTGACTACCGGTGGTTCTATGGTTGAGGAAGCAGTTTTGACAAACTCGCCTTTATCTCTGAGTGTGGCAAGTAACTCCTTGCTGGTGATACCGAGCTGTTTAGCGAGCTCATGTACACGTAATTTTCCGGGCACTTTTCTCCTTGTGTTATGGATAGAAAACAAGCAGATAGCCTGAAGTCCTGGAAAATACCCGCGGAGTACAGCCTATATGCAGTTTTCTAGCCGAATGTCATTGACGTTCATCGCTGATGCTTCATGATGTGCTCATCAGTGTTCGGTCTCTTTCTATTTCCTTGGTGTGTTCGTGGCTCGCCTGAATATGTTGGCGCAACGAACGGGTATCGAGTGGTCCCGACACGCGCAGCGACCGGGTAAACGCCCGCTGTTTTTCCGCTAATTCCACTGCTTCAAGATTTGGGGTAATCCAACATCCACGACCTGGAAGCCGGCGGTGCGGATCGGGCACGAGTGCATCTTTATTCGAACTGAGAACAACGCGCAAAAGCGTGCTGTCATGAGCCCGGGTACGGAAGGCGATACAGGTGCGAATACGGATAGTCGGTGCATTAGCGCCGTCGCCTGGCGACGACTGCATAAAGCTCGAGCTCACGTACTATTCCTTATCTTCGACCTTCACAGGCCACTCGCACTATTGATTCCAATATCAAGTCTGCGTAGTTTAAGCGGTAGCGTTTGATCTTTTCCCCCGCTTAGATATTATCGACATCTTGATAATACTGGCAGTAAAAATGAAACAGCTCTGCGTGACTGCAAATTCCACAATCAACAGGGCCTAAACCCATAGTAGTCGACGGAACAGAAAAAGTTAAGTTCTTTCCCCCTAAGAGACCGTGCATCGCTGTCTATATAGATGTCGGCTCAACACGGTCGTCGGACTAATGATCTATTCCGCGTCGGAGCGAATATCGATTTTCCAGCCAGTCAGGCGAGCGGCCAAACGAGCATTCTGTCCCTCTTTGCCAATAGCTAAGGAGAGCTGATAATCAGGAACTGTCACTTGGGCGATCTGCTGCTCGGGGTCCGTAATAGTAACATTGACTACTTTCGACGGAGCGAGCGCATTTCCTACATAGGTTGCAGGATCGTCGGAAAAGTCGATAATGTCGATTTTCTCCCCTCCCAATTCCTGCATGATATTACTGACTCGTTGTCCACGCGGCCCGATGCATGCACCTTTTGCGTTAAGCCCTTTGACATTAGCTTTCACAGCAACCTTGGAGCGATGGCCTGCTTCGCGCGCAATGGAAACGATCTCTACCGAGGAATCGGCAACTTCAGGGATTTCTAGCTCAAATAGCCGACGCACGAGCTCTGGGTGGGTACGCGAGAGATTAATGCTGAGCGAGCGTTGATTCTGACTAACCCCCACGACAAAGCTCTTGACGCGGTCTCCGTGGTGCAGCTTTTCTCCTGGAATCTGTTCAGCTGGAAGAAGCACGCCGTCTTGGCCGTCCATCTCGGTACCAAGGTGGACCACTACCATGCCGCGCTCGTTGGCCATAGCATCGGCTTGAACGACACCAGTAACAACAGTGCCCTCATAATCCGAATATGCTACATACGCCTGCCGAGCTTCAGCCTCGCGGAGCCTTTTAACGATTGCGTCTCGCACAGCGTGGGCGCCGAGTCGATCGAAGTGGCTTGGGGTATCATCGTATTCCGATTCCACGTTGCCCTCGGCATCGAGGCTGGAGACGATGACCGCGACGGAACCTGTTTGAATATCGATATCCACCCGGGTACGCGTATTGTCCTGTGGAGGGACATCTTTATACTCGCGGTAGGCGAACATCAAAGCGGTGGCAATGGTATCGACCAAGTCTCGCACCGGGATACCTTTTTCCGATTCAATTGCTTTGAGTGCCGCAACATCAATATTCACTTTTAATAAAGTCCCTTCGTGGAGATTAAATCTGACTGTTTTAGCTAACTACACAGTGGCCAGCTCGTCAAAAGACATGGACACAAGCTCGAGTTCGGACTGAGGTGCGTCAGAAAACTCAACTTCCTGGTGTGCGTGCAGGATCTGTTCAATCTCGAAAGCTGCTGCGCGAGCTATCCCTTTTGTACTGCTAATGAGCACGACGTGAGTGTGATCCTCATTCAGGGGACCAACACGAAACCGCTCCTTTTTATCATGGACGACCACCGTCACCAGGCGGCCACGGGCACGGCGCCAGTGACGCGGTAGGGTTAACGGCAGATCCAGACCCGGTGTACCAACTTCGAGGGTATAACCGGCACCAAAGTTGAGCCTCCGGGCCTCCTCCTCGGCATCGAAAAGCGCAGAAATTTCCAACGACAAAGCCTCAAGCTGGTCTGAATGTGGGTGCTCATCAGAGTCAATGGCAATGGCTACGGTGGTTTTCTTGCCAGCGAGAGCAATACGGATATCTTCAATATCTACACCATACTGCGAAGCTAGGGGTTCTAGAGTTATCAGGAGAGTTTCTTTGCTAGGAAAAGCCATAAGGGCGATGGTAGTACAATGACCGACTATGACACGATTTCGCATCTCATTCCTGCCCCTATGCGCTCTCGTCCTCGGTCTTATCCTCGGTGGCTGCGCAGCCCCATCACCCCACCCCACCTTGGCTGGGCTTTACCGGGTCAGCGAGGGGGAGCAACAGCAAGAACTGGGTGCCGAGATCGCCAGGTTGTGCGGTCACCTCAGGGATGGCGAGGTCCCGGCCAGTTGCACTCCTGAGGGAACTGATACATTCCTGACAGAATCCTCGACACAGGATTTTTCCGCCGATACAGCGGGCATCCTCAATATTATCGCTGATATCCCTCAAGAGTCTCTGCCTCTTATCGTTGACCAATATCTCTTCTATGCCACAACAAATGCCGAACCTATTTCCCAAGTAGTGGTTAAGTTGGATATTCCCGCTGCCGCACAACGCAATCCAGACGGTACGGCTCCCCAACAGGAACCAGATCCCGAGACCCACTCTCATAATGCTGCTTTTGTTGATCTCGTTGCGGCCAGGGAAGCGCTACGCCGCGAATACGGTTTTCTCTACGCCCTTGGCATGGCAACTGCATTTGCTGACGATATGCAGGACCAGAGAATAGCGCAGCTGGAAAAAGTCCATCAGCGAATTGCGGATAGTCTGGAGTTCGCCCTCAACGAGGATGCTTTTATCCCGGTGCCAGCGGCCGGATATAGCTTCGATGATCTCGAGCTTCCTTACGATGATAGAAGTGCAGCCGCATTTGTGGACGAGCTAGTTGCAAGTAACGAACGGGACTGGCAAGCCTTCGCTTCCCAGGCGCATCATGCGCCATGGCGCACGACTTCACTGAGCACCTTAGGTTACCTGACGAATCCACAATAGGCACGCAGCAGAAAAGGGCCACGGACGCTAGAGAGTCCCGTGGCCCTTGATACTCGAAATTATGCGGTGACCGTGTCGAGAATAGTAGAGACGATATCAGCGGCGTCGACTTCTACAATGTCGTGACCCCGACGGCGTAGCTCGACCTTGCCTTCACTAAATGAGCGCCCCAGCACCACTACATACGGGATACCGAGGAGCTCCGCATCCTTGAACTTAACTCCTGGGGACACCTTAGTGCGATCGTCGAACAGGACCTCGACACCTTTATGATCTAGTTCTGCAACGAGGCGATCACCGGCAGCTAAGGCTTTTTCGTCCTTATTAGCCACAACAACGTGAACGTGATAAGGGGCCACCTCAAGTGGCCAATTCAGACCTCTGTCATCATGACGCTGCTCAGCCAGGACAGCCATGAGCCGCGATACACCAATTCCGTAGGAACCCATGGTGGGGATGACTCGCTTGCCGTTTTCATCCAAGATCTGCACATCGAAAGCCTCGGTGTACTTCCGCCCCAGCTGGAAAATATGACCGATCTCGATACCACGAGCCAAGGTAAGGGAGCCTTGACCGTCAGGCGCTGGGTCACCTTCGCGTACCTCGGCCGCCTCAATATATCCATCAATAGTAAAGTCGCGGCCAGCAACAACGTTGTTGGCATGTTTCTCGAAAGCATTGGCACCAGTTAGCCAGGCTGTTCCCTCTGCCACCCGAGGGTCAGCGAGAACTCTAATGCCGTGCTCATTGAGCGCCTGAGGGCCGATATAACCCTTGACAAGGAACGGACGAGCGGCGAAATCCTCCTCAGAGGCCAACTCCACTTCAGCTGGCTCGAAAGAGGCCTCGAGACGCTTCTCATCGACTTCGCGATCACCGGGCAACAAAATACCAATAAGCTCATCGTCCTGGGCGCCCGGCGTGTGCACCTTGACCATGAGGCATTTGAGCGTATCACTAGCGCCACATTCCCGCCCATCGATACTAAGACCACTGCGGCGTGCCCACTCCACCAGGTTGTCTATAGTTTCAGCGCCTGGGGTGTCATGAACCTCGAGGGGAGCTTGGCCGGCGATTTCCCGGGGAGTACCTGGTTGAGTTGTTACAGCCTCGACATTGGCAGCATAGTCTCCCTTCGTGGCACGCACGAAGGTGTCTTCACCATGAGGAGAAATAGCAAGAAATTCCTCCGAAGCCGATCCGCCCATCGCACCCGAGGTTGCTTTACAGATCGCGTATTCAACGCCGAGACGGTCGAAGATATTCTGATAAGCCTGACGGTGGCGAGCATAGGATTCCTTCAGACCAGCGTCAGTCATGTCAAAGGAGTAGGAATCCTTCATAACGAATTCGCGGCCCCTGAGGATACCCGCGCGAGGGCGTTCTTCGTCACGATATTTAATTTGGATTTGATACAGCGTCACAGGGAAGTCTTTATAGGAGTTATAAAGATCCTTAACCTGAGCCGTGAAAAGCTCCTCATGGGTGGGCCCCAATAACATATCTTGACCCTTGCGGTCCTTGAGTCGGAAGAGTGAGTCCCCGTACTCTGTCCAGCGGCCAGTTTGTTCATAAGGGTCGCGCGGAAGGAGTGCTGGAAATAACAATTCTTGGCCACCGATAGCGTCCATCTCTTCGCGAACGATATTTTCGATCTTTTTCAAGGTGCGTAGCCCGAGCGGAAGCCAGGTATACACTCCCGGGGCAGCGCGGCGAATATAGCCGGCGCGCACAAGAAGTTTGTGACTAGGTACTTCAGCATCTGCTGGGTCTTCACGCAGGGTACGTAAGAAGAGTGTGGAAAGACGAGTAATCATGGTTGGTTAGTTTAGCACCAGCTTTGTACCTTACTGACCAAGGCTCTAATAGCTTGCTCATCTGTGACCTGAACTGGTGCTGCTCCCCCACCCGGCCCGGCGGGTCCTCGCTCAACAAATGTCGAAGCTGAACTATGAATGGCGGCTACTCCGGTGGTCGCCAGAGCATCAATATTATCTGGGCGGATGCCTCCTCCAGCCATAATTTCGATCTCCGGTACGTGGGCTACGAGCATCGCCAATTCCTGGGCTCCAGCAGGGGCACTAGATTGTCCACCGGAACTAAGGATGCGCTTGATTCCGAGGTCCTTGATGCTGTGGCAGGCATCTATTCGCGAGGGTACTGTATCGAATACACGGTGCAGGGTCACCTCCGCGCCGTGAGCATGATCGATTAAATAACGCAGCGCAGGTATGTCTAGAGTGCCGTCTGATCGAGCAGCCCCAATAACAACTCCGTCGGCGCCGGCGCTAATGGCCTGTGAAATATCAGTAGCCATCACTTCGATCTCAGCCTCGCTATAAACGAAACCGCCGGGCCGCACCCTGATGAGGACGTGGGTGGATATGATTGTGGAGCACGCCTGGATATTGCCAATGGTGGGAGTAAGCCCACCGGTTGCGGATAGTCCCACGCATAACTCGATGCGGTCGGCTCCTGCGTGGGCAGCCTGGGCTGCTCCTACCGGGTCTTGCACTGCGATTTCAATGGCCGGGTATCTCATAAAGAATCCTCTTTGCTGACGTTAGGAGTCGGGATATTTAGATGCTTCATGTGCAAGTGACACCCTAAGTATATGGCCTAAGTCCAGCTAAACTCCACAACCGGTTGTTGGATTCTTGCGGTGATTGGCCCATTGGGATAGAGCATCGCTGATCGCTTGGCTATATAGCTCGCGACCTTGCTCATTGGGATGAATTCTGTCGGAATAAAGCTTGTCGGGGTTCGCCTGAGCCAGTTGGCACCAGGGAGCAATATAGAGATTCTCATAGGTGTCTTGAGCACGGGCGATACGTTCTTGAGAGATGGGAATCCAGGTGCGCTCGCCATAAGGCATCACCATAATGACCACGCGCTGCTGGCCGATTATATCCATGACCTGTTTCAATGCCTCCTCGCTTAGTGCTCCGTTGGTTCCAAAACCTAGAACGACAAAGGGATCAAGGCGCCCCGCATCAGCTAATGACTGGAGGATACTTGGTGCTGCCACGAGCGACCGCGACACTTCGGCATCGATATACATGCCCGGAAAGTTCTTCTCCAGGGCAGGTACGGACCCGAGCATAACGGAATCTCCCACAGCCGTCATTCGATCCCCTGTGGGAGGAAGCTGCGGTCCATATAAGGGGGTGGCAACGTCTGTTGCCTCTGCAGCTGGAATTGCTGTGATCTCACGCGGCGCTGTCTGATTGTGAGCCAGCCGCTCTAACTGGGATTGAAGTTCAGTTTGTTGCGGAGAGCGCACGATGGCCAGCGCAGCAGCCGCTAAGAGGGTTATAAGCGTTCCCGCCACCACAGCACGAACTCGAGGGTCAGAGCTACGCCATAGGTGCCGATATCCGCGCCGGCGTACGGGGGTTTCCACAAAGACATAACTGAGATGGCTGATAACTAGGCTGGTGATCAGCGCGAGCAGACCAATGACCTCCGAATGCTGTGCCCACATCTGTTGGTGGTTGAGTTCTTGCAGGAGAACAACGATTGGCCAGTGCCATAAGTATAGGGAGAAGGAACGTTCACCGAGCCACCTCAGCACCGAGGTCCCCATCACACGGGAGAGTATTCCTACCTCGGAACTTACTTGCGCCAGAATCAAAACAGTGAACAGTGAGGCTAAAACCAGGCCTCCGCGGTATGTGAAGGCAGCCGTATCGGATACGACAAAGAAGAGAGTCGTTAGTCCGATCACACTGAGCACCCCGACCACAACACCAGGTAAACCAGCTAAGAGGTTTCGGTTGCGAGGCCAGGAATCCGCATGAGGGTCTGCAGAGGTCGAGGTCATGATCAGAGCTAAAAATACCCCCATTAACAGCCCGAAGCTGTGGGTATCCGTTCCGTAATACACGCGGGTGGGATCGGCTGCTGGATCATAGAGAGCGAGCATCGCGGCAAATGATGCAGTGCCAAGTACTAAGACCGTCGCAAGGATCGCACACCCTATTTTCTTAAACATCCTCATAAGGGCCACGAAGATTAGTGGCCAGATGAGATAGAACTGCTCCTCCACGGCAAGCGACCAGTAGTGGGCTAAAATCTGCACCCCTGAATCGGCAAAGTAGCTGGCACTTGCGGCAATTTGAGTCCAGTTGTTGGCAAAAATCAGTGTGCCCGCAAACTGCTCACCTAGTTTGACACTGGGGTCACCACCGACGAGTCCTGCAAGAGCGGTGGTGATGATTAAGACGATAAAAGCTGCCGGGAGGATGCGTCGTGCGCGGCGAATCCAAAATTTCTTTAGATCAATCCTTCCCAGGACCGAATACTCTCGAACTAAAAGTGAGGTGATCAAGAATCCCGACAGCACAAAAAACATATCCACGCCCATAAACCCCCCGGGCATGGCCGAGCGGAAGAAGTGGTAAAAGACCACTGCCATCACCGCGATTCCGCGCAGCCCATCGATGCCAGGGACTCGACGAATTCGATAGGTCACGGTTTTCTTGGAATCATCGTGCTGCTGGGAGCTGGCTGCCAGGTGGTTGCGGTCCCCCACTCTCTTTGCCACGGGGTGCGGAGCAGGCGGCTCTGGGGTCTTTTTAAGGTTTTCTTCCCCGATCCTTCCACGGCTGCCCTTGGCGATGGCCGCTTCGAGATCGGCCGCGAAATCCGGTCGAACGGGTTTGCGGACAGTTGTTATCGTATGCCCCGTTAGCAACCTCAGCAGTGCTAAAAGGAGGCTAAGCATTAGGTAGCGCACGAGGGCAGCTAACCAAGGGACTGCCCGTATCACTCGCCGCGTGACCGCTGTGATAAAGCGGGTGACGCGACGGTTTGAACCGGATCCCTTGCGATTTAATGGTCCTGCCAACACGTGTCCACTTTGTCCTCGTTACTCGCGCCTATCGCGGACTCACTTAGTCCACGACCGTCCCTCATCCACCGCTATTAAAAAGGAAGGGGCGAAAGGGCCTTACAAAGTAGTCATCTTAACGCATCACCCCAACCTTCAGTATTCACTGCGTTCACGGCCGAAAAATTAGCCGAGCTCCACCTCGGCGGGGATGAGAAGTGTACGGTGAAAAACTATGTTGATCATACTTCCCCCATCCGAGACCAAAGCTCGAGGTGGCAGTGGAGCGCGGCTTTCTTGGGACACTCTCTCTTTCCCCGTGCTCAATCCCATCCGCCGCAGCATCGCCCGGGATCTTGGTGCCCTCCATCCTGATGAGGCTTTGCAGGTACTCAAAATTTCGGAAAACTTGAGAACAGAAGCCGTCTCGAATACACACCTTCTCCACTCCCCGACTATGCCCGCCATTGAACGCTTTCAAGGTGTGCTTTTCGATGCCCTCTCCGCCGATACTTTGCCCGTATTCGCTCGAGAGCGCCTAGCTGTTGGGGATGCACTATTCGGTCTGGTCAAGGCAGATGACCTCATTCCCCACTACCGCTTATCAGCTCATGCGAAGGTGCCTTACCGAGAGGATCGCAATATTTCTCCGGCACCGACGATGAAAAAAAGATGGGGTGCGGCCATCTCAGCGGAACTGGCGAAACTCGATGAACTGATTATAGATATGCGCTCAGGAGCTTATAGACAATTAGGCCCAGACAAACAGGCAATAACTGTTCGAGTTGAAAGCGTCAAGGCTGACGGGAGTCGGTCAGTTGTCAGCCACTTCAATAAGCATTATAAGGGGCTCCTCGCACGAGCGTTGGCTATCACTGACACGGAGCCGACGTGCGTGCAGGATGTATTAAAGACCGCAACTCAGGCCGGCTTCGATGTTGAACACGGTGGCGGGCGGGACATGATCCTTGTAGTTCGCCCCTCACAACCTCATCCCTAAGGCTACAGTCCCGCTACCTCGCCGATCACATATACAGCGGGCGGCTTAATGTGGTGAGTACTGAAGGTCTCGGCGAGGGATTCAAGGGTACAGCGGTACGAACGCTGCTCGCTGGTGGCTCCATTTTCTATAACCGCTGCTGGCATCGTTGGTCGCATCCCAGCATGAATGAGGCGTTCAGCGATTCGGGGAGCATTCTTAACACCCATGATGACCGCCAAAGTTCCCCCAGATTGAGCCAGAGCATCCCAGTCGATCAGACTCTGAGGATGCTCTGGCGGCAGATGTCCAGAGATAACCGTAAAGCTGTGTACAACTCCCCGTTGGGTAATGGGGATTCCTGCGAGAGCAGGAACTGAGATTGCACTTGTCACCCCTGGTACAACCTCGACTGTGAGGCCATGGGCGGAGAGATATTCAAGCTCTTCAAAACCGCGCCCAAAAACATACGGATCTCCTCCCTTGAGGCGAACAACTTTCTTACCAGCGCGAGCGTGCTCGACGAGTAGTTCATTGATCTTTGACTGAGCCACTTGATGACCGTATGGCAGCTTGGACACATCGATAATTTCTTTGCTGTCAACATTGCAGAGTCGGTCGAGTTCTTGGGTGGGGCCGAGGTGATCGACGAGTACTATATCGGCAGCTTGGAGTCTGTTCATTCCGCGAATGGTCATGAGATCCCAGGCGCCCGGCCCTCCACCGAGGAGCACAACTGGGTGGGTCTTGATTTCAGTCATGGTAAATAAGCATAGTCATAGATAAAGTAATCTCCATGCATCTGCATCAGGACTTCGCCGCCGCCCTTCCCGAACTGGTTCATCCCGCCACACCACCTCATTTTCCCAGCTTGCAACAAATTTATTGCAATACCGACGTGGCGACTTCCCTGCTCTTAAATCCGGCTGATCTCAGCGCAGATAGGCTGGCTAGCCTGCTGGAAAATAATTATCCCGCCATGGCTTATGCGGGCCACCAATTCGGTCACTTCTCTCCGCGCTTAGGAGACGGGCGAGCTTTGCTCCTCGGTGAACTCACAAAGGGCGAGGACGTGGTGGATCTTCATCTAAAAGGCAGTGGCCCGACCGTTTTCGCACGCGGAGGTGACGGAAAAATGCCGGTTGATGCAGCGTGGAAGGAAATTATCTACTCCCGAGCACTTACTGGTCTAAAAATTCCCAGCTCTCGCATTCTTGCGGCTTTTACCACGGGTGAAATGATAAAAAGAGAGCAACTGGTACCCGGCGCGCTCATCATTCGAGCAGCCTCAAGTCATATCCGCGTAGGAACTTTTCAATACGCTGCGACGCTGGGAGATAACGTCGTGCAGACCTTGTGTGATTATACGATCGCTCGTCACTATCCTCTCGCCCGCGGGCCCGAGCGTTACCGGGATTTTTTCTCCTCAGTAGTAGAGCGTCAAGCTCAGACGGTGGCGCTGTGGATGCGCCACGGTTTCGTGCACGGAGTGATGAATACTGATAACACCACATTAAGTGGGGAAAGTATTGATTTTGGGCCAGCAGCCTTTAGCGATACCTATAACGATGATGCCTGCTATTCGTCGATTGATACGCATGGACGTTATCGCTACGGTTACCAGCCATCGATTCTTGGCTGGAATTTAGCGCGCCTGGCTGAGTGCCTTGTTCCGTTGGTTGGACTCGAGTGGGCCCAGGAAACCATGGCCACCTTTGGTGAGGTGTATTACCGCCAGTGGCTCAAGTATATGGGTCGTGCGCTCGGGATCTCCCACCTCGAGCGGTCATACCTGGAGAGTACGATCGAGGAGTTTATGGAGTTGATGAAAAATGATCAGCTCGATCGCACGCTCGTCCTTCGAGCACTCAGCGAGCAGCGCGCTCTACCACAGGTGGGCGACCTCGTAGATTCGGGGGCATGGGCGTCTTGGATGGCTAGGTGGCGAAAAATGGATCCAAACTTCGCGGCGATGCTGAAGGTGAACCCCGTTTATATCGCCCGTAATCACCTCGTGGCGGCAAGTAGCGAGGACCCGCGGGTGCGCACCCTCCTCCTTGACGTTTTGGGGGATCCTTTTAGGCGCAGAACTGGGCAAGACTATGCGTTCTTGGAGCAGCTCGCTCCCCGGGACTTTGGACCCTACCACACGGTTTGTGGCACCTAGGAGGTTACTCGTTGGCACGCTTGAATAAAGCGCTGCACCATCTCAGGATAAGCGGCTGGATGAGTGTGTAGATAGGAAGCGTGGACGGTCGCCGTGGTGAAGCCCTCGCTCTTGGTATTACCGTAGTAGTCTTGCCACGCCCATGCGGGGTCGAAGCCCTCGGCGGTTTCCTGATCCACACCGCTGTGGTGAAATTCGTGGCCGGTAATGCGCTGTCCGGCACGGCATAGCAAATTATCGCCCAGTGCCACAGCGCTTCGGTAACCCAAGGTGAGACGCTTTTTCATACTCGCTGATACCGGGATCGCTCCAAGCATATGCCGCTCATCGAGGCGATCGACAAGCCATAAAAGCCCCGCACATTCCCCATGTACTGGCTTTTTCGCGGCGATATGTCTTCTGATATCCTCCCTTAAGCTGTCGCGGGAGGCGAGGATATCGGCATACTCTTCAGGGAAACCTCCTGGGATGATAATTCCCTCGCATGAAGGAAGTTCGTCGACGAGGGGGTCGAATTCCACGACTCGCGCTCCACCAGCCGCCAGCAGCTCACGATGCTCGGCATAGGAAAAATTGAAGGCAGGACCACTAGCAATTGCCACGGTAACAGCATTCCCACGGTCCATGAGGGCAGCGGGGTTCCAGCTGGGGCCGGAATAACTAGTGGAGGCGAGCGCAGCGATGGCATCGGTATCGCAGTAGCGGTCTACTAAATCAGCCATGTGGGCGATGGCTTCGGCCGCCTGGTGACCGTGTTCTGTGGCGGTGACTAGCCCGAGATGTCGTGATGGTACGGCCACCGCATCTTGGCGAGGTATGGCGCCCACCACGGGGATACCTTCGTATTCGACCGCCTGTGTACAAATATCGCGGTGGCGTTCGCTACCAACCATATTAAGGATGACACCTGCAATGCGAACATTTTTATCTGCGGTGGCGAAACCACGTACGAGGGCTCCTACTGACTGGCTCATACCGCGAATATCAACGACCAGAATAACGGGTAGCCCGAGTAGTCGGGCAATATCGGCTGAGGATCCGAGTCCATCAGGGATGCGGCCATCAAACAGTCCCATCACGCCCTCCACGACGGCAATATCGCATCCGCTGGAACCATGTCGATACAATGGCCCTATCAGATCCGCGCCACACATCACCATGTCAAGGTTGCGCCCGGTGCGTCCCGCGGCCAGTCCGTGATAACCAGGATCAATATAGTCAGGACCGACCTTGAAGGGCGCGACGGACATGCGGGCGCTGAGGGCCGCGATGAGGCCGGTGGTTATGGTCGTTTTTCCTGTCCCAGAGGCGGGGGCAGCGATTAAAATCCCCGGTGTTGTTGGCTCCCGATCCCGGGATCTCTGCGACTGAGCTCTATCTACCATTCGATTCCTTTTTGCCCTTTACGACCAAGGTCCATGGGATGCTTAACCTTGTGCATGTCGGTCACAAGATCGGCGAGTTCAATGAGTCGGGGGTGAGCATTGCGTCCTGTCATAACTATGTGCTGGACACCGGGGCGGTTGGAGAGGGTCGTGATAACATCGTCGATATCGATCCATCCCCAGCTAACGGGATAGGTGAATTCATCGAGCACATAGAAGTCGTGGTGTTGATGAGACAGGCGATGCTTAATTTCCTCCCATCCCTCGAGGGCTTGCCGAGCATGGTCAGCCTCGTTTCCTCGCTTTTTCGACCAGGACCATCCTTCTCCCATTTTGTGCCACTCCACTGCGCCCCCGATGCCCTCGTCGAGGTGGAGCTGGCCGAGTTTTTTGAAGACTGATTCTTCGCCGACTCGCCATTTGGCAGATTTGACGAATTGAAAAACTCCGATATTCATGCCTTGGTTCCACGCGCGCATGGCCATGCCAAAGGCAGCGGTGGATTTTCCTTTACCGGTGCCCGTGTGGACCGCCGTGACGGGGAGCATACGACGTTGCCGGGTTGTTAAACCGTCGTCGGGAATTGAAAGTGGGTCTAGTTGTCCGCGGGCCATCTCGGGTGCTCCTTAAAATAATAAGTTGTTACGTTTTCACTTTACGGGCTCTTGGGAAAGCTGGATGGGCAATAGTGTTTAGAATGCGTCAATAATACCTGTAACCGAATCAGCGTTTAATTCGTCGACTTTAATGAGTGCTCCGTGTATATTTTCAGCCAATTCACGAGCTAAACCGAGTTGGATACGTCCCGGTTTCTCGCAATCGATCACTATATTTGCCCACGCTTTTCGACGCGCGATGACTTCGCTGATGGTGCGTAGTCGCTGCAAACCATCAGGGCCGGTGGCGCGTCCATCAGAAAGAATCACTAGTATTGCTGGGCGTCCTGGCTCGCGGCGTAATTCCCGCTCGATGAGCTCCGATGCAAGGCTGAGTCCTTCAGCGAGCGGGGTGCGTCCTCCCGTTTTAACATCTGCTAGTCGTTTGAGGGCTATGTCGATGGAGCCGGTGGGTGGTAGGACGATTTTAGGATTCGTGCCTCTCACGCTAATGACAGCGACTTTATCGCGGCGCTGGTAGGCATCTCCCAGAAGGGATGTCACCGCACCTGTTACGGCAGCAAGGCGATCGCGCGCTGCCATTGATCCTGAAGCGTCGACTAAGAAGACAATGAGATTAGATTCCTTTGAGCGCAGGGTTGATCCCACGAGGTCATCGGGGATGAATTCGAGGCGCCCACCATCTATGCGCGCCCCCCGTTCGGCTGCATTGCGAATCGTTGCGACCATATTTACTCCGCGTCCCGTCGCGCTGGCGCGCACCACGGACCCTTCTCTGGTATGGGCTGCTTGCCGTCGTCCTGGAGTTGCCTCGTTTTCGGTCTTTCTCCGCTTACGGCGTAGCTGTCGGACTGCGAAAGGTAGCGCCCTGATCGGCGCTTACCTCCTCGGTTTCACTCATATCAGGAGTATTAGAGTCATCGTCTTGCGATGCGGGTGGCTGATCGCGATTGTGCTGCTCAGAGCTCTCAAAGGGATCTTCATCGGGGTGGGATTGTTGGGCCTGATCCATGACCTCATCGAGCTGTGATTCGTCGAGACCTGGCTCGTCGAATGGATTGCGACGCTTGCGGTGCGCAAGAGCTAATTCGGCGGCAACGCGTATATCTTCGTCTGTTACCTCCACGCGACCCTTGAGGGCTGCGTGGGCGATGGCTGTTCGAGCTATGACGAGGTCAGCACGCATTCCGTCGACATCGAAACTTGCGCAAATAAAGCCAATACGCTCCAAGTTGGTATCGCTGAGTTCGATCGATCCCACCAATTGTTTGGCCTCAGCGATCGTACGCTCAAGCTCTAATTCCTGCGCGCGCCACTTCTCGCAGAAAATTCTGGGGTTTCGATCAAATTCCAGGCGGCGGCGCATAATTTCGGTGCGCACCGCCACGTCCCGAGAAGCCTCTACTGCGACCGAGAGGCCGAAGCGATCGAGTAATTGAGGGCGCAACTCTCCCTCCTCGGGATTCATGGTGCCCACTAGAACAAATTTAGCGGCAGCAGAGTGAGAGATTCCATCGCGTTCGACGGTGACTATCCCTGTTGCGGCTGCGTCGAGAAGCGCATCAACGATGTGGTCGGCCAGTAAGTTGACCTCATCAACATAGAGCACGCCCCCGTTGGCGGCAGCCAGCAAACCTGGGCGGTATTCAGCTCTACCGCTGTGCAGGATGGTTTCCAGGTCGAGCGCGCCTACTACTCGATCTTCGGTAGCCCCAATCGGTAGATTGATCAAGGGCGCGCCTTCTAATAACCCAGCGAAGGCGCGAACTGTCGTGGTTTTAGCTGTACCTTTTTCGCCGCGAATGACAACCCCGCCAATTTGGGGACTAATGGCGTTTAGAAGGAGAGCCACCTGTAGTTTTTCATGGCCGACTACGGCGGAGAAGGGATATAGTGGAGGGATCTGAGCGCTCATATCAACCCAAACTTTCTTAGCCTCAAGCATAAAGGCCTCGGAGGACTACTAGTACCAGACCGCATGCGGGCCTCATTGTGGTCTACTTTAACCACAAATAAGGCCCGAGTGAAAAGCTACACTATTTTTCGCAGCCGTTACTCTTCTAATTGCAGAGTCTGCTGGGTATAGGCCCACATCTTGTTGAAGAGTTCCCGGTCAGTTCCGAGTTTCACTCCATAGGATGGCATCATTTCCTTGATTTTGTCGCCCCACAAGACCATGCGCTCTCCAAAGCAGTGTTCCAGAACCTCGACCATTGCTGCTGGAGCAATTGAAGCTCCGGGAGAGGCGCCGAGCAGCCCAGCGATCGAGCCATCGCGGTGGGAGATCAGGGTGGTACCAAACTCGAGGGAGCCGAATGACGGGCCAACCACCGGCTTGATGACCTGAACTCGCTGCCCTGCGACCACAACCTCCCAGTCATCTTCCTCGGCGAGTGGCATATATGCGCGCAGCGACTCCATTTTCGCGGAACGATCTTTCAGCAATTCCTGAATGAGGTATTTCGTCAATCCTAATTCGCGGACTCCGACAGACAATAAGGAAGGAAGGTTCGTTGGCTTGACTGAGTGCAAGAGATCAAACCAGGAACCATTCTTGAGGAATTTTGGCGTCCATCCTGCATAGGGGCCAAATAGAAGTCCCCTCTCACCGTCGATCATTCTCGTGTCGAGGTGGGGTACCGACATCGGAGGCGCCCCAATATCGGCTTTGCCATAGACCTTGGCATGATGCCGTGAGATAATCTCTGGATTTGTACACCGCAACCATTGCCCCGCCACGGGGAATCCGCCGTAACCGCGGATCTCTGGGATTTTGGATTTCTGCAGAAGTGGGAGAGCCATGCCGCCCGCGCCAACGAATACAAAATTGGCGCGATAGGTCGACTCTTCACGGGTGTGAACGTTGCGTACTGTGACCTTCCACTTCTTGCCCTCTCGTTTGATGTCGGTTACCTCATGTCCGTAGCGGATTTCGGTACCCTCCTCGGCGGCGTTTTTCAAAAACTGCCGAGTTAATGCACCATAGTTGATATCGGTCCCGCCATCGAACCAGGAGATAGCCACTTTTTCGTTGGCATCTCGACCCTCGGCCATCAGCGGCAGCTTGGTATTGAAAACTTCGCGGTCATCGGAGTATTTCAGTCCTGTGAATAGCGGATGCTGGGCAAGCGCTTCATAACGCTTACGCAAATACGACACCTGATCGGGGCCTCTGCCAAAAGAGATATGAGGCACCGGGTGAATGAATTGCCGCGGATTGGGTAAAACTCCTTGGTTGACTTGGAAGGCCAAGAATTCCCTTGATAATTGGAAGCGCTCATTGGTCTGAAGAGCGGTGGAGATATCAATGCGCCCGTTGACTTCCGGTGTGTAGTTCAACTCGCACAGTGCTGAGTGACCCGTGCCTGCGTTATTCCAGGGCGACGATGATTCCAGCGCCGCACCATCGAGGCGTTCGAAGATGAGCTGCGACCACTGCGGCTCTAATGTGCGCAGCATAGCGCCTAGGGTAGCGCTCATAATCCCAGCGCCGATGAGGATGACGTCTACATCATCCTCCACTGTTTTTCCCGCGGTCATCGAGTCATTTATGCCATTATTCATAGTAAGAACTTCCTTGGTTAGATCTGTTTCTGAAAGCATATCTAGCTTGAAACGGTCTAGTAGCTATCTCGTTGCCCGTAGCGTGCTGACAACTATCCTTGTGAGAAAATGATAAGAATAAGTGTACGCCACTCCACCCTAGTGAGTGTGACCCAAGACAAATGGTACCTACTCGCCATCATAGACTCGATCCTTGCACTGAGGCTGTGCGTAAAGGCCTCATATGCCCACCCCTTTTTAGGTGTCCCATTCATCTGCTACCCCTATCCATCCATCCTTTATTGAGTTACACCTTGATACTTCTGAGGCCTTTTCCAGCAGTTGGCTGGCCCATTACCGTGATCTACATCTATCCCTCAAGCCACTGATATAAAACTCGGGCTACACTACGAAGTATGAAATCACCGACGCATTCCGAACGCTCCTATAGCCCAGATCTTCCCCGAAAAAAGGTGCCGCCTGCACCTCCGACTTGGGATACGGCTCAGTGGGAGGACGATATTCTAGGCTCGGAATTCCGGCAGCTTACTTTTGATCTGGGGTCTGACCCGGACGAGGAAGGACGGGTGAGTACCACCCTCATCCGGCACCAAAGTCACCGCACAGAGCCAGCCCAAACGGCCGTCCTCTATATCCACGGTATGACCGACTACTTTTTTCAGACACATTTAGCCGAGCACTTTTCCCACAACAGTTTTGACTTCTTTGCTCTTGATTTGCGTAAATGTGGGCGCTCTCGACAGGCGGGTCAAACGTGGCACTATACCTCGCATATGGATCACTACTACCCGGATTTGAGTACCGCGGTGGATTTCCTCAGCTCGAAATACGACTCCATTGTGCTCATCGGTCACTCGACTGGCGGACTCGTTGTCGTCGACTGGCTTGATCATATTAGGCGTACAAACCCGACCCTTCACTCCGTGGTCACAGCCGCTATTCTCAATTCCCCGTGGTTTGATGTCCCACTCCCGAAGGCATTGTATCCTTTTGCTTACCTGTTGATCGGAACCGTAGGCTATTTCAAGCCTTTCACCCCGTTTACGCTCGGGAATTTAGGTACTTACGGAGAGTCCGTGCACAAGGATTACTCTGGGGAATGGGATTTTGATACACGGATGAAACCGATTGGGGGGTGCCAGAAGTACTTTGGGTGGATGCGTGCAGTGATGAGGGCGCAGCTCAAACTGCGTCGCCGCACCATCAACACAGGAGTTCCGGTCCTTACTCTGTGTTCCTCGAGGTCGCACACGTCCATGGTCATCGACGATTATTCTCATCGGAGTGATACTGTGCTCGATGTTGATCAGATAAAACAATGGGCGCCCTTTGTTTCCTCACACTCGACCATCGTGGAGATCGAGGATGGTATGCACGATCTATATCTATCTCCGCGGCCCGTCCGCGACCGAGCTCTCCAGGCCTCGACGACGTGGCTGCAACACCTTCAGTAATCCCTCGTTATAAGGAATTTTATGAAAACTGCTCATTTTGACCTCATCGTTATAGGCGCCGGTTCTGGAAATATGATTCCAGGCGAGGACTTCCGCGATAAATCCATCGCTATCGTAGAAAAGGGCGCGTTTGGCGGCACCTGCCTGAATGTAGGATGCATTCCTACTAAAATGTTTGTCTACGCCTCCGAGGTGGCGGGCATGATAGCCGAATCTGAGAAGTACGGCATCGCCTCCGAGCGCGGCGAGATTGATTGGAACAGCATTCAAAAACGCGTATTCGAGGAACGCATTGACCCCATCTCAGCGGGCGGCGAGGAATACCGACGCGGTCCTCAGACGCCTAATATCGAGGTTTTTGATCAGCACGCTCGTTTCACCGGCCCCCGCACTATTCGCACCGCTCAGGGTGCAGAGGAATGGGAAATTACCGCTGAGGACATCGTCATCGCTGCTGGCGCTCGGCCAAGAATCCCCGAAGTAGTCCGGGATATTGATTTTTTTACTAACGAAAATATCATGCGCATCGAGCGCCTTCCTGAGACGATGGCGGTGTGGGGTGGCGGCTTTATCGCTCTCGAATTTGCCCATATCTTCCATCAGCTGGGAGTAAAAGTAACCATCATTAACCGTTCGGATCTTCTCTTGCGGCGATTGGATGCTGATATCGCCGAGCGGATCACGACACTTACAGCGCAGCAGATGGATACCCACGTGGGTGTCGAGATTGTTAAAGCTGAGCAGTCAAAAGAAACAGGAGCCGTGGATCTCGTTCTCGACAATGGTCACACCGTGCATGCAGATATGTTGCTAGTAGCAACCGGGCGCATCCCTAATGGAGATTTGATGGATCTAGAAAAGGCTGGCATCGAACTCGATGCAGGTCGGATCAAGGTCGATGATTTCGGGCGCACTACGGCTGAGGGCGTATGGGCTCTGGGAGATATATCCTCACCATTCCAGCTCAAGCACGTTGCTAACGCAGAGTCCCGGGCGATTAGCCACAATCTCCTCCACCCTCATGATCTCGTTCCCATGCCCCATGACAACGTGCCTTTTGCCATTTTCACCCATCCTCAGATTGCTAGTATAGGTCTCACGGAGGCTGCCGCACGCCAGCAGGGTCATGAGCTAACCGTGAAAATCCAAGACTACAAAGATGTAGCCTACGGATGGGCTATGGAGGACACCACGGGCTTTGTCAAACTTATTGCAGATAGGGACAGTGAGAAACTTTTGGGAGCCCATATAGTTGGCCCCCAAGCTTCCACCCTGATCCAGCCGCTGATCACTGCGATGTCTTATGATCTTAATATCAAAGAATTTGCCCGCAAGCAGTACTGGATTCACCCAGCTCTGCCGGAAGTTGTGGAAAATGCTCTCTTAGGACTGGAGTTTGCGTCGGCCTAAAATCTGCACGTACCCCCGCGATCTCTACGTAGCGATCGCGGGGATATTTTAGGATATTTCCTGAAGAAGCTGATCGAGATCCCAATGGTCTTCAATATGGTCCGCGATCATATCGAGTTGTGTCAACCGTTCAGCTGCGAAATCGGTAGTGGGGCTGATAACAAAATCGTTTTTTCCTAGCGCACCTGCGATGTCTCCGAGGAATTCACGCCGGAAGTTGTTATTTTCCATTTGCCCGTGCCGATGAGTGCCAAAGAAGTTTCCGCGCCTTAATCCCTCGCCTGAAATCCACGGGTCATCGTGTGCTCGCACCAGCTGGCCATAGTGCACTTCATAGGCCCCGTGGTCATGACGGATCAGGGTTTTGGTGTCGGCGAATTCTATATCGGCATCGAAGAAATTTAGGCCCTGAGCTGAGGTCTGATCACTAGATTCGACTGTATCGACGATGGTCTTGCACATCATTTGAAATCCCCCGCAAATTCCAAGCGTCGGTAGATTATTGATGCGACGGTGCTCGAGGGCTGCGGCGATGTGAGTATCATGCAGCCATTGTAGATCCGAGAGAGTGGATTTACTCCCAGGGATGACAACTAGATCAGCTTCGGCGATATAGTCGGGATCGACACTGAAACTTGCATTTATCCCAGGTTCGGTGGCGAGTGCCTCGATATCGGTGGCGTTAGAGATACGCGGCAGCCTGATAGCTGCAACGTTAATGCGCTGTGAGCCGAGGGCCTGCTGGTGCGGGCCGATGGTAGCTCCAGGTTGGGACTGCAGGGAATCTTCTGCATCGATCCACAAGCCCTCGATAAAGGGCAAGACGGCTTTTGTTGCCACACCGGTGAGTCGCTCTAATTCTGCCAATCCCGGCTCGAGTAGTGATTGTGTTCCACGGAATTTGTTCACTACAAAACCTTGAATGCGAGCTCGGTCTGCGGGACTAACGATCTGGTGTGTGCCGTAAAAATGGGCTAAGACCCCACCACGGTCGATATCTCCGACAAGATAAACGGGCAAATTCGCTTTCTCTGCAAGACCGAAGTTCGCTATATCAGTGTGACGGAGATTGATCTCGGCGGGAGATCCCGCCCCCTCACAGATGACGAGGTCAAATTCCTGTTCAAGTTCTTTCAACGCTGTCACCGCTACATCGCGAATATGGCTACGGTGGTGAAAATAATCGTGGGCGCTTACTACTCCCATCGCTTGGCCTCGCACGACAAGCTGGCTAGTGCGATCGCTGCCGGGTTTGAGCAGAACTGGATTGAATTTTGTCTCCGGCTCAAGACCTGCAGCAAGGGCCTGGAATGCCTGTGCCCGTCCGATCTCACCACCATCAGGGGTGACGTCAGAATTATTGGACATATTTTGGGCTTTGAAGGGTGCTACTGCGACGCCGCGGCGATAGAAAGCGCGGCAAAGTCCGGCTACGACCACGGATTTACCCGCGTCGGAAGTACATCCTGCTACTAAGAAACTCACCATATTATTCGTTACCCGTGAATAGGCTATGAGCCGGAGCTGGGAATAGTGAGAATTTCATTCCCGTCGTCTGTGATCACGAAGGTATGTTCGAATTGTGCGGTGAATTTGTGATCGGTATTTTGCACGGTCCACCCGTCTTTCCAGATCCGGTAGTCTAGGGATCCCAGATTAATCATGGGTTCGACGGTTAAGGTCATTCCTGGTTGTAGGGTATCCGTATAGGCGTCGGAATCATAGTGGAGAACCACGAGTCCGTTATGGAAGGTGGGCCCCACTCCGTGGCCAGTGAAATCCCGTACTACGTTATAGCCAAACCGCTTGGCATATGATTCGATCACGCGACCAATCACATTGATTTTACGGCCTGGTTTGGCCGCGCGAATCCCTCGCATTGTTGCCTCGTGCGTGCGCTCGACGAGGAGGCGGTGTTCCTCCGAGACGTTGCCAGCGAGAAAAGTAGCGTTAGTGTCGCCATGCACTCCATTTTTGTAAGCCGTGACGTCTATATTGACTATATCCCCGTCCTGAATCACCGTGGAATCGGGAATTCCGTGGCATACGATCTCGTTAAGCGATACGCAACAGGACTTGGGAAAACCAAGATAACCTAGGGTCGATGGGTAAGCGCCGTGATCGAGCATATACTCGTGAGCAATACGGTCGAGCTCGTCGGTAGTCACTCCTGGGGCGACTGCCTTACCAGCTTCCTGTAGGGCGCTGGCGGCAATGGCGGATGACTCCCTCATAGCTTCGATGACCTCGGGGGTCTGGATAAAAGGCTCGCCCATATTTTCACGAACCTTTTTCTTCCACACATACTCTGGTCGTTCTATGCTATCCGGGACGGTGCGAATCGGAGTGGGTTTTCCAGGCTTAATGGGACTTCTTTTCTGCATGAGTTCTATCGTAGTACGCCCCCGCTTCAGGTCGCGATTTTCTACCCGACCAGATCATCTTCCTATTGCCCGCCCTCTCTTAGCTCATCGAGACGACTAAAGAAGCGATCGGTCATCGCTACAGCCGATTCTGAACCCCCACCGAGGACGATGAGCGTGGCAAATGCGATATCATCACGATACCCTGTAAACCATGAGTGGGATCCTGAGTTAATTTCGGCCTCGCCTGTCTTCGCGAAAATCTTTCCACCAGCGCGCATTCCGGCGGCCGTGCCCCCTGGTTCGGTCACGGCACCCATTAGAGCCCGCAATTGTTCGATAGTAGCTGGATCGGGATCTTTCTTCTTTCCTGTTACCTTGGTGTCAAACCCAGAGATCAGCCACGGGAGTGGAGTTTTTCCGGTTGCGGCGGTCGACGAGGCCAAAGCAAGCCCAAATGGACTGACTAAAACCTCTCCTTGGCCGTAGCCGGACTCTGTACGTTCAAGGGGCTTCTCCCCTGTGGGGACCGAGCCAGTCACGGTGGCGAGTCCCGGGATCTCATAGTCCACTCCGAGGCCGAATTCCTTAGCGACAGCCTGCAGTTCTCCTGCGTGCAAGTCGGTTGATATCTGTGCGAATGTCGTGTTGCAGGAACGCGCAAACGCGGTTTCTAAGGGAACATTTCCGAGGCTGAAGCCACTATAGTTATTGACTATGCGTCCATAGATATTCATCGAACCAGGGCAAGGGACCACAGTGTCGGGGTGAAGGCCCCCTTGTTCGATACCCGCTGCAGCGGTGATAATTTTAAATGTCGAACCAGGTGGGAATAGGCCCGTCAGGCCGAGGGCACCTTGTTTATCTGCTTCTTTTGTTTGAGCCACCGCCAAAATCTCTCCCGTTGTGGGGCGTAGTGCGAGAATTATGGCTTGTTGCTCACTGCGCATCGCCACGGCTTCCTCCGCAGCCCGTTGCACAAGATGATCCAAACTAATCTCGATGGCGGGAGCAGTATCCGGTTCGTGGTGCTCGATGGTATCAATCACCGCTCCATCGTGGGTCACCACCACGATACGCCAGCCGTTGACTCCGTCGAGACGATCGTTGACGAGGTGGGCCACACGGGACACGATCTCGGGCGCAAATCCCGGATCTGTTGACACCATCGCTGCTTCTTCGTGGAAAATTATTCCCGGTTTTCCTCCCAAAATAGCCTTGATCTGAGCTGATATTTCCTTGCGCGCGGTGGTCACCGAGTAAACTCCGCTGGCTTCTTGTAGATTAGCGGCTAGAGTGGCCTCATCGATAAGGAGAGCGTTGGGATCAGTGCGGTGAATCTCGGCGAATGCTGCCGCAATGGCCCGTGCCATTGCTCGTCGATCCCCTACTTGATCGAGATCGACCAGGATCCGATCCACAACTCCCGGAACGAGTACTGCTGCCCCATCAGAGGAAATGATGCTTGCCCGTTGGGCATTAATGGCACGTAACTCTAGGTGCTGATTGGCCCCTAAGCGCGGGTGAATTATCGAGGGCTGCCAACGGATCACCCACTGATCGTTGAATTTATTTAAAACCAGAGAGCTCTCATATTCCAAAGTGCGCTCGCGCGGGATAATCCATGTGAGCTGGTAGTAGACTGTAGCTAGAGTTTCACGCGCCTCGACCTTTGTGATAGTAGCCTCGAGAGCGTCGGCTTGCAGCCCTTGGAAAGTTTCCGCGAGGACATTTTCCGCGTCTTTCGGTATATCGGTAAGAGCAGCGGCTGCGGCGAAATCTTGGTCGATAAAGTGGGAGAGAAATTCTTGCGCTATTGGCTTTACTGCGGCTGGTTTAGGGGTACAGGCCGTAAGCGAAGCGATGAGGAAAACGGCGCATACAAGGGCCTGCGGTGACCGCAATAAAGCTCTGATCATGGGAAAATTTTAGCACTCAGCCATGTGCTTATTGCGATGGCGCACCTATTTCTTTGATCGAGACAAAACCCGACGGTCTTGAAGCGGGACCGTCGGGTTATATGCGTGGAGGAAATCTTTAGGATGTGATGGAAACTTTAGTGGTTCCACCCTCTTTGATTTCGAGGCCCTCAGCCTCAGCAATCTTCATAGCTTCTTCGATCAAAGTTTCCACTATCTGGGATTCCGGAACCGTCTTTATAACTTCTCCCTTGACAAAGATTTGCCCCTTGCCATTACCGGAAGCTACTCCCAGATCGGCGTCTCGGGCTTCCCCAGGTCCATTGACCACGCAACCCATAACAGCGACTCGCAGTGGAATATTCATGCCGTCAAGAGCAGCCGATACTTCTTCGGCTAGGGTATACACGTCAACTTGAGCACGTCCGCAGGATGGGCATGAAACAATTTCGAGGCCACGTTCACGAAGTCCCAGCGATTGCAGGATTTGGTCGCCAACTTTGACTTCTTCTTTTGGATCCGCCGACAGTGACACCCTAATCGTATCGCCGATTCCCTCGGATAAGAGTGCACCAAAGGCAACAGCAGACTTGATCGTGCCTTGGAAGGCTGGGCCGGCCTCGGTAACGCCAAGATGAAGCGGGTAATCACACTGCGCAGCTAGTTGGCGGTAGGCTTCCACCATGATGACTGGGTCGTTGTGTTTGACAGAGATCTTAATGTCGCCGAATCCGTGTTCTTCAAATAGAGAAGCCTCCCACAGCGCAGATTCCACGAGGGCCTCAGGCGTGGCTTTCCCATATTTCTCTAGTTGGCGCTTATCGAGGGATCCAGCGTTAACACCGATCCGAATGGGAACCCCAGCTTCACCGGCCGCTAGGGCCACCTCTTTAACTCGGCCGTCGAATTCCTTGATATTTCCTGGATTAACACGCACTGCCGCACAGCCTGCTTCGATAGCTGCGAAAATATATTTCGGCTGAAAGTGAATATCGGCAATCACTGGAATGGGCGATTTCTTCGCAATAATCGGCAGCGCTTCAGCGTCGATGGGTTTGGGGCAGGCAACGCGTACGATATCGCAGCCTGATGCCGTAAGCTGCGCAATTTGCTGCAGGGTGGCATTGATATCGTGCGTCTTGGTGGTTGTCATTGATTGAACTGAGATGGGATATTCGGAACCGACGCCTACGCTACCAACCTGCAGTTGACGGGTGGTGCGCCGTGGGGCCAAAACTCGGGGCGGAGTTGAGGGAAGACCTAAACCTATCGAGGTAGACACTGAAACAGTTACTCCTTTATCCGTCATTCCCCAAGGGGGAAATGAAAAATGTGCGAAGCCTCAAATCGGACTTAATGAGTTAGTAAACCGGTGCTTCTTTTTCATAGCCTACCACCGACGTGGGCAGCGCTTGGCAGTGCCTATACCTTAGGTTTCCCTAAGATATAAGCGAGCGATAGCTAAAGCTCAGCATTAGAATAACCGAACTGGGTTCACTATATCGGCCACGATAACAAGCACTCCGACAATAGTCAGTAAACCTGCAAAAAATAAGGTGACCGGAATGAGTTTGGTGTAATCGGCTGGTCCGGCTGGGGCTAGGCCGCGGAGGGCGCGGAAGAAATCTCGCACTTTCTCGTAGAGCACCACAATAATATGTCCGCCATCGAGAGGCGGTAATGGTACGAGATTAAAAAATGCGAGGAAAAGATTAAGGCTGGCAAGCATCATAAAAAACATAGCCCATAAAGATCGCTCTACTAATTCGCCGCCTACTCTCGAAGCTCCCACCACACTAATAGGACCATCTTGAGCACGCTCTGCGCCAAAAATAGAGGCTACGACGCCGGGGATCTTCGCTGGGAACTGTGCAAGTCCGCGAGCGGTTTCCTTGACTGCGGTATTGGTGAAGGAGGCCGTGGCCGATACTGCTTCGATGGGGCCAAATCGCTTGATATAATCAAGCGGGGCGCTGCTAATTCCAATAGCTCCAACCGTCACGGATTCACCCGTGGTGGTAATCCTGCGAGCCGCGGCCACCTGCACCGTTATATCCTGCACCTCTCCAGCTCGTTCTATACTGAGCTCGATCACTTTACCCGGTTTGTCGAGAATATATTGTCGCAGCTCACCGAAATTTCCGAGGGGATTGCCGTTTGCGGCGATGATCTTATCACCTGGCTGAATCCCCGCCTCCCCCGCGGGCCCGAGGCCGGAACATTCACTGAGGGATCCATCCGCTCGCTGTATTTCAGCGACGCACCCAGTGCTCGCCACAGTGGCACGCACATCTGCACGTGGGTCGGGCAAGCCAGAAGATACAGCTATGCCATAGAGGATTGTGACGGCAATCAGGAGGTTCATCGCGATTCCTCCCATCATGACGATGACACGCTGCCACCACGGCCGATTACGCATCGCATAGGGGGCCTCCTCCGCGGTGACCTCGTCCTGATTGGTCATCCCAGCAATCTCGCAGAAACCACCGAGAGGGATCATCTTCAAGCCGTATTCTGTGTGCCCGCGATGCACGGAAAAGAGGGTGGGTCCGAATCCGATGAAATAGCGCCGCACCTTCATATGAAAAGACCGAGCCGCAAAATAGTGCCCCCACTCGTGCAAAGCGATTGTGAGTGCAATTCCTAGGGCGAACAGTATCACTCCTGCTATATAGCTCATCTAATTATCTTTCTCCGCAAAATTACCTAGTTATGGTCCTGAGGAATTGGTCCGTGCGCAGCCTCGCCTCTCGCTCAACGGCGAGGACCTCGTCGATTGTGGTGGCGGGTTCGGCAAAAGCTGGGGCTTGGGAGAGTATCTCATCCACGGTGTCGACGATCTGCGGGAATTTAATGGACCCTTTCAAATAGGCAGCAGCCGCTTGTTCATTGGCTGCGTTATACACTGCTGGATAGGTTCCACCTTCGCCAGCTGCTAGTCGAGCAAGACGCACGGCAGGAAATGCCTCATCATCGAGGGGCTCAAATTCCCACATATGCTGGTGGGAAAATTGGAGGGCTGGTTGAGCCTCCTTCACGCGGTGAGGCCAGTTGAGTGCCAGAGAAATAGGCAGTTTCATCGAAGGGGGCGAAGCCTGAGCAATAGTTGCCCCGTCGTGGAAGGTGATCATGGAATGCACTATAGATTGCGGGTGCACGGTGACTTCAATGAGATCCGGAGCGATATCGAAAAGCAAGGTGGCTTCGATTAGCTCTAGCCCCTTATTCACCATCGAAGCTGAATTTAGGGTATTCATCTGCCCCATGGACCACGTGGGATGATTGGCCGCCTGCTGAGGGCTGACATCCCACATTTGCTGTCGTGTCCAACCACGGAAGGGACCCCCTGAGGCCGTAAGTACGATGCGCGCTACTTCTTCGCGGTGTCCAGCTAGAAGACACTGTGCCATGGCGGAGTGTTCGGAGTCTACAGGGATGATCTGACCCGGCTCAGCTGCTGCTATGGCCAAACGTCCACCTGCGACAAGGGATTCTTTATTAGCCAAAGCCAAATAAGCACCGCTGGCTAGCGTGGCCATCGTTGCAGCCAAGCCCATGGAGCCTACCAGCGCGTTCAAAACGGTATCGGCGGGTACTGCCTCCACAAGTTCCTTCGCAGAATCGGATCCTTGGAGTACTGCTCCACCGAGAGCTTGAGAGACTACCGCGGCCGCTGCGGGGTCAGCGACAGCTATGTGATCGGGGGTCAAACCGAGAGCACGAGCCTGAGAGATGATAAGTTCTGGGTTGCGACCACCGGCAGCTATGCCACATACCGTGAATTTATCGGGGTTATCGGCGATCACCTCGAGGGCCTGGGTGCCGATCGAGCCCGTACTGCCCAAAATTAAAATTCGCTTGCTCATCTTTTCTATTGTTCCACTAATGTGCCCAACTGGAGAATAGTTGCCTGTAACTGGGTAAAATGCGGATCTCAATCCTATCGATAATAGCCACCATCCCCCTATAGTGGCTGTACTTTTGGTGGATGGATGTGATCGCACTAAGTGACGTCATCAGGATTCATGATGGCGCCACCAAGGCTTCGAGCACAATAAAGCGCGTATACGGTATGTGCTGGATCCTTCTGCAGCGCATGGGGTTTAGACCCACCTCGCATTTGCGGTACCGATATGCCAAAATGGTGACGTATAACCAGTATTATTAGTAGCGAAGTATCAGTAAGTAATATAAGGAGACTCGCGTGGCAGGTTCACACGAAATCACCCCGGAAGTTCATAATGGTGTGTCCACTTTGGATGAGCCTTCGGCTGCATGGGGGTGGCACCATCTAGGCCGCCACGCTGTCCAGCTATCTGGATGGACCACTGTATTTATCCTGTTGGCCTACAATTTTGGTAATCATACCGGACATGTAGAAACCTTTTATCTCTTTACTTTCGCGGCTCTTATTGCCGTCGGACTGCTGTGGCAGATCTTCGAGCCCCAGGGTAAACAAACGCGGACTCTCACCGCGCGCAATAAGCCCTTAGGCCATGAGGAACCAGACTGGGCCTATCTTCAAGCCACGGTCTCTGGCCCTTATGCTCAGCTGAAAGACTCTGAGTTGCGCGCTCTCAATATCGAGCCTTCGCGTGTGGCACACTTGCGTGCCCTCGACAACTAAGCGCTACGCATCTTAAAAAAAGGAACGGCCGATTTGGCCGTTCCTTTTTTATAATTCTACTGCGATGATTGGCTCAGTTCATCGGCGGCAAGCTGCCCACAGGCGGCGGCTATCTCCTGGCCCTTGGTATTGCGAACTGTGCACGTAACGCCCTGAGCGATAACACGGCGTACAAACTCTTCCTGGCGTTCTACAGGCGATGCGTCCCATTGAGACCCCGGGGTCGGATTGAGGGGAATGAGATTCACATGCGCCTTGGATCCGAGCGCCTTGTGTAATCGTTTGCCTAGAAGATCAGCGCGCCACCCTTGATCGTTGATATCTCTGATGAGTGCATATTCGATGGAAACGCGCCGTCCGGACCGATCCGCATAATAAGCGGCGGCGTCGAGGACCTCCTCTACCGCCCAACGGTTATTGACGGGGACTAAGCTATCGCGCAACTCGTCGTCGGGGGTATGCAGTGAAACGGCTAGTGTAACGGAGAGATCTTCGTCCGCTAACTTGCGAATCGCAGGTGCGAGACCCACCGTCGAGACGGTTACATTTCGCTGCGATATTCCAAAACCCTCGGGAACGGGTTGCGTAATTTGGCGCACTGCAGAAACCACACGCTTATAGTTCGCTAGCGGTTCTCCCATTCCCATAAATACGATATTGGAGAGGCGTCCACCCTCACTAGCCATCGTTGCGGCCGCGGCGCGCACCTGATCGACGATTTCTCCGGTGGATAAATTGCGATCCAGCCCTCCCTGCCCAGTCGCGCAGAACGGACATGCCATTCCACAGCCCGCCTGAGAGGAGATACACAAGGTTGCGCGTTGTGGATAGCGCATTAATACTGACTCCAGGAGAGTCCCGTCGTGCAGTCGCCATAAGGTTTTTTGGGTCTCCCCATCATCAGCCTCGACTACCCGCACCTGCCTCATCAACGGTGGAAAAAGCTTTTCCGCCACACGTTCACGATCCTTCGCAGGTAGATCGGTCATGGTGCGCGGGTCGGATTCGAGACGCCCGTAATAATGTTTGGCTAGCTGATTGATCCGAAACCTGGGCAGCCCCATCGCTTCGGCTGCAGCCTGACGCTCCGCGGTGTTTAAGTCAGCAAAGTGAGTAGGTGGCATGGATCGCCGTGGGGTGGAGAAATTGAGAGGAATTGCAGTAGCCATAGTCACTCCATCTTTTCATGTTTTGATGCAAAGGTCGATTAAGCACAGATTCTCGTTCTACCCAGCCGTGCCAGGCGTGCTCCAGATTCCATCTGCCGCCGCGAGCTCCAACACCGTTGCGATGGAGCTATCGGACGGTTATATTTTTCGTTCTAATGCTCACCCTGTATATAGCAGGCGCCGGTAACGATCACTCTGAACTTCCGCAAATATTTAGGGGCATTGCACGCGATGGTGATGGTATATATATCAGGGCTGCTAGTAGGCTGTGCGTCCAGGCGATATTTCCCTTAGTATGAGCCCTCTCCCTTCGATAGAGTCCATATCTTAAACTTTTAAAACTGACAGTTGCCACTTGGGTTGGGAGAACCTTGAGAAGGTCGCGGGCAATACCCCTTGGGGCCAGCTTTATACGATTGGGGGATTGTGGTGGTTTAGCTGTGAAAAATAGTTGCGTTGTTCCGCTGCTTAACGTTGAATTGATAATATGAATCAACTTAATCCCGAATCTCATCCCCTAGACGCCGATCCGGTCGTGGTCAACCCTGGCGATGCAAATCCCGCGACTTCAATCACCCCTGTTGCCCATGAAGGTGCAGCTGTGACGCCTGCCACCGCGGTCAACGAGGATAAAGCGAGCGCGACATCTTCCACATCCGAGGTAAAAAGCTCTATTGCCGGTGGCACATGGGTGGCCTTGATCCTAGGGGCGCTGCTTCTTATTGTTCTTTTGGTCTTCATCCTGCAAAATCAGCAACAAATTGAACTGGTCTTATTCGCTTGGAACTTTACGTTCCCAGCTGGGGTTGGCTTCCTTCTCGCAGCTATTGCAGGCGCACTTATTATGGCTTTGGTCGGCGGTGTACGCATTCTACAATTGCGCAGTCAAGTGAAGAAAGCTGCTCACCACATCTAGTTCTTCGCTTTAAAAAAGATCGAAAAAACCGTAGCTCCCTCGGCGCTACGGTTTTCTCATTTGATATTTAGCTTGCAATAAAACTCAAGACTAACCACGTCACCATGGCTGCGGGCAGCATGCCGTCAAAGCGATCCATGACGCCACCATGGCCAGGGAGCAAGTCCGACATATCCTTAATTCCTAATTCGCGCTTAAATTGGGATTCAACGAGATCACCCAGAGTGGCACAAATAACAAGACCAATCCCCAGAGCTATCCCCCAGAACCATTCGTAGCCGAGGAGAAAGTGCACACTCATGGCTCCAGTAGCTACCCCAAAAATTACGGAGCCTGCAAAGCCCTCCCAGCTCTTTTTGGGGCTAACGGCCGGAGCCATGGGGTGAGAGCCGATGAGCACCCCGACGATATATCCACCCGTGTCGGAGGCAATCACGCACAGCGCGAAGGTAGCAATAAACATCGTCCCGCTTATTCCGCCGTCGCCCTCAAGCAAAGACATCATCGCAGCAAAGCTACCAAATAACGGGACCCACGTAAGGACAAAGATTCCCATAGCGGTATCACGCAAATAGTTTTGTGGCGGGGCGTGGCGTCCGTGGTGGAAGAGTCTAGAGAACATTAGTAATAACACGGCCGTGACAAATCCGGAGACTAACCCCTTGGGGCCAAAGAAGAGACTGAGCCACAGCATCAGTTGGCCCCCAATTTGCAGCCACCAGCGTTGGACGATATAGCCCTTTTCATTCAACCGCGACATCACTTCCCACATAGCAATGGAGATGGCGATGGAGACGAAGAGGTACCAACCATGAGGTCCCGAGAACATTGCGAGGGCAGCGAGCACAAAGAGGGCGACTCCAATCAGAATCGCTTGTTTGAGATCGCGCCCCGCAGAATTCCTAGGCCTAGGTAAGCGGCGAGGTGTGGACGGCATTAATCATTTCCTTCAATCACGCACGCGCCATAGATCCTCAGAGAATATGAGAGGATCAGAAGGCTTGTGCGGGCCGAGCCGTTTTCCTCATATCGATAACGGCCGAATTCGGGGTCGGTGATATGTGGATTAAACTTCCATGAGTTCGGATTCTTTTTTGCCTACTACTTCATCAACAGCGGCAACATATTTAGCTGTGAGCTTATCAAGTTCCTTTTCGGCAGAGTTGACTTCGTCCTCACCGGCGTCGCCGTCTTTTTGGATCTTCTTAAACTGATCCATCCCCTTGCGACGAATATTACGGATGGCAATCTTGCCATCCTCGCCTTTGGATTTAGCTAATTTAACCATATCCTTGCGACGCTCTTCGGTGAGCTGTGGGATGGTCACTCGCAGCACTTGTCCGTCGTTGGTCGGATTAACACCAAGATCGGAGTTGCGGATCGCATTCTCTATTTCGCCCATCATGGACATTTCATAAGGCTTGATCAGGAGCATTCTTGCTTCTGGCACCGAAATGGTCGACATTTGAGTGATCGGAGTGGGCACACCGTAGTAGTCTGCGATGACTCCATTGAACATGGCGGGATTAGCGCGACCGGTTCGAATGGTCACCAAATCCTCTCGGGTGTGCTCGACGGAGTTGCTCATGCGTTCTTCGCACTCGAGGAGAATATCGTCTAACATTTTTCCTTCTTCTATGTGTTGGTAATGGTATGCGTTATGGGGGAAATTCTTTTCTCCCATAACAATCTTTTGGGTACTGTGGCCCGACCGGGTGCAATGGTCGATGCCGACTTTTAAATCTAGCTACTGGTTGAGAGTCTGAGCCCAGGGCCTAGGATTTCACCAAGGTTCCAATTTTCTCGCCAGCAATAGCACGGGCAATATTGCCTTCGGTGAGGAGATTGAAGACGAGGATCGGCATATTATTGTCCATGCAGAGGGAGAAGGCGGTAGTATCGGCTACTTTGAGGCTCTTTTCTAGTACCTCACGAGGGGTTATAGACTCATACAGCACAGCGTTAGGATTCTGGCGGGGATCATCAGAATAGACCCCATCCACGCCCTTAGCCATCAGGAGCACCTCGCAGTCGATCTCGAGTGCGCGCTGTGCAGCTGTGGTATCCGTTGAGAAATAGGGCATACCCATCCCCGCCCCGAAGATAACCACTCGCCCTTTTTCCAGATGGCGCTTGGCACGCAGGGGCAGGTACGGTTCCGCTATTTGAGCCATATTGATGGACGTTTGTACGCGGCATTCAATACCTTCTCGTTCCAGAAAATCTTGCAGTGCGAGACAGTTCATGACGGTCCCCAGCATTCCCATATAATCGGAGCGATTACGGTCGAGGCCTCGCTGCTGTAATTGGGCGCCCCGGAAAAAATTGCCGCCGCCAATGACTACTGCGATTTGTGCTCCGGAGCGGGCAACCCCAGCGATTTGACGTGCCACATTGGAAACAACGTCTGGATCGATACCCACTGCTCCCCCGCCGAACATTTCACCACCCAGCTTAAGCATGACCCGCTTATAGCCAGTACGAGGTTCCTCAAATTCAGTTATTGTCATAGTCCACAGCGCCTTTCCTCATATTCAACGATCGCGGTTATCCTGCACTTCTCTTTAAGAGGGAAGACAAACCGCTTTGTGGAGTTCATCTCGTCCTCGCCACCAATTGACCGCGGTGAGGATGAGACAGCAGTCTCAAATTCTTTATTTTACCTTATCCCTGATAAAACCTTGGTTCCCTCGAGGACACAATCGTTCCTATGGACCCCTCACCTACCCAACCGATATAGCTGTATCAGGCGGTAAAAAGCGACTTCGCTCCCTCTATCTCCGTGCGGAGGGGAGGAAGCGAAGTCGCAGATTGGTCAGTGAATTACTTTTAGTGCTGGCCAACCTCGAAGCGGGCAAAAGCGGTAATGGTAACGCCAGCGGCGTCCATCAGTGCCTTGACAGTCTTCTTGCTATCCGCAACAGAAGGCTGCTCGAGAAGAACGACGTCCTTGTAGAAGCCGCCAAGACGGCCTTCTACAATTTTGGCGATTGCAGCCTCTGGCTTACCTTCGGCGCGAGTGATCTCTTCAGCGACGTGGCGCTCCTTATCCAAAACATCTTCTGGGATATCTTCGCGAGTTAGGTACTGAGCCTTGAGTGCAGCAATTTGCATCGCGGCGGAGTGAGCAGCCTCTTCAGCGGCCTCTCCTTCACCGGTGTAGGCAACCATGACACCGACTGATGGTGGCAGGTCAGCGGAACGGTGGTGCAGATAAACGGAAACTTTCTCACCGGCGAGGGTAACGGCGCGGCGGAGTTCGAGCTTCTCGCCGATTTTTGCCGAGAGTTCCAGGATTGCCTCACCAGCAGTCTTATCACCGAGAGGTGCAGCAGCCAGCTCCTCGGGGGTATTAGCATTCACGCGAGCAGCGGCATCGGCAACACTCTGGCCAAATTCTTTGAATTCAGCGTTCTTTGCCACGAAGTCGGTCTCGGCGTTAACCTCAACCATTGTATTGCCAGAGACCGCGATGAGACCTTCGGATGCGTTGCGCTCTGCACGCTTTCCGACATCTTTAGCGCCTTTAATGCGCAGAATTTCGACGGCCTTCTCAAAGTCACCGTCGGTTTCAGCCAACGCATTCTTGCAGGCCAGCATGCCGGATCCGGTGATTTCGCGCAGCTTCTTTACGTCTGCAGCGGTGTAGTTCGCCATAGGGGGCGATCCTCCTCAGTTGTTGGAATTTTTACTAATATCTCTGTGCCTAGAGTACTCATCATGGAGCAGACTCGCACTGAAATACGATGTATTTGTTTGTGATTCTTTCTCTGTTCCGCGTTTTAAGCGAAAGGAAAAGAATGAGCGCCCCACCAATATATATAGCCGCCAAAGTTTTCGTGGCTGAACCGGTGAGGCGCTGCATCTATAGTCTCGTTATCCCCTCGCAGCTTGGCTGTTATCGAGTAGGAGCTCGGAGGCTTGATGGTGGGAAGTACTTATTTGGCTTCAGCTTCCTGCTGCGCCTCTTTAGCTTCCTCAGCAACCTCGGCAGGGGCCTCCACCTTAGCGGCTACCTCTACCTTGTCCTCCTTCTCGCCAGCTGCGTCTTTAGCAGCTGCCAGAGCGCGCTCTTCGCGGGCTTTCTTGCCTTCAATAACGGCGTGAGAAATGACCCGGGTCAAAACTGCAATGGAACGGATAGCATCGTCGTTGCCAGGAACTGGGAAGTTCACAACGTCAGGGTCACAGTTGGTGTCAAGAATGGCAACCACTGGAATATTGAGCTTATGTGCCTCGGCTACGGCAATATGCTCCTTGTTGGTGTCAACTACCCACAAGGCGGAAGGAACTTTGGTCATATCGGCAATGCCACCAAGTACGCGCTCAAGCTTGGTCCGCTCACGGGTGAGCATGAGGACTTCCTTCTTCGTGCGGCCTTCGTAGCCGTTCTCAGCGGCATCCATGGCCTGCAATTCCTTCATGCGGTGCAGACGCTTGGAAACAGTCTGGAAGTTGGTGAGCATGCCACCCAACCAGCGGTGGTTCACATAGGGCATCCCAACGCGCTCGGCTTCGTTAGCAATGGGCTCTTGAGCCTGCTTTTTGGTTCCAACGTAGAGGATGGTGCCGCCGTGAGCGACGGTCTCTTTGACGAACTCATAAGCCTCATCGATGAACGTCAGGGTTTGCTGTAAGTCGATGATATAGATGCCATTGCGCTCGGTGAAGATAAAGCGACGCATCTTTGGGTTCCAACGACGAGTCTGGTGGCCGAAGTGCACACCAGAATCGAGAAGCTCGCGCATGGATACAACTGCCATGGTGCTTCCTTTCTCTAGTAATTTTGGTTATATATCACTGGGCTTTCCCCAGTTCCTAGCAGCCAGCACCGACAGTAACACCGTTACACCCTGAAATATTAGGATTCACGGACCATGTCACTGATCACCGGCGTATTCCTGGCACATCCCCACACAAAGTGCGTTTGATACGACTGGAATACACGTGACTGCGCGAAATTTAAGCACGTGAATGCTAGGACATATCCAAGACGTATCCAAAGCACACACTGCCGTTGGTGAATTCTAGCGGAGCTAAGTAAGCTAATCAAGTCGAAAACCCGCCATATAGTCGGTCGACTTAATCTTTTTGAAAGGACACAGTTATCCACATTTGTGGCTCACAGCAGTTACCAGCACAGGCGCAGAGGCGGCCGTAGTGGTGCACTGTCATTATGGCTATGCTCACAAACATCAAATTGATCGTCATAATATCGGCGGGATTGAGTGTTCTCTCTATCGACGGCGTCGTCGCCGCGACTCCGAATGAACTCTATTCATCTAGCCAAGCGGCGTTCATAGACCCGATCACTGGCACTTCAACCGTCTCCTTTGTCATCCACGGCTTCGATGATCTCGAACACAACTGGCACGCTGGGCACCGCGGGGTGGATCTTCGCGCCAGTCGCGGAGCACCGGTTGTAGCTGCCGGTGAGGGGGAGGTGTATTTTTCGGGCTCAGTTGCCGGAGTGCCGTCAATCTCTATCCAGCATCCGAACGGGGTACGCACCACCTATACGCCTGTCGACAGTACCCTCTCTAACGGAGATCCGGTGTATAAAGGTCAGGTCCTAGGAACCTTAGGAAATTCGGGGCGAGACCATGACGGATTGCACTGGGGTGCCAAAATAGCCTCCGATCGCTATATTGATCCACTTTCTCTTCTTGCGGATATAGATATCCGCCTCAAACCATGGAATCACATGAAAATCTGAAATCCACCGTCGACCCGTACAACATCAATACCCTCGTGACTACTAGGCTCGGGGATGCGATTGCTTGTAGGCCTCATAGAGCCGTTGGGAAGAGACATGGGTATAGATTTGCGTTGTGTTTAACGATGAATGACCTAAGAGTTCCTGCACCATTCGCAGGTCTGCACCACCGTCCAACATATGGGTGGCTGCACTATGGCGGACAGCGTGTGGCCCTAGCCCCGCGATGCGCAATTCCAGCCCGGCGCGCTCAACTAACCGCCGTACCACACGCGGATTAATACGTGCGCCTCTGGAACCGAGGAAAAAGGCGGGAGTGGATTCTTTGATTAACTCTGCTCGGGCTTGATCGCGGTAGGTAATAAGGCTTGTTCGGCACGGGTCTCCGAAGGGAACGACGCGCTGCTTATTGCCCTTGCCGGTGACTGTAACGACCATTCTGGTGAAGTCGAAGTCTCCCAAGTCGATACCGCAGAGTTCGGATACGCGGATTCCCGTGGCATAAAAAAGTTCCAAGATTGCGTGATCGCGCAGGTACTCCGGCTCGCGGGTGGCTGCGGAGGCTGTCATGAGTTGATTAATCTTAGGTGCGGGTACGACGTGGGGGAGATTGCGCGCCGGGGTGGGGCTTTGCAGGCGTTGGGCAATATCGCCTTGGATATAACCTTTTTTAAAAGCCCAGGTAGAAAAACTACGGATTGCAGCGATTCGTCTTGCCATGGTGGCCCGGGATTTTCCAGATTCAACCGCACCCGCAAGCCATGCCCGTAAATTTTTGAGACTGAAGTCCGTGAAGTTGCGGTAGGTGGCTGCAAAATCGCGCAGATCGGCGCGGTAACCTCTTACGGTCGCCGGTGAACGCCCCACCACAACTTCGAGGTGGGTGAGATAATCTGCTATTGCGGTCTCGAGTTGGCCGTATTCATTATCTGAACCCGTCATATCTCTAGCGTAGGCGGATGTGAGCCTAAAGGTCTAGAGCACCGTTAGCTTTCGCCGCGAATCCAATAATTGCGCTTCCGGCTCACCATATTTTTCCCGTGCAATTCAATAAGGAGGTGCATGGTTAATCCCACGGGTAGTCCTGCACGTTCGGCTATATCAGTTGCGCTTAATGGCTGCGCATGTGTGGAATCGTAGACCCGCAATTCGTTCCGAGAAAGTCTTTGGACCGCTGTGGGTGCAAAATCGAGCTCGTATTGTGCTTCGGGGTCGACGGTACCCAGAGGTTGTACGAGTTCTCTGACCTCGTTCGGGGATCGAACCATCTGCGCTTCACCTGTTTTTATTTTCTCCAAGCACCCAAAGGAATTGATATCCGTGATAGGGCCTGGAACTGCCATGGGCTGGCGGCCGAGACTTGCCGCCCACTGCAGGGTATTGAGAGCCCCGGAACGCCATGCGGCTTGAGTGACAACGGTTCCTTGCCCAAGAACTGCCGCGAGCCGGTTGCGCGTGAGGAAGCGGTGCCGATACGGCGGCGCATCTGGAGGGTATTCGCTGATGAGTGCCCCACCAGGGGATTTCGCTATGGACCGAAACAGTGCCCTATTTGCCGCTGGATAGCTTCGATTGATTCCGCATGCCTGAACGACCACGGTCGCTCCACCCGCGTTGAGAGCTGTAGCGTGTGCGATGGTGTCCACGCCGAGTGCTCCCCCGGAAATAATGGTCCATTGGTGTTTGACGAGCCCTGCAACCATGAGTTCAGTGACATCGCGTCCGTATGCGGAAACAGCGCGAGTTCCTACCACTGTCAGTGATTGAGCGGTTAGAGCACGAATATTTGCCCCCTTGACCCACAGTGCATGGGGCCTCGCTGCGTCAGGTTGCTGACCTTTTGGGGACTGGCTCATGCCACGCTCAGCGAACCCGAAGCCCGAATCAAAAAGCTCACCTGGCCATTCCTTGTCCTCGGGTGTTATTAATCTAGCGCCGCAGTCATGGGCTTTGTCTAGGTCCTCTTTCGCCCGATCAATATGATAGCGAGCGGCCGTTGCAGCCGCTAAGGAGCCGATCCACGGAGCCCGCTTTTTGACTCCACACGCAATCTCCTCAATATCATGGCCTTGATCGATCAGGGCTTGGAGATGCCGGCTGGGACCTTCGATGACGCGCGATAGATAGGCCCACGCTTCGATTCTTGAGTCAGATATTGGCATAAGATCTCTCCGATCCGCGCAGTTTACTGGCACGCGCGATATGATCTACCCCAGGCTGGGGCGCACCTTCGAGGTCGGCGAGGGTCCAAGCGATTTTTAAGATTCGATCAACTCCTCGTTGTGTGATGAGTCCGCGGGCTAGAAAACTACTCATCATCGCCATGGCTTCGTCATCTGCGGGGTGGTTTCGGCGCACTACCGCTGGCTCCAATGTGGCATTGATCATTGGGCCGAAGCCCGCTTTTTCCCAACGATAACGCGCTCGACTTCGTGCTTGGCTCACCCGTTGGGCAATATTGGCAGAAGACTCGACAGTAGTCGCTGGGGTGACGGTTCCGCGGCTATGAGTCTTGGCATAGATATCGATCCGATCCCGCAGCGGTCCAGAAATATTAGCCAGGTACTTGGCCCGCGTAGTGGCGGAGCAGGTACATTCACTAACTTCATGTGCTGCACAGCGGCACAGGTTGGCGGCCATAATGAGCAGAAACTGTGCTGGTAATTCGATGATGCGGTGGCGGCGCTGCAAGCGCACGCATCCTTGTTCAAGGGGGACGCGAAGATGATCGAGCACCCTAGCGGGGATCTCCGAAACCTCATCGAGGAAGAGGACTCCGTGATGTGCCAGCGATGCCGCACCGGGCTTAGGGTGCCCATGTCCTCCTCCGATGAGTGCCGCCGCGCTCACGCTGTGATGTGGGGCTACGAAGGGGGCACGATATGCCTCATGGCTCATTCGCTGCCCTGCACGAGCATAGATCGCTGCGGTTTCAATGGCTTCCGCTTGATTCAAAGGGGGAAGAATGGTGGGGATTCGCTCGGCGATCATGGATTTTCCACTTCCCCTAGGCCCGGTTAAAAAGAGTGAGTGACCGCCAGCAGCCGCAATTTCGGCTGCCTCTTTCGCTACTGATTGATCCATGATCTGGTTCATATCAACGACACCCTGTGGTGGTGTCTGTGGGTTGGGGCAACTCGATACGGTTGGGAGGACTATATCCCCTCGTAGCCAAGCCACGATATCGCCGACAGTCTTCGCCGCCCTGATCTCAACGCCGATACCGGCGGCTACTTGAGCTTCTTCGATATTGGCATGAGGAATGATCGCTGTTGGTATTTTATTACGATGAGCGCACAGTATTCCAGGTAAGGTCCCACGAACCCCGCGGAGGCGACCATCTAAACCGATTTCTCCCACAATCAAGGTGCGAGCGGCGCGCCTATGAAGATCTGTGTCTCCCGATTGCGCAACTAAGATGGCGGTGGCTATAGCGGCATCGAAGTGGTTGCCCGTTTTGCTGATATCCCCGGGCAGGAGGTTCACCGTGATCTTAGTCTTCGGCCAAGGAAGGTTGCGATTGTGGGCGGCTGTTTTTATGCGATCTTTAGCCTCGATAACTGCGGCCGACGCCATCCCTACGATATAGGTTCCAGGCAGACCCGGCCCTATATTTGCTTCCACTTCTACGGGTATGGAGTTGATCCCATCAAAGGCTACTGAATAAGTTTTAGCGAGCACCCGAGTCCACCCCTCGATACCAGGTGATCTCAGCGAAGCGACCATCGCGTGTGACCACAGTGATAACGTCAAATCGCATGGGCAGGAAAATTCGCGTTTTCGCCCATAAAATCGCGGTGGCCCGCATCCGCCGTAGTTTCTTCTGATCTACTGCTTCAGCGGCTCCATAGGTGTAGGAGCTTCGAGTTTTCACTTCTACCACCACACGTATGCGGTGGAGGGGATCGTAGGCGATAATATCGATCTCTCCGCATGGATAGGCGATATTGCGACCAAGGATCTTAAGACCTCGCCGCCGCAGAAAATCGACGGCTGCGTTCTCGCCGACGGTGGCGAGTATTGGAGGTGGCAGTTGCTGAGTTGAAGAAGATAAAGAGGTTATAGACATTGGGGTGCTCTTCTCTAGCAAGGCATAAAACTTAAAGTGATTGGACGCAGATTTTTCTGCGCTCACTTCTTAGCGTTGACGAGAACGGGCACCGTGGCAAAGGTAAAATATGCTGGCAAACAGATTCTGTGGGATTCTGCTTAAAGGGTCCATATGGACCATAGCTATCATTGGTCTAAATGGACCCGTAAAAGATCGAGTTGCGTTGCCTCTAGTCAGGGATGACTAACTCAGGTTTATCTAGTTCTTCAATATTGACATCTTTGTACGTTATAACTCTCACGTAGCGAACAAAGCGTGCGGCTCGGTACATATCCCACACCCAGGCGTCGGACATCCGAACTTCATAGTAAACATCAGCGCCGTTGGTATGCGGGATGAGCTCCACCGCATTAGCAAGATAAAAGCGCCGATCAGTTTCTATCACATAGGAGAATTGACTAACCACATCCCGATACTCGCGGTATAGGGCTAGTTCGACATCAGCCTCATAATTCTCTAGATCTTCAGCGCTCATCAATCTGTTCCTCCCTTTGATGTGGGAAATTTTCTTGTGCCAGCCACTGCTTATGCGCTGCGGCTATATTTGCATAACTATAACGATGAATAGGGCTGGCTCCATGGAGGCGCACCGCGTGGATATGCTCACGGGTGCCATACCCTTTATGTCGGGCGAAATTATAGACAGGGTATTTCTCATGGAATTCCTCCATCACCGTATCCCGCGCGTATTTAGCCAGAACCGACGCGGCTGCAATGCACCGCGCTTGGCTATCGCCGCCGATAATCGGCAAGGAGGGCGCGGAAAAACCTTCAATGCGCAGGGCATCAGTCAGAATATAGTGCGGGCTTAGTTTTAATTGAGCCACCGCTCGACGCATACCAGAAGTATTCGCATTCTGAATTCCGCGGATATCAATTTCTGGGGCGCTGATATGAACAATTGCGCTTGCGAGTGCGTAGCGGAGGATCAGTGGGTATAACTGGGCTCTTTTTACCGGTGTGAGTTTTTTGGAATCGGTTAATTCCGCGAGTTCGGCAATGGGATGAGAGGGTAATATGCACGCGGCGATTGTAATAGGGCCAGCGCAACTCCCCCGCCCTGCTTCGTCGACCCCCGCAACGGGCCCTAGACCTGCTTTGTCTAGGGCGACTTCGAAGGTGCGAAGATATTTCAGGGTGCGCATGGATAATATGGTTAACTAATTGGTGCCTAGGTCTACGTGCTCAATAAAACCAGTGCGCGGTAGGGGGAAGAGAATAAAGGATACTTTACCTTTCACATTATCTACGGGGATGGTTCCTTGGGTGTTGTCCCCCAAGTGGTAGCGCGAATCGGCTGAGTTGGTTCGGTTATCTCCCATCATGAAGAGGTGTTGGTCGGGTACTTTAACCGGGCCGAAATATGGGCCCCCGCATGCATCGGAACCAGTGTCAGGCGAAATTGGGTATTGAGGTGGGGTATTGATAAAGGAATCGCTTGTTCGCTTCCCGTCAACCATGACGCCGGAATCACCCGGCAAACACTGCACGGTTTGTCCTCCCGTAGCAATGACGCGCTTGACTAGATCGTTTTCATCTGGAGCGACGAATCCGATGAAGGCTCCTGCCTCCTGGAGACCAGAGATAAGAGGATTGGTGGAGCGCGAAGATACGAAATTCGTGTTCCATGAATCGGTACCCTTAAATACCACTACATCGCCTGGCTGAGGGTCATCGAATGCGTAGGTTATTTTCTCTACAAAGATGCGGTCGCCGAAGCAACCCGCGCATCCATGCAAAGTGGGTTCCATCGATTGCGAGGGTATGAGATAGATGCGGCCGACGAATACTTGCAGAATCGAAATGAAGATAATGGTGAGGAGAACAACCAGCGGTATCTCGATATACCAGGGCTTTTCCTTCTTCTCTTTCGGCTTCTTATCGTCGGGATCTTTCGCGCCCGATGCGTCATATGCTGGATGCTGATTCACACTGTGGAATCTTAGCAGCATCTCGTGCAGCGTCTGATTCCTATTGCTAGATATCGGATGACTAAGCTGAGCTGGCACCAACAAAAAATCCTGTGGGCGGATGGTCTCCGTACCCACAGGATGAATTCTTTTTACGCCAGAAAAACTAGCGCTTTTCGCGAATCTTGGCAGCCTTACCACGTAGATCACGCAGGTAGTACAGCTTAGCTCGGCGAACACGGCCCCGAGTGATCACGTCGATCTTTTCAATATTGGGGGTGTGCACTGGGAACGTACGCTCCACACCGATACCGAAGGACACCTTGCGGACGGTGAAAGTCTCACGGATGCCGGATCCCTGGCGGCGGATTACGACACCTTTGAAGATCTGCACACGAGACTTGCTGCCCTCAATAACCTTAACGTGGACGTCAAGAGTATCGCCGGCGCGGAAATCTGGGATATCGTCGCGCAATGAAGCTGCATCAACTTTGTCAAGAAGGTTCACAGTTAAACCAATCCTTTTCTTTTATAGGAAAGAGGAACCTAGCGGCACTTCCTTCTAAAAAAACTTTTGGGCGCTCGTGCTGGTTCATATCCACTACAGAGTATTGAAGGCTGGCAAGAAACCAGACAACTGTGGGAATATTACCGTTGTTAGCTAGGAACATCAAGTTAGCTCAGGGAGGCCACCATCCGTCGCTTGCGGTCTCTTCAGCTCCCTCCTTTTCACCGCGCAGAGATCTGCTCCTTCGAGCGTGAGGAGAAATTCCTTGATGACCATGGGGGCTGCGAACCCGCCGAGTGAGTGCGCCGCTACGACGCGGTGACATGGGACGATGAGCAGGAGTGGATTGGCTCCAAGTGCGCGTCCCACCGCTCGGGCGGTTCTTGGTTTTCCAATAGCACGAGCTAATCCTCCGTAGGTGATCATCTCCCCCCTCGGAAGGGTTTGAAGGGCTCGGTATACACGCATCGCAAAGTCGGTTCCCTGAATCTCAGGCGTGATGAGACCCTCGTCAGGTTCGTCTCCGGCAAAATACTGAGCTAACCACTGTCGTAATCCAGCCGCAGCATGAGCTGGAACGGTATCATTCGAGATCTGATTCTCGTCGGGGAAGCCGCGCTGTTCGCGGTGCCACAAACCCACAATACGCGTTCCGCAGAAACGGGCCCGCAATTGTCCTACTGGAGAGTCGATATCGATGCTCGCATAGTTTGGTAGGCGCGCCATGGCGAGACTAGTTTTGTTCCAGGTTATTTTCCAGGCCGGCGCGTCGCATGGCATCAGCTAGAGAGCCGGAGGCCGACGCTTGCTGTTTCCTCTGCGGCTGTTTCTTATTAGGAGACCGCGTCGCTTTTTCATCTCGAAGGCGCATGCTGAGACTAATTCGATGGCGCTGGGGATCCACGTCGAGAACCTTCACGCGCACGACTTGGCCCGAACGGACAACCTCGTGGGGATCAGAGATAAATTTCTCACTCATAGCGGAAATATGCACTAATCCGTCTTGATGAACCCCAATATCAACAAATGCACCAAATTGGGCAACGTTGGTCACAGTTCCCTCTAGAATCATGCCTGGCTGGACGTCACCAATCGAGGTCACGCCTTCCTTAAAGACCGCCGTTTTGAATTCTGGGCGAGGATCTCGACCAGGCTTATCTAATTCAGCCAGAATATCTACCACGGTGGGAACACCGAACATATCGTCTGCGAAGTCAGCTGGATTGAGGGAGCTGAGAAGCCTGGTATTACCTATGAGGTCAGCAACGTCGAGGTTGGCGCTGCGTGCAATCGCGCGCACGACCGGATAAGCCTCTGGGTGCACGGCGGAAGCGTCGAGGGGATCTGCGGCACCGGTGACTCTTAAAAATCCAGCGCACTGTTCGAAGGCCCGCGGCCCCAGACGGGGTACGTTCTTGAGTGCAGCTCGAGAGCTGAAAGAACCATGCTCATTGCGGTAAGAAATGATATGGCTGGCGATCGTTGGGGTGATACCAGCCACCTTGGTGAGCAAAGGATGGGAGGCGGTGTTGAGATCTACGCCGACCCCGTTGACGGCATCTTCAACGACGGCATCAAGAGTTGACGCTAACTTTGCCTGGTTGACATCATGCTGATACTGGCCCACCCCAATTGCCTTCGGATCGATCTTGACCAATTCGGCGAGGGGATCCTGCAAGCGCCGAGCAATGGAGACAGCGCCGCGCAGGGAGACATCCATATCGGGAAATTCCTGCGCTGCTAGTTCGGACGCAGAATACACCGAGGCACCAGACTCGCTCACGACCACTGGGATCGGGCGGGCTGCGCCGGATTGTGAGGTAGCAGCGGCAATTTCTGTTGCTAGTTTCTCCGTTTCTCTCGAGGCCGTTCCGTTGCCGATTGCGATTAGTTCCACTGCATAGTGTTGGCACAGGTGAGTGAGGTGCTGGCACGTCTTGTCCCACTGGTTGTGAGGCTGATGGGGATAGACCACAGCGGTATCGAGAACTTTTCCGGTGCCGTCGATCACCGCACATTTCACTCCGTGGCGATAGCCCGGATCCAAACCTAAAGTGGTGCGTTGACCCGCGGGCGCTGCAAGCAGGACATCTTTGAGATTGCGGGCAAAAACATCGAGGGCGCCTGCTTCGGCCTTCTCATTTAAGCGCATCCGCGTATCGAGGCTCGCACCGACATAAAGCTTGGTTTTTCAGCCCCATCGCACCGCGTGGTCGAGCCATGGATACCCAGCGGTGAGCCCCAGATGCTTCATGACCAGTCCGATATAGAATTCATCATCCCCCGGGTTTAATTCGAGCTTAAGAATCCCTTCTTTCTCTCCTCTCATGATCGCCAGAATGCGATGGGAAGGGAGGCTATGGAAGGGTTGGCAGAAATCGAAGTAGTCGGCGTATTTCGCCCCTTCCTCAGCTTTACCGTCAATTAATTGTGAAGATAGTACTCCATTTCTAAACATGGCCTCGCGGATCTCAGTGAGCAGATCCGGGTAGAATGTCAACCGGTCAACAAAAATGGCAAGCGCACCTTTATGCACAGCCTTGATATCAGGGAAATCGGCGTGGATAAATCGCGCTGCATACTCATCTGGGTCATGGGGTTTATCGGTCATGAGCTCGTCGAGGAGGGCTTCGAGACCTGCTTCGCGTGCGGTATCAGCCTTGGTTTTCCGGCGCTTTTTATAGGGTGCGTAGAGATCTTCTAGGCGGGCTTTATTCTCGCATCCCGCAATGAGCTCACGCAGTGTGGGGGTAAGTTTGCCCTGCTCGTCGATGGCACTGAGGACAACGTGCTTACGGGCCTGAAATTCCTCTAAATATTGGCTGCGTTGGTGAATATGACGCAGTTGGGAATCGTCAAGTCCACCGGTGTGTTCCTTGCGATAACGGGCGATAAAGGGAACGGTATTTCCAGCGTCGATTAGCGCCAGGGCACGGCGAACTTGATCGGGGTCGACACTGAGTTCCGTGGCAATGGTCTCGACATGAAACGCTGCTGACTCACTCATGAGCGTTATTGTAGTCAGGCCAGAAATCGATTGTGAAAAGGAAAATACTACCGCCATCATGGACTTCGACGACGGTAGTATAGGAGGAAGGTTCTAGCCAGTATGCCCTTTCAGGAGGTCTGCAAAGCTTCTGACTTCGGGATTAATGGTGGTATTGGAGCTACGCTGCGGTAGTGAATCGTAATCGGGACCGAATCCAACAACTCCGGAGTTGGTGCTCACAATATGCTCTGCAAGTTCGGTAGCAGCACGGTTGACGCGGTGTTCGATCTCGCTGTCGGAACCGAAATCATCGGTGGCCGCGAAGACCGCAGTTGGCACAACCACAGCTCTCATATAGGCAAATAGCGGGCGCATCGCATATTCGAGAGCGAGCGAATGCCGTGGGGTTCCCGCGGTAGCTGCGATCAAGACAGGCATCCGAGTTAATGCCTGCGGATCGAGAGTGTCAATGAACATCTTAAATAGCCCTGAGTAACTTGCCGCAAAGATGGGGGTTGCCGCCACCACAGCGTGAGCGTCGGTGACGTTGTCCATAGCCTCACGCAGTTTATCGGTATAGATACCTGTGGTCATCACCGTGGCAAGATCAGTTGCGTATTCGGTGAGGTTCACATACTCAACCTCAAGTCCCTCACCCCGCTTAGAAACCTGGGCCACCACCGATTGCGCAATACGTTCGGCCAAAAGCCTGGTACTCGAGGGGCTAGACATTCCAGCGTTAAGCACTAATAGTTTCTTCATCTCTACCTACTTTCCTTCAGCCGGAATAACGAGGCGATGGTACGAGTTCTCACCTTCAGCAACCAAGCTCGCGTGGGTTGGAGGATCGCTTGGTACGTGGGCGGGGCGACGAGCTTCGAATTCTTGTCGTAGTACTGGGGCGATTTCCTTACCCAGAATCTCGATCTGCTCGAGCACAACCTCCTGAGGAAGACCGGCATGGTCGATTAGGAACATCAAACGCTGGAAGTCGCCTACCGCATCGGCATAGCCGAGGTACCGTTCAATGATCTGTTCTGGGGTCCCCACCGTCAGTGGGGTCATGCGAGTGAAATCTTCCATAGAAGGCCCGTGTCCATATACTGGCGCCTCGTCGAAATAAGGGCGGAAAAACTCCTGAGCCTTACGCTCGGTTTCGGCAGCGAAGAATTGTCCCCCGAGACCGACTATTGCTTGATCGGCGGCACCGTGTCCGTAGTGCTCGAAACGCTGGCGATAGAGATTCACCATGCTGGCGGTATGTTCGATATTCCAAAATATATTGTTATGGAAAAACCCATCACCATAATAAGCTGCTTGCTCGGCAATCTCGGTGGAGCGGATGGAGCCGTGCCAGACAAAGGGGGCTACGTCGTCGAGGGGCCGCGGAACGGCTGTGAACTGTTGTAGTGGGGTGCGGAATTCCCCCTTCCAGTTGACATTTTCCTCACGCCACAATCGACGTAAAAGGTGGTAATTTTCTACTGCTAATTCAATGCCTTTGCGGATATCTTTACCAAACCAAGGATAAACGGGGCCGGTATTACCACGGCCCATCATCAGGTCCACCCGGCCTTCCGCTAGATGCTGGACATACGCATAATCTTCAGCGATTCGAACGGGGTCGGTGGTGGTAATCAGAGTCGTAGCTGTGGTGAACTGGATATGACGAGTTTGAGCCGCTAAGTGAGCCATTAAGATGGGCGGATTCGCCGGAGCCACGAAAGGCGGGTTGTGGTGTTGCCCTGTACCGAAAACGTCGAGGCCTACTTCTTCGGCCTTCTTGGCTATGTCTACGGTGGCCTTAATACGCTCGTGTTCGGTTGGGGTTGTACCTGTCGTTGGGTCTTTGGTTACGTCGCCGATTGAGAAAATTCCGATTTGCATAACCATAGAATAAATAAAAGTTGTAGACGTGTCAACAACTAGGGACTCTCAACCCTCATCCCCGGCTCACCACCACAAAATTTGCAGCTTAATGTTCTACCTCGACCGCTTGTTGTGCCTACACAGAGGTTAAGCACCGCTCATATCTAGCGAATCAGCTCTCCTCAGTTTTAAATTGGCAGATAGCATCGATGTGGGGATTTACACTTCCCTCCACACTGGTGCCATACCAGTAGGTTTGAGGGGGAAACGAGGAGCTTACAGCCTGGGTAGCCGCCTTCAAGTCCAACTTGGTTGATCCGTGGATCAGTACCCTAAATAGGACTTCAACCAAAGGAACGCGGCCCTCACGCTGTTCATATTCCGAAACCAGCATATTTTCCGGCTCGCAGCTCATGGTTACCGCCTCACTATGAATCGCACGCACTGTATAACCGTGCGATTTAAGAGCTACCGGTAAATCGGCCACGAGTTGATCGAGTGTCAACGGATCCATCAATACGGAAAGATCAGTTGTCACAGCTCGATTAGTCATCGAATTCCGTTCCTCGCTCTTTCTTTTTAGGTTGGTCGGCTAAGAAGGTGCATTCACGTAAAGCCTGCATATCTCGAGCACTCAACTCTACTGCGTCCAAGAGATCTGGGCGTACGAGATAAGTTCTTAAAAGAGCTTGATCGCGACGCCACCGCGCCACTTTTTGGTGATTACCGGAGAAAAGTACCTCCGGGACATCAAGATTACGCCACTGCCGCGGCTTGGTATAACTTGGCCCCTCAAGCAAACCAGTGGAAAAACTATCGTCCTCATGGCTGAGCTGATTGCCTAAGACGCCAGGAATCAATCTCACCACGGCTTCGGCAATGACTAAAGTAGCTACTTCCCCACCGATGAGAACATAATCACCAATGGAGACCTCACGCACCCGATAACGTTTGTGAGCGTCATCGATGACTCGCTGATCAATACCCTCATAACGCCCGCAGGCAAAGACGATATGATCTTCCACCGCAAATTCCTCTGCATCCCGCTGGCTAAAGGGTTTACCCGACGGGGTGGGAACCACAAGCAGGGGTCGAGGATCTCGACAATCCGCACGGGCTTCATCAAGGGTGGAGGAATTATCGCTGGACCTGTGACGGTGCGCCGTGGCGGAGCTAAGATCCTGAGCAGTGGAGAATAGTCCATCTCGCGTAGCTATATCGTCGAGGGCTGGCCCCCACACCGTCGGTTTCATGACCATACCAGGTCCTCCACCATAGGGAGTATCATCGACCGATTTATGCACATCATGAGCCCACTGGCGTAAATCATGCACGCCAACTTCAAGAATTTTCTGCTCAATAGCCTTCCCGAGGAGTGCATGGCGTAGTGGCTCAAGATATTCGGGGAATATTGTGATGATATCAAGACGCATTAGAGATCCAGGAGCCCTTCGGGAGGGGTAATAACCAGGAAGCCAGATTCGAGGTTAATATCTGGCACGATGGCGTGCACAAAAGGTATCAGCGCCTCTTTGCCCGAACGCAACCGTACTTCAAGTAGTTCACCTGCTGGTCCGTGGCTTACTCCGATAACCTCGCCAATATGTAGACCGTTATGGTGGACCTCCAGACCTTCCAATTCGTGGTCATAAAAGGCCTCTTCGTCATCCTCAGCATCAAGGGGCTCGGCATAAAAGTGAGTGCCGCGCAAACTATCCGCTTGAGTGCGGTCAGCAATTTCTTCAAATTTAATTAATAACCGATGCTGATGTGGCCTGAGACTCTCAATAGTTAATACGCTATCCTTGCGGCCCTGACGAGCCTTCAGGGGCTCACCGACCCGAAACCGAAGCTCCGGATCATCAGTGGTTATCTCTACAGCCACTTCGCCCTTGATCCCGTGGGATTTTACTACCTTGCCAATCATCAATTCCATGGTCAATACCATAGCAAACACTGCTTAGAGCATAATCCCTGGGCATAAATTTTGGCGCAGAACTATCGGGACTGAACTATAGTGGCGGGTATGAATACTGAGCCCGTACATACCCCAGAGACTTTCGGCAACCTCGACCGCACCGACAGCGGTCTCACCGTCATCGACGCCCCGCAGGCAGCACCACAACCGCACGGGGATAAACCCGGGGTGCAAAGGGTAGCTCGAGCAAATGGCGCAAATATCATTCTCTTTAATTTCGCCCCAGGCCAAGAGCTCAAAGATCACAAGGCAGCGCACCCCATCACAGTGCAATGTTTAGCCGGCTCACTTGTCTTCGGCTGTCATGGCGATAATATCGTCCTAACCCCTGGACGTGTTATTCACTTGGATGCGCATACGGTCCACCGCGTGAGTTGTCCGACCGAGGCCGCAGCTGAGAATATTCTGCTTCTCACCATGCTCACACCGGTTAAGGATTAGCTAGCGCCCTTGCAAAGCACTGAGATTTTCGGCAGCAGCCTCGTAGAGCTCATTGATAATCGGATCATTGAATTCTCCATTTTCCACCATATCGATAACATTGCGATAGCACAGAGCTGCCGATTCGTTCTCCCCTAGTTCCTCGCGCACAGCACCCATCTCGTAGGTGGCATAAATCAGTGGCGTCCGGTGGGCGGGATCGGGGGAATGCTCGGCAATCTCGACACAGCGACCGAAGTAGTAAATGGCACTGGACCAATCCCCTTCGCTTTGCGCAAATATTCCACAATCGTATAGGTACCTTACCGCTTCGGTAACCGATGACACCATGTCGAGACCGTGGCGATCCAGTTCCACGTGCTCCCAAATATTTCGAACGAGAAATTCTACCGCTTCGTTAATCTGCTCGATTTTCAGCGCCCGGTAGATATCGCTCATAGCTTCTTCACAGTGACCATCCTGATATAAGCGTTGGGCTCGTTCGGCAAGAACCAAGGCTAATAGAGAACGCCCACGATGAGACTCCTCGTACGAATCTGCTGCAAAATGAGCGGCTCGTTCCCCAAGAAACGTGGTGGCGGTGGCGTTATCTCCCGTCTTCAGCGCTTCGGCATGTAAATAGAGAGCTAGAATAACTCCGTAATCGCTGACAGGGGCGCTCTTTTCATAGTCAGCGAGAATATCTAAAGCTTCCTCTGTGGCTACACCAGGTTCGACAGTGACCAAACACTCGATGCGCATGGCTTGGAGTTCGTGGTGGGTTGTCAGAGACAGAAACTCTTGGCCGACTTTAGCGTCGTCGCGCTCCTGCTCCGGACGCGCGTCCCAATCGTAGAATTCCATTAATCGATCAATCTCAATCAATGCCTCTGGGTAACGCGCCCCAGCCATGAGATAGAGAGCATACTTCTTGCGCGCAATGAATTCGACCCCGGGACTATCCTGCATGAGCGCTAAATCGGCAAGAGTCCGCGTGTGCTCCTGGAGCACGGGGAGGATAACGGGATCCTGTATGGCACCCGACGATTCCACGCTATCGAGAAACTCGATATAGAAGTCAAGACCCGCGCTCGTATTCCGAACTTCTGGCCAGGAGAGGACACGCTCATAACAGTGGATCCGTTCCAAGCCATCAAGAAGCGCGAGATTTCTTTCTAAGATAGCCACAATAGACTCAGGAACCATGGAAAAGAGCACATCGCGACGTTCGCCCAACCACGGTATAAAAACTCGCAAAAATTTGCGACCTTGCCACGCATTTTCCAACATAGTTAAAAGCTGCAAACCAGTGAACTCGTGAGCTGGTTCTAAAGCGATCGAGTTCAGTCGCTGCAGTAACTGGGCGACGGGAGTGGTATAGCCAGGCTCCGTCTGTAGGCGCGCATATTCGAGCCAGCACCACCCACTATTGCCGGAAAAAGGGAGAGAAGAGGCCTTCAGGGCGTGCTCTTTTACCCTGTCCCATCGATTAAATTCGGCGTGCATCTCACACAGATAGATGTGAATACGACCCTGTTGCGCATCGTCGACCGTAGCAAGTAATTTCTCTAGTTTCTCGATCGCATCCTCGATATCACGATCGAGACCGCTGGCAGCGAGATGCAGACATTCCTCTATGGGATCCACTCTCAAGTTCTCCCTTCCCAAGGGTTAACAAAGCCCTTTTCAGTGCCTCGCCATCATTCTAGATCACGGATGCACACCGAAAAGGGCTGCGAAAAAATTAGGAAGAATTACTCTGAATCCTCGACTGATTCCTCAGCTTTAGCTTCTTCCTTAGCTTTAGCTTCTGCTTCTGCCTTAGCCTTAGCGTCAGCTTCTTCCTTAGCCTTACGCTTCTTTTCCGTAATAGCCTCAGCAGTAGGGCCCTCATTAGCCTCAGCGAGTGCCTTGTTGAAGAGCTCGAGCTTGGAAGGCTTCTCTTCTGCCACCTTCAAGGTACCTTCAGCACCAGGTAGTCCCTTGAACTTCTGCCAATCGCCTGTCACCTTTAGCAGAGCGAGAACAGGCTCGGTAGGTTGAGCACCCACGCTCAACCAGTACTGAGCACGCTCAGAGTCGATCTGGATGACAGATGGGTCTTCTTTGGGTTGGTAAATGCCAAGGTTCTCAATGACCTTACCATCGCGTCGAGTGCGAGCATCAGCCACAACCACGCGGTATTGAGGAGTGCGAATCTTACCGAGACGCTGGAGCTTAATCTTGACAGCCATGAAGGCTTCCTTTCAGTCACTGGGCCGTTCAGACACCGGAAAATATACCGGCCGGTTGCGACCCTTTCGTATTTATCCTGCGATGTGACGTACCGTTCGGCCGGAGCCGGAGGCGGTGTAATCTGCAGGTTGCGGGGTTATCTAAAATCGTAGATAACCCCGCCAAGACTAGTACACCTCCTGTATTCGGGTCAAACTAGCGCCCTTTGCCAAAGTCGAGATTATTCAGATCGATATTTTCCATACCCTTGGGCATCTGGGGAAAACCGCCGCCCATTTGCTGCTGCATTCTTTGTAATTCCGCAAGATCAGGCATACCCTGACCTTGACGCTTCGGGGCCTTCCGCTTCCCGTTCTTCTTCCGACGACCCTTAGCTTGCTTCTTGGTGGCGCTTCGATTAGGAAAGCCTCCTGGCATACCCATGGAGCCAGCCATCTTTCCCATCATCTTTTTGGCTTCGAAGAAACGGTCAATCAGCTGATTGACGTCGCTCACACTCACTCCGGAGCCACGTGCAATTCGCTTGCGGCGGGAAGCATTCAGAATTTTGGGGTTTTCACGCTCAGCGGGGGTCATACCACGAATAATTGCTTGGATGCGATCGAGCTGTTTCTCATCGACCATATCCGCGACCTTGGCCATCTGCGAGCCCCCAGGCAGCATCTTCAGAAGATTGCCTATTGGCCCCATCTTGCGGATCATCAGCATTTGATTAAGGAAGTCCTCGAGCGTGAGCTCACCCGAAGCGAGCTTGCCCGCAGCATCCATAGCTTGTTCTTGGTCGATGGACTTTTCGGCCTGTTCGATCAAGGAAAGCACATCGCCCATGCCGAGGATTCGGCTGGACATGCGATCAGGGTGGAAAACGTCGAAATCTTCGAGCTTCTCACCTGTGGAAGCGAACATAATCGGTTTGCCGGTGACTTCGCGAATCGAAAGCGCTGCACCACCTCGGGCATCACCATCGAGCTTGGTGAGCACTACGCCCGTGAAATCAACGCCGTCACGGAAGGCCTGCGCGGTATGCACCGCGTCCTGGCCAATCATGGCATCGATGACAAAGAGCACCTCATCAGGGTTGATAGCATCACGGATCCCGCGTGCTTGGTCCATGAGAGTCTCATCGATACCAAGGCGTCCAGCAGTATCGACTATCACCACGTCGTGCATTTTGGTTTTGGCATGGGCGATACCAGCGGCGGCCACCTCGATCGGATCCGCATGGGAGGTGCCCATTTCATGATCGACGGTATCAATGGAGGTTCCTGGATCTGGAGCGAAGGTCGGAACCCCAGCGCGGTCGCCGACGATTTCAAGCTGCTGCACTGCACCAGGGCGCTGTAGGTCGCAGGCCACTAAAACTGGAGTGTGACCTTGATCTTTCAGGTATTTTGCAAGTTTGCCGGCGAGAGTAGTCTTACCCGCTCCTTGAAGACCAGCGAGCATGATAACCGTGGGAGGAGTTTTGGCTAGGCTGAGACGGCGGGTTTCCCCACCAAGTATGCCTGTGAGTTCTTGGTCGACGATCTTAATGACTTGCTCAGCTGGATTGAGAGCCTTGGAAACTTCGGCCCCAAGCGCGCGGTCTTTGATTCGAGAGATAAAGCCACGCACGACGGGGAGAGAAACATCGGCTTCGAGGAGGGCGAGTCGAATCTCGCGAGCCACCGCATTGACGTCAGCTTCTGAGACGCGACCTTTTGATCGCAGCCCCGTGAGGGCTTTGCCGAGGCGGTCTGATAGAGATTCAAACACGTTACTACTCATCTCCTTAATATCTTATGCTCAGCCTCGCTCCGAGGTCTCCGCACAGTTCTCTTCCCACCTATACTAACCTCTGCTTAACACTCGGGTCACGTCACGGTCTACGGCAGCTCGCTCATATCCCGGTTTGAGCGAGCACACCACAATAATGGTTGCCCCTGGAGTAGACATGCTCAGCCAGTGTAGATCGGGCAGAACCCCCATGAGGGTCCCCAGTGCGGCGCGCCGATCACTGGTACGAATTTCTAATATATCTCCGTGCCAGTAGGTGACTGGGTCGGAGCGCGTAACAGGTGGCAGCGCCGAATAAACTCCTGATTTATAGGCTTGGATGAATTCTCCCTTATCGAAACCAGTGCCTAGCGTGTTGTAGACGGTCAATTCAGCGATGATCTTCCCCCGTGATCCATCGTCGATAAAGTCTGCTTCAGTAATTGTCCATCCTTTAGCTGCGATGAGGGCAAAAAGCCTAATACTCTCTCGCCAGTACTCCCCTTCCCAGCAGATTCTGGCTTGGGATTCTTCTCCTCCTAACAGGTCCAAACCCGCGCGATAGCGAATAACCGGAGGCCGTGGTTGATGGCTGTGCAACTGAGCACGAGCTTTGGAAATGAGCAGCCTCGAGCCCGATTGCAGAGCTGGGGACCACACACCAGGACCGGTAGCTTGGGCATCTGCGGCTACTAAGACCTCTAATAACTCGAGAACAAGGAAATTGTATCCAAGGGTGTCTAAAAGCGTGTCGCGGATATTATCGGATTCAATGTCCTGGGTTGCGATGAGCCTTGGAATAAGAGTGTGATGCAGAACAACGGCGTGGACCACCGCTTGATCTTGAGCTGAGAGCTTTAAAGTCTGGGCCATCTCGACAACCATCTGCGCCCCAACCTCCTGATGACTTCGGTGGTGACCTTTGCCAATATCATGGTAGAGGGCAGATAGGAAAAGGAGGTCAGGACGGGAGACACGGCCCCGAGACCGAGCACAAAACTCTAGGACCTTAAGGCTATGTCGATCCACGGTGTGGATGTGGGTAGGTTCTCTGGGCAACATTCCCCGAATACGCCCCCAACCAGGGCAAATATTTTCCCATAACCCGTATTCGTCGAGCTCCAGAATCACCCGAGCGCTATGATCTGGTGAGGAAAGAAGAGCAAAGAAATCCCCTGTCATCGTTTTCGTCCATTCATGGCGATTCGCCCTGGGGACGGTGATGAGCTGACGCCAGACCGAGCGTCGAATGGGCATTCCAGTTCGTGCGCCAGCCGCAGCTACGCGAAGCACCAGCCCTGGGTCGCCGAGATTCGGTTGCCGGGCGAGTGTAATCTCGCCATTCTCCTCAACAACGTCGATATCGAGAGGGCGACGCTGGGCACTTCGCGCAGGGGAATTACGGCGCAGCAGATGCCTCGTCGACGCTAGAGCGGTAGTCAGAGCACCATCGATGCGGTGGGCTGCGTGAGCGAGATCCCGAGAGAGCGCATACCGGTCTGAGTAGCCCAGATCTTCTGCGACATCCACAGCGAATTCCGGATCCAGCACATCGCGTGCGCGCCGGGCATGGTAATGCAAGAGGGTGCGCGAATCCACTAATAAAGCACGTTCTTTGGATAGATCGGGGATATCGACCATATGGCCAAGGGCTAGAGCACGCAAAAATTCGTGATCGCGCAGACCCCCACGTCCATGTTTTAGATCCGGTCGCGTCATCGCAACGACAGAGCCAGAACGTCGCCACCGTGCGATGGCAAGGTCGACAAAAGCATTAAAGTTCCGGTTGAGATGGACTCGCCACCTACGCAGCACAGCGTCCCTGGTGGCCGACGTTAATTCTTTATCGCCGCGAATATGCTTGAGTTCTAATAGAGCCAATGCCGCGGTGGGATCGGAGTTGACTAATGAGACACACTCATCTCTGGTGCGCACCGCGTGATCGAGGCGGAAGGATGCATCCCATACTGGATACCACAGGTCCTGAAGATTCTCAGCGGCAATGGTGCCATCATAAATAAGCACCAGGTCCAGATCTGATTGCGGCTGCAGTTCACCGCGTGCCAGCGAGCCGGTGGCAGCGAGTGCGCTCCCTTTCGGGAGGCGGATATTGGCGAGGACGTGTGCGGCACGGGCTCTCGCGCGGTCACGGATATCGTGAGCACGCACAGAGCTAAATTGCCGCGGAGCCGCGCTCACCAGTACGCACGCGAACGACATCCAGCACGTTGGTGACCCAGACTTTACCGTCACCAATCTTACCGGTATGGGCTGCGTCGACGATGGCTGTGACGACATCGTCAATGATGGGATCCTCAACAACGACTTCGATTTTTACCTTGGGTACGAAGTCAATAGCATATTCGGCACCTCGGTAAACCTCGTTGTGGCCTTTTTGCTGACCGAATCCTTGAGCCTCGGTGACAGTCATAGCGTGAACTCCCACCTGCTCAAGCGCATCCTTGATATCCATCAATGTAAATGGTTTAACAATGGCAGTGACGAGCTTCATTATTTGTCCTTGCTAGGCTCCGTTAAGCCCACTGAAAATCTTTTGGGTACTCCCCAAAATAGTAGCCTAGCCAGCCTCCTGGCGGGGAGGCTGGCTAGGTGTCAAGAATGACCTTTTACTAACTACTAGTCATAGCGACCTCAGCCGAGGAGCGCATCAACGAAACTTTCTACTTCGAATGGAGCGAGGTCGTCGGCACCTTCACCCAAGCCCACAAGCTTGACTGGAACACCTAGGTTCTCTTGGACTTGGAAAACTATCCCACCTTTGGCTGTGCCATCGAGCTTGGTCAGCACCACACCAGTGATATTAACCACTTCACCGAAAACCTTGGCCTGATTTAAACCGTTTTGACCCGTCGTAGCATCGAGAACAAGCAGCACTTCATCGACGTTAGTCTTCTTTTCCACAACTCGTTTGACTTTGGCAAGCTGATCCATCAGATTGGCGGAATTGTGAAGTCGCCCAGCGGTGTCGATGACCACCACATCGGCTTTGTGGTCCACTCCACGTGAGACAGCATCGAAAGCTACGGATGCCGGATCGGCAGCCTCTGCACCGCGAACGACCTCTGCTCCAACCCGACGCCCCCAAGCTTCGAGCTGATCAGCTGCTGCGGCACGGAAGGTGTCGGCGGCACCGAGAAGCACCTTATGCCCCATCGATACCAGTACGCGCGCTAATTTACCGGTGGTTGTTGTCTTACCCGTCCCATTGACGCCGACCATCAAGATAATCGCCGGTTTACCTCCATAAGGGATAGCCTTAAGGGAACGATCCATGTCGGGCTTGCATGCTTTAATAAGGCATTCTCGAAGCATAGAACGCGCTTGAGCTTCAGATTCCACTCCACGGACCGCGATCATATCCCGTAGCTCTTCCACCACAGTCATGGTGATCGCCACCCCGAGGTCAGCTTGAATGAGCTCAGCTTCAATATCCTCCCACGCTTCTTCATTGAGATCGCCGGCAGAGAGTATTCCCAGCACAGATTGTCCAAAAACATTCTGCGAGCGCGCCAGTCGACCGCGCAGTCGACCCATGCGACCGGCTGCGGGAGCTATATCGTCGATGGTGTCTTCCACTCGAGCGCTTTCTGGGGAGCGATCAACAAGCCCATCGAGCCTTTCAGAGCTCGTGCTTACTTCTCCGTGAGCGGAGATATTAGCGGGTTCCACTAGCCCGGTTGGTGCGGTGTCTGAAGTGTCAGCAGCGTCCTCGGCTTTGTCATCACCGTCATTTTCTTCCAAGGCTGCGATATCTTCGAAATCAACGAGCTCGACGAAATTATCATCTAAATCATCGGCTACGCCCTCTGTATCAGCATCTACCGACCCGTTGTCTGGTAGTGCCTCGTCGGCCGCTGTGACAAGCTCAGCTTCCGGCTTAAAATCGCTCGAGATATCCGGCTTGAGATCCTTGGCACCGTCCGACGGCGGTATGGGGGCTAGTGGCTCCACCGTGGAGATCGGTGTTTGATCGGCTCCAGGAGGTTGCGGTGGATCGAGCAGCTCAGGGTGTTTCTCGGCTGGGGCGAATTGAAAGCCTCCATGAGCCTGATAATTTCCAGATTTTTGCTCTTGAGTTAGTTCTTTGGGTTGATCATCATCGGGTTTCTGGAACGCGATTGTTTTGGTTTTTCTACGTTTTAAGCCAATAACGATCAGGATGGCAACAATGATTGCCACCACGACGGCAGCTAGGATGATCCCATAGAGCGGTTCGATAGTCATGCTCCCATCTTGGCAAATTTAGAGGCTTTTCACACCTTGAACCGCGCCATGCATCAACTCTTATTGCCTAATAAAGTGTGGCCGCTCATGTGGCGGCCACACTTTATTAGGCAATTCCGGGTTTCGATAGAGCTAAAACTATCGCCTCTGCTGAGACCAGATCGCTGGTCACTAGATCGGGGACTATATCGGCCATGCGCGCCCACCCATCGGTGGCCGCATCAAGAGTTTTATTTGACGTAATGAGTCCGTGTGCCGATAACCTTGATGCCAAAGCTAATACGAAAGAAACCACTGGGCTCAGCGCCCATAAATGTTCTTGATTATTGGTATCTACTCCATCGAGCTTATCGAAGCGGATCCGAGCAAGGGCGTAAACAGTCTTGTTGGTGCTGCGTAGTGTTCGCAAAATGGTCACGGCGGCGGCGATAAGCTTTTCACCAGCGAGCAGTTGGTTCAGCTCTGTGCGCTTATTAAAGGTTTCGAACACTGCCAGTAACCGTGAGCCGTCGTCTAAGACTGCGCCCGGGACAATATGAGCGTCGTCGAAAAGTTGCTGCAAAATTGCCCGCTGTTGCGCTGGGTCAAGACCCGCAATCATCACTGTAGAGCGATCAATGCAGGCAGAGTCAAGAGTCTGATCACGCCCGGTCTTTAGAATTTCCACGACATTCTCGCCCGCCACTGCTTGTAATTCGCGGTAGAGCTGCCGAGCGGCGCTCCGCTGCTCGGCTGTAATCCCCTCGGTTCCATAAAGGTTCGAGAGAGTACCCATCAGCTCGAGCGCCCCGATCCAAGCAGCGCGATGATGGGATTCATCGGATCCGGCGCTTTTATCGAAGATGCTTCGCACAAGGCCGGTTTCGATAAAGCGCCCTGGTTGCTGTTCAGAGGTAACGAGTGAGTGTGCCAAACCACGGATAGCGGCATTCGGTTGCGCACTAAACACAGTGCGCACCGCCTTGCGGAGTTCCTCCCGACGCCCCCCAGTTGCCAATATATCCCACAGTACTGGCATCACTGCTGCTTGGGTGGGAACCTGATCGGTTTCCCCCGAGAGGAAAGCACTCAGAGTCCCCAGTCCGCCGTCTAATTCCCCATAGAAACCCTGTTGCTCAAGGGTTTGAGCTTGCGGCCCTGGTGCCACCGGGGTGCGGAGGGCTGTAAAAGGATCGCGGCGATTAACTTGCACGATAAGGTTGCCAGATCCGATATAGCGCACCGGTAATTCAGCTCTACCCTCACTGAATTCCAGACGCTCGGCTGGCTCCCACGGCGCAGTTTCTGGCCAGACCCACACCCCCCAGTAGGGGCCCAATGCATCGGAGGTGATCGTGGAGCCGTCCAGTTTTATATGAGGTAGGTCTGCGATTTCGCTATCAGCTAATACCACCGAGATACGACGGTCGGTTGCGGGATCAGTCCATTCTAGATTGACTCGACCCGTAGGAAGCATGTGGGTGGCCCCGACAATCTTCGACATATGCGCTGTATAGGTATAACCACCGTCGGTGGTGGCCATAGTCGTGGTTTTAACCGGCTGTCCGTGACGGTTGATTACGGAGATCTTGGGATCGTTCATAGAGCGCGTACCGCGCACTCGAATCTCTCCCGCGAGATCGATATGGTGCGGGTGCACGGACATCCGTGACGCTCGCCACATCGCGGGTTCGTTAATGGTGGGGAGTTCAAAGATGAGCCGCGGAGGCGAAAATCTCAGCGGGAGAGCGTCGCCCTCGTCGGTACTTATGACGAAGTCTGATCCTGGGTCAAGCGGCCCCACGGCAGGATGAGCCGGCTGCACCTCGAAGGATTTGTCACCAGGCTTAATGATGAGAGTTGCTTCTGAGAGACCTCCTTGGGACGGTATCCTGAAGGAGCCGCAGCCTCCTTGGAAAGTGCTGCGAGCTAAGGCTCCCTCCACTATGGCGAATTCATGGCGAAAGGATTCATTACGTGGTCCTCGAAGTCGCACCAGATATTCACCGACCCAGGGTGCGTCGTACAATTCTGGATCAAAGACCTCAAAAACGCCTCCTTCAGCGGGAACTTCCAAAGGCTCCGGTTGGGTGACTTCCTCACCTTGAGTTCCCGCGCCGGAAAACGAGGCAATAGAGAGGTACCACATCTCGCTGACACCGGAGCTAGTGGGTGGAAATTCTGCTAGCAGACTGGTGGAATGGACGCGCAGACCAGTCATCGTAAAAATATCGGGCAAGGCGTCATCGGGTGTCGAAAAGCTCACACGCTGCCGGGGGTCAATGGAACGAGCGCGTTTTAAATCGGCGTGGGTACCAGGCGCCACCGCGTCGATCGCTTGGGACTCGGCAAGGTCCACGTTATGGCAGGTCCACCCACTCCAGCCTTCGATAGCAAAGGACGCAGAAATAACATTGTGCGCGCCGGTGACAGGATCGATAAGCTTATAATCCTCTGGCACCAGAGCTCGCAGTTTCATATGGTGCAAGGATCGTTTATCGGTTACTGTGCCGCCGCGTTTATTAAAAAGGAGTATGGGGTCAGCAGCATCAACCACCGGCACATTCCACGTGATTGAGTTAGCTAAATCTTCGACGGTTACTTCACGAACGGGTTTGGGCAAGCTGATATCGAGTGGATCGGAATACCCTGTGACATCTCCCCACGAACGGCCTGTGCGATAAACCGTGGTGGAACCATCGATACTCACTCGCCAAGTGATCTCGCCCGAATCTGGCACTTTTTGTTCTGGCAGCCGCAGCAGCACCTTTTTGCGCCTAGCATCAAGAATAAGGCGTGGTCGCATCTCGCGATTAGCCACCCCTACGGCAGCCAATCTGTCTACGGTGCCCACTGGACGCTCTCGGAGTTCTGCTATAACCGCTTCCCTGATCGAAGTCACCAAAGATGTTCTCACGCCCTCATCTTCCCGATCCACCCACGAGTGTGGGTGCGCGAGGGCGAATTCGCGCACCGTAAGAACTCCGTCAAGGATTCGCTGGGCAAGCTCGGGGGCATGGGCAGAAAAACGAGAAAAATATGGAGGTAGCTTGTCTGGATTGCTATCGAGGGCTTCCAGCAAGAGAGGAACTTCCGTGTTGATCAGTCCAGCATGAAAGCAGAGGGTAGAGATGGGATCGGTATCAAATGTTGCTAGACCTCTACGCTTCAACGCGGCTTCTAGATCATCCTCGAGGAATTTCTCTAGCTCAGAAACTGTCTGCTGGGTGATATCAAGGCCCACACCGTTGAGGTATTCGTGGATAAAATTATCTGCATCAACGAGTTTCTGGGCACGTTGCACCAAGGTAATCAGCGCTGTGGATTCACTGATCTCTAGCAGCGCCTTGAGCGTTGAGCCTGCTGTGATCTGACGACTGAGGAAGATTCCGTATAATTTTTTGACCTTTTCCAGTTCGTCAGTTGCGAGATCGAGATCAGCAACCAAGGTTGCCGCATCGAGGTCGGCGGTGAGCTCGACGTCGTGTTGCGATGCCCATCCGAGGAGGGAGTCAGTGGGATCGGCAATAGGTTGAACCTCAGCGGGCATAGAGAGTTGCGTCCTTTCTCTTTTTAAAAAAGCAGAGTTTACCATGTTCTAAATGAAACCTAAGCGCTCATAAGGAGCTGGGGTTTTTATGTGTTCTCACTGGGTTCATTCGCTGCGAAATGACCTTGGTTACACCATCTCCGCGCATGGTCACACCATAGAGCACATTAGCTATATCCATAGTAGGTTTTTGGTGAGTAATGACGATCAGCTGTGAGTCTTCTCTAAGTTGTTCAAAGAGCGCTATCAGGCGACGCAGGTTGACATCATCGAGCGCGGCCTCCACCTCATCCATTACATAAAACGGGGAGGGTCGCGCTTTAAAAATAGCGACCAGTATTGCCAAAGCTGTGAGAGATTTCTCCCCGCCAGATAATAGGGAGAGTCGTTTGACTCTCTTTCCTGGTGGTCGCGCTTCAACCTCTATGCCGGTTGTCAGAATATGTTCGGGGTCGGTGAGAAAAAGCCTCCCCTCACCTCCGGGGAAGAGAGTAGCAAACACTCGGGGGAATTCTCGCTCGACATCATGCCAGGCATCGGTCAGCAGTTGCAGGATCTTGTGATTGACATCTTTAATCACAGTCTCTAAGTCTTTTCGAGCTTTCTCCACGTCGTTAAGCTGAGAGGACAAAAAATTATAGCGCTCTTCTAAAGCTTTATATTCTTCTAGGGCCAAGGGGTTGACCTTGCCCAGAGCACTCAGATCCTGCTGGGCCTGGGCGAGCTTGGCAGTGGCCGACTGAGCATCGAAATCTTCAGGAATATGGTGGGTGGTAAGCAAATCGTCGATCGCCATACCCATTTGTTCGGCTACTTGGCGCTCAGTCTCCTTCAGGCGCACTGCTTCCTCGCTGTAGGCGAGTTCAGCGCTATGGGCCCGAGCACTTTTATCCTTAAGTTCACGGTCTAAGTTATTTACTGCTTTCTTGAGCTGATCACGTATAAGTTTCTTCCTTGCTAGATCTGCTTGGCAGTGTGCTCGCTCATCAGCGGCTTTTTCTAAGGCTGCATCGAGGCGCTGATTAATAGTGGAAGCTAAGAAGGACACCGTGCTCGCTAGGTCTGCTTTGGCCTTGCGGTGGGCTTGAGTGCGTTCATGGCGTATCTTGTGTTCGCGCTCGTTGCGGGCTTGACGCTCAAGCGATTCCACTCGCTCTCTTTTACTCTGAAAGGCATCTTGCAGGGAGCGAAGCTGGAGGAGGGCTTCAACCTCCATCGCCTTGACCTGGGCGAGCGCAGATTGGCTTTGATCGCGGCGCTCGAGCATGGGGCTGAGATCAGGTGTTTGATCAATCTCCCCGACCAGTGCGAGACGGTCTCGAGTGACGGTGATAGCCTCTTCACAATCAGCGAGGCTGAGCTCGGCCTTTTTCCGCTGTTGCCCGTGTGTTTCCATCGCTAGCAGGATTTTCTCTTTTTTGGCCTTGTAATTATCTGCGCTTTGCTCCATTTCTCGAACGTGAGCGAGACTATCGCGAAAGTGGGCAATAAGACGAGCATGCTCGACGCGTCGCCCATCGGCACTTAAGCGCGCGCCTTCAAGAGTGCCCACTAGTTCGTTGAGCTCAGCCTGATAGGTATCTCTTTCGGCCAAGGCTTGCTCAATGGCGCTATGGACTTCTATGGCTTTCGGGGCGCTCCGATGACCGAAGATTATCCACCCCTCCCCTACCATTTCGCCATCTACGGTCACCGCTCTGAGGCGAGGTTCCTGGGCGACTAGCATGTGCGCCTGTTTCAGGTCATTGACACACACGACATCGGCCAGAAGTCTGCTTACACTAGCTCGGAATTCCTCTGCGACGGTGATATCGTCTAGCAACCACGAGGCCCCGCCGGACAGTGATATATCAAGGTGCCAGGATAGTTGCTGAGGTTGTTCGAGCATTATTGTGGTGCGCTCGATAGCCTCGTTATGTGATCCTTCAAGTGCTGCGATGATATCGGGAGCTGATGGTAAACCACCGGCGAGACTTTCTTGGTACAAGCCGAGGGCTACCCCGAGAGCTTTTTCCTTGCCGGGTTTCACCTGAATGAATTCTGCCAAGGTCTGTAGTCCCTCACGATCAGGTGCTATAACCGAAAGGGCTTCTACGGGCGCTGTGGGCAGGGTATCTCGTAACGTGCCCACGCGAGAGTCCAAAGCTGCAATCTTCTTCTCTACAAAGCGTTGTTTAAGACGCAAGTCATCGAGCCTCTGCTCTGCATCAACTAGTTCCTGTTCGGCCTGGCGGTGAGCTTCTTCTCGCAGTTCGCATTCGTCTCGCGCCACGAGTAACTGGTCAGATATTTCCTTGAGAGCGCTGACAACCTCATCCAGTTGCGCTGCATAATCAGTGTTTAGTTCCACGATACGAGCATGCTCAGCACGAGCTGCTTCTAGAGCGGTACGCTGCGATTGCTCTTGGGCTTGAAGTCTGACAATCCCCTCGCGACGATCCGCCTGCGCCTGCACATGGCGGTAGTATTCGTGCTCGGCCTCGCGGGCTTGGTCTTCTTTATCGACTACTTCCTCGCGAATGGATTCGAGAGTGTCGGTAGCGATGTTGATCTTCTCATCAGCAATCTCGCATTCGATTGCCATCTCATTCGCCCGTCTACTCAATTCCTCTGGGTCCCGTCCCGAATAAGGGGCGGGTTGAAAAGAATGTTGCCGATCATTGGCAATGCGCGCAGTGGCTGTAGCTTGCTCTTTTAACCTGGTGAATTGAAACCACATCTCTTGGGCGCGGCGGGCGGCTTCTTCTGCTTGTGCATTTTCCTCTTCGATAATTGTCAAGCGCTGGCGTTCCTCGCCAAGCGTGTTGCTAATAGCGGCTACTTCTGCAGCCGCTATCTGATGGGCATGCGCACTCGTTTCCAGTGCGCGCCTTCGGCTGCGGATGTGGTACACGCCGAGATCAAGGCGAGTCTGCCGGACCTCTGCCTGGACAGTCCGGGCGCGTTGCGCAGTCGCGGCCTGACGGGCTAGAGGTTTGAGCTGCTTTTTCAACTCGTCTGTGAGGTCCTGGAGGCGGTCCAGGTTTGCCTGCATATGGACTATTTTTCGCTCTGCTTTTTCTTTGCGTCGTCGGTATTTCAGCACGCCTGCAGCTTCCTCAATATAGGAGCGACGATCTTCTGGTTTGGAATCCAGAATTTGAGCTAGCCTTCCTTGGCCCACCACCACATGCATTTCTCGCCCGATACCGGAATCGCTGAGAAGTTCCTGAATATCCATGAGACGGGCCTTTGAACCATTGATCTCGTACTCACTAGCTCCGTCTCTAAACATTCGGCGGGTGATAGATACCTCGGAGTAGGCTATATCCAGTGCGCCGTCAGAGTTGTCAATGCTCAGCGTCACTTCAGCTCGACCTAAGGGTTTACGATCACCTGCTCCGGCAAAGATGACATCGTCCATCTTCGCCCCACGCAGAGTCTTCGCACCCTGCTCACCCATCACCCAGACAAGGGCATCGACGACATTGGATTTTCCGGAGCCATTAGGGCCAACTACTGCACATATACCGGGTTCGAATTTCAGAGTTGTTGCAGACGCGAAGGACTTAAACCCCTTAAGAGTCAGTGACTTTAAATGCACGGTAGCCATTCCTTAGTATCAGACGCATCTAGCACCTTGATTGTATTAGCTCCTCATTCAAACCATTGAATCTGAAGGGGACAAAAAAGTGCCAAGCATTTTCTTACCCTAGGTAAGTGGGTAGTATATCTGCAGCGTGGTGGCAGGGAGCTTTCTGAGTATAAATCTAGACTCCTAGTCGTGCCACGGAGATATGGGCTGTTTACGCGACCGCAATATCCTAACTAGGAGCTAAAATCATGGTGAATGCTTGTGCGCGATTCTCATTTACCGACCTCCCATTTCATCGGACCCTTGGATACTACTTCCCTTGGCATACGATAAAACGTTAGCCCAAACAGTAAAAACGATGAGCGATCAACTATGAGATGCCAACAGAAGGACAGACTATGAAGAAGAAATCATCTCGTACATGACCTTGGTTCTTCCGGCCGGAGATCGGGCTGGAGGCTAAGTTGATACCATCAATGAACTGTCGCTCGATTTTTTAAGACTCACCGTTTTGTACCCAGGCTACCCATCTATTCCACAGCAACCTCATCGACTCTGCAGGCGCTCAGCAATATGAGCGGTGCTATAACTGTTGTGGGTTCACTTATGCGATAGGTAAGAATTTGGGTTGAGCAGTCACCATAGAACTATTGAGCGTCCGCTTCTGTACGGTGCTCATGGGCACACATAAGGATTAGTGTGAATCAGCTCGGGTGTGAGTAGTTCTTCGTCGCAATCCGGGTCGAGACAGAAACCCAGCCCGCCCTATCTCTGTCGAGGCGGGTAGAACTACTAGTAGGGATTTAGCGCCGCCTTAATGGTCTAAGGTCGCTATATTCTGAGCAGTTTTCTAGTGAACGTCGAGAACGCGTGCAGCTAGCTATACGCGATGAGGAATCGCCTCAGTGCCTACTGGCAACCCGGGGCTGTATTGTCGGTAGCACAATTTGCTCGGTCGACGCGAACGTATTCACTTGGACCTATGCCTGCAGTAGCTCACGGTCGCATCCATCGGATCTTACAACCACTCCCTTGGCAGTCCAGAGGATCCGTCGACTAATGAGATTTGTTATTTATGTCGTTCATACAGGGGATATGAAACCGATATCAGACGTTGATAATTCTGGTCGGGTTTGACTGACCATCGAAGAAACCGCACCAGCGCGTGGCCGGTGCGGTAAGTCATGACTAGAAGCTGGTGACTACTTTGCCAGCCCGTCGCGTGCAGGCGTCAGAGCCATCCCACGCTTCGATATTTCTAAGCTCGGGCAGCATATCGCGGTGGAAAATTGGATCGAGGCCTTTGGCCTTTTGTTGGGTGTAGTTCTTCAACAACTTCACAGCTACTCCACCCAGTGGGACAATAGCTACTAGGTTAATAAGCACCATCAACGCGGCGAAAGTATCGCCGAGTGCCCACACCAGTGGAACAGATCCGATTGAGCCGAAGAAGACGAAGCACATAACCGCCACCCGGAAAATATTGAGTGCCGGCTTCGACTGAGTGAAGTATTCCAAATTGGCTTGGGCCAGATAGTAGTTTCCAATGACCGAAGAGAAGGCGAGGAAGAAGAGGATCAAGGTGACAAAGTGAATGCCAATGCTACCAATCTCATTAGCCAAGGAGGCTTGGGTCAGTGCTGCGCCTTCAACTTCCCCGCTAATCGTGGGGTTACCAAGCAAAATGATGAAGGCGGTAATCGAACACACCAAGAGGGTATCGAAGTAGACGCCGAGCGTTTGAACGAGACCCTGCTTGACTGGGTGGGAAACAGTGGCGGTGGCCGCGGCGTTTGGAGCGGAACCTTGTCCCGCCTCATTGGAGAAAAGACCGCGACGCATACCATTCATGAAGGCTGCACCCACAGTCGCACCGGCAATCTCGCGGAAGCCCAGGGCATGCAGGACGATATTCTCAACCATTGCGGGAACTTCGGAGATATTGATGAGCACAACCACTATGCCTACCGTCAAGTACAACAGCGCCATAAATGGCACAACCACCTGGGTAAAGTTGGCGATGCGCTTGACTCCGCCAAAGATGATGAGACCTGTAAGTATAGCCAGGACCAAACCAATACCACCTTTGAAGATGGTCGAGTCTGTTTCAAAGGAAGTAGAGAGAGCTTCGGCAATGGAATTGGACTGAATGGCATTGTAGACAAAACCAAAGGTGAAGGTGATGGCCACTGCGAAGATCATAGCCAACCACCGCATATTGAGACCTCGAGTGAGGTAGTAGGCTGGGCCACCGCGGTAGGTGCCATCGCCTTCTCGCTCTTTCCAAAGCTGTGCGAGAGTTGCTTCTACAAAGGCGGTAGCGCCGCCTAGTAATGCGATAATCCACATCCAGAAGACTGCACCCGGACCGCCGAGGGTGATAGCGACGGCAACACCAGCGACGTTGCCGGTACCCACCCGGGAAGCAGCCGAGATCGTGAAGGCCTTAAACGAGGAAATGCCTTCAGCGTCGGCTCGGGTTTCGCCTCCTTTGTCGACGACCGCTCGGAACATCTCCGGCAGCATCCGAAGCTGCACCACGATGGTTGCTATTGCGAAATAAAGCCCAGCGGCGATCAGGAGGTAAGGAATAACTTTCCAGATATTATTGTTGACCGATTCGGTTACGAATGATTCGAAGGTTCCCATGCGAGTTACCTTACAGCCGCAAGAGAACTACGTCCGCATCACAACTAAAAACTGAGAAAATTTGAGTGACTTTAGGCCCTATTATCCGAGAAAAAAGCCACATAAACTGCGAAAATTTTAATTCTTGCTGGCATTGATGAATGACAGATAGCGGCATGGATACCCCCCGCTATTAGCCCCTCTACCAACGATCTGAACCTACTAAATAACAGGTAAAGGGCTGTAGATATGAGAGTAGATCGCTTGTTTTTGGGCATTCCGGTGCTTAAGATTTAGCGATAGCCTTTCCTTTTGGCCCCTGCACCTGAGGATACTCGGGGGAAGGGTGGGCTGTCACCGAGGACCAAAGATGAGATGCTGCTGCAATAAACGCGGAAATCGCAATGAGAATAGCCCCAGTTCCTAAAACAAGAGTACCGACCCTTCTGGAATCGCTTGGCTGACTAAGACTGCTTGCTGAAGCTCCCGGCTGATCGATGGTATCTGAAGTGCCCATCTCGGTTGCGTTCACATGAGCGGTGCTGAACATGCACGCACTCAAAGCTATTGCGAGGATGCGTTTGCTAACTGTGCTCATGATACTAACTCCAATCTTTTATATTCACGTTACTTTGAATATTTAAAGCAAACAAAACGAGAAGGTTGCGCACCGAGAAACCCTTGAAAATATCCACGAAGATGATCACTATACAAGATATTAGGGATCCCCGCACAAGAAACGGACCTGGCCAACGGCACGCCTAGTTGAGAAGGCTCCGCCCTAGCTCTCAAGGTATGTGCACCTCATCCCAGATCGGCGTACCGAACAGCTTCGCTTTTAGTGCCGGCGCTGGCAGTTGGGACACAGGTGGCTGGATCTCCCTGCTACGTGTAGTCGGATAAGAACCTGACCACAGCGCTGGCAAGGCAGGCCGGTTTGACCGTAGGCGTGGAGAGATCGCGAAAAATACCCTGATTGACCGTTCACATTCACATACTGGGAATCGAAACTGGTCCCGCCCTCTCGAAGCGCACTCGTCATTACGTCGCGCCCTGCTTGAAGAAGCTCGATAATGCGTTTGATAGACAGTCTGGATGCGCGCTGCTGCGGGTGTACGCGGGCCCGCCACAGCATCTCGTCGGCATATATATTGCCGATACCGGAGACAATTTCTTGGTTGAGCAAGATACGCTTAATCTCAATATCTTTGTGCTTGATTCGGGCGGCTATCGTGTCGAGGTCGACGCACTTTTCCATAAGGTCAGGGGCAATATGGCGAATTCGGGCTGGGACCTCACGGCCGTGCACCATCTCAAGAGTGCTAATATCCCAATATCCAAATGTGCGCTGATCGACAAACCAGAGTTCGGAGTTATCGCTGAAGAGAACGCGGATACGTAGATGCGTGTGCGTGGGCACACCTTGAGGTTCGTTGTTCTTGACGAGCATTTGTCCGCTCATACCCAAGTGCACTATGACAGTGGTCTTAAGCGGTTGGTTTGCATTCTCAAGGCTGAGCCAGAGGAATTTTCCGCGTCGGTTTACCGCGGAGATGCGGCGACCAATAAGGGCTGCCTGCAGCTGCGCTTCCCCACCGGCTATATGTCGGATAGCCCGCGAGTGGTAGGCCTTAAGTTCGAGAATATTTCTGCCCGTTATATGCTCGTTGAGCCCCTGACGTACAACTTCTACTTCTGGGAGTTCCGGCATAAAAGAAGCTCGTTTCGCGCTGCGGTATCGTTGAGAATATCCAAAGCGTTATGAGCAGCCTGCTGTTCAGCCTGCTTTTTATTGCGCCCTTGGCCCGTTCCGATAATCCGCCCGAAAACCTTAACAACAACAGTAAAAAGTTGGTCGTGCTCAGGGCCTTCGCTGGTGGACTGGTAATCAGCCATCGGCAGTTTATATTCGGCAAGCCGCTCCTGCAATGTAGTTTTCCAATCTTGGTGGAGTCCGACCGCAGTTGCACGCGCGATCTTCTCAGCGAAGAGCCGCCATACCACCCCACGCGCGGTATAAAAATCATGCGCGAGGTAGATAGCTCCTAGTAAAGCCTCCATAGTATCGGCCAAAATGGAGTCTTTATTACGCCCATCCGTATGCAGTTCACCCTTTCCAAGGAGGACATAGGCGCCAAGATTAATGTCGCGAGCAATATCGGCGAGGCCATAGCGAGAAACGATGCTGGCTCGCATTTTGGATAAGTCACTTTCGGGACGAGAAGAGTACATATCGTATAGCTTCTCAGCAACTGACAGGCTCAGCACTGCGTCGCCCAGATATTCTAGGCGCTCATTATTGGCGAGATGGCCGTTTTCGTTGGCGAATGAGCGATGCGAGAGCGCTAGTTTAAAGAGCTCCTCGGGAATGTCGACGCCAAGCGCCGAGGTCAGGGGCTCCAGATCGAGAGCATTAAACGCTGCGTCGAGGGCAAGGTCCCCGCTCAATCGGGTTGATTTCCTACTCACAGGAATTTCTCCAAGCCTGCCCAGCGCGGATCGGCCTTGATGGGGCCATCGGCCAGACCGTCTGGCTCCGGTACGTTTTCAGTATCACACTCATCGGCGCACTGCGGGTTAAAGGGAAGGGTGATGCCTGCTTCGTCGATGACGGCTTGCAGGATATCGACATAATCATCGGTGAGAACTTCAATGTCATCATCGTCTCCATCAGCGTCTTCTCCCCCGATAAAATCATCGCTGAGTGCATAGACTTGCGTGATGCGGATTCGTGCGTCGGGATTCAGGGAGCTTAAGCAGCGTACGCATTGACCATTAAGGGTGGCGTTTACTGTCGCGTCAACCATGATGCCCTCGCCGAGTGAACTGATGGTGGCTTCGACGGTGACCTCAGTGCCTTTATCGATGGCGATCATGGCCGGGCCAATACGCTCGGGACTTGGCCCGGTTTGGGTGGTAAAGGTGGTTTCGCCGGTGCGAAGCACTTCCGACAGGTTGAAAATAAATGGCGATTGCGCGCTATTTTTTACGGTATTCATCGCTTTGAAACTCTACTCCCTTTTTATTCTTCTAGCAGCCTAAGGCTTCCAACAGAAGTAAAAGCCCCGAGTGCTTACTCGGGGCCTAGGGTTTCAGTAACTACTTGCTATAACGGGCGCCACCCGAAGCTCCGGCACCGCTACGCAGTGCGCTGCGATCTTTGGAAACAACCCGCAGCGTAGCGGAGAGAGCCTCTTCGAATTCAGCTAATTTTGAATCCACGAACTGATCACATTCAGTTCGCAGGCGGTTCGAATCAGCGTGTGCGGCGTCGACGATGCGGTGGGCTTCTTCATTAGCACGGCGTACCACTTCGGATTCGCTGACAAGCCGCTGCTGCTCAGCAAGCCCCTCGTCGATGCTGCGCTGGTATTGGTCGTTACCGGAGTCAATGAGGCGCTTGGCTTCAATCCCCGCGCGCTCAACGGTGCTCTCAGCTTCTCGACGGCTCGATTCTAAAAGCGCGTCAGCTTCATCCTGGGCGCGCGCCACAGTGGCATGAGCCCTGTTTTCCGCATCGGCCAGCATAGCTTCAGAGTCGCTTTGAGCATGACTCATCATCGAATGAGCTTCTTCACGGGCATCGTCTACTAAATTCTGAGCCTCAATCTGAGCCTGTCCAATGATCTCATCTTTTTGGTCGATGACGTCTTGGGCATCGTCTATTTCTATCGGTAGCGCATTGCGTAAATCATCGAGAAGCGCAAGCATCTCGTTGCGAGGCACCATGCAGTTGGCGGTCATGGGCACCCCGTAAGCTTGTTCAACGTTACGGACTAGTTCATCAAGGGATTGGAAGACGCGGTACATAGTTCCAAGCATACCTGCACAAAAGCGAGATGCGCTGTCTGCAACAACGCATCCCGCCCGAAAATTTTCTGCTTAGAAAACTCCGTGAGCCAACATGGCGTCGGCAACCTTCTTAAATCCAGCAATATTTGCTCCGATGACAAGGTCTCCCTCGTGACCGTATTCGCGGGCGGTTTCCTCGCAGGTGCGATAAATATCGCTCATAATTTCTTGCAGGCGCTGATCAGCGTAGTCAAAAGTCCACGACTCGCGGGAGGCGTTTTGTTGCATTTCCAATGCAGAGGTGGCTACACCACCAGCATTAGCGGCCTTACCAGGTGCGAAGTGGATACCAAGTTCCCGATAGACATCGATAGCCTCAGCTGTCGACGGCATATTAGCGCCTTCGGCGACGAATCTACAGCCATTCTGAGCCAGGGTGCGAGCATGATTGCCATCGAGCTCATTTTGGGTTGCGCACGGAAGGGCCACATCACATGGCAGATCCCAGATCGACCCCTCAGGGTGGAAGGTTGTTCCAGCAACTTCATCGGCGTAGACCGAAACGCGCTCGCGTCGAACTTCCTTGATCTCCTTGAGCTTTTCTACGTCCACTCCTTCTGGGGTATGAACCCAACCTGATGAATCCGAAAAACCAACCACCGTTGCACCCAGTTCTTGGGCCTTTTCGATGGCATATATCGAGACATTGCCAGAACCGGAGACCACCACTGTGGCACCATCGAAGGAGGCTCCGTGGGTTTTCATTAGTTCTTGGGTAAAGTAGACGCAACCATAACCTGTGGCTTCGGTTCGCACCAGCGATCCGCCCCAACCCAAACCTTTACCGGTAAGAACTCCAGCTTCGTATTGATTAGCGAGGCGTCGATATTGGCCAAAGAGATAACCGATTTCCCGGCCGCCTACCCCGATATCACCGGCAGGCACATCGGTAAACTGGCCGATATGGCGGCGCAGTTCGGTCATAAATGCCTGGCAGAAGCGCATGATTTCGGCGTCAGACTTACCCTTTGGATCAAAGTCCGATCCACCCTTGCCACCGCCAATGGCCTGGCCCGTCAAAGCATTTTTAAAGATCTGTTCGAAGCCTAGAAATTTTACAATGCCCAAGTTGACCGAGGGGTGAAAACGCAGGCCGCCTTTATAGGGCCCCAGTGCTGCATTGAATTGGACACGGAAACCGCGGTTTGTCTGCACTCGCCCCTGGTCGTCGACCCATGTCACCCGGAAGAGAACCTGCCGATCGGGTTCGCAGATGCGCTCGATTAGGCCGTCTTCTAGATATTGAGGATCTTTTTCTGCAACGATTTTCAGGGACTCAAAAACCTCGTCGACAGCTTGATGAAATTCAGCCTCGCCGGCGTTGCGCTTGACCAGGGTTTCGTAATAAGTATCGATGGTTTTTTTGATTTCAGACATAGTGGTTCCTTCCCTAGTCCATATAAAGCACCCCGCTTGTACTCTTGAGCTACAACCGCTACGACCGTAGTGAGAGATGATTAAAACCTATAAAAACTCTATATTCACGAGCCGAAGAGTCGGGGCGACTATTGTGTGCAGCATAATTCTACACAGCTATAGAAATTAGTACCTATTCAGCTATCGAATTCAATACCCCCTTTTGGGATAGATGCATGTCATCTGAGGTTTTTCCAGATTATCCGACCGTCAGGATCGCTATATATAGTTTTCATTAAGGGCTCGTCGTGGGGGTAAATTACTCCAGCGTGGCCCCTCGCTCGCTATAGTATGGGGCTAGAAATCTAGCCCCGAGTACCACACGATAGGAAGTTCCTTCGATGCGCATTGTTATCGCCCCCGACTCCTTCAAGGGCTCTGGTAGTGCCACCGAAATCGCCGCCATGCTCGCTCACAGCATACAAACGGAACTCTTACACCACATGGCTCCAGAGGAGATTGATATTGTACAATGCCCCATGGCCGATGGCGGTGAGGGAACCAGTGAAGTCTTCACGGGTGAGCGCATCACTCTTCCGTCTATCGACGCTAATGGGCGCCTGATTGAGGCTAGTTACACCTTCGACTCCGAGATCCACACGGCCTATATCGATCTCGCTCAAGCCTCTGGCCTCCCACTCGTAGCAGATGATCCACGACCTCTTGATGCCGATACTTTCGGAACCGGTGTACTCATTGCGGATGCTCATGCCCGCGGAGCCACCCGCATAGTCCTGGGATTAGGTGGCACAGCCACCACTGATGCGGGCACGGGTATTCTCGCGGCCCTAGGAGTGGTGCCAGTCGATACTCACGGTCGCCCAGTCGCTCACGGTGGGGGTTCTCTGAGCTCCATTGACCGCCTTGATACCGCCACCCTCAATATCGGCGCTGCCCAACTCGAGTGGATTCTACTACGAGATGTCTCCAACCCAGCCACGGGCCCAAACGGCACCGCCCGTCAATTCGCTCCGCAGAAGGGAGCAACCCCAGCTGAGCAGGACATTCTCGAGCGCGGCATCACCGATTTTGCGAGTCTCGTCGACCTCGACCCGCAAACAGTCGGCTTCGGGGCAGCAGGTGCTCTACCCCTAGGACTCATCTGGCTGTCACGGCTTATCTATGGGTCTAGCGATCATATCCATCTACTCCCCGGTGCCAAGGTTGTTGCCGACTCCCTCGATCTCATGCATCTAAGCCACGAAGCGGACTGGATTATCACCGGCGAGGGACAGTTTGACTCCCAATCCGAGGCGGGGAAAGTGGTCCTTGAAGTATTAGATACAGCCTCACACTCCCCGGCGCGCACGATAGTGGTGGCGGGGAAAATTGAGGGCACTCCTCAGGCCGATTGGACCTACACACTCATCGATGCCCCCTTGCCAGAACAGCTTCGCGACGCCGGCAAAAAGATCGCCCACGAAATTCTGAGGACATTACAGGAGGATCCTCGGAAATAATTTTCCCCTCCTTCGCCCAAAGTTTGGCAATAGGCACCGATATACCGACTATCATCAGTGCCTATGAGTTTCCTGTTTTCGCGAGTTAATCCGATCCAAACCATGGCCGATGGCACGATTAAGCAAATTAATCCTTTCTCGGGTACCGAGGTTTGGACGGTACCCGGACGCGGGCACCGCCCTCTTGATCACCCAGCCCGCGATACTCTCCCAATCACACCAGGAGAACGGAAAAACTATTGCGCTTTCTGCAGTGCTCGCTTAGACGAAACACCACCAGAAAAGGCGCGGGTTATCCGTCACGGCGAAAACGATTTTGAAATTGTAGAAAAACCCAGCTTTGCCGAAATCGATGGCACCGAGGCGGAGTTTAGGCGGGTATCAAACCTATTCGAGATCGTCAGTTACGCCTACTGGCAGGCCAACTACGGCTTCGAAATGAATGCAGCGCAACGATCATGGATGCAGCAGTACCAATCGGATCCACGCGGCATCGACCATATATTGCGGATGGTAAAAACCAAGCGCCAGGCCGCTGGACTTGACCCTGAACTTCCTAGCCAGATCCTGGTCAAGGAAGCTGAGAGCTTTTTTGGCGGTGGCCATGACCTCATTATCGGCCGACGGCATTTTTCCGATCATGCACATGACCATACGGGCCTAGCCTCCGCGGGCAGCTTAAGCGTCGTGGAGCACCGAGCCTTTATCCAGTTCACTATCCACACCATGCAGGATTTATACTCCAATAATCGCTACACCCCTTATGTTGCCGTTTTTCAGAACTGGCTCAAACCCGCCGGCGCCTCTTTCGATCATTTGCACAAGCAACTAGTTAGCATCGATGAGCGCGGGCTGGCAGCCGAGAACGAGGTAGCCAAACTACGGCAGAATCCCAATATGTACAACGAATGGGCCGTCAACTATGCCGCGATGCGGAATTTAGTGATCGCCGAGAATGAGCATGCTATCTGCTTCGCTGGCTTCGGTCACCGTTACCCCACCTTAGAGGTTTATTCGAAGTCCCCCACCCCTGAGCCCTGGCTGCAAACTCCAGCAGAAGTAGCTTCAATGAGTGACTTGATCCACGCCTGCCACGCAGCGGTTGGCCCCCATGTGCCCAGCAATGAAGAGTGGCATCATAAACCTATTGACCTAGACATCCCCATGCCCTGGCGGGTGATGATTAAGTGGCGCGTATCCACCTTGGCAGGTTTCGAAGGTGGCACAAAAGTATATCTGAACACCCTCAGTCCTTGGGATGTCCGTGACCGAGTGGTGTCATCGATGTTCCAATTAAGAGATAGCAACAGTATCTCCTCAGATATTCGGATCGCTACCGAATGCACCATCGAGCGCAACAGTCTCAAATACAATCGCCTACTTCCTTTATAAGCCTCCCACTTAAGGTTCGCACTCACTACAGTATGAAGAATGACTAACTCCATCCACGAACTCATTTCCCACACAGATCTCTCCTGGCAGCGGGAACTCTATGAATATCTTCACCAGCACCCTGAACTATCTGAGCATGAGGAGTTCACCGCGAAGAGCATTATTGGTGCGCTGGCACCTTTTGACGCGGAGGTGATTACAGATATAGGCGGTTTTGGCATCGTGGCTACTCTGCGCAATGGCGACGGACCATGCGTTTTATTGCGCGCGGATTTCGACGGCCTGCCTGTCACGGAGGAGACCCAGGTGAGCTACACTTCACAGAATCCTGGGGTTATGCATGCCTGCGGTCACGATATGCACGCAACCTCGTTACTTTCAGTCGTAGCTATTTTGGATGCGAACCGTCAAGCGTGGTCGGGCACCTTCATCGCGCTATTCCAACCGAGTGAAGAAAACGGTCGAGGGGCTCAAAAAATGGTCGACGCTGGGCTTCATGCCATCCTGCCGCGCCCCGATCTCTGCTTGGGACTGCATATTATTGCCGGCTCTGCAGGTACAGTATTCACCCGCCCGGGCCCCATTCTCACTACTGCAGACACGATTGAGATCACTATTGAAGGGAAATCCGCCCACGGCTCAATGCCACATTTGTCGATCGACCCCACCTTTACCGCTGCAGCCATTGTGATGCGACTACAGGGCATAGTAGGTCGCGAAATTTCTCCACACGATTTTGCGGTTATTTCAGTAGGAACTCTTGAATCCGGTCATTCTTCGAATACGATCCCAGGTTCAGCGCGCCTGGTGCTCAATTGCCGTAGCTATGATTCCTCTGTGCGCGACACACTCTATGCCGCAATCGAACGAGTGGTGCGAGCCGAGTGCCAAGCATCTGGAATTATAGAAGAACCTAGTATTCGCTACTATGCTCATGCCCCGCTCACCGATAACTCGGAGAAAATCTATCAGGATTTACGTCCAGTTTTCGACTCCCACTTCGGTGACAACTCACAGGTGGCCGAACGGTGGACCGCTTCGGAAGATTTTTCGAATATTCCGCGCTCGTGGGACAGCCCCTATTTCTTCTGGTTTGTTGGAGCAACGCCCAAATACGTGTGGGAGGCCGATCCAAGTAGTGCGCCAGGAAACCACATGCCCGATTTCCTTCCCGATTTCGCTCCCACACTCTCTGCTTGCGTTGAGTCTTCCTTATTGGCGGTGCTGCACTACCTGGGCCACTCATCAAAAAATTAAAATGTTCATAACTAGCACGGCACCATAACCCCATCCATCTCCATTAAGATGTGATAAATCTCAAAGCAGCAAATGTAGTCCAAACTCACATCACCCAAATTTGAACCGTTAATCACCTTTATTTAACCAGCTAGATACGGTATTAAATGATTTAGGCGGTATAAAGCGCAGCTGTAGTTTCGCTAAAAACGGGGGCAAAACAGGTTCGTGGGTATTTTCAATAGTACTTTTCAGTACGCGGCTACTAGACTGGGGCGCTAAGAAGAGATCGATGGCTTCAGATGCATTTCGCCATCGATCTATCCCCTATGATTACAGGAGAAGAACTTCTATATTATGAAGAATTCCACGAAGACCCCTGCGCTGGATGCTACTGTTGCAGGCCACGTCCGCGCCGTAGCCGGCTCATCCCCAGCTACCGCAACCAACCGCAAGTTCTGGTTCGGCCTATCGCACTCCGTTATGGAACAGCTCTCCGATAACTGGGAGAGGACCACCAAGGCCTATAACGCTACTCGCCAACAGCACTACCTGTCTGCTGAATTCCTTATGGGTCGCGCACTGCTGAATAATCTCACCAACCTCGATCTGGTTGAGGATGCAGAAAAGGCCACCAGGGAATTGGGCCACGAGCTCTCGGATGTTCTTGAAGCCGAAAACGATGCTGCACTAGGCAATGGCGGCCTCGGCCGTCTCGCCGCCTGCTTCCTCGACTCCGCCGTCACCCACGACTATCCAGTAACCGGTTACGGCATCCTCTACCGTTATGGTTTGTTCAAGCAGATTTTTGACAACGGCTTCCAGACCGAGGAGCCTGACGCGTGGAAGGAAGACGGCTACCCCTTCGTAGTCCGTCGCGAGGAAGAGCAGCGGACCGTAAAATTCGACGATATGGTCGTTCGCGCAATCCCCTTTGATATGCCAATCACCGGCTATGGCACCAAAAACGTGGGTACGCTGCGGTTATGGAAAGCAGAGCCACTGGAGGAATTCGACTACGAGGCCTTCAACTCCCAGCTATTTACTGATGCGATCGTAGAACGCGAACGTGTCATGGATCTATGCCGCGTGCTGTACCCGAACGACACCACCTACGCTGGCAAACTCCTGCGCGTACGCCAGCAGTACTTCTTCTGCTCTGCGTCCTTGCAGGCAATGATCGATAATTATATCGAACAGCACGGCAAGGATCTCAGCGATTTTGGCAAGTACAACTCGATTCAGCTCAACGATACCCACCCTGTGCTCGCCATCCCTGAGCTCATGCGTTTGCTCATGGACGATCACGGACTGGGCTGGGATGCAGCATGGAAGATCGTTACCGAAACCTTCGCCTACACTAACCACACGGTTCTTGCTGAGGCTCTCGAGCAATGGTCGTGCACCATTTTCCAGCAGCTGTTCTACCGCGTCTTTGAAATTGTGGTCGAAATTGACCGCCGCTTCCGGGAAGATATGGCTCAGCGCGGCCTCGACGCAGGGCGCATTAACTATATGGCCCCTGTCCAGGACGGCGTGGTCCATATGGCGTGGATCGCCTGCTATGCCGCTTACTCCATCAACGGTGTCGCTGCCCTCCACACCGAGATCATCAAGGCAGAGACCCTAAAGGAATGGCACGAGATCTGGCCTGCGAAATTCAATAACAAGACCAATGGTGTGACCCCACGCCGCTGGTTGAAGATGTGCAACCCGCGCTTGGCTGACCTCCTCACTCGCCTGCTTGGTTCCGATGCTTGGGTCACCGACCTTGATGAACTCAAGAAGCTGCGCAAATACGGCGAAGACGATGCCATCATGCAGGAACTTCTCGATGTTAAGGATGCTAATAAGCGCGACTTCGCCCAGTGGATCGAGGATCGCCAAGGCATTGCTATTGATCCAGAGTCGATCTACGACGTTCAGATTAAGCGTCTGCACGAATACAAGCGCCAGCTTATGAACGCTTTGTATATTTTGGATCTCTACTTCCGCATCAAGATCGACGGAGAAAGCAACGTTCCTCCTCGGACCTTTATCTTTGGTGCTAAAGCGGCTCCCGGATACGTACGTGCCAAGGGCATTATTAAGCTCATCAACGAGATCGGTCGTCTCGTCAACAGTGACCCTGAGGTCTCAAAGGTGCTGCGTGTAGTCTTCGTGGAAAATTACAATGTTTCCCCGGCCGAGCACATCATCCCAGCCTCTGATGTCTCTGAGCAGATCTCCACTGCAGGCAAGGAAGCTTCCGGCACCTCAAATATGAAGTTCATGATGAACGGTGCTCTCACCCTCGGTACCCTTGACGGTGCCAATGTGGAAATTCTGGATTCTGTGGGCGACGACAACGCCTATATCTTTGGTGCCAAGGTTGAGGAACTGCCGGAACTGCGGACCAATTACAGCCCCTACCATGTTTACGAGACCGTTCCGGGCCTCAAGCGCGTGCTCGATGCCTTCGTGGATGGCAATCTGGACGATAATCAGTCTGGTCTCTTCCACGATCTGCGCGCCTCCCTCCTCGATGGGGGCGGCTGGGAGACCCCAGACGTGTACTACGTTCTCGGCGATTTTGCCGCCTATCGCGAAACCCGCGATAAGATGGCTGCAGATTTCTACGCTGATCGCCTACATTGGGCCCGCATGTGCTGGGTCAATATTTGCGAGTCCGGCCGCTTCTCCTCCGACCGCACTATCGGTGACTACGCTCGCGAAGTGTGGAAGCTAGAAGAAACCAAAATCTAATCACTTCTGAGTGAGATCCGCGATTTGGCGCCACCGTCATATCGCGGATTTTTTTCGCCATAGCTTCGCAGCATCCTCGGGCCCGTATCTGCCCGATCAGTTCAACCGGTAATGGGGTCGCTTGCGCGGCGGGTTCTACCCAAGTACAGATCCGACACTTTAAAAAAACTACGCGGTCTCACTCTAGGATATGGTGGTGAAAGTCCGTTTGAACCGAGCACATGCTTACTACAACTATCACGAAGCGGTAGACTTCATTTTGGTGCGAGAGTTGAGATCTAGATTGAACCTCTACACTGCTGTGATCTACCACCACCATCTCTCGCTTTCCGTGAAGCCCCGCAGCAAGGTTTAGTAGCTGAAGCAGATATGAATCGAAGGAGGTCATCGTGGCAATTCATGTGTGCCGTATACTCTCAGCCGCCGTAGTGAGTACCGTGGTTCTGACGGGTCTTAGTGCGTGCAGCACCGGCGATGATGGGCAGCCTTCCGTTTACTTTCTGAATTTCAAACCGGAGCAAGAGTCTGCCTACCAAAAAATCGCCGCAGCATATACAGCTCAGACTGGTGTTCCCGTGAAAATCGAGACTGTTACTTCAGGAAATTACGAAAATGCTCTCAAAACTGAAGTGTCCCAACCAGATGCCCCTACCCTTTTCCAGCTCAATGGCCCTACAGGCTTGAAAACGTGGCAGCACTACACCGCAGATCTCTCCGATATCGCACTGACGGCGGCGCTCAAACAGCCCAATCAGGCTCTCAGGGGTGATGACGGCAAGGTTTACGGAGTGCCCTTTGCAGTAGAGGGCTACGGAATTATCTACAACGAGGAAATCCTAGATCGATACTTCGCTATGCCTGGAGCTCAAGCGACGTCAGCAGCGGATATTCGCGATTATACGACGCTCAAAGCGGTTGCCGACGATATGCAGTCTAGGAAGGAAACACTTGGCATTGACGGAGTATTCTCCTCAACATCGCTAAAAGCAGGGGAGGATTGGCGTTGGCAAACCCACCTTGCCAATATCCCTATGTATTACGAGTTTAGAGACGCCCAAAGCCATAATCTCGACACCGTGGTCTTCAAATACAACGCGAATTTTAAAAAGCTTTTTGATCTATACCTTAATAATTCCACGGTAGATAAAACCTTGACTCCGACACAGCAAGTCTCGGATTCCATGACGGAATTCGCGCTCGGAAAATCGGCTATGGTGCAAAACGGTACGTGGGGATGGAGCCAAGTCACTGAGGTGGAGGGCAGCATCATAAAGCCAGATAAAGTCAAATTCTTACCGCTTTATACTGGTATGTCCGATGACCCGCACCAGGGCTTAGCTGTTGGCACCGAGAACTATCTGGCCGTTAACGCGAAAGCCCCCAAAGAGGATCAGCAGGCGTCGATTGATTTTATCAATTGGCTATTCACCAGCGATGCCGGAAAAAAATACGTGATCGACGACCTTGGTTTTATAGCCCCTTTCAAGCAATATGCTGAAGACGATACCCCCGATAATCCTCTAGCCCGTGAAGTTGCTGTGGCTCTTTCCGATACGCACAGAATAACTATTCCGTGGGTCTTTCAGTATTTTCCTTCACAACAGTTCAAGGACGACTTCGGCTTAGCTTTAACCCAGTATGCAACTGGCAGAATGGAATGGTCTGATGTCGTGTCCCAATTCGTCGAGAGCTGGGCAGCTGAAAAGAATGCGAATACCTAGGCATCGGACTCGACTTTTCTAGTTAAATCCAACGCGGGTTCGTTTATGCGTTGTTGTAGCCCCCAACTAGTGGAACCGCGGTTTCTCACAGCTTCCTCAAGGCCCATGATTAGATGAATATATCGCAAGTACTCTTTGTCTTTCTTGTGTGCATAAAAAAAGAAGCTGCCCACTACATGGACAGCTTCTTTTTTTTTCCTAGGCCTTGATTTGCTTAACCACGGTCTCTTCACCCAGGAGATGAACCTGGATCATATTGGTGTTACCAGATACTCCTGGAGGGGTGCCGGCTACCATAACTACCATGTCATCGCGAGAATAGCGATCCATGGACAGCAGCTGCTTATCAATTTCTTCGATCATTTCATCGGTGCTTGCCAGATCAGGAGTGAGGAAGGTCTCGGCGCCCCAGGTCAGGGCAAGTTCACTGCGAACCGCCACATGCGGAGTAAATACGAGAAGCGGTAAATCCGTGCGCAAACGAGCGACACGCTTTGCGGTATCACCGGAGGAGGTAAAGGCAACCAATGCCTTGGCATTCAAGCGTTCGGCGATATCGCGCGCAGAGTAGGAAATAACGCCACGCTTGGTACGTGGGATATGGGCCAGTGGAGGCACCTCACCATCTTGCTCAGCGGCCATAACGATACGAGCCATGGTACGCACGGTATTGTGGGGATCTACACCAACCGAGGTCTCACCGGAAAGCATCACGGCATCAGCGCCGTCGAGGACAGCATTAGCCACGTCGGAAGCCTCAGCGCGAGTCGGACGGGAGTTGGTGATCATGGAGTCCAGCATCTGAGTTGCAACGATGACGGGCTTTGCATTCTCACGCGCGATTTGCACGGCGCGCTTTTGAACATGCGGAACCAGCTCGAGTGGGCATTCAACACCGAGGTCACCGCGGGCGACCATAATGCCGTCGAAGGCGAGAACGATAGCTTCGAGGCTTTCAATAGCTTCAGGTTTCTCCAGCTTTGCAATGACCGGGACGCGGCGCCCTTCCTCGTCCATGATCTGGTGGACGAGTTCAACGTCTTCCGCTGAGCGGACGAAGGAGAGAGCAATGAAATCCACGCCTAGTTTGAGGGCGAAACGCAGGTCACGAATGTCTTTTTCGGATAGGGCGGGGACGGAAATGTCCATACCAGGCAGGGATACGCCCTTGTTATTGGAAACTGGGCCACCTTCCACTACTTCGCAGACTACGTCATTGCCTTCGACGCTCTTACATACAAGTGCAACCTTGCCATCATCAACGAGGAGGCGATCGCCAGGCTTAGCGTCCTTGGCTAGGTTCTTGTAGGTGGTGGATACACGGTCGTGGGTACCCTCGACGTCGTCGACGGTGATCCGAACGATTTCACCGTTCTCCCACACAGTGGCGCCGGTGGCGAAGCGACCAAGGCGAATCTTGGGCCCCTGCAGGTCGGCCAAAATACCGACAGCGCGACCAGTTTCATCGGTTGCTTCGCGAACCCAGCGGTAGTTTTGCTCATGGTCGGCGTGGTCACCATGGGAGAAGTTCATGCGAGCCACGTTCATACCATCACGGACAAGGTTCAAAATAGCGTCCTTGCTGGCAACAGCAGGACCCAGAGTACAAACTATCTTAGTGCGACGTTCCATGCCTTAAACACTAATCGCACAAAGCCAAATGCGCTAACAAGCCGCCCTAGGTCACACCGTCGGACTAAGGAAATAAGATGCAAACGGGCATAAACGCAGCTCACTAGAAAAAAGGTGTGATAGAAATAACTTTTGACCTTATTCGGCTGCCGCTCGGTGAGGACTGATCTCCCCGGCCGACTCCCGCCCGCGTGGCAAGAGAAAGAAAACGATGCCAGCCATCACAAAGGCCGCAATGGAGACGATCGCATTGATCCTGATTCCCTCAATTAGCGTGGCCTCATCGGTGCGCATATTCTCGATAATGAACCGACCCGCGGTATAGCTCATCACATAGAGGGCAAAAACTCGGCCATGACCCAGTCGGAGTTTTCTGTCCATAAAGATAAGAAAAAAGAATACCGCGACATTCCACACCAGCTCGTAGAGGAAGGTTGGGTGCACTGTGGCAATAATTTCGCCCGTCGAGCGCCCCGTCATTGGCGCGTATTGCCCCATCTCGTCTACTCGATAATAAATCTCGAGTGCCCACGGCACTGTAGTTTCCGCACCGTAGAGTTCTTGATTAAACCAATTACCCAGTCGTCCGATCCCCTGAGCCAAAATGACGCCGGGTATGAGGGCATCAGCAAAGGGCGCAAAGGGAATCTTTCGCCACCGCAGATAACCCCATACTGCCACTGCGCCAAGGAATACAGCCCCCCAAATTCCGAGACCTCCATTGGTGATCTTTAGTGCGTCCACTGGATTACAGGTATCACAGAAGTATTTATGGTTATCGGTAATCACGTGATAGAGACGACCGCCGATTATCCCAGCGGGAATGGCAATAATAGCCGCGTCGAGGACGAGTTCTGGATCGCCACCACGCTCGTGATATCGGCGGCGACCGATCCATATCGCCACAATAATCCCCACTATGATACTCAAGGCATAACCACGCAAGGGGAAGGAGCCTAAGTACCACACCCCTTGCGGAGGCGACGGAATAGCGGCAAGTGTACTCATAATCACAAATATGCTCCCAATAATGACGGTACGTTTTAGATAGTGCGGTGAAGATATTCTTTTAACCGCGCCCCGGACAGGAGGGATGAAGTCCCACCGAGACCAGCTTTTTAGTAAATTCCTGCGGTGAATCGGCAGTCACCAGGGATTGTCCCATGACTACAGCGTCCGCACCCGAAGCCGCATAATCAAGAAGCTCGGCCGCGGTGCGCACCCCCGACAAAGCAATTTTTATAATACTGTGCGGCAAGCCTGGTGCAATATCACCGAAGGCACGACGATTTAAGGTCATTGTCTCAAAATCCCTCGCATTAACCCCGATTATGCTAGCGCCGGCAGCCAAGGCTCGAGAGGCCTCCTGCGGATTCCGCACTTCTACAAGCGCAGCCATTCCCAGTGATTCAACGCGGTCGATGAGCGCGGCAAGATGTGGTTGGTCGAGGGCGGCTACCCGAAGAGGGACCATATCAGCGCCATAGTAGCGGGCTTCGTGGATCTGGTAGGGATCGATAATAAAGTCGCGGCACATAATGGGCGTTGCCACTGCTTTGCGCACTTCGGCCATCTCTTCTAGGGAGCCATGAAATTGGCGACGCTCGGTATGGCAGGCGATGATGGCGGCACCGCCACGTTCGAATTGCTGGGCCAAGTCCACGGCGGAATCAATATGAGCGATCTCACCGACGGTGGGAGCTGCCCTTTTGATCTCAGCGATGAGGCGACAGCCCCGTTGTTCAAAAAGCGGCCGCACCGGTCTGATATCGGGAGCATGAAGTCGCGACCGTTGCTTCATTTGTTGAAAAGACATGACAGCCTCACGGGCGCGGACATCCTCACGAACGCCAGCGATGATGGATTCTAAGACCGAAGCCACTGAAAGACGATCCTTAACTTAAAGGAAGCTTTATACCGGCAAGCATAAAGCACATGGTGCACGTCTAAGGCTAATGGGGCTGATGAGTAAAACAAAAAGAACGGGTACCCCCTCTAAGAAGCCTCGAACTTTCCACCTTTCGGTTGATCTCCATCGGTCGGGTCGATACCTGCATCGAGGGCATCCCAGATCAACCGACTAGACTCGGGATCGTCTTCGAGATCGGTGACAAGATGATCACGGATCTGACTTTTGCGCTGATATACGCTGCTTCGCTGCACCAAACCCGGTCTCAGACCGATACCTATACCGCCACCGATCGCTGTGAGTCCCCCGATGATCACTAACGGTTCGTAGTTGCTAGAGATGAGAGCGAGTACGCCTGCGATTATGGCGCCTACCCCCGCTAGTCGACGCCCCAAAGCTGGAGTGAAAGGCACCGCTAAGGCACTTAGCCCCGCTGCGAAGGTAGCCAAGAGTGCCGCTGGTTCCCCGGTTGCCCGAGAACCTAGACCGATCAGTATCGTCGCCATAACGATAAGGAGACCAAAGAGCTTATAGGAGTATGTCACTCTATCGCTCCTTTTGGTTAAGATCTGCGAACGCTGTACACAAATGCTCGTGACAGGGTTGACTTCCAATAATAAGACCGTGTGAATCTGCAGTCCATGGGTTGCCTACGAGGTCACTGACTATGGCACCAGATGCTTGGGCGAGTACGACACCAGCTGCGTTATCCCATAGGTGCGGACTGAGACTGACTCCTGCCGCGAAAATACCAGCAGCCCCAAAAGCGAGATCAACTCCGACCGAACCAATCAGGCGAGAGCTGTACCCGAAGTCGGCACACATATCTCTGACTGTTCGTGCGTAACTATCATCCGTTCGAGAAAGGGACGAGATACCAATATGGCTACGCACTTTGGGGCGGGGTTCTAGTGGGGGTTGCGCTCGGCCATTAATAAAAAGCGGGGAACCCTCGTAGGCACCGTATCTACGTGACATAAAAGGGATGCTACTGAAACCAATAACGGGTCGCCCATATGCCACGAGGCTCATGAGGATTGCGCAGGTGGGATTTCCGGCGGCGTAATTTGCGGTGCCATCGATTGGATCGACGATCCAGAAAACCTCGGTGTGTTGTCCCCCAAATTCTTCCCCGCTGACGGGAATTCCGGTAGCGGCGGAAAGTTCGGCGCTGATAATTCTTTCCAATTTTAGGTCTATGGCAGTGGCAAAATCACCACGAGACTTCTCAATTTCCGGCGCTGCTCCAAGGCCTGCAGTAAATAGAGGCTCGACGCTCTTCACCACGCCTTCGGCGCGGTCGTAAAGGCTTTCGAGGTTGATCATAAAGTATTTTTTCCCATGCGTGCACGCATAGTGCTGGGGATAATCGCGCCAGCAATGCCTTCTGACTCATATCGAATTAGTTCGCTTAGCATCGCGGACGAGTCAACGCTGCCTGCTATAGTTTTAGCGTTCGTCACAGCCGCGCTATCGCGCATGAGATCGATGAACGATTCCTGTGATTCGCTCATGATAATGAGCCACTGCAATCCTCGAGCGTCGAGCTCTTCGAGGAGTTCCCAGAAATCTGCGTCGGCGGCAGTGCGCCATTCCCCACCGTGCATGTGCACGGTGATCTCGGCTGCCATGCGATCCAGAGAGGTATAAGGGTGAAGTTCCCTCAAACTGTTGACTGCAATAACTGGTATATAGCCCATCTGATCCGAGGTGCCACGGTATTCCGCAAAAACCCGAGAAATTAGGTGCTGGTAGGTTGCGAGCTCCTCTGGAATATCCGTGCCTCGCGGGATATAAATCTCGTTATCGACAGCTTCCTGGTTGAGCACTGCGCCTACGTCTGCTGGCGGAAGATCAAACCGTTGAATCAGGCTGAAAGTCATGTCATTGAGTGTAGCCGTAGTGCTAGCTTAAAAAAGCCCGTATGCCCATAGGCCGGCCGACACCAATGCCATAAGGGCCAGGATCGCCAGCGCAACCGCCACAATGCGTAGGCCCTGTCGATAAGCTGACCACGCTCCCCCGAGCATAAAACCGCCCGCCATAATAAGGACGTAGATGAGGACATAATTAGTTTCTGATTCTTGTGCGAGGGTAGTGATCAACAAATTCTTACCTTCTTCCGTCGGACTTGGTAGAGGCTCACTGCGCCAGCACCTAGAATAATTATCACTGCGGCAATAAAGGCACCATGGTAGGCGAAAATACTTGCAGTATAACCCAGGATAAATGAACCCAAACCCGTCCCGCCATCGAAACTAATATTCCACAAGGCGGATACGGTGGACAGACGCGAGGGAGGGGTGCTCTGGAACATTTTTACCATGCTTTCGTTCTGCACAGCCCCATAGCCACACCCAAAAATAATGGCTGCAACCAAGAAAAATATGGGATCCCAATGCCCTAATATGGTCACGGCTACCAGCCCCAAGCCGCTGGCAGCAAGACCCAAGGCTGGCAGGATCAAATAACCAGCACGACCCCGACTGTCAGCATAAAGACCAGCACCATAACGACTCAACATCTGAGCTCCGCCTAGTCCAGCTAGCATAAACGTGGACAGCGTCAACGAAGCCCCACTCCTATCCATAGCCGCAGGAAGGAGCGCAGAGAGCGCACCAAACCCCATGGCAGTCGCTGACATGGCAACGGCAGGTTCGAATACCTTCTGCAGCAGCCTAATATTATCGCTCCGAGTGGCCTTAAGATGAGGGCGCGGCACCGCCACAGATGGAATAAGCAGTCCCATCGCCGCAGCTGCAAGCGCCACTGCGGCGGCGAGAATATATACGCATCGGAAACTCAAAAGATCGGCTAAGTAGACGCCCGCAGGCAGCATTATTAATTGGGCAAATCCGATCCAAAATCCCATGAGACCCATCGCTTTTCCCAAGGAGCGCGCGGGGACTAGGGCCGCTAAAACCGCGGCTTGAGCGACTGTGAGAGCGCCAAAGCCGATTCCTCGCACGGCAGAAATCACAAGCAGAAAAGTGGTCTCAACACTAAATATATAGCCCAGGGAGGGGATCCCTAACATGAGGGCAGAGAAGATGATGACTGCAGTAAAGCCCCATCTCCTTAGGGCTGCAGGAGTCAGTATTTGCGCCCCGACAGTGGCTGCCATAAAGACTCCAGTCGTCGCACCGGCAAGACTCAAGCTGCCACCCGATTGGATCACGGCTAAAGGTATCAGCGGCAGAAGGAGAGAAAGATTTCCGAAGGCTCCCGCCACTGCTATCAAGATAGGGACGAATCCGGTGATGGAACAAAGCGAAGTCTTATTACTATCAACACTCATGCGGTTGCTAAAGCCAGCGTGGACTTTCTCGTCACTCCTTTACAGCTATCGACAATCCGCATCAAGGATAGTCCCCTTCTCTCCGCCTAAGCCACCTGAGATTCCGCAAAGAGCGCAGCGGGTGATGCGATCGGTTCCATCTGGGCATTGACTACCCAGCAATAGGTTGGTGCGTATTCGGCACTGAGTTCGTGAACGCACTCTAGATGGCGCGCACCTACTATATGGGTAATCCACCATTCTGCACTTCTATGGGGAAGAAATTTAGATTCCGGGGAGCTCAAGCGCAGACTAATGAGATAGGCGGGGGAAGCGCCAGGGGAATATAGCCGAATGTCCTCTCTCGCTTTCGCGCCTATCCGGTAACGGCGCACCGCAACGATAGCTGTGGGGGCTGCTGGGTAGTCGCCAACGATTTTTCGGGGAGGTCGCCACGCCCCAGTGGCCCGAGCCAGAGATCTCGGATGCTTGATCATGCTCCAAATAGACGATATATCGTTGTATAACTCATCGAGTGTCGTGGGGTGCATAACAATCGGACGGTGCTGACGGGGATCGGGAATTTTTTTCATAACGCCCACTGTAGTGAGGGAAGTAGACACCCGTCCCAGTTTTTCGAAAACTTGTTCGATTAATCCTAGGTACACAGTTCCATCAGGAGCGACTGCAGCGCTGCCCCTGTCGCTTTAAATTCAGCCTGCGTAATCTCTCGCGGACTGCTCCCATAGCGGGCTATCACGTGCATATTCATCTGTGCCCCCGCAGCAAAAGCTTCGAAGAAGTATTCATTCATCATCGTGGCATAATGGTCATCAACAACAGCGGTTACCATCGGTTCGGGTTCCCCACTGACCACGCTCACTGGATCAGCAGGATATTCCATCGCTACTTCCGCTAGCGCCCGGGAAGCGGCAACGACCGCATGCCCATAAGACCGAAAATCGCCCGCACGGCCGATTGCTGTGTGAATCGCTTGGCCCAGGGCTACTCCAGTCTCTTCGATGATGTTTTGGGGCTCCCCCAGCGGATCGGGCTCCACCAACACTTTAAGGCTGATTCGAGCGCTGTCTGCGAAAAGGAGTAATAGCTCATCGAAAAACTTAAGATGGGTGTGCACTTTAGATGTTCCACCGTCATGCAAGTCCACCGTAACTTTTACGGCCGCGTCACCGTGGTGGTTAATCACCGCGTCTTGATGGGACAATCCCCTTCGCCTCCCACTAGCCAAAAATACCCCCGTCGCAAAAATCGACGGGGGCTGGACATATATTTTAGTCGCAGAAAACCCAGCGGCCATTCTCATTAACAAAGCGCTGGACACCGGTGTATGTTCCATCAGACCAGCTCGTGGTTACGTTGGCAGAAGCTGTGGTGCCATTAACCATGATGTCCGTAATGGCATCGACACGGGAGTTGGCATTAGCAAATTCTGGAACCTCGCTAAGCGGAACATCAGGTACGAGGTCAAATTGGTTGCCAGCTTCAGCATAAATGCGGTCACGCACATGTTGGCAGGAATTATTAGGAACGTAGGTCATAAAACTACGCAAAGTCTTTTGATCCTGGAGACCGCGGATCAGCCCCTCAATCTGAGCAGCCTGTTCAGGGGTCGCTGGGCCGCCATCAGAGACAGGCGCATGCTCGGCTACCGGGAAGGGAACCTCTGTCGGAACCGCTGGGTTTTGGGGATTAGCCGGAGGAGCTGGAGGTGCGGGAGGAAGCGGTGGCTGCTCTGGCTTCTTCTCAGCATCCTCAGGAGCAGCGCTTGGTTCAGCGCTCTCAACAGTTGTTGTAACCGGAGCCTTCGTAACGGTCGAGACTGCAACCGAGGTGGTGGGAGACTCCGCCTCGTCAGAACCACATGCTACTAAGAGCAGAGAACTCGCTGCTACGGTGGCCACTGCCGCCTTCTTATAAACGAAACTCACGGTAATAAAACTCCTTATTAGGGTTGATCTCTTGTCTAAATACCCACTATAACACTCATCAACTGAGATCAAGATCCTCCCAGTGTTTTATGAGAAAGTTCCCAGCCTTTGTCAAACCTCGCTCCCCACGACGCCTTTGTCGGTCGCGCATCATCGTTATGGCAGAGGTATTAAGATACTAGGCGTGGAGTTAAATAAGAGCGCGATCATTCAAGCCAGCATCGATATTCTCAGCAGCTATGGATTAGCGGATATGACCATGCGACGCGTAGCCACACACCTTGCTGTTGCACCTGGAGCCTTGTACTGGCATATCAAGAATAAACAAGCTCTGATCGACGCCACCGCTCGAACCCTTTTAACAGATTTTCTATCTTTAGACCATCACGATCTGCGCGAAGCAGCCCTCTTTTTGCGTACCACGATGCTAGGAATCACCGACGGCGCTGAGCTTGTTGGTACGGCGCTTATCAGCAATGATCTGCGTGCTGAGGTTGAAGGTATTTTCAGTAAGGCCACCACTGCTGACACACCACAGATCGCCGCCGCGACCCTAGTCCACTATGTCGTGGGCGCCAGCGTATTTGAGCAAAACCAGGCCCAACGCCTAGGGGCCTCATTTGATGCGGACAATGCCCGTGACCAGTTTTTAGCCGGCGTTGATATCATCTTAAATGGAATTCAAGCTCTTTCGGGCTAAGATACTGGGCTATGACTACAGAACCGATTGCGGAGGAGCACTCACCCTCCAGCGTTAACGATCAACCCACCCGCAAGGTCTGGCCGGGTGATCCTTTCCCACTCGGCTCCAAATACGACGGTGCTGGCACCAATTTTGCTATCTTTTCTCATGTTGCTGAAAAAGTTGAGCTGTGCCTCATCGATGCTGATAATAACGAGGAGCGCATTTCTCTTACTGAGGTAGACGCCCATATCTGGCATTGCTATCTACCCAACGTACTTCCAGGTCAACGCTACGGGTTCCGTGTCCATGGCCCCTATAACCCCGCCGACGGCAAACGCTGCGATCCGTCGAAGCTGCTCGTGGACCCCTATGCTCGCGCCTTCGATGGCGAATTTGACGGTGATGCTTCCCTCTTCAGCTACGACATCACTCAGCCGGATAAACCAGAGGCACGCAACACCGAGGATTCCCTCGGGCATACCATGCTCTCTGTCGTCGTCAATCCCTTCTTCGACTGGGGCTCAGACCGCGCGCCCCAGGTTCCCTATCATGACACGGTGATTTACGAGGCCCATGTCAAGGGAATGACTATGACCCACCCTGACGTTCCCGAAGAACTCCGCGGAACCTATGCTGGCCTAGCACACCCAGCCATTATTGAATATCTCAAGGATCTTGGCATCACTGCCATTGAACTGCTCCCAGTACACCAGTTCTTACAGGATGACCGGTTGCGTGATCTGGGACTGCGCAACTACTGGGGCTATAACACCTTCGGCTTCTTTGCTCCGCACCTGGATTATGCAGCCGCTAAGACCCCAGGCGATGCCGTATCCGAGTTTAAGGGCATGGTTCGCGCCTTCCACGAAGCTGGTATCGAGGTGATTCTCGATGTTGTCTATAACCATACAGCCGAAGGAAATCATCTCGGCCCAACGATCGCCTTCCGAGGTATAGATAATGAGGCTTACTACCGCCTGGTAGATGGCGACAAACGCCACTATATGGACTATACGGGAACCGGAAACTCCCTTAATGTTCGCGACCCTCACCCACTGCAGCTCATCATGGACTCACTGCGCTACTGGGTCACCGAAATGCACGTGGACGGTTTCCGCTTCGACCTCGCCTCCACCCTGGCGCGCGAGCTGCATGACGTGGATAAGCTCGCTACTTTCTTCGATCTCGTACAGCAGGATCCAGTAGTCTCACGCGTTAAGCTCATTGCTGAACCGTGGGATGTGGGCGAGGGTGGTTATCAGGTAGGTAACTTCCCTGCCATCTGGGCCGAGTGGAACGGGAAATACCGCGACACCGTTCGGGACTTCTGGCGAGGCGAGCCCTCCACGCTGGGCGAGTTCGCATCCCGACTCACAGGTTCCTCGGATCTCTATGCACATAATGGGCGTCGGCCTACGGCCTCCATCAACTTCGTTACTGCCCACGACGGCTTTACCCTTAATGACCTCGTCAGCTACAACGAAAAGCACAATGAGGATAATGGTGAGGGTAACCGCGATGGCGAGTCCCACAACCGCTCGTGGAACTGTGGCGCCGAGGGTCCCACAGATGATCCCGATATTAATCAACTGCGTGCTCAGCAGCGTCGCAACTTCCTCACCACGCTCTTACTCAGCCAAGGCACCCCCATGCTGGCTCACGGTGACGAAATTGCGCGCACTCAGTCTGGCAATAATAACGTCTACTGCCAGGATAACGAGCTCGCGTGGATGGACTGGGACCAGGTGGCCGATAACCACGAGTTACTAGGTTTTACCAAGCGACTCATTCGTATCCGCGCCAACCACCCGGTTTTCAGACGCCGTAATTTCCTCGCGGGCGGACCACTAGGTGAGGACGCCCCCGATCGCGATATTGCGTGGATGGTTCCATCCGGCAAGCTCATGACCCAATCGGATTGGGAATTCGCTTTTGGCAAAGCTTTAATGGTCTATCTCAATGGAGCATCTATTGCTGAGCCCGATCGTCGCGGGCACCCGATTATCGATGAATCCTTCCTCATGATCTTCAATGCCTATCATGACGTCATCGAATTTACCTTGCCACCAGAGAACTTCGGGTCTTCGTGGAAGCTCGTCGTAGACACTACGGAACCCACGGGGTACCCACTGGAGGGTAAGGTCATCGAATCCGGGGGTTCAATGACCGTTCAGGGTCGCTCCATTCTCATCTTCCGGCAGGTAGATCCGCCGGTCAATGCTAGTGTCCCTGGCGATGAGTATGCTGAGCGAGAAGAATACGATAGCTAATACAAAAAGGGGCGGTGCCTATCTGGAGTAGCGCACCGCCCGCTGGGTTCATCAAGACACGAGGCTTTCTATGACTATTTCCATCCATGGCGGCGAAGTCACCATTACCGCGCAGGAGATCACCATTCACCCCACTCTCCTGACCGCCTCACTTGATGCCCATCCCCTCACCCTTCCGCTCGGACCAGCGCGGGTTACCCGCACCCCCAGCTCGATCCTGGGAGGTGTCGTCCAGATTGGAGATGACCCCGAGCACACGGTCACTTTTCCCCCAAATTCGGACCATCAGATCGAGTTATTCTTCCAAGCTCTAGAGGCTGCTAAGAAGGGAGAACTGGCCGCTATAGCCAATCTGGATTTCTGTGGCATCGATGTGGAAACAGCCAATAGTGACTGGGGGTCGATCTGCCAGGTTGGTTTAGCCCGGGTGCGAGACGGCCTGGTGGTCGAAACTAAGTCCTGGTTGTGCCAGCCTGCAATCGCAGGTTTCGACGAATTCAATAAAGAATTCCACGGCATTACTGAGAAAACCGTTGCTACCGCCCCACCGTTTGCAGAGATCCTTCCCGAGGTGATTGCGTGGGTCGCTGACGACGACGTAGTGGCGCATAATGCTCAATTTGATATGACAGCCTTCTTCCGCGCCGCAGCCGCAGCACAGGTTGATCCCCCGCAGTGGAATTTCGCGTGCTCGCTCGCCGCGGCCCGGTCCTGTCACCTGCCTATAGCTTCGCATAAACTTAATGTCGTCGCAGATCATCTCAACGTTGATCTTGAACACCACCATGATGCTCTCTGCGATGCCAAGGCTTGCGCAGAAATCTTCGCTGCTCTTACCCGCCTGAAGCGGACCAGTGGGAGCCTTGAGGAGGTTTTTATGACATTTGGTTTCGAACGCGGTTCGCTCAACAGCAATAGGGTTTACCCAGTGCTGCGCGCCTCTCTCGCCAGTGCACCGGTGCCAAAGGAAAGCACGCCTAGGAAATCGCAGCCGTGGGCTAAGGTTGCCACACCGGAGAAGGTCCCGGATACTAATACCGAGGCTGATCCCCGCAATCCTCTTTATGGGCACGTAGTGACCCTCACCGGTGATTTCGATCCCTTCGATAAAGGTCTCTTGTGGCAAAAAATTGCAGCTGCAGGTGCTACGGTGGCCAAGAATGTGACCAAGAAAACCACTCTATTAGTGATCGGGCCGTGGAACTGCATTACCACCAAGCAAAAACGTGCAGAAGATCTGAACGACAAGGGTCAGGCCATAGCTTTCTGGACAGCTCAAGAACTTTTTGACGTTCTTGGCCTAGACGCCAATCTCAATCCTCCTTTCTAAACCAGAAGGTATTGCGACTCATGCAGTAGGAAGTATAGCCTCCCTTAACACGTCAGCAGCTCTATATCCAGGGCGATCTCATCCTACTTCGGCTCGCTCGTCCTCGCCGCACCGTTGAAATATGAAGGAGAGCTTAAAATATCCATACCGCCCCTTATGACGAAGCAATAATAAAACCTGTCTCGGTGCCCGGTGTGCTCCACATATTAAATTGACATATCCATGAGATCATCGACGAGTATGCGTTAGAACCAACGCACAAATCGCGCTAAACCCCAGCGATGAAGGTTGTATACAAAGCTCGTTTCATCCGCTCCTTGGATGCGACGGGGAAAGCTAGATATCCCTAAACTGCTACCCCATCAATAAACCAAACGATTCTAAACCTCTCTGACTCTATACCCCATACTTAGTAGTGGTTTTCCTGCTCCCCCTGCAGGTCCTCAGCTAATGTACACGCCGGTGGCTCAATGAAGGCATCATCTCACTATTGCCTAGATTTTCACCCAGTCAAGGCGCTCCTCTTGCTCAACCCCAACGAGTAAAAGTGAGAGAACCACAGCGTCTCGCCTCCTCATAGCCCCAAGGAATGGTGGTTAAAAAAAAAATAATACCGATGGAATTCTCGTATACTGCGTTCTCGACCCATAATGCACGATCAATTCGTAGCTCCCGCACGGCGCTCGCTATGATGGGTAATCGTGAATTCGCTCTCGGATCTTCATAATTTCCACCAGGACTTCATCAAAACTCACCCTGATGCTGTACCTGAGTTCCGTGATGCTATCGAGAGGGTGCTAGCAGATGCTGGCTTAGCCTACGATCGGGTCAGCGTACGCATAAAATCGTGGCGCTCCTTGCGCGCTAAGATCAAAAAGAAGCACGCCGATGGCTCCCCTGTTTACCCCAACCCGATTCGTGATATCCACGATCTCATCGGAGTACGTATTACCACCTACCACTCGACTGAGATTCCACAGATCATTGAGGCTTTGAGCGATGAATTCACGGTGCGCCGAAGTGTGGATAAGGCGGAGCAGGCTCGCATTTCAGGAACCTTTGGCTACGGTTCTCACCATCTCATCGTGGAAGTTGATAGTAGAACCAGCGAGTTGTCTAACTATATGGGCCAAGAATTTGAGGTGCAGATTCGTACCGTTCTGCAGCATGCCTGGGCCGAATTCGAGCACGATATCCGATACAAGCGTCGATCGCGTAAATTGTCTCCTCAGGTTGATCGGGCTTTTACCCTTGCTGCAGGCTTGATCGAACTAGCCGATCAACAATTTGATCAGATTGCCGCTATCGAGGAACCTCGCGAAAGTTCCGCGGCCGATCCTGGGGTGGAATTTACTGCCGAAACCTTGCCGGGGATTATCACCATGATCAACGGCAACCAGATCCCTCAGTCGTCTATCTCCAGCTACCAGTGGCTTGAGGAGCTTCTCCACGCTCACGAAATTCGTACTGCTGGCCAACTGGAAGCATTATTGAGCCCTCGGAATATCACCCGTATCCGTGAAGCCATGAATTATAAATTCCGCCCTGGACACGTGCGAGTAATCGACGATCTTCTCCTTGCACAATACGGTCGCGAGCATATCCGCCTCACCGGATCAAGTGGAAAGCACCCTAAACAGCGCGTTCATCGCCTCGAGCGGAGTCTCCCGTTAGTTTCCCACGTCTTTTAACGGTCGCGCCCGATTAAACGATCGAGCTGTCGACGTTCCTTCTTCGTCGGGCGGCCCGCACCACGATCTCGTCGTGGGATGCCTAAATCTCTTGGCGGAGGCGGCGGCGAATGATCGATATAGCACGTTCGAGCTATGCTGGCGCCCACACGTTTTTTCACGGTTTTGGTCACTTCAACATCGGTGAAATGATGATCTGCCCAAACACTAACCCGATCTCCAGGGACGACAAGGTGCGAAGGCTTCACTGCTTTCGCATTCACCTTGATATGGCCTGCCTTGCAGGCATCAGCTGCTTTCGAGCGTGTCTTAAGTAACCGTACCGCCCATACCCAGGAGTCGACTCGAACGGGACTGTTATCGGTCACCATTGATCACGGTAGTTGATAATCGCACGAATTCGCCCGTAGTTCACACCCACTCCAGCTAAGCTAACGGCTGCGGCGATGATGCTGATGCCGATCTGCGAAACTAAAAGCCCTCCCACGGCAGCGGCCAACCCAGCACCGCCCCAAGCGACGGCGGCGCGGGCGTGACTGCGCACGGCTATTTTTCTTTGTTCGGTGCTATGTGGTGATTGAAGAGTCATAGGTTTGATTCTACCCACGTACTTCCGGCATCAGTAAGCCGCGCCCCACCTGCAGTCAGTGCCGCTAGAAAGCTTTCTAACTCCGCTTTTCCACCCGGGTCTACCGCGATTGTAAAATGTGCGCGATGCTTGTACTCCACCTCAGTCACATGAAATCCGCGTCCACGTAATTCGGCTTCTATCTTGCCTGCATCACTGTAGTTGAAGTCGGCTTGAAAAAGATCTTGACGTGCGCGACTGACACTTTCGACTTGATCAAGGCAGCGCATAACAGAATCGGAATAGGCATGTACTAGACCACCAGCGCCCAACTTGATGCCACCAAAATATCGTACGGTCACCGCTGCGATATCTAGGAGTCCGGAACCTCGAAGCACATCCAGCATCGGGGTACCAGCGGTGCCAGAGGGCTCACCATCATCTGAGGATCGCTCGATTGGGTTCGACCCGTCGACGTGGTAGAGGTAGGCGCTGCAGTGATGGCGAGCATCTGGGTAACGGGATCGAATCTCTGCAATAAACGCGCGTGCCTGCTCTTCATCTTCAACCCGAGCGATGAAGGTGAGAAATTTACTGCGCTTGATCTCAAATTCGTTAAAGAATTCTCGATGGGCTCTCGGGCGCCGATATGCTCTTGCCAACGGTTAACTCACCACAAATTCGTATTCTGGCGTTCCAGGCTCAAGGTGTCGGCAGGTAATTCGGGATGCATCCATCCGCGCTTTGAGCCCGTCGATATCGCTAGCAGACCCTAGTTGTAGACCTACCAATGCAGTGCCAGTTTCGCGGTTATTGCGCTTGAGATACTCGAATAGAGTGATATCGTCATCGGGCCCTAGGATGTCGTTAAGAAAGCTTCGCAGCTGTCCGGGCTCCTGGGGGAAACTGACTAAGAAATAGTGCTTAAGTCCGCGTTGCACGAGTGATCTCTCGACGATCTCGGAATAACGAAGGACGTCGTTATTGCCGCCTGAAATCACGCACACGACGATATCACCAGCACCAAATTTCAGATCTCGCAGCGCCGCCACGGAAAGAGCTCCCGCGGGCTCAGCTATAATTCCTTCGTTCTGGTACAGCTCGATCATCTCGGTACACACCACACCCTCACTGACCGTCAACGGGTGCAGCCGACCGAGATTCTGTTCAATTACTTGGTAGTTAATATCCCCTATACGCTTCACAGCTGCTCCGTCAACGAAGGGATCGACAGCTGGAAGCGTCACAGGGCCGTTGGCTTTTAAGGCCGCCTCCAAAGATGGAGCTCCCTTGGGTTCGACCCCCACCACTGCGGTACGAGGCGACAGATCAGCCAAATAACTTAAGATTCCCGAGATCAATCCGCCCCCGCCCACGGGGACCACAATTGTGTCAAGGGTTTTACCCAAGGCCGATAACTGAGAGAGAATTTCTGCCGCCACCGTGCCTTGGCCGATCACTGTATTTGCGGCATCAAAGGGCTCGATGATCGTCGCTCCTGTCTCCAGGGCATAATGATGAGCTGCAGCACTTGCCTCATCGAAATTTGCCCCAGTGACCTCCAAGGTAATATTCTCGCCACCGTGCACCATGATGCGATCCCGCTTCTGTTTGGGGGTAGCTGAGGGTACAAAAATACGACCGTTGATTCCCTTAGTCCGACACGCGAAAGCAACGCCTTGGGCATGATTGCCAGCCGATGCTGCCACAATTCCAGCCTTTTTCTGCTCATCACTGAGCTGTGAAATAGCGTTAACAGCCCCGCGAATCTTATAGGAACGAACATCTTGAAGATCTTCGCGCTTCAGGTAGATCTCGGCGCCCGTTAATTGTGAGAGCCTGGGGCAGAATTGTAAAGGTGTGGTGCCGATTGTTGCAGAAATTCGAGCCTGCGCAATTTGAATATCCGCTGCGTGGATATTAACCGGAGTTTGTGCTGGCGAATGATCTGCTGGGGTACTCATGAATACCTAGCTTAGCGCTTTAGGTTTCGAGCGAAAAAAATCACCTCGGCTGCGGGCTCTCACCAGCTAGTGTGCATCTGGTATCGCGCACCGTGCGGTCAAACCTGCTAACGTCTTTGCTATTGGTGATCACACTGCTTCAATGCGTTATTATCGCAAGGAATCACGCTCACTACAAGACTCACTACATTTATAAAGGAGCAAACGATGCGCCCTCGTTCTATTAGCACCCTGGTGGTCAGCCTAGGTACTGTCGCGGCTCTGATCGCCGTGCCCGCTGGAGCCACCGAAAGTTCCCAAACCACTGAGACCACTGAGACCACCGGCACCACCGGGACAACTGCAGCCCCCACAACTGAGGAGAAAAAACCCGACCACTATGGCAGTGACAAGGGTGCGGATGGCGTAGCTTCTTCCGAGGATGATTTCTTCGAGTTCAACGAGAATGGAGCCCTTGTCCGGATGGGCGACCTCGAGGAAAAGCACCTTCCCATTATTAGTGCAGTATTCGGTCTTATAGCATCTATTGCCGTTTTCGGGGCTTCGGTATTCCGGGCTTTCCCTGAACTACAGGGGATGCTCAACAACGCTCTTAAGCAGGCTGGGGTGCGCGTTTAATGCGGGTGACCCACAGTGTAGCAGCGGTTATGCTCACCCTTCCGCTTATAACCGGGCACGCAGTGGCCGCAGAGGCGCCCACTAACCAGAAACAGCAGTCAGCGGAACTCATGACCACCGACGTCGAACAGCAAGAGGGGTCACTCTATGAGCAGGCGCTCAAACCTGGTTCCTCTTTAACCGGCAGTACCCCTATCGATCTCACTATGATTGCGGCGGCCTTAGTGGGCGGTGCAGCTCTGATCTACCGCATCATTGCAGAGGGGCCACATAATTTCCTTGTGGGCCTTCGTATGCAAATCGATGATTTCATCGCTCGAACCCAGCAATTATCTACCGTGCTTGTCGGCTGAATAAAGGCGCTGCATATCCAAGCAGCGCCTTTATTCTTTAAGCCAGAATCCCAGGGCCCAAGGTCGCTTTAAGGTCACCCATAAGGCTAGCTGACCGTTCGACTCGAAGGCTTTCACCTAAGATCATTGTGTGCGATTCATCTCCGTCGACAAGGTTGAGATACACATCCGATTCCCCGCTATTAGCCAGCAAGACAGATTTGAGCTTGCCAAGATTCTCCATCGTGCATTGATCGGTGCGCAGGTTCAAACGAACTGGTAACCCGGTTCCATTTCCTATACCCAAATCGGGTATTTTCAGATCATCGCAGAAAACTCCAACCCGATCCTCCCGGATACTGATATGGGCTTTGATGAGAACAATATTGTCTTCAACGATATGTGGACCCACAATGGCATAAGTCTTCGAGAAAACCAGGACCTCAACTTGCACACCAGCATGGTCCTCCACGGTCACAATGGCCCACGGTGTACCATCTTTTTTCGATACTCTCCGATCAACGGCTGAGATGATGCCACCAATCTCGACCTCTTGGCCATGACTGACGTCCTGTGAAGCGATGATCGACAGCGGAGTCTTGGTTTGAGCGGCAAGGGCATCTTCGTAGCCATCGAGAGGATGCGCAGATACATACAGGCCGAGCATCTCGCGTTCGAGAGCCAATTGGTGCTTCTTATCCCACTCCTGATCAGGGACGTCGATAGTGAAAATCTCCGCCGGACTCGAGTCCGAATCGGCGCCGAGACCTGCGAAAAGATCAAATTGCCCCTTATCCATGGCCCTCTTCGGCCCGGTGGCGGCATCAACGGCCTCATCGGAGATAAGTGAAAGTCCCCGGCGCGGATGCCCGAGAGAATCAAAGGCACCCGCTTTGATCAGCGATTCCGTGACGCGCTTATTACAGGCGGTGAGGTCAATTTTATCGAGATAGTCAGAAAAGTTTCTATAACTGCCCTTGTCTTCGCGCGCTTTGACAATCGAATTCACCACGTCCTCGCCGACATTTCGCACCGCTCCGAGTCCGAAGCGGATATCGGAACCCACAGGGAGGAAGTTGAATCGCGATTCATTCACGTCTGGGGACAGCACAGAAATCCCGAGGTGACGACAATCCGCTAGATAGATCGCCATTTTATCTTTTTTGTCCGCCACCGATGTTAACAGTGCCGCCATATACTCAGCTGTAAAATTAGCCTTCAGGTAGGCGGTCCAATAGGAGACCAGTCCATAGCCTGCGGCGTGGGACTTATTGAAAGCGTAGCCGGCGAAGGGCAAAATCACATTCCACAATGCGTCGACCGCTTCCTTGGAAAACCCATTGCTGAAGCAGCCAGTGGAAAATTTCTCGTATTCTGCTTCAAGGACTTCTTTTTTCTTTTTACCCATGGCTTTACGGAAGCCATCTGCTTCACCCGCGGTGTAGTTGGCCAGCTTGCGAGAGATCGCCATGATTTGCTCTTGGTAAACAATCAGCCCATGAGTTTCGGCGAGAATATCTTCAAGGACATCCGCCAACTCAGGGTGGATGGGTTCTTTGGGCTTCCGTCCGTTTTTCCGGTCGGCGTATTCATGGTGCGCGCCCACTGCCATAGGCCCTGGGCGGTAGAGCGCCAAGGATGCCACGATATCGTTAAAGCCAGTTGGCTGCATGCGCTTGAGCAACTCTTGCATGCCAGCAGAGTCGAGCTGGAAGACACCCAAGGTATCTCCTCGGCTCAGCAATTTATAGACTTCAGGATCATGGGTGTCGAGGCTCTCGAGATCCACGGTGGTATCGCGATTGATCTTAATATTCTCGATAGCATCGCCGATAACCGTTAAGTTGCGGAGCCCTAGGAAGTCCATTTTCAACAAGCCTATGGCTTCACATGCTGGATAGGGCCAGCCTGTGATCAGTGCACCGTCATTTGGGCGTTTCCACATGGGAATACAGTCAAGCAGTGGAACTGAGGCCATAATCACGGCACAAGCGTGAACACCCGCCTGCCGTACCACTCCTTCAAGGCCTCGGGCAGTATCGTAGATCTTTTTTATTTCTGCGTCGGCTTCGATGAGTTTGCGAACCTCACCGGCTTCTTGGTAGCGGGGGTGCTCTGGGTCCATAATGCCAGATAGCGGGATATCTTTGGCCATTACCGCAGGCGGGAGGGTTTTAGCGATGCGATCGGCAATTTGGTATCCTGGCTGGCCGTGCAAGGTTCGAGCGGCGTCTTTCAGCGCTTGTTTCGTTTTCACGGTGCCGAATGTAATCACTTGGGCGATCTTGTCCTCACCCCAGCGCTCGGCCGCGTAGCGGATCATCTCCGCTCGGCGGCGATCATCGAAATCGATATCTATATCGGGGGCCGAGGGGCGTTCCGGGTTGAGGAAGCGCTCGAAGAGCAATCCATGCTCAATTGGGTCGATATTGGTGATAGTGAGCGCGTAGGCTACGAGTGCACCTGCGGCCGAACCTCGGCCTGGTCCCACACGAATACCCACCGAACGTGCGTATTTGATGAGCTCCGCGACAATTAAAAAGTACGAGGGGTAGCCCTTCAAATCGATTACTTCGATTTCGTATCGTGCGCGGTCGAGATATTCTTGGGGCACCTCCTGGCCAGGGAACCTCTCTTTGAGGCCTTCTGCGACCTGGTGCTGAAGCCACGAGGTCGGAGTATGTCCTTCCGGTACATCCGCAATGGGCATGCGGTCATGGGGATGTGGCTCCCACAGGCGACCATAGTCTTGAACACGCTCGGCGATCCAGAGGGTGTTATCGCACGCATCCGGAACCAAATGATCCCATAATTCACGCATTTGTGCGGCAGATTTGACATAGTAGCCGCTGCCGTCGAATTTGAAGCGATCTTGGTCGTGCATTGTTTTACCCGTTTGCACGCACAGCATGACTTCGTGGGCATGAGCTTGAGACTCCAAGACATAATGGCAGTCATTGGTCACTAGAGGTGGAAGGTTGAGTTTCTTCCCGATCTCTAGCAATTCGCCGCGAACTCTGTTCTCAATATTGAGGCCGTGGTCCATGAGCTCGAGAAAATAATTGTCTCGTCCGTAGATGTCCTGCCACATCGCGGCAGCTTCTAAGGCTTTATCAAATTGGCCGAGCCTCAGGCGCGTTTGAACGTCGCCGGAGGGACACCCAGTTGTGGCAATAATGCCGGTTGCGTGCTCAGCAATGAGTTCGGCATCCATACGTGGCCACTTGCCCAGTTGACCTTCATACGAGGCCATCGACGAGAGATAAAAGAGGTTTTTAAGCCCCTCAGCTGTTTCTGCCACCATTGTTTGGTGTAGATACGCTCCCGACGCGGAGACATCGTCGGATTTTTGGCTTTCATCACCCCACCGCTGGCGCTTGAGATCGAAACGAGAACCGGGGGCTAGATATGCTTCGATGCCGATAATTGGCTTGATGCCGGCGCCGGTCATTGCTCGGTAAAAGGCGTCCGCGCCAAACATATTGCCGTGATCGGTAATTCCCACTGCTGGCATCTCTTGGCGGGAGACTTCCTCGGCCAGCATATTCACCTTAGCCATCCCATCGAGCATGGAATATTCCGTGTGGTTATGCAGGTGTACGAAGGAAGATTTTTTTGCCATAGGTGTTGAGTCTAGTGTGTTTACTTCACCCGTGCATCTGTCTGGTGGGCCGGGAGATTTTCGAGGTTTTTAGGCTTCTGGCACTATGATGAGCGCTTATGCTGTATGTCGTTTCGGCTTATCTTCTGTGGGGTCTATTCCCTGCTTATTTTCCGCTGCTTGCTGCGGCTTCCCCTTATGAAATTATAGCCCACCGTATTGTGTGGACCGCCGTTATCATGCTGGTCATCATTTCTCTTACGGGCACAGCACGCAGACTGCGCGAGATCGACCGCACAACGTGGGGGTGGTTGTCGTTTGCCAGTATCGCTATTGCATTGAATTGGCTTATTTATGTGATTGCTGTTAATTCGGGGCATGTGGCCGATGCCGCACTCGGGTATTTTATTAACCCTCTTGTCAACGTTCTTTTCGGAATTATCTTTCTTAAGGAGCGCTTGCGTTTTCTCGAGACTATAAGCATCGGCATTGCGGTTCTCGCAGTAGTATTTCTGACAGTGCTCGCAGGTGAGCCCCCAATTATTGCTTTAAGTCTGGCATTTAGTTTTGGTACCTATGGTCTGATTAAGAAAAAAATCAATCTTCCAGCTTCGCTCACCTTGACGGCTGAAACTTTGGTGCTCACTCCTTGCGCTCTAGCGGCGATAGGTTACCTCGAATACTCCGGTCAGGGTAGTTTCGCCTCCGTGGGACCTCATCACAGTGCCCTTCTGATCGCTACAGGCGTGATTACTGCTGTTCCTCTTCTCCTCTTTGGAAAGGGCGCGCGGATGATACCACTGTCAACGGTGGGGATGTTGCAGTATATGACCCCGACTATGCAGCTACTATGGGCAGTTTTTGTTGTCAACGAGAGCGTCGATTCATGGAAGTGGATGGGTTTTATCCTCATCTGGATCGCTGTTGCCATCTATATGAGCGATACCCTCATTCGCGCCACCAGATCCCATAGATCCCATCGGTCACATAGGACTAATAGGAGACGGGTCGAACGCTAAACAGTCCCCAGCGAGCATCGGAGGGGAGAACCTCGATAGCGAGTACCTCTGAGGCTTGTGCCACCTGATCAAGAGTTGTCGGTGAGGCGTGGACAACAAGCCCCGTCACAGCATTGGGATCGAGGCCTTTCAGCCGAATTTGTTCCTCTAGATGGTCACCCCGAGGTTGAGTAATAGTTTCGGGTATACCAATGACCGCAGCTTCGCCTACCCCCACCGCATTGACTCTTTCGACCGCTAAGACGATCTCGCCGGCCAGGTCGGCGGGGATGGGACGCACAAAACTAATATAGGCAAAAGCGGGGGCATGATGCTCTCGCCTACTCATACGTGATCGCTGCTGATAATCCGCGCGCGTCTCCCCACGTTCTGGCCCTAGTACATCGCCGTTAAAGATCACGGGTGGTTCCTTGGCAGTATCGGCAACAAAGAAGCTATAACCCGAGCCCATCACGGCAAGCGATACAACAGCTAGGCCGACGCGGATAGTATCAGCCGCCATGGCTACTAAGAATTGCCAGCGCGCACTACGTCGAGCGCATGACGGAGGTCCGGTGGATATGGTGAGCAGATCTCCATCCATTTACCCGAGGCGGGGTGCTCGAAACCGAGTCTAACCGCGTGCAGCCATTGCCGCTCTAGGCCTAAGCGCTGTGCCATAACCGGATCGGAGCCGTACATCGGATCACCGCAACACGGGTGATGCAGTGCAGCTGTGTGCACGCGAATTTGGTGCGTCCGCCCAGTTTCAAGGTGTACTTCTAAAAGCGAGGCCTCCACGAAAGCTTCTAGGGTTTCATAGTGGGTAACCGCATATTTACCGTCAGTGGTCACCGCGAACTTCCATCCCGAACTTGGGTGGCGGCCAATGGGGGCCTCAATTGTCCCCTGGAAGGGATCCATATGACCTTGCACGAGCGCATGATAGGTCTTCTTGACGGTCCGCTCCTTAAAGGCGCGCTTGAGTATCGCATAACCGCGCTCGCTCGCCGCCACTACCATGACACCTGAGGTGCCAACGTCTAGACGTTGCACGATTCCGTTGCGTTCTGGGGGGCCGGAGGTAGATATTCGAAAACCCGCAGCGGCTAAACCCCCAACAACAGTGGGACCTTCCCAGCCCACCGTGGGGTGGGCAGCTACTCCTACCGGTTTATCTACCGCTATCACATCCTCGTCAGCATAGAGGATGTCGAGGCCCTCAACAGGTTCGGCTTTGGGTTCTAGCGGCTCCTGTGGCGCAGGAAGAAGCACTTCGAGAAGGCCACCTGGGGTGATCTTATCTGCCTTTCCCAGGATTTTCCCATCGACTGATATATCGCCATTAGTGGCGAGCTCAGCGGCAACGGTGCGTGAAATCCCAAGCAATTTGGACATGGCAGCGTCGACACGCATTCCATCTAAACCTTCGGGGATTGAGAAGGTGCGGTGTTCTCTCACTGGGCACTCCTCTCCGCGAGGAGCGAACGTACCACATAGATCGCGATTCCTATGGTGAGGCAGGCGTCGGCAAAGTTGAAAACCGCGAACCGTGAGACCGAAATATAGTCAACAACATGCCCAAAAAAGAATCCTGGAGGTCGTATCAAACGATCAATAAGGTTTCCCAGGGTGCCACCGCCGACAAGACCAAGGACGATACCGACCCACACCGTATTAACACGGAACGAAAAAACTAGAATGCCAATGAGCACGACCGTTTTAATGAGCGTAAATAGCCACGTCGTACTCGAGCCCAGGGAGAAGGCGGCACCAGAATTGAAGGCGAGACGAATGCTCAGCCACTCCCCCACGATCGGCCATCTGTCACCGCGGGCGATATTGGCGAGGATCCACTCTTTGATGCCTTGGTCTAGGAGAGCCAAGATCACGATGATCCCCCAGATCATGCCAGTTAAATATAAGCTTTTCGATCTCTGCACCCTCTTATCTTTGCAAAAGGTCCCTCTTTTCGCTACCTTGCCCCCGCTACCAACAGGTAGGCTACGTACATGTTTTCTCTCTCTCGTACCCTTGTCAGTCTTTCGGTAGCCATCATATTGACAGGTATTGCAGGATGTAGTGTCACCGGTGAGCGCGATCAAGTACCGGTTGACCAGGCTGTAGGTCTAGCGCTACAGCCCCCACGAGTTCGACTTATTGAGAAAGGAGAAAGCCCCCGCAACCCCCTGATCTTTCAGGATCACAACACCCCCACTCAAGCAGCGACCGTGAAGGTCGGGTCCTCGCTGAGTCAGCAGATATCGACCGGCGATACGCTCAGCCTCCAGCCTTCCTTAGACGCGGCGTCACCTGCGGTGACCACGCTTAAGGTCACTGCGGAGAGCGTCCCTGCTCAGCAATCCGAAGAGTCCACTCGAAGCGTTTTTCTCAAGGTACGCAGCGCCAATTCCGATACCGATCTCGATACTGCCCGCGGCTTCGGTTTTGGATGGTTCGCTGACGATTCCGGGAGGATCTCTTCCGTTAATTTTGCTGCTCCCACTCAGGCCACAGATGCTGCTCGAGCCCAGACAGAAGACAGTTTGCTGACCCTGGTGGGGCTACCGGTAGTTTTCCCCCAAGAGCCCGTTGGGGTCGGCGCTAGATGGACAGTTGAATCACGGATCACTAGTGCTTCCGCCAGCTACTTACAGGATATGACCTTCGAGCTTCTCGAGCGATTTGGATCTGTGGTGCGACTAGGAGTGAGTGTTCAGCAACGTCCCTCGCAGGGAGCCATCGAGGCTCAAGGGGAAAAACTAGAGGTTATCAGCGCCGAGAGTGTAAGCGAAGGCGAGTTAGTCATTGATACCTCCCACCCGCTGCCTGTTTCCGGTAGTTTAAAAATTATCGCGCGAGTTATATATGCAGCCGCGGGTAATGAGGTGCGGGTGGTACAAGATAACAGCACCGTTGTGGAGTTCGTTCCACCGCAGTAAAAAGGTAGTGGAGATACTAGGTGCAGCCACCTCCCTGCCCACGGCCACACAGGCGTCATGAGGTCAATAGATTTATAGGAACGAACATGTATATAGGTCCTGTCGCACTGAGCAATTAGAGTCTTTGAGCCAAGATCATAGGGGGGAAGATTGTGCAGCTTGCTCGCAGAGATGCCAGTGAAAGCAACCTTCAGCTCTGGAGTGTAGCGTAGGTACGCGGTGCGCACAGGCAGATTGATGATGCACTTATCGACGACTCTAGGCGGTGTGGACGCCGTGAGCGCGCTATCTCATCGAGCATAGGATACCCCCACTGCTGTGGTGAGGGGATCAAGCGGTCCCCGCATTCCCTGCTTCGCGGGGTGCCGGACTCGAGGCACCGGGCGGCCGCTGGAGTGCGTGCTCGCACGGAAAGCAGTAAGGCATAGGTGGTGATCGCGCCATCAGCGCTGGTGTATAGCTGGTTTTATGTGGTGAGTTGCTGAAACGCTCTCTATAGCCTAAGCGCATCTTCTCGTCGAGCACGAGATACCACATACACAACACCCCTTGGGAATCCCAAGGGGTGTGACTTTGCTAGGTTATTTCTTTTTCGGCGCTGATATGCTAACTTTTTCGATCTCCACACTCTGTGCGGGTGGGCCATCGACTGCGCCATCTTTGACTCCATGAGCAGCGATATCCCTAAGAACGTCCATCCCTTCAGGTTCCACGGTTCCAAAGAGTGTGTAGTTAGGGGGCAATGGGGAGTCTTTGTAGTTGATGAAGAACTGAGATCCGTTGGTATCAGGGCCCGCATTAGCCATGGCTACAGTGCCGGCCATATAGAGTCCTTGCGCAGATTCTCCAACCGGATATTCATCGGCAAAGCGGAAGCCGGGGCCACCTCGTCCGGTTCCCTCTGGGTCGCCGCACTGGAGCACATAGATCCCGTCAGTAGTCAGACGATGGCACACCGTATTGGTGTAGAAGCCGGACTTCGCCAGGTGAGCGATAATCGCCGAGGTACAGGGAGCTTTGTGCGGGTCAAGGGTTAAGGGGATATCGCCGCGGTTAGTTTCAAAGACTAAGGAGACCGGGTCAGATAGTTTGTCTTCCGGGAGTTTTTCGGAGATATCACCGAATCCCTCTGCCGTGATACCACACTCAGCGGCGAAAACCGCTGTCGCGTCTTGCGCTGCTTCGCCATTTGGTGCCGTCGATGAGTTATCAGTACTGCACCCTGCGATAAGAGCACCACTACTTAAGGTGATCAGGGCTATCTTGGCTAAGCTCTTCATCAATTCTTCGTCGCCGTCCTGTATCTTTCTGGTTAATATTTTCTACGCTGCTGGTGGGGCTGGTGGCATCTCAGCATCTTCTGGGGACGCTGGCACCCCAGGGTTCTCAGGAGCAGCAGGCTCATTACCTAAGGTCTCATTACATAGCGGTGGGACCTGTTCGGGAGTGACCGTATTGGTAATTAGGGTACAGGCCCAGGATTGGGATAGCTTCCAGTGCCCATCTTCGTAGATGAATTCTACATTCTCCGCTGGTTGAGGTTCCCGATCCGGCAGCATGAAATTGACCGTTGCCAGTACTGAGTCAGGGGTATAACCGGGAAGAATGGGCTGAACCACTTGGAACTCTGCACCTGATTCCAACTTAGAATCGGTCATGACCTGGAAGAGCTCTGGTACAGTTTCGCCACCTTGGACTGTTTTGGTCTTCTCTTCCACTGGCACGTTGGGGTCGGCTGCGAGAGCCAAGAGTGCATTGAGTTCCTCGGCAGTAGGCAGACTGGGGGCCATAGCCTCCGTGGGACTCATCGTGGTCTCTGTAGGGGCCACCGTATCGGTGGTTGCATCGGTATCGGTCGAGCAGGCACTCAAACTGAATGCGGTGGTGGCAGCAAGCGCTAGGGCCGCGATTTTCGACGAGGTCATCAAAGAAATCTCCTTTATCGGTTCACGATCGGATCTAATCCCTCTAGACTATCGCAGGAATATCCTCAGGGCGAAAAATTCTCGCACCACCAGCCACTGTGGCACCCTATATCTATGAGCTCTCCTACCTTGCCCAAGATTGTTGTCGTGACCACCGGCGGAACCATCGCTTCCGTGGCACATGCCGGCGGCGCTCGCCATCCAGAAATTACTGGCGAAAAACTCATCGCCCCGATTCGCCAGCGTTTTCATGATCAGTGCACGTTTGAGGTCAGGTCTGTTGGCGTCATTGACTCGTCCGCCATGACCTTTGCCACCATCGACACCATCGTTACTGTCTGCCACGAAGCCCTGCGCGATCCCACGGTAACGGGTGTCATAGTCACGCACGGAACCGATTCGATGGAAGAGACAGCGATCGCCCTCGATACCTTCCACACCGACGCTCGCCCGATTGTTGTTACTGGCTCCCAGGAACCGTTCGATTCGGAGCACTATGACGGCTACGATAATCTTGCTGATGCTGTAATAGTCGCTTTAGATTCAAGCGCTCGTAATATAGGAGTACTGGTCACCTTCGGTCGCGCGGTCCTAGCCGCACGCGGAATGATGAAATGGCATACCAGAGACTTCCTCGGTTTTGCCACGAATGCACCCGAGGAACCCGAGCGGGCAGAGCCGGTGCCGGTGGTTCCACTTGAAGATATTCGGGTTGACATTATTTATGCTTATCCTGGGGCTCCGCGCACTCTTGTCGATGCTGCTCTAGCAGCTGGAGCGAACGGTCTTGTTGTCGAGGCGATGGGGGCCGGAAATGTTGGTGCTGAGATGGCGGCGGCGTTGATCGACGCCCGTGAGAAAAATATTCCCGTTGTGATAAGCACGCGTGTGCCCAGAGGCGAAGTGAATGCATTGTACGGCGGGGCGGGCGGTGGTAGTACTCTCAAGGCCCATGGTGTCGTAGGCTCGCGCTATTTTCGCAGCGCCCAGGCTCGCGTGCTCCTCGCGATTGCCATCGCCTCAGGCCGTGTGCCGGAAACTCTCTTTTAGAAATCTTCCTCAGCTAGGTTGTCTGGCCACGCCAGGCTCGCTATAGGATCAGCCGGCTCTAGGAGGGGATCGTCGGTTGAGAATGTCTTAATAAATCCCGGGCCTGTCGCGCGGGTTTCAAAACGGACGGTCAGCACTCCGTGTCCACATCCTTGGATCCACCCATGACCATAGTCAGGATGGGAGATATCTTGGGTGGGGCGCCATCCGCCATTATCGTGGGAACTAATATCAACCTCGGTGCTGATTTCTGGGGTCGAGCTACGGACTCCGACCTCGTAGTCAGACTCTGCCGACGCTACTGGTTTACTGGGCAGCAATTCAGGGAATAGCATCTCCTGGCTCGGCATTTCGAGGTTGGAAAAGGATACGCCGACGAGGCGAATAGGTCCTACTTCCTGCGGATAGCGGAGGAGCAATTCCGCTGTCTTTTCTAATAATTGCTGGTCGTCGGTGGCGTAGAGGAAAGAGTGGGAGCGTGTTTCGTTGTGGTGATCGGCCATTTTAAGTTTGACACTGACAGTGCGCGCTCCTCGTCCATCTTTGAGCAAACGTTGGTGAGCGCTGCGAAAAGCGCGCTGCAAAGCCTGGTCCACATCGTCTTTTGCGATCAAATCTTCTGAGTAGGTAAATTCGGCGCCCACAGATTTTGCAATAGCGCGGGGGGCTACGGGACGGTTGTCGTTTCCCCGGGCAATCTCCCACAAAGCTAGCCCTGTGGCTCGACCGAGGGCAATTTCCACTTCTTTTTCTTCAAGCGCGGCAAAATCGGCAATCGTATGAACCCCTAGATCTTTCAATCGGCGGGAAGCCACTGGTCCGACTCCCCATAGTTTTCCTACTGGCAGAGCACCGAGAATTTCGCGCTCATCTTCGTGATTAATAACAGCTACTCCGTCCGGTTTCGCCAAACCAGACCCGATTTTTGCGGCCTGTTTTCCGCTTCCGCACCCAATAGAGCACGTGAGTCCTGTTTCTTCGCGGATTGCTTGTCGCAAGTTTTCAGCCCACGCTGTCACCTCTTCAGCCTCTTGACCATGTAGGTTCTCCGGCTCTAGGAATGCCTCGTCGATAGAGAGCTGTTCGATGAGACCCGCTTTATTTTTCACAATACGGAAGACCCGCTGAGATACTAGTGAGTAGACGTTTTTCCGGGGTGAGATAACTACGGCACTATATCCCACGAGATTTTTTGCTTGGTGCATGGGCATGGCTGAATGGGCACCAAAGGCACGCGCTTCATAGCTAGCGCCCGCTACTACTCCGCGCCCGGAGGTGCCGCCCACAAGGACGGGGCGTCCCTTGAGGGTCGGTTTGGTGAGCTGTTCCACTGAGGCGAAGAAGGCATCCATATCAATGTGCAGTACCCACCTCTTATCCATGCGAACAAGTGTACTAAAAGCACTATCAGGTGCAAATGCGGAAATTTGAGGGAAAATATGGCTATTATTTGATAGTCAAAACAACTAATATGATTAATGTGTACGCGATAAAAACATCGACCAAATACGTCCTCACACTCATCATATTGCTCGCCATCACTTGCACCCCGGCGCAGGCAAAACTCCACTCCACAACGCTTATCGGCTCCGGAACTGGCGCCGAGTACGTGGCTCTCGGCGACTCCTTCGCCGCGAACCCTAGCACCACGGAACACTACGAGATTCTTAACCCCAATGAATTCTGCCGATATGGGGATATCTCATACCCAGAAGCGCTTGCTCGATACTTCAACAGTTTTGCTAATTTCACCTGTTCAGGTGCTGTCATCCGCGACGATTATATCGGCCGGCCAGTCAAAGCCACGATGATGACACTTCTCAACAATGCCGCCCCATCTCGAGCTCTCGGCCCCGATACTCAGATTGTCACCATCACTATCGGAGGAAATGAATCCTGGAATGGTGTCCGTGACTACGGCCTTGCTGGATCAACGCCCCTTGTCACCACTGATAATTATATTATTCGTATAAAAGAGTCGATCAGCCGCATTAAAGAATTAGCTCCGCAGGCGCGTATTTTATTGGTGGGATATCCCGAAGTTGTCGGCCCCGATAATCAAGGCTGCTTGATCAGTAGTGATCGCTTTGGATTTCCGATCCACCTATCCATACCTGTAGTGGGTGCCTACGACTACGTGCGTGCTCTAAATCACGCAATGCAGGAGGCCGCCCCACTTTTAGGGGTAGAGTACGTCGATGTCTATACCGATTCGATTGGGCACGGTTTGTGTGCACCTGAGAATCAGCGCTATATCAAAGCCATTGTGGATACTCCGGCGCGCGATCCGATGTTGCCGCTACACCCCACCGAATTAGGTACTGAATTCCAGGCTCGCAAGGTTGCCGAGTATTTGAATCTACAGTAAAAAAAGAGGCCTCGCTATGAGGCCTCCTTTTTATAACTTTTTATAACCTAGCTGCGCTGCAGGTGCGCACTAACTCCACTGAGCACCTCGTGATCCAAGGTTTCGTTGCTCACGATAGAGAATTCGGTGGCTAATACTTCGCCAGCGATAAAGTCGCGGTGGCGTTGAGCCCATTCCACCTTCTCACCTGGCACCGACAGCACCACGCTGATGCGATCGGATACCTCAAAGCCACTATTCTTTCTGGCGTCTTGAAGACCGCGCACAATATCAGCGGCCCATCCCTCGGCTTCAAGGTCCTCCGAGAGCGTCGTATCCAATACCACCAGTCCACCGACGCCCTCGATGGCTGCCGTCGAGGCTGGATCGGCGGCGACGAGCCGCTCGCTAAATTCTGCTGGTTGCAATTCGATGCCGTCGGCAAGCAGGGTTCCGGTCTCTAGAATTTCGTAGTTACCAGCCTTCACAGCCTTAATCACCCGTTGTACGTCCCTGCCGAGGCGAGGACCAGCTACCTTGGCATTCACGACGGCCTCGAAGCGGCCCACAGAATCAACATTCGAAGTTAGCTCTACATTTTTTACATTCACTTCGTCGCGAATGATCGAAGTAAATTCCGCCAGCCGTTCTGCCTCAGGAAGAGCCACCGTGAGCTTCGACAGCGGTAATCGATTACGTAGCTTATGAGCCTTTCGCACAGAGGAGCTCGCCGAGCATACCCCGCGGATATCATCCATGGCGCCGACCAAGTTCTCATTGGCCGCAAAATCTTTGGCCCGAGGATAGTCCGTTAAGTGCACAGAGCGACCTCCGGTTAAGGCCCTCCAGATAACCTCCGAGATCATGGGCAGTAGTGGCGCGGTTAGACGGGTGAGCGTCTCAAGCACGGTGTAGAGGGTGTTGAAGGCCTCGGGGTGCTCTTCGTCGCCCGCCCAGAAACGCTCACGGGAGCGACGCACATACCAGTTCGTCAATGCATCACAGAACCAACGCACCTCATCACAGGCCCGTGCTACGTCGGTTGCATCGAGCGCTGTGGTGATGTTATGCACCAAATCGTGCAGCTTAGCCAGAATATAGCGGTCGAGGACGTCCTCGGAATCTAGGGACCACTGGGCCGGCTTCGAGGAATAGAGTTGGAGGAAAGTATAAGCATTCCACATGGGCAGCAAAGCTTGGCGTACACCTTCGCGAATGCCTTGCTCGGTGACAATAAGGTTGCCGCCACGCAGGATCGGTGAAGACATGAGGAACCAGCGCATAGCGTCGGACCCATCTCGATCGAAAACCTCATTGACATTCGGGTAATTGCCCTTGGACTTGCTCATCTTCAGACCGTCGTCGCCGAGTACGATGCCGTGAGCAACTACCTTCTTATACGCTGGGCGGTCGAAGAGAGCCGTAGCCAGAACGTGCATAGTGTAGAACCAGCCACGTGATTGCCCCGAGTATTCCACAATGAAATCTGCTGGTGCGTGGGTGTCGAACCACTCTTTGTTCTCAAAGGGATAATGCTTCTGCGCAAATTGCATCGATCCAGATTCAAACCAGCAGTCAAGAACCTCCGGAACGCGCCGCATCATCGACTCCCCTGTCGGATCATCGGGATTCGGACGCACGAGCTCATCAATATACGGGCGGTGAAGGGAGGTCGGCCGCACTCCGAAATCGCGCTCAAGTTCATCAAGGGAGCCGTAGACGTCTATGCGTGGATAGTTTTCATCGTCGGAGACCCACACTGGGATAGGCGATCCCCAGTAACGGTTGCGGGAGATATTCCAGTCGCGCGCACCTTCAAGCCATTTGCCGAATTGGCCGTCGCGAATATGCGCAGGCATCCATTCGATCTGCTCATGGTTGAGTTCCACCATGCGATCGCGGACTTTAGTGACCGCCACGAACCAGGACGGCAAAGCCATGTAGATCAGCGGCTCACCGGAGCGCCACGAGTGCGGATAGGAGTGCTCAATAGTTTGATGGCGCACCACCCGTTGCGCTTTTTTAAGATCTTTGATGATCTCCTTGTTGGCATCAAAGACTAGTAAACCCTCATATTCAGGAACGAGGCTGGTGAATTTTCCATCCATATCCACCGGAATCACCACATCGATTCCATGGGCCTGGCAGGCGATCATATCATCTTCACCGAAGGCCGGAGCTTGGTGTACGATGCCGGTGCCGTCTTCGGTTGTGACATAGTCAGCGCCGATGATCTGGAAGGCATGCGGGTGGTCAAGGAAATAATTGAAAACCGGCTCATAGGTCAGTCCGATCAAGTCGGTACCGGGGTGAACTGAGATAATCTCAAAGTCCCCAAGCTCAGCCGCGTAGGAGTCCACGAGGGCTCGGGCTAGTAGGAAATCTTGACCCACAAAATCCGCTGCTCCCGATGGGCCCACCTTGACGCGCACATATTCAACGTCGGGGTTGACCGCAAGTGCCAAGTTGGAGGGCAGGGTCCACGGCGTGGTGGTCCAGGCAATCGCAGCCGCTCCAACAAGATCGGGATTAGCACTACTTCCCTTTCGGAACCCAGTGATCGGCAGGGTAACCGTTAATGTGGGATCTTGGCGCATCTTATAGGAATCGTCGAGACGCGTTTCCTGATTAGATAAAGGAGTATGCTCGGCCCAGGAATAGGGCAGTACCCTAAAGCCCTGGTAGATCAAGCCCTTGTCGTAGAGAGCCTTAAAAGCCCACATGACCGATTCCATAAAGCCGAGATCCATGGTCTTATACCCATTGGCAAAATCCACCCAGCGGGCTTGTCGGGTTACATAGTCCTTCCACTCTTCGGTATAACGAAGAACCGAGGTGGCGCAGAACTTATTGAATTTTTCCAGGCCCATCGACTCGATCTCGCCCTTGTCCTTGATGCCCAGCTGCTTCTCAGCTTCCAGCTCTGCGGGCAGTCCGTGGCAGTCCCAACCGAACACACGGCTGACAAGATTGCCCTGCATGGTGCGATAACGAGGGATAATATCTTTGACGTAGCCTGTCAGAAGATGCCCGTAGTGAGGCAAGCCATTCGCGAAGGGCGGACCGTCATAAAAGACGTATTCCTCCTGCCCCTCTCGCTGGTCGATAGAAGCTTGGAAGGTGGAATCTTCCTTCCAGTATTTCAGTACTGCCTCTTCCATATCGGGGAATCTGGTTGACCCCCCTGTCATATCGACCTTGGGATAAACTTTGCCGAATTCGGACATTCAACGCTCCTTCAAGAAAAACTTGTGGGTTCCACCAGATGCAGGGACGCTAGTGTCGCGCGGTACCACCCTGCTTGAATGCCATCAGCATTCCGCTTCGTTTTTCTTGCTGCGAGGATATGACGGTCCCACCCGCTCAGTTCTACTGAGAGGAAACGCACTTCGGTGCGGTTTTCTCCGTTCTTCCGAGAAGCTCCCCCGGTGATAGCCGAGATCGTTGCCTATAGTGAGATAAATTATAGCGCGTCCTGACAAAAAAAGACCAGTTCCCACCACGAGGTGGAAACTGGCCATTAAGCTAACCGAACTACTCAGCTGGCTTAGCGGAGGTTCGGGACTCCAGCTCAGCAAGCTGCGACTCAAGGAGGGTCTTCAGGCGGGTACGGTATTCGCGCTCGAAGGTGCGCAGCTCAGCAATGCGGTTTTCCAGAGCATTCTGCTGCTGCTTGATGGTAGCCATGGTCTCGGTGTGCTTACGCTCTGCGTCAGCTTGGAGAGCATTAGCCTTGTCCTCAGCGGCCTTAATTTGTGCATCTGCCTGAGCTTGGGCCTCGGATAGAGCTTGGTAGGACTTGGTTTTCGCTTCCTCAAGGAGACGCTCGGCGGTGATATGAGCGTCGTGGACCTGCTTTTCGGAGCGCTCGCGAGCGTCATCCAAAGTAGCCTTAGCGGAAGCCTCAGCTTCGGCTACTTGTTTCTCAGCCGCGGAGCGAGCGTCGTCAAGAAGCGACTTGGACTCGGTCTTTGCCTCGTAGGTCAAGCGGTCCGCCATCTCCTGAGCCATACCAAGTACGCGGGCTGCTTGCATATGGGTATCGGCGGAGGCTGCCTCTCCGCTTGGAGCTGCGATGGTAGCAGGTGCGGATTTCTGGGCGGCAGCAAGTTCGTCCTTTGCGGACTGAGCCTCAGTCTGAGCCTTGCGCACAGCCGACTCTAGTTCGACGAGTTTCTTTTCGTATTCGGCCTTGAGCTGGTTTTCCACCTCGGCTCTTATAGCTGTCTCGTTAGCTCCACTTGGTACAGCCTGAGGAACGATACCCGATTGCAAGTCGGCGATTTGTTTACGCAGATCGTCGTTCTCGTCTTGAATCTCGGCGAGGGTATCCTCAACCAGATCCAAGAACTGATCGACCTCGTCCTCGTTGTAGCCACGCTTACCAATCGGCGGCTTGCTGAATGCGACATTATGCACATCGGCTGGAGTCAGCGGCATGGAAATTTCCCTTCGAGATTCAATCTATTTCGACGTGCTCTGTCGCTCGCCGAACTTACATTTCTTACCTAGAATAACCCACTAAAGTCGCTAAAGGTAATGAAGACACGACTAATTAAAAGTGGACTCCCGTTTATATTAGCCCCTTATTTTGATATGCGCACCAATTTCTATAAGTAAATTGCAGGTTATTACCCCATTGCTTGTGCACTCCCGTGCCTGCCCAACGGTGACTTATGATGAGCGATTACCAAGAAAAAACCCTCCCAGCGCCTCAACGAAAGTCAAGACTAGGAGGGGGATTTGCGAACCTTCACATACTGTTTAGAGCAAAACCGCTATTAAAACCTTGGAAAACGAGAGGGCGAAGAAAAGGATAAGGATGGAAACGTCGAGCGATACGCCACCGAGTGGGAGCGGAGGAACCACTCGTCTGAGCGCCTTGACTGGCGGATCAGTGACCACGAAGGCAGCCTCCGAGAGCCGGTTGAACCAGCTAGGCGCACTGTAGTTTCGAGAGAATGTCACAATCATCTCAACCAGGATGCGCGCGATAAGGACGAAGAGATAAAGTTCGATCGCCCACAACAGGATAATTTTGATAGTTTCCACGGAGAACTTCGGGCCCTTTCACAGATAAACAGGACAAAAAAAGTCCTTGTCTCGGTACACTAGTTAGCCTAGTGCACCGTGACAAGGTTTAAAAAGATGACTTCCACCATCGAGCGCCGAAATTAGTGGATATGTGCAGCCTTCTTCAACTGCTCGCTGTCAAGATCGCAGTGCTCAGGGATAACAGCGAAAATACGGTTCTCTAGCTTAACCATTCGACCACGCAACGCATAGCAAAGACCTGCGGCGAAATCGACAATTCCTTTGGCTTCCTTGGCATCCAAGGCCGCGAGGTCGAATACGACGGCATCCCCGTCACGGAAGGGCTCACCGATCTTCACGGCATCATTATTGCGGTAGATTTTCACGGAAACTACCGACGCTTCGACACGGGTACGAGTGGCATAGTGATCCTCGCGCTCACGAGCGTAGCTTGGGGTCCGATCATAGCTTTGAGGCTCCTCGAAATAGGCATCCTCAGAGTCATATGGGAAGGAGTCGGGGTCAGCGCCGAAGAAGAATTCTTTGGTGGATTTAAACAAGGACATAGTGGGAACCTTTCGGGTGTGTGCGCCGCGATCTCTCGAGCGCTACTGCGGTGGTGGAAGTATTGTCAAGTACTCAGATTATCGGGTAACAGTGCTGGACATGGAGACAAACACGCCCAATTGTGCGCCTCTATTAACTAGTGATATAAATAACACCCGCCTGACGTCCGGTATTCCCGTCCCGACGATAAGAAAAGAATTGTTGATCACTGATGGTGCATCGGTGATCACAGTCAATCGAGCGTACTCCGAGAGCGTATAACTGGTTTATGATCCCCGCACGCAGGTCCAGGCCCGGGGTCTGTTTAAGAGTTGTTGTACGCGCACCGCTAAGATGTCGTTCCACGTCGGCAGCCATAGCCTCCGGCACCTCATAGAAGTCGCCCGAGGCCGCAGGGCCTATGAGGGCATGCATCCGAGACGGAATTGCTCCAAGTTCTACCATGCGCTCGACAGTACGGCGAACAATGCCATTTCGAGCCCCCATGCGCCCGGCGTGTACCGCGGCCACGAGCGGAGCCTGCGGATCACTCAGGAGAACGGGAACACAATCAGCCACGAGAACACACATACCCAGCTTCGGTGTCGCGGTTATGAGAGCGTCCGTTGCCGGCACAGGTTGGTCTGTTGGATATTCGACAACGGTGATATTGGGTGAGTGGATCTGCTCCATCCACACCAAATTTTGTTCGTCGAGCCCGACTAATCGCGCGAGCCGCGCTCGGTTCGCGCGCACGTTGTCCTCATGGTCACCCACGTGATCTCCGAGGTTGAAGGAATCATAGGGGCTTGGGGAAACGCCTCCACGCCTGGACGTGAAGAACTGGCGCACAGGGCGCGCAGGGAAATCGGGGCCCTGAGGCCCCTCAGGCTTGGGCATATGATCTAGTAACGCATGAAGTCGGGGATGTCGAGATCGTCGTCATCCTCGGGGCGCTTTGGGGTCGGTTCGCTTATACGCGATGTAAATAAACCCCCTTTGCCACTGGAGGTATCCGAGGAGAATTCGTAGCGTCGATGGCGCGCATCATAGCTCTCTTGACTTTCACCGCTTTCACCCGAGCCCATAATCCCAGACGTGGGTGATGGTTCTGGGGTAGGTGATGCAGCCATGGCAGGCTGAGAGTCGGTGGAATTGTTGTCCCCGGTGTTATCGAAACCAGCCGCAATGACGGTTACCCGAACTTCGTCTCCCAGGTTGTCATCGAAGATGGTGCCGAAGATCAGGTTGACGTCTTCGTCGGCCTTTTCTTGAACCATCGACGCCGCCATATTCACTTCCATAAGTCCCAGATCAGATCCGCCTGCCACTGAAATCAGCACACCCTTAGCGCCTTCCATGGTGGATTCGAGCAGCGGGGAGTTAATCGCTTGCTGGGCGGCTTCCATCACACGGTTCTCACCGCTGGCTGAGCCCACGCCCATTAAGGCGGTTCCCGCATTAGCCATCACGGTTTTGACATCATTGAAGTCAAGGTTGATAACGCCTGGAGTAGTGATGAGCTTGGTGATGCCCTGGACGCCGTTGTGGAGCACTTGGTCAGCGGCGCGGAAGGCTTCCATCATGGAGAGGTTCTCGTCTCCCAATTCGAGGAGTCGATCATTAGGGATCACGATGAGGGTATCGCAGACCTCAGCTAGCTTCTCAATACCTTCGATGGCCTGCTTGGTGCGGCGGCGACCTTCGAATTTAAAGGGGCGGGTCACCACACCCACTGTCAGAGCTCCCTGCTTGCGCGCAATAGAGGCGACCACTGGGGCGGCACCGGTTCCGGTTCCCCCACCCTCACCAGCGGTTACGAAGACCATATCGGCACCCTCGAGGGTTTCTTCGATTTCTTTTTTGTGATCTTCTGCAGATTGGCGTCCAACTTCAGGATTAGCTCCGGCGCCAAGGCCTCGGGTGGCCTCGCGTCCGATATCGAGCTTGACGTCCGCATCGGTGAACATCAGTGCCTGCGAATCGGTATTCACGGCGATAAATTCAACACCCTTCAGACCTTCTTCGATCATGCGGTTGACTGCATTGACGCCACCGCCGCCAACACCAACGACCTTCATTACGGCGATGTAGTTATCTGGGGAAGTCATAAAGAAGACTCGCCTTTCTGGAAATTCTTGTGCTCGTATTAATCTAGCTGTCACCCTTTCGGGCTGTGGTCAACCAGAAAGCGTGAAGGTTTGTAGCTTCTATCTTCGCGGACGAACCCAAAAATTCTTGGTACATTTTCGTGGCGTGTCGATACCCTCAACCTAAACTTTAGAGTTTTGACATGCGATTTTAGCGTTGCGGCTCGATATTTCTAAGGGACGACAGAAACGATCGGCGCACCTGAGATATCAATGGTTTGCTCGGGTCGAGTCACCGCTACCGACAAAGCGATTGCTTTATCATGACTATTCTCATTGCTACCCCAAAAAACCCGCTTTCCATCCTTAAGAAGGAGTGCCATACTGCTTGCCGACGGTGCTTGGATCTCCGCAATCGCCGACCGCTCCGCAACGCCAATACTCTCGATTACCCCCAGGATATCGCGGTAGCCCTGGTCATCGGTCACCCCTGTCACTGCAATGAGCCCCTCGGGGTGCGGTTCGACGACAAAGACCCGCCCTTGACGGTCGATGAGGTGATCCCCGTCCTCTTTAGCTTCGTACATCACTGGCTCGTGCTCAACGATTTCGATTGCCACGGTGCTCGGAAGCTGGGTTTTTACTGTGGCCGTCAGTACCCACGGCAAGGCAACGAGATCCTGAGCAATATCCTGGGTATCTACTCGCACCGTATTCGTACCGATCAGCGGATCGGTGACGTTCTGGATATCTTCGGCGTGGGTGTGCTGGCTACCTTGGGAGATAATCTCCTTAACCGTAAATACGGGGAAGAAAAAGGCGATGGCGAAGAGAATGAGGCATATTGACCCTATGCCTACCAAGGTCAGTGATATCTTTTTCGCCATCATCAGATAAATCGATCCTTTCCAGGTCCTAGGCACCGGTGGTTAGCTCGTGTAAAAGGGACGCTCCCAACATGGTCACGCTTCCTGCCCCCATCGTGATCACCAGGTCGCCTGGTTGCAACTGTGGCGCGATAGTGGCTGCGGCTGCGGAAAAATCTGGCACAAAGCTAGCTGGGATAGTCATAGCCGAGGTGATAATCTGTGAGTCCACTCCCTCTACAGCTTCCTCGCGGGCGCCATAAATATCCAAGACATAGGCACGATCTGCAAGCGATAAGGCGCTGGCGAATTCCGAGGAAAATTCTAGAGTACGGGAATATAAGTGGGGTTGAAACACAGCAACCAAGCGTCCGTGGCCTCGAGCGGCTATTCTCTCTCGTGCGGCTTGCAGCACGGCCGCAACTTCCGTGGGGTGATGGGCATAATCGTCGTAGAGATCAATATCGTTGGCACTACCACGGTATTCAAAACGACGGCGCACCCCACCGAAGGCAGAAATTCCGCGAACCAAAGCAGCGAAGTCCCCTCCAGCGGCCACACCTGCGGTCACGGCGGCCGCAGCATTTAGCACCATGTGCTGGCCTGGAATGCTCAGGCTGATAGGCATCGACCGCTCCCCCATCTTCAGCACGGCGGTGGTGTTATCGGTGCCGGTGCTCATCGATTCAACGATCGTATGAGCAATGTCGGGATGCTGTGCGGCTGCCTCTGGTGTGCCATATCCCCATACCACCGTGAAGTCCTTAAAGTCCTCTCCCAACTGTGCGGCAGCTGGATCATCGAGGCAGACAATCAACGTACCTCCGGAATCTATTCTCTCCGCGAAATCGTAAAATACCTGCATATACGCATCATTGGAGCCGTAATAGTCGAGGTGATCGGGCTCCATATTGGTTACTACCGCAATATCGGGGCTATACCGCAACAGCGACGCATCCGATTCATCCGCCTCAGCTATGAAGAACTGGCTGAGACCGTGATGGGCATTCTTGCCTGAATCGCTGAGTTGCCCACCGATCGCATAGCTGGGATCCATGTCCGCGTGGTGCATCGCTACGACGGCCATCGAGGTGGTCGAGGTTTTGCCATGGGTTCCGGCGATGAGGATTTGCGTTTTATCGGCCATCAATTCTCCCAGGAGATCGGAGCGCCGAATCACTGGAATACCAAGTGAGTTGGCGTGCGATAATTCTGGATTATCTGGTGGGATCGCGGCGAATGAGGTGACAACCACAGTAGGGAGCTGACCTGAGAGGGTGAGGTTGTCAGCGGCGTGTCCGACAGCGATATGAGCGCCCAAGGTACGCAAATCACCAAGAGCCGGAGATTCTTTGATGTCCGATCCAGATACCACAAGCCCCCGTTCAAGAAGGATACTGGCAAGCCCTGACATACCGGCGCCTCCAATTCCCACTAGGTGAACTCGGGACAAATCATGTGAGGTGACCATGCTATCTTCCAATTCTTTAACTATGACTATGATCGAGCAACGATATCGGCCACGATATCGGCGATCGTATGGCTGGCATTACCCACCCCAGAGATCTTTGCGGCCTCACGCATGCGCTGCAGTGCATCGGGGTCACGCAGCAATGCGTCCACCGTATCGACCAGGCGGTTGGATAGTTCGTGATCTGCAATAATGCGGGCAGCACCTGCATCAACCACGGCTCGCGCATTAAGCCCTTGCTCTCCGTTGCCATGAGGAAGCGGTACATAGAGCGCGGGGACTCCTGCGGCGGTAATTTCTGCCACCGTCATAGCTCCAGAGCGGCACACGATGAGATCTGCAACCTGGTAGGCAGCCGCCATATCTTCGATATAAGGCACGCTCACCAGGTGTTCCCGAGCAGTGGGAGCGGGATTATTGGGCCCGTGTGCCAAGAGGATCTGATATCCGCGAGCGATAAGCTCATCGGCGTGCTGTTCAATGGCATCATTGAGCGACTTCGCCCCCTGAGAGCCACCGGTGACGAGTAAAGTATGGCGCGTTTCATCGAGGTTCCACAGCGACTGTCCACGCTCACGAGCCGCACGAATATCACTATCACTACCAAGTGATGAGCGAATAGGGATACCGACCACACGCCCGGGCATCCCAGAGCCTTCGACGGCGTTCAACCCTAGGCCACCAATTTTTTGGCCCAGTTTATTGGCTAGGCCAGCCCGTGCATTTGCTTCATGAACCACAAAGGGCAGACCTAGACTGCGCGCCGCTAAATATGCAGGCGCTGCTACATACCCCCCGAATCCCACCACTACATCAATGTCATTATCAGTGAGGATACGACGAGTCTGCCGAATGGTATCCAGGAGCCTGAATGGGAGATTCATCAGGTCTTTATTCACCCGGCGCGGTACGGGTACCGGCGGAATCATGCGCAGCTCGAAGCCGCGTGCCGGTATGAGGTTCTTCTCTAATCCTTTGGGACTACCTAAGGCTATGACGTTATAACCGCGGCTTTTTAACTCCCCCGCCACTGCGAGTGCCGGTTCGATATGCCCGGCGGTGCCACCGCCAGCGACGAGGATATTCACTGTCTTTGTAGTCATAATTGTTCTCAGTTTAGTCTCCATCGCATCGAACCGCTGGTATGCGCTCCGAGGTTGATCTGAAATGGCTTTTGCTCAGAACTATGAGCGGGGATATTCTCGGCGCGGTGATCGCCTGAGCGAGTTCCCGTTCATGTGACGGCGCCCACGAGCCTGTCGCGGTTGAGTTGGCTGTGGCGGAGTCCGACGCTGATTGCGCGCAGGTAGCTGCCGCGTTATTGGTGTGTGGCTTGCCCTTGTTCCCGTCCGAGGGCGTGCAGCGCCTGGGCGGTCGAGGCCCTCAAGGTGGGGTTCAGGGAGCAACAATACCCGGTCGATCCAGGGCCGGCCATTTGCCTGCATCGCTGAGATTGCATCGCTTTCATGACGCGCCGCGCTCGCAACGAGGCCCATGGCGCCCAGAGTAATGATCGCCGAGGTTCCACCCGATGAAATCATAGGCAATTGGATACCCGTCACGGGGAGCAGGGCCACTACGTAGGCGATATTAATGAAGGCTTGGAGCACGACAGCCATGACAAGTGTGGAGGACAGGAGGCTGAGATAAGGGCTGGAAGATTTCTGAGCGATACGCAGCCCGATATAGCCCAACCAAGCGAATAAGGAAATGAGAAGAACTCCACCGATCAGCCCGATCTCTTCACCAACTATGGCGAAGATGAAGTCATTATGAGCCTCTGGGAGGTAGAACCACTTAGCACGTGATTGCCCGATTCCTACTCCCGTGATCCCTCCTTCTGCTATGGAGAGTAGACCTTGATAGGACTGGAAGGATGAATGGGTAGAGTCCTCAAATTTGCCCCAGAAGATATTGAGAAATACCGTAATGCGGTCTTTTCTGAATTGGGTAGAAAACAGCGAGAGTCCGATGACTCCGATGACCAACAGCATCCCCATGGCACCAAGGAAACGGATGTCCACACCCACGAGGAATAGCAAAACCACAACGACGAGCATGAAGCTGATTGCCATCCCAAGGTCGTGCTCGGCGACGATGAGCATCGCCATCACTGCGGATACCACGAGGTACTGGACTAGCGGTTCGTGCATAGAGGTCATCCGCAATTTTTTTCCGGCTAGTTTATCGGCGCCCCACATAACAATGGCAACGCGAGCGATTTCCGAAGGCTGAATGGTCAGCGGCCCTAGGGTTATCCATGACTGCGAGCCCGTTTCCGCTAATCCCGTTCCGACCTGGGGAATGAGGACGAGGATGAGTAGCAAGATGGAAACGGCGAGAATAGCTGAGCTGAGTCGCCTTACTACCTGAGGGCGGATCTTTAAGGCTGCCCACAGGGCTACAAAGCCGAGGGACACCATGGTGAGCTGGTGCAGCGGTAGAGTCCACACGCTATTAGCTTCTCGTTCGGATTTTGCCACGGCCGCACTTGAGACCATGATGAGGCCTATGGTGGCAAGTAGCGCCACCGTTATTAAAATATTGACATAGTCGAAATAGGGTCGTGCGCTATTGTCTTTTAGCCTCATCGTGAGCTGGTGCCAGAGGCCTGGGCGCGCTGTGGACTTCGCTGTCATGGTCTGAACCCTCTTCTCATTGGTGATGCTCTGCTAGGTACTTCTTTGCCGCTTGGCTAAAGATATCCCCTCGCTGGCCCATTCCGGTGTACATATCTAGGCTTGCAGCGGCGGGCGCCAAAATCAGGCTATCGCCGGCGCAGGCTCTGTCACTTAACCAGGCGACAGCGTCGTCCATCGCGATAACGGGATCTTTTTCTGCAATGGAATAGACCTCTATATCAGGCCTATGATGTGCCACAGCACGGGCGATGGTCTCACGATCGACACCAAGAAGTGCTACGGCCTTTAATTGAGCTGCATATTTCTTAACCAAGCCGTCAATATCGGCGCCCTTAAGTTGTCCACCGGCAACCCATAAGATGGAATCGTGACCGGCGAGGGCGGCGTCTGCGGCGTGAGGATTGGTTGCTTTTGAATTATCGATCGCTTGGATGCCTCGCTCGTAAGCGATGACCTGGCCGCGGTGGCCAGCGCTTTGAAAATTCTTTAGAGCGCGAGCGATGGCTTGGGGCTCAACGCCCACAGCGCGTGCAGCGGCGGTGGCAGCTAAAGCATCGTAAAGTCCGGCAGGTCCCGGTGGCTGAATCCCCGCTATGGGAGCGATATACTCTTCTTCGGCAAAAGCTCGGTCACAAATCTTAGAATTACGCACACCTATTTGACCTTTGCGGGGCTCCTCCGCCGTAAAGGTTACGGTAGCCTTGGAGATGAAGGGACGACTAGCGACGTCATCGGCGCCCGCGATCGCGTGCTCTGCGGTGAGAATTTTGGCTTTATCCTCACAATAGGCCTGCATGGAGCCATGCCAATCGAGGTGATCTTCAGCAAGATTGAGCAATACACCCACATGGGGTCTCAGGTCCTCAGCCCAGTGCAGTTGGAAACTCGATAATTCGGCGACCACAATATCGACTCGCTCGCTCGCCTCCAGGGCCTCCGCGATTGATACCCCGATATTGCCCACCGCTTGGGCCTTGGCCCCTGACTCTCGCATCATTGCAGCGAGCATGGAGGTCGTGGTGGTTTTCCCATTAGTTCCTGTGACTGCCATCCATGTGCGAGGAGGTCCAAAGAAGCCAGCCTGATCAAGGCGGAAGCACAACTCCACATCGCCTATGACTGTGACACCGCGCTGAGCGGCAGCGTCAAAAAGTGGAGTGTCAGGGCGCCACCCTGGTGACGTTACTATGAGGGCGGTATCCGCTAGTGCGTGGTGCGCCCGTTCGGGAGTAATACCTGGGACTCCGGTGAGCTCCAGGGCGATGGCGAGTGCGGTCTCATTGGCGTCTACAAGGGTTACGTCATGGCCTTGGTTGCTGAGCAGGCGTGCCATAGCGGTACCAGATACGCCGGCTCCGGTTACGAGAATTGGTCCAGTGATATTCATTTAGTTGACTCCGTAGGAGAGAGATTCGCTGAAGAAAATCGCTAGCCCTACTCCGACGCTGAGCAGAGTGAAGGCCCAGAAGCCCCACACCACATGGATTTCGCGCCAGCCCCCTTTTTCGAAGTGATGGTGCAGCGGGGACATTCTGAAGAATCGCTTCCCCGTGGTGCGGAAAACTGCGACCTGAATGATGACGGAGATGGTTTCGAGAACGCAGATCAAAGCGATGATGATGCCCAGTAATTCGGTGCGGCTCATAACCGAAAGTGCGATCACCATGCCGCCGAGCGCCATGGATCCGGTATCGCCCATGAAGATTCGGGCAGGGTTGCGGTTCCACCACAAGAAGCCGAGGCTCGCCCCAATGCCGCTGGCGGCGATGATGGCTAGATCGAGGGGGTCTCGTACGTCATAACAGCCGGGTACGGCTGCGACACTACAGGAGTTTTGATATTGCCAAAAGGTGATGACGGCATAAGCTGAGAAGACGAGCACTGAGATGCCCGCCGCTAACCCGTCCAAGCCATCGGTCAAATTCACTGCATTCGACCATGCGGCCACCACCAAGTAGATGAAGGGCACAAAAATGATCATGCCCAAGCCCCCACCGAAGGCAAGATCGATGGTGTCTATATCACGCACAAAACTGAGATGAGTGCTTCCGGGACTAAGCCCATCCTCATTAGGGAACAAAACGATGGCGATCCCGAAGCAGATTCCGATGACAGCTTGGATCACTAATTTTTGTGTCTTCGTTAAACCTAGATTGCGCTGACGAAAGATTTTAATATAGTCATCGGCAAAACCCAGTCCCCCGAGCGCAAGGACTAAGGCGAGGGCGATGATGCCACTGGCACTCGGACCGCCATGACCGTTCAGAGCCCCGTAGACCGTGGCGAAAGCATAGGCGAGTACGATGGATACCACAATGGCAAGGCCACCCATTGTGGGCGTACCCCTCTTTGTTTGGTGGGACTCTGGACCTTCCTCCCGGATCTCTTGGCCGATCCCTGAGGCCCTAAATTTGCTTGTTAAGACCCCGGTCAGGCTCATAGCGATGATAAAACTACTAAGCGCGGCAATAATAATCTGGGTCATGGGTTATGTACTTTCCTGGTTATCTTTTATCGTTATGCGGTTATGAGGAAGCAGCCTATCTGCTACCTCCCAGAGGCCCAATGCATGTGAAGCCTTAATAAATACCACGTCGGACTCGTGGCAGATATCTTCGACTCGTGCTGCCGCGGCGTCCGGGGTCATTTCTTGGTAACTTTCTACTCCCCGGGTGAGGGCATGAGAATAGATTGTTGCCGCAGCTGGGTCTTGACCTACCGCTATGACGATATCGATCCCCTGATTGACGGCGTAGTCGATAATCTCGCGGTGGGCGGCAAGTGCTTCATCGCCTAGTTCCCCCATGGCCCCGAGCACTGCGATTACCCGATGAGTGCGCATTGTTATAGCTGCATCGATACCTGAGCGCATAGATTCCGGGTTGGCGTTGTAGCTATCGTTGATGACCACTAGGTTATCCGTTGGGCGAATATTGACATCCATACGGTTAGCTGATGTCCCTTGGTGAGAATTTAGTCCCGCGACGATATCTGCAAAGGCGATTCCCGCTCCCACGGCCGCAGCCGCGGCGGCAAGAGCATTAGAAACCTGATGAGCACCGAAAATATTGAGGTGGATAACCGCGTTTTCGCCACCGTAGTGCAACGTGAACCGGGCCCGTGAGAGCTTATCAAGGCTGATATCACTGGCCCACAGATCGGCCGGCTTTTTCGTGGAGAAGGTGAGAATCCGCGCGGATGTCCTTTGGCGCATCTGCATGACTAAGGGGTCGTCCGCGTTGAGCACGGCTACCCCTTGAGGGTCGAGAGCTTCGACCAACTCTCCTTTGGCGCGAGCAATAATTTCTTTCGACCCAAATTCCCCCATATGGGCGCTTCCTATATTGAGCACCACTCCAATCTGTGGAGGTGCGATCTGAGCTAGGTGAGCGATGTGTCCGAGTCCGCGCGCACTAAGTTCTGCGACAAGATACCGGGTGCTTTCGGTGCAGCGTAAGGCGGTATAGGGGTGGCCAATTTCGTTATTAAAGGAGCCCGGTGGCGCGACGGTTTCTCCCGCGAGTCGCGCAATACTGGCGATGATATCTTTGGTACTTGTTTTGCCGGCCGAGCCAGTAACGCCGATCACGGTGAGTTGGTCAAGACGGGTGATCAGGTGGTGAGCAAGTGTGGCTAAAGCGGCGAGCACACTGCTTACCGAACCGTCCTGGTCGTGCTCTGTGGCATATGAATTGCTATCTGCGGGGCCGATATGCGGGACAACGACCGTGGGTACGCCCGTAGGCCGCAAGCCCATGACGGCCTGGGCTCCCCGCTTCCGTGCTTGTTGTGCGAAGTCATGGCCATCTACGCGGGCTCCTGGTATTGCTAGAAAAAGATCGCCTGGTTTGATTGCCCGCGAATCAAATTCCACTGACCCATCCACGATTTCGGAGCCGGTGGCGTCCACGACAATTCCGCCCACGGCGGTGGCGATCTCATTTAAGCTCATGGCGATCATTTGCGGGATCTCTTTTCCATGGCCAGGGCTAGTTCTTCCCTATCGTCAAAGTGGTGATTGACTCCGTTGACCAGCTGTCCTACTTCATGCCCTTTTCCAGCGATAATGATCGAGTCACCAGGCTGAGCCCAATTCACTGCGTATTCTATTGCGTTTCTGCGATCCCCGATTTCTATGACGTCACCGCTCTCCTTTTCTTCCCGTGCCCCAGTGAGCATGGCCTGTCGGATCTGTGCTGGATCCTCCGAGCGCGGATTGTCATCGGTGACCACCAAAAGATCGCTAAGCCCTGCAGCTATCTGACCCATTACTGCCCGCTTAGATTCATCGCGGTCCCCGCCGCAGCCAAGAACAATGCCCACACGACCCTGAGTTTGTGCTCTCACGGTCTCTAATATGGCCTGTACTGCTGCTGGTTTGTGCGCATAATCAACCACAGCCAGAAAATCTTGACCACCGTCGATACGTTCCATGCGTCCGGGCACCCCGACGGTAGCTAAGCCCTTGACTGCCGCTGATATATCGAGTCCGAGACTATCGACGAGGGCTAGGGCGAGGCCCGCATTCGCGCTATTAAAACGCCCTGGCATAGGAAGGACAACTGGTACCGAATTAAAGCTAAACTCCTGAGATCCCGCCTTGGCACTGCGAATGCCGGTGACCTCATAGTGAGTGCTCTGGCTCGTATAATTGTCCACAGTCCTTAAAGCACGGGCTAGCGAACCCGCTCTGAGCAGCATTTTCTTTCCCCATTCATCGTCGGTGTTGATAACGGCTCGAGATGCGTGGATGGCTGATTGGGGATCGAATAAAAGGGCCTTAGCCTCGAAGTACTCTTCCATGGAGCGGTGGAAATCAAGGTGGTCTTGAGAAAGGTTAGTAAACCCTGCGAGATCAAAATGAACCCCATTGACACGCCCTAGCATAAGAGCGTGGGAGGATACCTCCATAACCACGTGGGTCACACCGCTATCGAGCATTTGGTGGAAAAGGGCTTGCAGAGTTGGGGCCTCTGGGGTGGTAAGTGAGGTAGGCACCTTCACGCCATTAATCCTCGTGCCCGTGGTGCCAATAATGCCAACCTTTTTCCCCGCTGCCATGAGACAAGCCTCTAATAGGTAGCTTGTGGTGGTCTTTCCAGATGTGCCGGTGATACCAATAACGGTTAAATCAGCAGAAGGGTCGGAAAATATATAACTGGCGACGGGGCCGAGAATGGAACGAATATCCTCCACCACTAAAATGGGGCGCTGTTCTCCTTCATCTTCAAGGATGAGCAATCCTTTGCGATCGGTGAGAATAGCTGCTGCCGCGGTGGAGCCTGCAAACTGGGCGCCGTGGACACGGGTGCCTGGTAAAGCGGCAAAGATTTCACCTTCCTGCACCGACGCCGAGTCGAGGCTAATGCCAGTGATCCCTCCCCGTGCTGCGTCTGCGTTCACCAGAGTCGCACCTGCAATGTCGGCAAGAATCGATAGGGTGATTCCTTGCTGCTGATTCTGCACTGTCACTAACCTTCTCTCCACATTGTATTTTTTGCTCGGTAGCCCTATATAAGGGGGATTCGCCGGTTGCTAAGGAACCTGCAGGATCATCGGACCTGAATCGGGGGGACTCAGCGGAATATTATCGCGATCGAGAAGCCAGCTCGCAATATCGTGGAAGAGCGGCGCTGCTGATTGCCCGCCTTCACCGTGAACACCACGTTGCGGCCGATCTAACATAAGGGCCACAACGAAGCGGGGGTCATCCGCTGGAGCGATACCGGCGAAAGTGATCCAGTATGCGGAATTGGAATAGGCCTGGGTGAGGGGATCAACCTGCTGTGCGGTACCAGTCTTTCCGGCGATTTGGTAACCCGCAATCGCTGCCGTGCTACCGGTTCCTTGTTGCAGTCCACTGGGATCGGATTGGGTGACAGAGCGGAACATATCTACCACGGTTTGCGCCGTTTCCTTACTCACTACCCGAACTCTTCGAGGTTCCGGTTGTTCAATAACGGTGCCTGAAGTATCACGGGCTTCAGCGATAATGCGAGGTTCGATACGCTCACCGCCATTAGCGAGAGTTTGATAAACTCCAGCCATTTGAAGCAATGTCCAGCTCATGCCTTGGCCGATGGGAAGATTAGCGAAGGTTCCTCCCGACCACTGTTCGATCGGCGGTAAGAGTCCCTCCGACTCGGCAGGCAATTCAATGCCCGTGGGATGTCCAATGCCAAATTTCTTGAGTAAATCCCCATAGCGCTGCTCGCCAAGACGTTGGGCTAGCATGAGGGTTCCTACATTGGAAGATTTTCCAAAAATCCCAGTAGTGGTATAGGGCACTGGTCCATGGTCCCACGCATCTTTGACGCTGACTCCCGCCATGTGGATGGATCCTGGGACGGTGAGCACCTCATCGGGCGTGCTCACACCATCCTCAATGACGCCGGCGGCAGTAATGATCTTAGCTACCGATCCAGGTTCAAAGGGCTCGGATATCGTAGGATTTCCGAAATTCTTGCCTTCGTCGAGTTGCTTTTGCAGATCACCGGTGTTATCAACGGCGTCCGTATTAGCCATAGCCAGAACTTCACCGGTGTGGGCGTCGAGAACAACTGCTGATGCGCTCTGTGCTAAAGAATTTGCTTTGGCTTGTTCTAGTTGTTGTTGCACATAGGTTTGCAGATCCAAATCGAGGGTGAGGGTAACGCTTCCTCCGTCGACGGGCAGGGTCTTATCGCGACGAGTACCTGGGATGACGGGTCCCCCATTTGAAACATCGTACGTGTACTGGCCATCGCGGCCAGCGAGAAGAAAATCTCGCGAGGCTTCGAAGCCGAACTGCCCCGCACCCTGGGGGCTTACTTTGCCTAAGACATTAGAGGCAATGGCACCGTTAGGGTATTCCCTTAAAAATTTATTCTCCACCACAATGCCGAAGAACTTATCGGCAACCATCTGCGCTATATCTGGGTCTACCCGAGCGACCAGAACCGAGTAGGTACTGTCGCTAGTCAGCGTCTGATAGATCTCCTTGGCGGAGACGTCATGATGGGAGGCTGCGTTCTCGGTGATGATGGAAGCTATTTCTGTTGCATAATTGCGCAGATAGGTATCGACGAGGCCCTCAAGGACGCTATCGCGATCTTTAACGGCTATGCTGCCCCACTTGCCTTCTTTGATCAGATCCATTTTGATCACATAGGGAAGCTCGTCGCGCAATAGATTCGGGTGAACGCTTAACATACTCGATCGCATGGTGAATGCGAGTTTTTTACCTTGTCTATCAACAATCTCCCCGCGCTTTGCATGATCCTCGAATACTCGGGTGCGCTGCTGTTCGGCGCGGGCGGCTAGTTCCGGTCCCCAAGCGATATCGATAAAAGCCATTCGCCCGATAAGAACGACCGCGATCACGACGGTTAATACTCGCACTAGAGCGATCCGCTGGCGCATTGCTTTTTGTGGGGCAGTCTTTTGTGGCGCTTTCTGAGGTCGTTCGGGCGCTAGATTCGGGTAACCGCGAAGCCGGGACGAGCTATCCTCTCGTCCCGGTCGCTGAGATCTCGGCTTATCCACGGCTTATAGAACCTCGAAATACTCTAGTTCCCTGCAGTATAGGGAGCGATATCTGCCACCACGGGACCCTCGATGGGCGCCGTAGTCTGTTGATCCATCGTACCCTGTGTGTGGAGCGGATCGCTGGTGGGGATATTAGACGTCATATACTCATCGTTGATATCGGTGATCGGGCGCGTGCGATCACTAGGGGGCCGCTGTTCGACTACGGTGCCATCGGGATTGCGCACTAAGACACCTGGCTGATCTGGAATCACCATGCCATAGCGCTGTGCTTGGCGGGCAATTTGACCTGTCGCTGCGGCTCGCTCCACGTCTCTATTGAGCGTCTCGAGCTGGTTATCCAAAGTCTGCTGCGCGATCCTTAGCTCGGTGATCCTGAAGGCTTGTTGGGTGGTCACACCAGAGACAATTGAGGCGGCCAGGAAACCGAGCAGAATGAGGAGGGTGAAGCCTACAACCGTATACACCGCGCGACGATTAGCTTGCGGGCGTTCGATTCGGCGACCACGGTGTGTGAACTGTTGCTTTGAGCCACTCTTATGTTGGAAGCGCCTTTGAGGGGCAGTCACCGTGCGGGTAACCACGGGGCGCTGAGGAGGTGCTAGCGTGCTAAGTCGAGAGCTTTGCATAGACCCCTTGCTTAAGTCGCGAGACTGACCAGTGCGCTTGCGGGGCTCGATGGTCGTTGCATTCATGATCCTATGCCTTCTTTTATTGCTTGCACAGCCCGAACCCGAACAGGGGCGGAACGCGGATTGGTATCAATTTCAGTAGCAGAAGCTTTCTCCGCTCCCCGGGTCAGAAGTTTGAAGCGAGGAGAATCATCAGGCAAATGAACCGGTAGCCCCAAGGGTGTAGTGTCCGCCGTAATTTTTTTGAAGTAATTCTTCACGATCTTGTCCTCAAGAGACTGATAGGCCATAAAGATACATCGCCCGCCTGGAGCTAAAAGATCAGTGATGACGGGAAGTACATTCTCGATGGCTTCGAGCTCCTTGTTCACCTCAATGCGTAGGGCCTGGAATGTCCTTTTTGCGGGGTGACCACCAGTGCGGCGAGTCGCGGCGGGAATAGTGGCATAGAGAAGTTCGACAAGGCGCGCCGAGGTAACAAATGGTGCTTTCTCGCGTTCCTTCACGATGGCCGTAGCGATCTTTCCAGCGAAACGTTCTTCGCCGTAGGTCTTGAGCAGACGAGCCAAGTCGCCGTGGGAGTAAGTATTGAGAATATCGGCGGCGGTGAGCCCGTCATTGCCATCCATACGCATATCGAGGGGTGCATCGACTCGGTAGGCAAAGCCTCGCTCAATCTGATCAAGCTGCATCGATGACACTCCCAGGTCAAAAAGAGCACCCGTGAGTCCGAATTCTTTTAGTAAGGTACACCCAGGGGCATCGGAGGCTCTTAAGAGAGGCAGGAAGCGATCGAAGCGAGTATTGAAGGCGATAAACCTAGAGCCAAAGGGTTTTAAACGCTCACGGGCCTGGTCTAGGGCCCGCTCATCTCGGTCGAGGCCGATAATATGCACGCTTGTAAAGGTGTTCAGAAGGGATTCGCTGTGCCCTCCAGCACCTAGGGTGCCATCAATAATGACGGCGTTATCGCCCATGAGCTCGACAGCGGGACTGAGAAGTTCAACGATCCTGTCTCGCATAACCGGTATGTGGCCGTGATTGGCCGCGGTGTGATCAAACTGAGTAGTGCTGTCAACCACAAGCGTCTCTTTCCCTTGAACTCTTCGTCATGCCAGTCGAGTTGGTGGGGTATACATAGAGCCCCATTCTTCATCCACTGGATTAGATCCAGGCTCTGATGTCGGGGAAGTACACCAGAACGACGATCAAGAATGGAGTTCATATGTACACTCCGCGTACTCGATGCAGCGTTAGAGCAAACCGCCCAAGATATCACCATCGGCAGCTGCGAAGGCTGCTTCAGTTTCTTCTTGGTACGTTGCCCAGGCCTCGGCGTCCCAGATTTCAAGGAAATCCATGGATCCTATGACCACACATTCCTTCACAAGACCCGCATACTCACGGTGCGGAGCCGATAAAGTGATGCGTCCTTGACCATCTGGCCTTTGTTCATCCGCACTTGCTGCGAGGTTACGGATAAAGGCGCGTGCCTCAGGATTCGTTCGCGAAACTTCTGCCGCTTTGCGAGCGCGTTTGACAAATTCATCCTTCGGGTAGACCGCCAGGGAATGGTCTTGCCCTTTGGTCACCATGAGACCGCCGGCTAGTTCCTCTCGAAATTTTGCCGGAAGAGTCAGGCGGCCCTTATCGTCCAGCTTGGGGGTATAAGTTCCCAGAAACATGGATGCAGGCACCCACCTTTCTTTTCCAAGCCTCGGTTGACAATCAAGGGGCAGTAATCGTGTGTCCTCCACTTATCTGCGAAGGTTTCCCGTTTACTACGTGCCCCACTCTACCCCACAATCCCCCACTTTTTGTAGCCAAACATTGAATCTACCCTTTTTTGCGCGCAAAAAATGCTTTTACCTGCGCAGATATGAGTGGGTCAAAATTTTAGCTATAGCCAGTTCACCCCTGGATTCTCCCCCATTGGTATCGTTGTACACCGCTAGTATAAGACACACCCATCATTCACAAGACTTAACAGCAGTCCTCAAAAACCTCATATTTCTGTGGCGAACTGCACCATCATCCACAACTTAACCGAGAACCATTCCAGCACTATCCAAAAAATTTAAAACCCAGCCATTGATGGTGGGGGGAAGTGGGGAGCACAATAAAAACCCCCAAGATTTCTCTTGAGGGCTGAGATAAAAAGCGTTTATTTTTCGAAGCGTTTGCGGAAATTCTCTTCCATACGCGACCCCAAGCCGTCGTCTTTGACCGGCCGTGGTAGGGTTTTCTCTCTCTTCGTTAAACCACTAGAAGCACCATCTCCACTGAGCATCCAGATAGCGCCAGCCACCATCACCACAAAGCCGACAATACTGAGGGCAACCAGCCATAGGGAGATTTGACTAAGTGCTACCCCACCGACCAACATCACAAGGCCAATGACGATAACTGCAAAGCCCCTGAAGCTCAGCGCGCTATGAGCTTCGCCTCGCGGGACCGACTTACCGAAGTGTGGATCCTCCGCCAGCAACGACCGTTCGATCTCCTTGAGTAATTCTTGCTCGTGCTCGGAAAGTGACACGGCGCCTCCCTTGGTACGCAATGCAGCGATATATTGTGAATACAACCAGCATAATGCCTTTTTATCGGGAGGAGCTGCATAAAACCGCTCTCGACATAGCAAAGATTATGCCTTCTTAGTACTACAACGGCCACCCCGAAGCGAAAGTTCCCTTAGCGAACACTTTTCTAGCCACGTCACCCCCATCTAAGAAGCCGCTGGGTAGGAGACCACGGTAATCCGATCCACCTCGTTATAAAACTCGGCCACGAGCTCGATGAGCTCATCTAAGACCTCCACGGTTAGCTGGCACTCCAATCCCGATAGAGATCGGCTACGCAATTGCGAAAAGGCTCCGATACGCTGCGCCCACTGCGTAGCCTCGCCGCCCACCATAGCTAACTGAGCAAAAACTGAACGCGGCTTCCGTTTACGCTTCGCCACGACGGTACAGGACACCCACGCAGCCGCAACCTTAATGGATGCCAGGTATGCATATTCTAAGGCGATATCGAGACGACCGTGGTCGCGAGCCTGCACCGCCTCACGGGTGAGCACCTGAGCACGGTTTAAGAAACCCGCGGCACTCCCCTGACCAGCCTGAAAACGTGTACTAGCCGAAACGACGACTCCCATTATCTTTCTCCTTAATCATTCACGCCTTTCGAGCGACGAGACTCAGGGGGCTTATGCCTTTTTAGAACGAAGATTTGCTTGTTGTAGCTCAGATTATCGAATGAGGTGGACTACACACTCCTCATTTTAGAACATATGTTCTAAAATTAAAAGGGGTATTTTCCGCTAAACAAAGTTATCTGCATAAAAACGTGGTTCCATACAAGGGTGCCTATCTTCTACTCACGCCTGAGCCCTTATGAATTCTCGGTGCTCTGTCCCCAACTGGTCAGTATTTATATCCGTGCGATGAGTTATGGCACAGACGTGCACAACACAGCGATGAAAGCGTGGCGGATTGCCTCCCTCGAAAAAGATTTTCAATCAGTTATCGCGCATGATGCCAGCCACCTTTTGGGCTTTTGTTTTGGCCACCGCGGAGCCCGCCACCAGTGGTGGGACCAAGAAATTCGGCGCGGTTTGCGTGAGCATGGGTCACACCGCTTAGAGGTGCTAGGAGATTATTTCACTATTTCCGAAATTCACGTCGAACCCCGACTCCAAGGACTGGGGATCGGCCACTCCCTCCTCCAACAGCTACTGCACAAGGTAGACTGTGAGTACGCCATACTATCTACTCCCGAAGTGAACGCAGAAGAGAATGCAGCATTCCACCTGTATAGGAACTTTGGCTTTCAAGATGTACTTCGCGATTTTCACTTTCGCGGCGATGCCCGCCCCTTTGCCATCCTCTCTAAGCAATTGCGCCCCTAAGCCAGTGCAGGCGCTCAGCTCACTACAGACCTGATGAGAGTGCGCTGCTTAAAAAAATGCTGCGCGGTAGCGGATATACCGTAAACTAGTCAGGAAGACTTGGTGACATCCGCCGCAATACGTTAATAATTCGAACTCATTCACCCGCGCGAGGAATCATGAATCAGTACCCTGCAATCGAGGATCTACCAGCTCGTGTTGAAGATAAGCTCCGCCGCTTCTTCAGCGAGCAGCGCGAAGCTATTGCTACTATCGGAGACCCTGTCTCGGAGGCTGTAGGGAAACTGGAAACATTTGTCCTAAGCGGCGGGAAAAGGATGCGACCTCTGTGCGCCTGGGCAGGTTATGTGGCAGCTGGTCATGAGTGTGAAGACGTCGAAGCTGTTATCACTGCCATATCTTCGCTCGAATTTATTCAGGCCTGTGCTCTCATCCACGACGATATTATCGATTCTTCTGATACGAGACGCGGCAATCCCACCTTTCACCGCCTCATCGAATCCACACACCGACAGCGCGGCTGGTCTCGCGATAGCGCTCACTTTGGAGAATCAGTCGCCATCCTCATGGGCGATCTCGGGCTCGTTTGGGCCGACGATATGTTCCACTCCTCTGGGTTAAGCCCCGCTGCCATCACCAGAGCCCTACCGGCATGGCGCGGAATGCGAACGGAGGTTATCGGCGGCCAATTACTTGATATCGCGCTAGAGGCTAGCTCAAGCGAAGATCTCGCCCTAGCCAATAATGTCAATCGTTTCAAAACCGCCGCCTATACCATCGAGCGCCCCTTACATATCGGAGCTGCACTCGGTGATGCCTCGGCCGAACGAATCACCGGTTTGCGACACTTTGGTAGGGAAATCGGTATAGCTTTCCAACTCCGAGACGATCAATTGGGGGTCTTCGGGGATCCTGAGGTTACCGGCAAACCAGCAGGCGACGATCTGCGCGAGGGTAAACGAACGGTACTTCTCGCCACTGCGCTCAAACTTGCTGATCCCGCAACTAAAAAGCGGATTCGAGCTGGTATAGGCAACGTCGTGGACGCTGCAGCTATTAGCCAGCTAACGGCCGATATCAAAAGCACAGGGGCCGATGAAGCAATCGAAGAGCGAATTGACACGATGGTCTCACAAGGACTTCACTATCTGGAGCAGCTTAACCTGAAGCCAGAAGTATTTGAGTTACTCTCGCAGATTGCCTCCCAGGCCACGGCGCGCGCCCTTTAGCCACTGATATGCCTGCCAGCTCACCTTTTTATTCGCACATCACCCATCTTTCCCCCGCCCGCGCTGGCCTCATCCTCGGCTCAGTCTCTGCTCTCCTGCTTACGCTAGGTTCTTTTGGTGGCGGTGCAACCCAGCGGCGCGACGGGCTACTCAAGCGTCTCGGTTGGGAATTTCTCAGCTTTGGTCACGGAGCAACGTTGTCTAATACCGCGGTGTGGGTGGGCACCATGGGTCTGATAGCGGCGTGGGTTCTTCTCGGACTCTGTCTACCAAGTTATCCCTTTATGCGTAAGGTTATGCTGTGGTGGGTGGTGCCTCTCATTCCAGCAGCTCCCCTTATGTCGCGTGATGTCTACTCCTACCTCATGCAAGGTACTCTGTTGCGCGACGGTTTCGACGCCTACACCCAAGGCCCCGCTGTTAATCCCAATAATTACCTCTTCGAGGTCTCCCATGATTGGCGTAATACCACTACCCCATATGGGCCATTGCATTTATGGTTGAGCAAGGGAATCACGATTCTAGCGGGCGATCAGGTGCTCATAGGTGTCTACCTCATAAAAGCCGTCATGCTGATCGGGTGTGCACTCATAGCTTATGGTGTGGTTCGGCTGGCGCTGATATTCGGTGTAGACAGAAGTTTTGCGCTGTGGATAGGCGTGCTCAATCCTGTCATGCTCATCCATCTTATTGGTGGCCTGCATAATGAGGCCATCATGGTAGGTCTGGTGATGGTCGGCCTCGTGAGCATCTACCGCTTTCCCAATATTGGGGGATTCTATAGCGGTATTGTGCTCATTGCATTAGCGATGTCGCTAAAGGCAACGGCGGGTTTTGTCCTACCTTTTGTGATCTGGATCGCGGTCAATCGCCACAACTCAACAGCTGCTCGGGTGCGCGCCTTTTTCTTGCACGCAACAATCGGAGCACTTCTTAGTGTAGCCGTTCTAGCGTTAATCACCACCGCTTCGGGTGCTTCCTATGGATGGATCCAAGCGCTCACGGGTAATTCCAAGGTTATAAATCCGCTGTCCGTCCCTACCCTTATCAGTGACCAGATCGCGGTTATTGGGTTACTATTTATCGAGCCCTTCCCGTATAACGAGGTTCTGGCAGTGATGCGCCAGATGGGTGCTGTCATCATGGTCGGAGGGTATCTCCTCTGTTGGTGGTGGGGTCGCACGAAACCGGTGGCCGCTATGGCTGTCATGTATATCGTGGTCTTGAGCTTTAATGCAGTGGTATTACCGTGGTACTACGCCAGTATTCTGCCATTGAGCGCGGTGGTAGTTGGACTACGCGAGAGGCCTTTACTCATCCGGGCACTCGCAGCTTGCAGCATCTTCATTGCGGCCAGCTTTACCGGTTCGGGCAATCACCAACTCTATAATCCGATCTGGGTCATCTGTTGCGCCCTGGTAGCCGTCAGCGCAGCACGGCTTATAAGAATCTAGAGACCCATAGCCTGTGCGCGCCGCATAACTTCGCGCGCTAGATGCCCGTGGAGGGCATCTATAGGACGACCAGGAAGGGAGTCATCGTCAGTGTAGAGATAGGTAAAAATTTCGGTATCGGTATAGCCACCGTCCGAGAGTAGGGCGATAAGACCTGGGACGAATTTATTGGTTGTTCCCTTCGCGGAAAGGAAATCGGCCGGAATTTTTTTGATCGCACCATCGTATACACAGATGAGCCTATGCTCGCCCAACATATCGAATACTCGGGTCACTGCAACACCCAAGCGCTGGGCATATTCAACCACTGTTAGCAATTCGGTATCGGCGGGGATTATCGAAGCTGAAACTTTTTCACTACTCACACAGCTAACATACCAAGACTTTTCTCACTGACGCAGTTTCCGCAACTCCGAGGTTTTAGGGAATAATCGAAAGCATGCAGTTAAACGTTGGCGATATCCTCGAAGACCGGTACAAAATCGAAGCACCGATTGCGAAAGGTGGAATGTCCACGGTTTACCGCTGCCTCGATACCCGCCTGGGTCGGCGCGTGGCCGCCAAGGTCATGAACGAACGCTACGTTAACGACCCTGTCTTTAGACAGCGGTTCCACCGCGAAGCCCAGGCGATGGCGCGCATCAACCACCCTAACCTTGTCGGCGTCTATGATTTCTCCTCGCAGGGGCAACACCTCTACCTCATCATGGAGTTGATCACCGGCGGCACGTTGCGGGAATTACTCGCTGAGCGCGGTCCTATGCCACCGCATGCCGCCGTCGCGGTGATGCGCGAGGTCCTTAAGGGTCTTGATGCCGTCCATCAAACCGGACTCGTCCACCGTGATCTGAAGCCAGATAATATTCTCATCTCGTCCCATCACCAGGTTAAGCTCTCCGACTTTGGTCTCGTGCGCGCCGCCGCCCACGACGGCGATCAGAACTCAATTGTCGGTACGGTTAGCTATCTGTCACCAGAACAGGTTTCCGGTGCCTCCATCACCCCAGCGTCTGATGTGTACTCCGCAGGTCTGGTGCTCTTCGAACTGCTCACCGGAGAAACACCCTTTACGGGTGAATCCGATATGGAAAAAGCGTTTGCGCGGCTCGATATCGACGTGCCTGTTCCCAGCTCTCAAATCAGCGGGGTTCCGAAGCTCATCGATGAATTGGTAGTGTCGTCGTGCTCTTTTAGTCCCAGCGAGCGCTTTAATAATGCATCGGAATTTCTACTCGCACTCGAAGACGTCGCTGAGGAATTGCAGCTTCCTGATTTCACGGTGCCCGTGCCTCGCGACGGTGCGGCCTCGCGTGCCGCTGAAGGCATAATCGAAGACGACAATTCTGCCATGTTCACAACGGCGCTAACTGCTGGAGAGATGAGCGAGAATCCGGTGGATAGCACCACCGTACTGCCAGTAATCGGCAGCAATGAAGAGACTTCCATTCTTGCCACAGAATCAGCCCCCGATTTTGACGCTCTCAACGAGACCACTACCTTTGCTCCCGTAAATAGCGCGCCACGCTATATTCCGGAGCCAGTAACCATCCCATATACCCCACCAGTGACCGCTCACAACCGCGGCAAAGGGCGACTGATTGCGTGGACAATTTTGGCCCTCATTCTCACCATTGCGGTAGCGATCGGTGGGTGGTGGTTTGGTTCCGGCCGCTACGGGGAGATCCCACAGGTCATTGGTATGGAGCGAGTAGCTGCTGAACGAGTACTGAGTGAAGCCGGTTTCTCAACCACCAGCCAGGAGGCCTATGCCAACGATATTCCGGTAGGTTTTGCTGCTGGCACCGATCCTCAAGCAGGTGGACGACAGGTTAAGGGTGACGTTGTCACCCTTTTGGTGTCCAAGGGGCGTCCACGGGTGCCTGATTTTCGGGGAATCGCTAACTACCCTCAGATTCTGGCCAATTACACATTGGCGGCTCAGGAGGGAGAACCAGAATTCTCCTCCGATATCCCAGCGGGTGAGATCAGCCGCGTGGAACCGGAACCCGGCACGGAGGTGCTTACCCAATCGGTAGTCACAGTGCATCGCTCCAAGGGGCCCGAGCCGGTGACAGTACCTGAGGTTAAGGGCCAGACAGGCCCACAGGCGCGCACCATCCTCGAAGAGGCTGGCTTCAATGTCATTATTGAAAAAATCTACGATGAGACGATGACAGATGGCAAAGTGATCAAGAGTGATCCGCCTGCTGGCGAACAAGCGGCGAAAGGTCAGGATATTACAATCTCAGTGTCCACGGCGGTAGTTCTGCCCGAGGTTGTCGGGCTTGACGCTGCCGAGGTTCGCAGCCAATTAGAGGACCTAGGCGTTAAGGTTAAAGCCACTAAACGAGCATCTTCAGCCACCGCTGCGGGCTTTTCTGATCAGGCGGTAGCCACGCTCGATCCGCCACCTGGAACACTCATCGACGCCGACGCAGCGGAGGTCACCATCATTGTAGTGTCGAGGATATCGGTTCCCGATTTTGTTGGCTTGAGCGTTGCCGATGCCGCGCGCGCCGCTCGAGACGCTGGACTCAGTTTAGTTGTAGCGTCGAGTGCGGACGACGGAGCAATTGTGACTAAGCAATCACCGAAAGCGGGTAAATCCGTTAAACCGGGCCAGCGCATAACTGCCACCGTGTCCTAGGAAAAAAGAACCCGCCATCTGGCGGGTTCTTTTTTTAATTTCTTAGCATCTCAGCGACTAGGAATGCCAGTTCAAGAGACTGTTGAGTATTCAGACGGGGATCACACGCTGACTCATAGCGACCGGGCAGATCCAAGTCTTGGATATCCTCAGCACCTCCTAGGCATTCAGTGACATTCTCTCCGGTAAATTCAATATGAATTCCGCCGGGGTGCGAGCCTAGTTCGCGGTGGACTTCAAAGAAGCCCTGAACCTCGTCGATAACCTTGTCAAAGTGACGCGTCTTATAGCCATTCGACGATGTAATGGTATTGCCGTGCATAGGGTCAGACTGCCAAATGACCTTGTGCCCTGACTCCTCCACAGCCTCGACGATTCCTGGCAGAACTGAGCGCACTTTGTCGTGTCCCATTCGCGCCACCAGAGTCAGTCGACCCGGCTTAAAGTTCGGGTCAAGCTTGTCTGCATAGGCTACAGCTTCAGCCGGGGAAACACTCGGACCGATTTTTAAACCAATGGGATTAGAGATCATGGCGGCGAAGTTCACATGGAAATCATCGATACCTCGGGTACGCTCGCCTATCCACAGCTGGTGCGCTGACAGATCGTATAAGGAGGTACGACCCTCTTCATCGGTTGCAAGGCGGAGGAGGGCGCGCTCATAATCGACAAGGAGAGCCTCATGGGAAGCAAAGATCGTAGCGTGGCGGAGTGAATCATCGTTGACTCCGCACGCTCCCATAAAGTCCAGTCCGCGCTCGATTTCTTGAGCGAGTGCCTCATAGCGGGCGCCGGCTCGAGATGTGGAGACGAATTCGCGATTCCACTCCATCACTCGGGTGAGATCGGCGGTACCCGAGGCGGTCAAGGCACGAACCAAATTCATGGCAGCCGAGGAGTTTGCATAAGCACGGATCATACGAGCTGGATCATGATAGCGTGACTCGGCGTGCGCTTCGACGCCGTTAACAATATCGCCGCGGTAGTTGGGTAGACCATTTTCGTCGAGATCGCTCGAACGGGGCTTTGCATATTGGCCTGCAATGCGCGCAACCTTCACTACTGGAGTTGACGCACCGTAGGTGAGCACGACAGCCATTTGCAGCAAGGTCTTGATATTGGCGCGAATATGGGGTTCAGTATTGGACTCGAAGGTTTCGGCGCAGTCGCCACCCTGAAGCAAGAAGGCTCGCCCTAAAGCCACATCTCGGAGATTGCTTTCAAGTTCTCTAATTTCGGGGGCAACCACGATCGGCGGCACCGATTCCAGAATCTTGCGCACATTCGCTGCGATGTGCGGGTCCCAGTTTGGCTGCTGATGGGCGGGACGCGCAATGACGTCGTCGAAGATTTCGCGAATGCCATCAGGTAGCGGCGGTAAATCTGGGAGGGCTTCTTTAGGAATATCTACTGTCCAACTCACACCTCTATGTTTATCACGAAAATCACATAGTGACTTAATCCATAGCACCCGATGTCATGACCGCATTCCTTTGATTGAGGGGCATAGCGGCCATGCAGACCTGGAATTTGGCGAGATTATGTCTGGCATCGACTAAAGCATCGTGGTTTCCTGCTGGAAGAGGAGGAAGTTGTGGTTTACCAGCTAATTCCCAGTACTGCTTAAGTTCTCGAGTATAACGTGGCAGATTCTTCGGCATCCCCTGCATATCGCCCCATAATTGAGCAAAGACCACGTGGTCATAGGCCCCGACCCAAGCCCAGAGTTCGATTGATCCGGGGAAACTGCTCATAAATTTCAAAGCTTCTGCAGCAATGCGTTCATTATTCATCCACACCGAGCTAGCGGGGTTGGGAAGCTGGTTGAGTACATGTTCTTTAACCCACGCATTGGCCAAGCGGTGGTCTGCATCAGTGGATACGGCATAGAATTCTTCTCCTGTTTGCGCCACAATGCCGATAGAGACCAGATCAATTGAGGTGCCGTCCTCGATGAATTCGGTATCATAGAAAAATCTCATCTCAGCTGTCCTTTCGACTGGGCCAGAAAAAGATCAATGCCACAGCAACGCACACCATAGGGGCGATAACCGAATTATGGAAATCCAAGGCCCCCACGATCACATAGCCGATCAGCAGCAGGAGGGTCGCGATAATCTTGATCTTCATCGTGAAGCCAAGTGTACTGATTGGGTGCGGGTGCCCCAAAGTGGTAGCGAAATAGGCGGTGGAGTGACCAACCATCTAAGGCCTGGGAGTTGATGCACTCTATGAAGCACCCATGCCCCGAGAATGGAACACCCTAGTGCTGCCCCCACCATGAAGTGAGTATGTCCGAAATGCTCGAATGGCAACAGGATGAGTAGACCAAGACTGAGCCCGATGGGGTGACCGAGATAGATCACTAAAGTATGTTGCCCAACACTAGCGAGCACAGTACCTACCAGGGGGATTTTACTCAGTGCCACGGCGGCTATAACTGCTAGAGGTAGGTAGGCTAAGCGGATTCCCACGAACTGTAGCGGCTCCCAGAAGGCAGAGAACTCGATCAATTCAATCTGGTAGGCTCCGACCGCTAAACCTCCAGCCCCAAGGAGATGGCCCGGCTTGAAAGCTGACATGGCAAAGTGCGTTATCCACGGGCGCAAGTAGGCACCTAGAAGAAAAGGGGGTAGGTAGTACAAAAAGCGGTGAATATTTGGGATGGGGAGCTGGATCAGTAGTGGCGTCACAGCGATTATTAAACTCGGGATGAGCAACTGTTGGGATAATCGCCAAGAGCGGCTCAGCCACAAGACACACGTGAAGAGAATGAGCATATACAAAAACCAATACATGGAATGTGCAGCAAATAATAGCTCAGTTAGTTCTCGCAACCCCACTATCCGCCCGCGATGGAGGTACTCGGTCAACAGCACCCATATGGGAGTCCAGAGGATATAGGGTACAAATAGGTACCACAGCCTGTGGGTGAAGAGTTCTTTGGCTGTAAAACGAGTGACTTTCAGGGCAAAAAAGCCCGAAACGAGGAAGAAAAGGGGCATTCTGAGGGGATCGATGAAGGCATTGAGTCGTGCTAAGCCGGTATCTATCCCGCCGGGGACCTCTATTGTGGCGTGGAGGGCTACGACGCCGATAATGGAGATGCCGCGCGCCACATCAGGCCACGGTAGGCGGGCCTTATCCGATGGGGTGCTCACAGTCTTTTTCTCCAGCCACTGGGGATCGTTTTTACAAGTGGCTAAGCATAACAAGGGGCGGGCTCAAAGTAGTAGTTCTGCCCCCAAAATCGGGATTTAAACTTGCGGTTCCGCCCCTCGTGGATAACCTTTTCCTGCGGCTAGGGATTCTTTGACTGTACTGGCATATATATCGACATAATCTGCCTGTGCCAGCTCAACCAGGGTCTTCATAAAATAGTCTGTGAAGGCTCTCTTCGCTTCATGAGTCTCGGGGTCTAAGCCGAGACCTGTTATATAGGCGCGGGCGTCAATAGGCTCGCCGATGCGTAGTCCTACTTTATGTGGTCGAAGAATCCAGGAACCAATGGGGTTGGCCTTTCGAGCACCGATCATAGCCACCGGCACCACAGGTACTCCCAGCTTCAGAGCTATATGTGCCATACCTGTCTTACCGCGATAGATGCGGCCATCTGGAGAGCGAGTGCCTTCTGGATAAATACCCAGGACTTCCCCATTGGTGAGAATTCGCGCCGCGGCTTCCTCTAAAGCTGCCTTGGCGTCTGACGATGTGCGATCAAGTGGAACCTGGCCTACTGCATTAAAAAACCACCGCTGAATAGCCCCGATAACGCCGGTACCGGTGAAGTACTCACTTTTGGCTAAGAAGGTCACATGGCGAGAAATCATCAGTGGCAAGTAGAAGGAATCCATCACCGATTGGTGATTGGAGGCTAGTATGACGCCACCTGTGTGGGGAATATTTTCAGCGCCGGTAATCTCGGGACGGTTATAAAGCTTCAGGAAAGGACCCATCACAATATACTTGAATATCCAATACCATTGTTTGCTGGTCATAATCCTTTGAAAGCTCCTGAATAGTCTTAATCCGTCAGGGATGGGTTAACGTAGCGCCGAGCCAAGTCAGCTACGCCTATCATACCCGCATCAGCGCCCAATTCAGCGCATTTCACCTCGGCCACGGGGCGGTGGCCGGCGCCCACCAGATTCTCAGCCATAATCGTTTTCGCAGTAGCCAGATAAAGGTCCGCATCTTGGGAGACTCCCCCACCCAGCAGAATAAGACCGGGGTCAAGGACATCGCCGACGATGGACAGACCCTTGCCCAGCCAGATAGTAAAATCCTTGAGCACCTCGGTTGCTAGCGGATCGCCTTCACGGGCCAGATGCATAATGTGGCGGCCGCTGATTGTCTTATGTGTTAAAGCTGTGGGGAGATGGTGGGGGTGATTGAGGTATTCTCGCGCGGTTTCTTCTAAAGCCGATCCCGAACAGTAGCGCTCCAAACAGCCCTTTTTCCCGCAGGCGCAGGCACGTCCATCGGGAACGACGGTAAGGTGCCCAAATTCCGGAGCGGTGCCGAAGGCCCCGCGATAGATAGTGTTTCGATCCATCAAAGTTGCCCCAATGCCGGTGCCGAGGGCGAATAATACCCAATTGTCCACACCACGGGCTGCACCGAATTGGTTTTCGCCCCACGCTGCCGAATTGGCATCGTGTTCAAGTCGAACCGGCAACCTCAGAGCCTTTTCAAGTTCTCTCTTGGCAGGATAGTCGCGCCAGGAAAGGTGCGGAGCAAAGCGCACGATTTCGCATTCAGGATCTAAGAACCCCGCAACTGCAAGTCCCACCGCAGCAATATCATGGGAGGATTTTAGATGCTCTACCGCCTGGATAATACCTCGCACAAGGGTTTCAGGACTGCGCGGGACGGGAGTAGCTACTGCATCGATGATATGTCCCTCGTGGTCAACCACGCCGGCACGCAGATTGGTTCCCCCGATATCGAAACCGACGGTGAGAATTTCATGCATGACCTTAGACAACCTTTGTACCCACTCTTTGACGTAGATTAATTATTCAAGGATATAACGTCTTGAAGCTTGGCTCTAAATTACTCGGCATAACCCAAAACTGTGCGCAGCCGCCGACCCATGGTATCCCAGGTCCAATTTTCCTCGATATTCCTCCGGCCTGCCTCCCCCATGGCACGACGTCTTTCAGCATCTTCAGCAAGGTAGCACAAGGCTCGAAGGAGCTCCTTCGAATCGTGGACTACAAGACCGCTATCAGCGGTCATGGTTTCCGGGGCACCCCCTGAGTTCCCAGCGATAACCGGCACTTGGCAAGCTTGCGCTTCAAGATAGACAATCCCTAGGCCCTCGATGTCGAGTCCGCCTCCCCTCGTGCGGCAAGGCATGGCAAAAATATCCGCACTCTGCATGAGCTCTACCTTTTCGGTTTCACTGATCCGACCTGAAAAGGTAATAGTTGGTTCATCACCTGCTAACCGGCGTAACCTCTTCTCGTCTCTCCCACTACCAGCAATAATAAGTTGGGCATGAGGATATGCGCGGAGAAATTCCGGCCACACCTGAATGAGTTGATCTTGACCTTTACGCGGAACCAGACGAGAGATGCACACAACCGTCAGAGATTCACTGTGCTGGGTGGGTCGAGGTCTAAATACGTCGTGGTCCACGCCTGAAGGCAGATGCGCAAAGTGACACGAACCTTTTTGCTCGAAGGCAGACGCGAAGCGATCCAGGGTGTAATCAGAGATATAGGTGACGCAGTCAGAGTGTTTTCCTATAGTGCCAAGGAGGGAGCGGGCAACAGGCAGCATGGACCAGCCCACTTCATGCCCGTGAGTGGTAGCCACTACGCGAGTCGCGCCGGCTTCTTTTGCTGCTGCCGCCAAGAGTCCGAGGGGAGCTGCTGCCCCGAACCACACGGTATCGACTGAATATGTGCGAATTATTTGCTGCATCTTTCGGCGCACCCGAGGAGTGGGAAGCAGCACTCGCGCGGAGTCTCTTATGATCGGGTAACTAACCGTGGCATCATAGAGTGCCGCTTCGTGTTGGTCCTGGGTAGAGGCGTAGACAACGATATCGCCCGCAGGCAGGGTATGTACAAAATCGCGCACATATGATTGGATTCCGCCTGTGGTAGGGGGGAAATCGTTAGTAACGAGTAGGATCCGCATCAGTATCTACGCGCCCCATAAAACGGCATGGAGTCCATGCTCACTACCTGAACGGGGATACCATAGTCGCTGGCGTGGAGGACTTTGTTATTACCAGCGTAGATGCCGACGTGAGTGGCCCCTGGGTAGAAGCCCACCACGTCACCGGGCTGCAATTCTGCTCGGCTAATTGGCTTACCACCCGACATCTGGGCTTGGGAGGTTCTGGGAAGTACTTTTCCTTGCTGAGCATAAGACCAGACCACTAGTCCCGAGCAGTCGAAAGCGTCGGGGCCGGCGGAACCCCACCCGTAGGGAGAGCCGAGCTTAGTCAAACCCACTTCAAGGGCTTGCATACCGGAGGGATTATCGCCCTCGATACCCGCTAATGTGTAATCTACCGGACCATTCTTCTCCACCCAGCGAGCCCGTTCTGCAGGACTGAGGGCATCAACCTGGTTAATCACCTCGGTGATCCTAGTCTTGAGCTCTTCTTTTTCTCGCTCCAGATCTTTTTGTCGAGCGATGATGTTATTACGCTTAAATTTTGCTTCCTCCAGGGCCTGACGGGCTTCGTTACGCGCCTCGTTAGCCTCGCGTGTAGCCTGCTGCAGGCTTTCTACTACCTTCTCGGTGGTATGGGTCAACGTTGCAAAATAGGCTGAGCGGTCGATGGCGTTTTGGGGATTGTTCGATCCGATAACCTGGGTGACTCGATCTTTTACTGCGCCCCGATATTTCGCCTGAGCAATCGAATTAACACTCCGTTGGTAATCGCGTTGCTTTCTCAGAGCGTCATCGGCGAGCGCCGTGGCCTCTGTAGCGCGGTGCTCGAAATCAGGTAATCCTGCTTCGGCGGCTTTTAGGTCCTCAGCTAATTGCTTGACCTCCTCGTTTTTTATATTAGCCTCTGCGGAGATCTCGCCCATACGCGCGATGAGGTTGTCCACATCACGGTCTGGAAGTTCTTGGGCATTAAGTATTGGCAACCCCAAACTCACGCTAGCAAGCACGGTCACTATGCCGACGGCACGAATGTGCACGATACTCCACCCCTTTTAGGCATATCAGATGAAAGTTAAACCGCCATTTTATCCCATCCCTCATCCAGATGGGACAAAGCGAAAAACCCCGAGCCCCTATGATTATTAGGGCTCAGGGCTTAGAGAATGGGAGCATACAGACTAGTACCGCACTGCCGAGTGGAAGGGCATCGTAGAAATTGCAGTCTCGGAGAGTGGGACACCTTCGGTGAGTGCGTGTATTACCATGCCGTTGCCGGAGTAGATACCGACGTGGGATGCACCTGAGTAGAAGACAACGATATCTCCAGGCTGTAGATCCTGGTAAGACACCGGCTGGCCCGAGGACGCCTGGGCATATGACGTCCGGGGGATGCTCTTACCTACCTGCGAATAGGCCCATGTGGTTAGTCCTGAGCAATCAAAGGCATGTGGCCCGGTTGCGCCCCATACATATGGGGAGCCGATACGAGAGCGAGCTGCATCGACTACTGCCTGTCCGAGGGTTTGGGTTTGAAGCTGCTCGACGCCAGGGAATCCGACGACGGCTGAGTAGTTAGGAACAGAGGCTTGCCCGGCAAGCGATGGGATCCACTGCTCAACACCGGGGATATTAGCGATTCCCGGTATATTCTCGATGCCTGGAATTTCCACTGCAAGATCAGTTCCAGGGACGACGACCTGCGCAGCCTGGGCGGCGGGGTTAACCAAGGTTGCTGCCGCTGCGACGGCGGTTACAGCCGCTGCGTTGCGAGCAGTCGAGTTGGTTTGACGGCGGTGCTTAGCCACGAATTCAGTCTCCAATACTAAATCTCAACCAGCCAAGGAGTGTCCTTAAAAACTGGCGGTCGCTTCGAGAAGATCTCAGTGGGACCAAAGGTAGGAAGAATTTCTCAACCCATGCTTTTTGATTTGTCTCAATAAGGTTACGAAATGATTACAAGTCGTGTCTACTCCTTAGGTGAAAAACCAGCGGATTCAGGAGGGGTGCCCTGCACAAAGAAGGATGAAGGGAGTGTTTATGAGACGTTGGTATATTCTCCGGAAAGGCCGTCTACCTGCACATAGGAGCGTTATCAAACCGTTACACTTTTGAGGTCATCCCGTTATAAAACCAACGTAAAAAGTTAATGTGATTTATAACACATTCCGGGAGATTAGGGGTATATCGGCGAAAATGTGCGAAATGCTCACGCTAAACGGCAGCTAGACGCGCCTTTTCTCTAGTTCACTCGAGTAACAGAAATGTACAGACGGCGCACGAGCATATATCCCTTTAGAACCCCTCAGATCCCCCCAGCTCTGCTCAAAAATGCGGCACAGATCTCTACCTATCACTATCTTCCATATCGTTGGCAGGAAACAGATGTCACTGCCACCAAACTGTGCGCTGTACACATCCCCTCTACGGTACTGCCAGAGACCTCTCGCAAATGGCCTACTCAGATAGCACGCGTATCGTTTCCACGGCCCCAGGGCGGGGTGTATCTTCCCAGGAGATCTTCGGGCGTTAAAAAAATGACGAGATAATTAAACGATCCCCACCGGGCCGTGTTGCATTCACAACTTGAAAATCGCGCTGGTTTAGATCGCAAACTCCATTACTACCTCCCAATAGCTCAGGAGGTAGGACGGTCATCTTGAGCTTCGTCCTTAGGCCTCGATATAGCGTGGTGGTGACGGTCCCACAACCACAACTCTTTAGACATGCTGCTGCTCGCACTCCCCATACGATCGGCTCGTTCACATGCGGGCATCTATATCGTATTCACCAGGACTCAATTTTAGACCAAATCTACTAAGGGTGTAGTAGAAACTGACGCAGATAATTAACGCGCCTTCTATCTGGCTCACCCGCGCCACAACTGCGCCGTAACTAGGCTTAAACGGGGCGCTAGCCGAATCTTTCGAGGGATATTCCATCGGGCAATTCCCCACTACCCCTGGATGCAGCAAACTTTCGGTTCGGCAACACTTGATTGAGGCCACTGAAAGCCATTCAACCTCAGCTGGTGAGTTGCGGGTAAGTTGATACAGCAAGCAAAAAAAGTGGTGTCTCCTTATATATATGGAGACACCACCTGATAGAGCCTATTTAGATTCGATTGTTATCGATATCCTCTGCCCTATTTGCTTCATTGAGATTTTCCAGCATTTCGACCTGTTCGTGGTGGTTTTCTTCTTCGATTTCTCGAGCCTTTGCAGCAATCTCTGCATCGTCGGGAGTAAAGAAGCTACCACGCCCGGGCTCGCCGGCGAATCCCAGCTGGTTCAGCTGCTTCGGCACAGCGGCACCGGCATAAGGCAGTGGGATGGGGTGTCCATTTTCGTCCACAGGTCCTAGAGGTTGGTGAACTTCGATAAAGGCGCCATTAGGCATGAGCTTGATAACGCCGGTCTCGATACCATGCTCTAGAACTTCACGATCTGAGCGCTGCAGGGCTATACACAGACGATACGTGATGAAGTAGGCCAGTGGTGGCAATACGAGAAGTCCAATGCGACCAAACCACGTCATGGCATTCAGCGATACATAGAAGTGCAAGGCGAAGAGATCGTTACCGCCGGAGAGCGTAAGTACCGCGAAGAAGGTAATACCCATAACTCCGATGGAGGTTCGCACTGGGACGTCGCGTGGACGCTGCAGCAGGTTGTGATGGGCATTATCGCCTGTCACTTTTGCTTCGATGAATGGATAAGTGATGAGCAAAACAACCATTAGACCCGCGACGAGTCCGACCCAGACGGCATTCGGTATGGTGTGGTTGCCAATATACAGCTCCCAAGCCGGCATAACGCGAGCCAAGCCGTCGGTCCACAGCATATAGATATCGGGCTGGGAGCCAGCAGATACCTGCGATGGATTATATGGGCCCAGCATCCAAATGGCATTGATTGTGGTCAATCCAGCGAGCAAGGCGAGAACACCAGCGGTGATAAGGCCGAAGGCGGCTGCCTTGATACCGAAGAGTGGGAGGATACGAATTCCCACGACGTTATTTTCAGCACGACCTGGTCCGGGGAATTGGGTGTGCTTCTGGTACCACACGAGCGCTAAGTGTGCAGCGATCAGGCCGAGGAGGATGCCAGGGATAATGAGAACGTGGGCGATATAGAAGCGATCGAGCATGAGGTCGGAGGGGAAGTCTCCTCCGAAGATCAGCCAGTGCAACCAGGTTCCAATAATTGGGAGTCCCACAATGATGGCCGACATAATACGCAGACCAACACCGGAGAGGAGATCATCTGGTAGCGAGTAACCCATGAAACCTTCGGCCATTCCGAGAAGCAGGAGTACACAACCAATGATCCAGTTGGCCTCGCGGGGACGTCGGAAAGCACCAGTAAAGAAGATGCGCAGCATGTGCACGGTCATTGAGACCATGAACATCAGCGCAGCCCAGTGGTGCATTTGTCGAATGAACAGCCCTCCGCGAACCTCGAAGGAGATATTTAATGCGGTGGCGTAGGCGCGCGACATTTCCACACCATTGAGTGGGAGATAAGCGCCGTCATAGATGACCTTCGTAATCGATGGATCGAAGAAGAGGGTCAGATAGACACCAGTCAGGAGCAGGATGAGAAAGCTGTAGAGAGCGATCTCACCGAGCATAAATGACCAGTGGGTCGGGAAGACCTTATTTATTTGGGTCCGCATACCACCAGCGAGGGTGTAGCGGGAATCGATATTATTGCCTATTTCAGCGAGTTTGTTTGTCATTATGACTTACGCTCCCAGAATGCCGGGCCGACAGACTCAATGAAGTCGCCTGCGGCGATGAGGTAACCCTCTTCGTCTACGGTAATCGGCAGCTGTGGCAGAGCACGTGCGGCTGGCCCGAAAATAGGCTTTCCGTAATGCAGAGCATCAAACTGCGATTGGTGGCACGGGCACAGGATTCGGTTCGTTTGCGCTTCGTAGAGGGAGGTTGGGCAACCGATGTGCGTGCAGATCTTGGAATAGGCGTAGTAATCGCCATAGTGGAAATCTTCTTGGCCAGCGCGCTCGATGACCTTTTCAGCGTCCGAGGAGCGCAAGCGAATGAGCATGACCGCGTTGCGAGGGCCATGAATGGAGTGCATCTGATTCTCATAGACGTCCGCCTGGGGGTCGTACAAGTCCCCATCGTTGACGAGGTCAGCAGGAAGTGGGAAAACGGTCTCCATTCCAGCTGCCACTAGATCCTCAGGGCGCATGCGAACCAAGCGGGTCACGCCATGGGTCGTATAGTGCTCACCGGAGGAGCTTTCATGCTTTTCGGCGAGGGCACCAGTGTCACGTCCAAGATAGAGCTTCACTCCCTGCTCGGAGAGTGTCCAGCCGGAGGTCCAGAGTGTACCGTCACCCTGAATGCCGAGTTTGCCGGCTTTCCACGGGTTCTTGATCATGCCGCCTAGTGGGGCGATGATCACTAAGCCAGCTAGCACGCCACCGAGACCGAGGAGACCTTGGATAACCTTACGGCGCCCTAGAGTCGAGGTATGCCATGAGTCATTCAGTAGGGCTACGATGGTGCGGCGATCGACTTCATCTGAGGGGCCATCATGGCGGCGCTGCACCGCGATTTCGTCTGGAACGATGGTCTTCACGTAAATGACCACGCCCATGCCGAGGGACAAAATGGCCAGACCAGCGGTGAGGCCAAGAAGCGGGGTGAAGAGGGTATACATCCACAGCCCGTCATCGCCATGACCCTTATACTGCCACGGCCAAGCGATATAAACGGCCAGGAAGGCCAAAGCAGCTACTATACCTAGACCAAGCCAGATGCCCACAATACGAACAGCACGCTTCTCGGCGGGGTCGTTTTTAATAGGGAACCGTTCCTTGCGGTAGGCAACGGTGACGTCATCGAGCTCCGTGCCAAGGCGCGCAAGTTCCTCGTTGGTCATTGCGTTGAGCTCTTTGTCGCTGAAGTTCTTTGAAGTATTTTCGCTCATGAGCGCGATCCAATCCACATAGCGGCGGCCACGAGGACCACGATTCCTACAAGCCACATCAACATGCCTTCAGCAACGGGGCCGATGCCACCTAAGCTCCAGCCACCAGGAGATGGGGTTTCCTTCGCAGACTTAATGAAAGCAATAATGTCTTTTTTCTCGTCCGCCGATAGCTGCCGATCGGAGAATTTAGGCATATTTTGTGGACCAGTGAGCATAGCTTGGTAAATCTCTTGCTCATTTGCTGGGTCAAGGTACGGAGCGTACTTGCCCGAAGACAATGCCCCGCCGCGCCCAGTGAAGTTATGGCAGGATGCACAGTTGAGACGGAAGAGATCAGATCCGCGCGCTACGTCGGCGGGATTGATTTTGCCGTCGAACTGGTGCCCGCGAAGAGATTCTTGGGCTACCGAACCGTCTTCGTTATAGACGATTTCGGGTCCGCCACCGTTGGCGGCTACATAAGCGGCGATCGCTAGCGATTGCGCTTCATTATAGCGAGGGGTCTTGCGAGCGGCTTGGGCTTCATTGCGCAGCATCGGCATACGGCCGGAGTGCACTTGGAAATAGACCGCACCTGATCCAGCACCGATCAGTGATGGTCCACGATCTTCCACACCCTGCAAATTGGTGCCATGGCAAGTCACACAGGCTAGCTCGTAGAGGTCTTTACCCTCTTGGATCAAAGCCTGCTCATCGGCTTGCGCAGTGGCAACTTGCGGATCTGGGGTGGCAGCGTTTACTAATAGGCCGGTGCCGGTGAGGCCGAAGGCAAGTGCAAGGGCACCAGCGAGGGTGCGCCGCAATTTCCGCTTGCCACGCACCTTCTTCGCGTGGGCGGCCAAGTCGGTTGAGCTCACCGTCTCGGAGTTTGTATGGTTGGTCTCCATCATTTTCCTTATGTCTCGATTATGGAAAGTGAATGGCTGTAGGCCAGGGGGTGGATGATCAGATCATCCATAGATGGCCGCTACGGCCTACTGAATGACGTAAATAGTAATGAACAATCCAATCCAGACCACGTCGACGAAGTGCCAATAATAGGACACCACCATCGCTGCAGTTGCCTGGGCTGGGGTAAACTTTGACATCTTGATGCGCAGCAGAATAACGACGAAGCCTAGAACACCAGCGAGCACGTGGGCTGCGTGGAAGCCAGTCGTAATAAAGAATACGGAACCGTAGACACTGCTAGGGATGGTCAGGCCGTGCTCTACCAGGTGGTAGTACTCATAAGCCTGGCCGAGAAGGAAGATCGTACCTAAAAGGATGGTCAGTGCATACCACCGACGCAACTTGAAGACGTCTCCCCTTTCTGCTGCAAAAACGCCGTACTGGGCGGTCACCGAACTCGAAACCAGAATGGCCGAGATGGCTAGGGCATAGGGGACATTAAGGTGATCAGCACCTTCTTGCCAGGACCCGTTACCGATCCCGTTCGCACGCGAGGTGAAATACATCGCGAACAAACCGGCGAAGAACATCAACTCTTGAGACAGGAACACGATCGTTCCCACACTGACCATATTAGGGCGATTCAGTGCGGCTACTCTCGGCGTTGCTGCCTTGTCTGGGTTTCCAATTGCGTTCGTCACATCTATAAGTATGGCTTGTTTCTGTTAGCCCGTCACCTCGCGCGCATGACCGGTTTCTCCGTCTATTGCCTTCTACAACACAGCTCATCATGCATTTTCCCTGTGTTTGCCGATGCACTTATGCGTAAAAATAGCCATAAGCGCAGGTCACCACAGTTACCCCCCGCAAGGGAACACTCAACGGCGTCCGACTGGTCTATAGCCACTAAGTTACTATTGTGAGCTAAAACACATGTTTCATTCAGATCGGGTCTTAAAACTCATACTTAAGTATGCCCCACGCCTACCTGCACTTTTATCGAAGGACTACCCCCCTTTATTGCCCCTGAAAAATCTCCGGGAACTTTTTTCAGTTTCATCCGACCACAACTACCCCACTAACACTCAGACCCCCACCCGACTATTTCGGGTGGGGGTCTGAGAGAAGAACGAACGGAGAGGAATCAGATCTTTAGTGCTTTTCCTTTGGTAAACCGTATTGCAGGTTCAACATCGTGGTTGTATAAATCAACGCGACGGCACCTAAAGCAATGAGCCAGTAGTGCATAAAGACGATGCCAAAGCCCAGCAGCGCAATGGCCCCGGACATAGCAGCCGGCCAAATGGAGGACGGGGAGAAGAATCCTAGTGTTCCCGCTCCGTCGGAGATCTCAGCTTCCTCCCAGTCTTCAGGAACAACATCCATGCGCACTTCGGTGAAGTGCAGATAGGCACCCAGCATGAGAGCTAGCAGGGTGGCCAAAATCAGGGAGACACCACCCGCCCATTCGAAGTTATAGCCGCCTCCATCAGCAACGAAACGGTTGCCAGTATCGTCGACATACATGGTGGCCAGGAAGTAAAGTACGGACATAATCGCCAAGAAGACGGTTATGGAGTACATGATTCGTGATGATCCGCGCATTTTCTCTTACCTCGGTCCTTTATTCGCCCGTAAGCTCACGTACATTATTGCCATCACGGGTTGCAGTGCGCCCTGAGTTGAATGGGCTCGTGGTGATTGCATAACCTGGTTCGCCAATTGCCTCTAATGCAGCTGAATTTGGAGCTTCAGGGTTGCTGCGGCGGAAGTCGAGATAGTCAACGAACTTTTCAGGCGTGACCACTCGAAGCTCAAAGTTCATCATGGCATGGTAGGTGCCGCACATTTCGGCGCAGCGGCCAACGAAGGCACCTTCCTTCTCAATCTTCTCGATCTGGAAACGACGCTCCTGCTTATTCTCCTCGGGATGGGAGTATACGTCGCGCTTGAAGAGGAACTCTGGAACCCAGAATGAGTGGCTCACATCCGAGGAAGCGAGTTGGAACTCGATGGGTGTATTGCTCGGAAGGACCAACACGGGGACCTCGTCGGTCGTACCCAAAGTCTCTATCTCGTCAAAGTGCAAATAAGACATATCGCTCTTCGAGCGCCCGTTGATTGGGTTATGACCACTCGGGTCGATCTTAGAAGCCTCGGCTAGTTCTTGGCGCTCAGTGTCGATTCCGTCGTAAGTCTTTCCGTCGGTGGTGAGTTCAGCAGCAACCTCGCGGTAGCCGAACTTCCAGTTCCACTGGTAGCCGGTGACATCGACAACAACCTGAGGATCTTTATCCAGTGCAGTAACCTTGTCTTGGGTTTGCACGGTGAAGAAGAAGAGCGTCATAACAATAACCACCGGGACGATGGTTAAAAAGAGCTCGACCGGAATATTATATTGGGTCTGACGTGGGAACTCGTCTTTACCGTCTTTTTCGGCCTTCTTTGCCGACCAGGCGAACATGCCGTAGATGAACAGGCCCCACATAATGACGCCGATCGTCCAGGCAGCTACCCATACCCATACCCAGAAGTTATACATTGCGGTTGCTTCGGGTGTAATACCCTTAGGCCAGCCCATAGCGAGGAACCAGCCGAGAGCTCCACCTGGAGCATCGACATTGCACCCCGCAAGGGTTCCAGCACCTAAGGTCAGTACACTTGCTAGAAGTGCTACCCGCCCAAAGCCACGCTTGTGTTGATTAGCCACGCGTGTCTGCCTTCCTTTTCACATTCGTTCAGTTCATCGCAGGAGTACCATTCGCCCACGAGCGGCCGAGAGTATTCCTATGCCTATCTTGACAGAATATCGTATCCAGCGCGCCCGTTAGGAACCCCATAGTCCATTTGTGCTGCTTATTTGGCCGAGAGCGGCATTTTCATTACCCCATTGACGTGGATAATTAGCTAGTTAACCTCGATAAACACGTGACTCGAATCACACTCTGCAGTTGACGCACTCAACCTTTTGAATGCCCACTAAACCGATAGCTCTCTACCCCCACACCTCTCCCCCGCATTTTAGCCAGCGCCCGCCCCACCACGCGCACCGAGCTAAGCCCGGATATATGGAGTAACCTTAGAGACCAGATTTTCTAACCCTGATACTTAGAGTGAAGGAGTCCTTAACTTTCTATGTGCGGCTTACTCGGAATCCTCTCCGCCCACGGCCAAGCGCAGACCTTTGTCTCCGCGATCGAGAGTGCGCTCCCGTGCATGCACCACCGCGGGCCCGACGAGGCTGGTACGTGGCACGATAATGACGCCGTCTTCGGTTTCAACAGACTCTCTATTATTGATCTAGCGCACTCCCACCAGCCTCTGCAGTGGGGGCCCGAAGGTCAGGAAAATCGCTATGCCATGACCTTCAACGGTGAGATCTATAACTACCTCGAATTACGCGAGGAATTACAAGCTCTCGGTTACCATTTCAATACTTCTGGTGACGGGGAGCCAATCGTAGTGGGCTACCACCACTGGGGAGCGAAGGTGGTTGAGCATCTCCGCGGCATGTTTGGCATCGCAATCTGGGACAGCGTGGACCATCAGCTCTTCCTCGCCCGCGATCAATTTGGAATCAAGCCGCTCTACTATGCCACAACCGAGAAGGGTACCGTCTTCGCATCCGAGAAGAAGTGCATCCTTGATATGGCCGATGCACTTGGTCTAGGTCTCGACCTTGATCGCAGAGCCATCGAGCACTACGTGGACCTGCAATACGTCCCCGAACCCGAGAGCCTGCATCAGGAGATAAGGCGACTTGAATCGGGTTGTACTGCTACTGTCCGCCCTGGGGAGAAGCTGGTGCACTCACGTTATTTCCGTCCCCAATTCCCAGCCCGAAAAGTAGGTCCCGCTGGTGAGCAGGAGCTCTTCGATCGCATCACCCACGCCCTGGAAGATAGCGTAGAGAAGCATATGCGTGCCGACGTCACCGTTGGATCCTTCCTCTCGGGTGGTATCGATTCCACTGCTATCGCCGCTCTAGCCAAGCGTCACAACCCTAATCTACTCACTTTTACCACTGGATTTGAGCGCGAGGGTTATTCCGAAGTCGATGTGGCCAGAGAGTCCGCAGAGGCTATTGGAGTTGAGCATATCGTCAAAATTGTCTCACCCGAGGAATACGCCGACGCCATTCCTAAGATCATGTGGTACCTCGACGACCCCGTGGCGGACCCCTCCCTCGTCCCGCTCTACTTCGTAGCCCAAGAAGCTCGCAAGCACGTCAAGGTCGTGCTCTCAGGGGAAGGCGCCGACGAGCTTTTCGGCGGCTACACCATCTATAAAGAGCCGCTCTCGCTGGCACCATTCGAGAAAATTCCGGGTCCCCTGCGCCGTGGTCTGGGGCAGCTCTCGCGCATTCTTCCGGAGGGAATGAAGGGTAAATCCCTACTCGAGCGCGGCTCCCAAACTATGGAGGAGCGCTACTACGGTAATGCCCGCTCCTTTAACTTTGAGCAGATGCAGCGTATCATTCCGTGGGCCCGCAAAGACTGGGATCACCGAGAGGTCACCGCTGGAATTTATGCTCAATCCCAGGAGATGGACCCCGTCGCCAGGATGCAACACCTTGACCTCTTTACGTGGATGCGAGGCGATATTCTGGTCAAAGCCGATAAAATCAATATGGCCCACTCGCTCGAGTTGCGTGTTCCTTTCCTCGATAAGGAAGTTTTCCACGTGGCAGAAACAATCCCCTACGATCTCAAGATCAGCCATGGGACCACTAAATACGCCCTCCGTAAAGCGATGGAATCCATCGTCCCAGCGCATGTGTTGCACCGTAAGAAGTTAGGCTTCCCCGTCCCTATGAGGCACTGGTTAGCTGGCGATGAGCTCTTTGGCTGGGCTCAGGACACCATCCGCGAATCCGGCACGGCGGAGATATTTGATAAAAATGAGGTTCTAGCCATGCTCACAGAGCACCGCAACGGTCACAGCGATCACTCTAGGCGCCTGTGGACGGTCCTCGCCTTTATGGTCTGGCATGGAATCTTCGTGGAAAAGCGCATCGATCCTGGTATCGAGCAGCGCGAATACCCAGTCGAGCTATAGGCATTCTCGAGCTATAGGCATTCGAGCGACAAAAAGGGCGCCTGTCAGGGTTTTTACCCTGCCAAGCGCCTGATTTTCGTTAGTTAAAAGAATCTCCACACGCACACGAGCCGCCAGCATTGGGGTTATCGATGGTGAACCCCTGGGACTCGATGGTGTCTTGGAAGTCAATAGTAGCTCCCGAAAGATAAGGCACACTCATCTTATCCACCACGAGTCGGACGCCGCCGATGACGTCTTCCTTGTCACCGTCGAGTGAACGGTCATCGAAAAAGAGTTGGTAGCGCAATCCGGCGCATCCGCCTGGTTGGACGGCAATCCGCAGCGCCAAATCATCTCGATTTTCTTGCTCGAGCAACGCTTTAGCCTTAGCAGCAGCCGCTTCGCTTAAAATAACTCCGGTATTGCTTTGAGTCTGTGGGGCAGTCATGAAAGTCTTTACTCCTTAACGCGGTAATTCCTGATACAACTCTACCGCAGCCATCACATAAGTGTCGGCACTGTTGGTACGTACCTCTATTATGCCTCCTTGAGCCTTTGGCCTGCTAGCCGAATTCTGGTCCCGATACGATTCCCAATGAGGCTCGGTGCAAAAGTTTTTTGTGATGCTTTCGTAAAAGCGGAGCAATATTAGTAGTCTTGATATCGTGAATTCCGATAAACAGCAGCCCGCCGAAGCCCCACGTTCCAAGGCTTATACGCCCAAGAAGGGACGCCCTACGCCGAAGCGCAAAGAAGCTCAAGCGCACCCGGGGACGTTCCAGTCGCGTTATGCCTCTGATGAAGCCTTCCTCCGCAACCGCAAGATGCGGAAAGAGCTGAAAGCTTCCATGACCAAAGAGGAGTGGAAGGCTCATAAGAAGGCCGAGAAGGAAGCACGCCTCGAGCGCAGCCGCCGCACCAAAGAGGGCATGGATCGCGGCGAAGAACGCTACCTCCTCGAACGTGATAAGGGCCCAGAGCGAGCCTATGTACGCGACTATATTGACTCGCGCCGCTATATGAATTCTTTTATGATGCCTTTTGCTCTCATCCTGCTCATTGGCATGGTGATATCCTCCTCTTGGCCTGAGATCTCCTATTTCATCAGTCTCTTTGCCATGGCTGTTATGATCGGCTTGGCCGTTGAAGGAGTCATGCTCGGCCGCGGCGCTGTGGCTGCAGTGCGCGATAAATTCCCAGCCACCGCCGAATCTGGCCTCGCCTTGGGCTTCTATGCTTTCGGCCGCGCCTCTCAACCTCGGCGCTGGCGCTCCCCGAAGCCTAAGGTTGCAGCGGGCGATTATATTGGCGGCAAGAAGAAGAAGTAGTACACATGCGTACTCTAATAGTGGGAGGGGCTCGTTCCGGTAAATCGGCTTTCGCTGAAGGCCTGGCTGGTTCGGGCCCGTGCCTGTATATAGCGACTGCTCGTGGAGCTGATGGGGACGAGGATTTTCGCGCCCGAATCTATGAGCATCAACGCCGACGCCCCTTGACCTGGATAACCGAGGACCGCGCGGATATCCGATCCGTTCTCGCCAGCCCCGAGGACTGGATCAAGCCACATACCCCGATTCTTATTGATGACCTCGGCACCTGGCTGAGTGCGCTTATTGACGCCAAAGAGGCCTGGGAGTCACCGCGTGGCTGTGTGGACGCTGAGATTGAGGAATTATGCGCGTTGATTGACGATCTCCCCGACTATTATCCACTCGTTATTGTTAGCCCTGAAGTGGGGATGGGGATCATCCCCCACTTTCACTCCGGGCGACTTTTCCGCGATGAATTGGGCCGACTCAATCAACTCGTAGCAGATATCTGCGAGGAAGTAGTCTTTGTCGTAGCAGGCCAAGCGTTACCCTTGAAGAAACAGCTGACCGACAAAGACCCGAGAAAGGCTTGAGGTTTGAAGGCTTATGCATCCAACTGATTTTTTCCCACGAGTTCACGCCCCCGATAGCGAGGTGGCGCGGCAGGCCGAGGAGTACCAGCTCGCCTTGACTAAACCTGCGGGATCTTTGGGTCGACTTGAAGAGATCGGGATTTTTCTTGCGGCCTGTCAATCGCAGCTACCTCCACGTCCCCTTATCCAACCGCGGCTGGTGGTCTTCGCCGGTGATCACGGTATCGCAGCTCGTCATGTCTCGGCCTACCCGCAAGAGGCCTCCGCACAGATTGCCGATAATATTCGCAATGGTGGTGCTGGGGTCAATGCCATTGCTAATGCTTCCGGTATCGGGATCCGTGTGGTAGATATTTCGCTCAACCATGATGTGTGGGGCGAGGAGCGAGTCTCTCGCTCGAGTGGAATGATCGATATCGAAGATGCGATGAGCGAAGAGCAATTAGTGCGCGCCATCGAGATTGGTAAGCGTATTGCCGATCAGGAAATCGATAGCGGTTGCGACCTCATCATGGCTGGCGATGCTGGAATCGGAAATACCACGATCTCCTCTACCATTATTGGTTTACTCACTAATCACGAGCCTGTTGAAGTTACCGGCCGTGGCGCCGGCTGTGATGATGAAGCGTGGAAGAATAAAGTCAGCGTCGTGCGCGATGCCATGTTCCGTGCGCGGCGCGACAAGGGCGATATTCTGACCGTTATGCGTAAGGTTACCTCTCCCGACCTGGTAGCTATGGCAGCGTTTATAGCTCAGTCCGCGGTGCGCCGCACCCCTATCTTGCTCGACGGTGTGGTGGTTGGTTCTGCTGCCATCCTCGCTGACCGTCTCGCCCCTGGAGCTCGGGCATGGATGCTCGCTGGACATCAATCCGCCGAGCCAGCCCACACCTTCGCCTTAAAATATCTGGGCCTTTCACCTCTCGTGAATCTAGGTATGCGGCTAGGTGAAGGGTCTGGGGCGGCCGCCGCCTACCCGCTGGTCAAAATGGCCTGTCATATTCTCAATGATATGGCGACCTTCGAGCAGTCCCATGTTGCTGGCGCCGATGCCGTCCCCGCCGATCGCTTCTCCAACACTCACTGATAGATGTCCGGAAAAGCTCACTTCACCTCAGGCGAGCATCAACACCCGCTCATCGAGGGCCCACTTACTGCCCTCAGCTGGCTGACGGTTCTCCCCATTCGCGGTGCGGATGTCTATGACAGGGTCACAGGCACTCGAGTCATGCTGAGTTTGCCTCTCGTGGGAGCCCTTTTCGGGTGTATTGCGGCTCTTTTGGCTCTAGCCTTTTCAGCTCTGGGGGTCAGCTCGCTTTTAGGCGCGGTTATTATTCTATTGGGGTGGGAATTAGCCAATCGCTTCATGCATCTCGATGGTTTAAGCGATATGGCAGATGCTTTGGGTTCCTATGCCGATAGCGCCAAAGCTCGTTTGATCTTGGATGACCCTCATACCGGCTCCATGGGGGCTGCTGCGATTGTGTTGGTCTTTATGACCGAGGTTGCAGCGATGTCGACGATGCTCGAACTTAGCTACCCTTTACTACTGGGATTAGCGCCGTGGGCCAGCCGGATATGCACCATGGTGCCTTGTTTGACGAGGTTCAGCCCGATTCGCCCCACAGGTTTTGGTGGCCTGATAATTGGAACGATTAAGCCACTCGCCCTCGCGTTATGGTCACTGATCTTTGTCCTTGTGGCACTATGTATCCAACCGAGCTGGGTTATTATGCTGGCTTACGGAGGAAGTATAGGAATCAGCTACGTTTTGTCGCGCTACTGTGACCATCGTTTGGCTGGGCTCAATGGCGATGCGTGCGGCTTTATCCAACAGGTATCCCAGGCAAGTTTTCTCCTGATCACGAGCCTGGGATTAAGCCTCATTTAAGGCGCGGCTACGAGTGTGTGCAGCCACTGATGGGTATCAGTGAGATCGCCCCGCTGGATTCCCGTGAGGTGCTCACGCAGCTTCATAGTGATCGAACCCGGCCGACCTTCATTAACGGCAAAATGTCCGTGCCGGGAGCGCACTGTGCCCACAGGTGTGATGACCGCAGCGGTTCCGCAGGCGAAGGTTTCCGTCATCATCCCGCTCTTTGCATCGCGCTCCCATTCATCGGTGCTAATCAGGCGCTCTTCGACCTCGTAGCCCATATCGCTTGCGAGTTCGAGCAAAGAAGCTCGAGTAATACCCGGCAATAAAGAGCCAGTGAGTTGTGGAGTGACAATCTTCGGGGCCTTGTCACCGTCGTAGACAAAGAAAAGGTTCATTCCGCCCATCTCCTCAACGTATCGGTGCTCGTGAGCATCAAGCCACACCACCTGGTCGCACCCCTTGTCTGCTGCTTGAGCTTGGGCAAGCAAAGAAGCGGCATAGTTGCCGGCACATTTGGCAAAGCCGGTGCCACCTTTCACGGCACGCACATAGTCCTCGCATAACCAAACAGATACTGGTTTGATTCCGCCTTGAAAATAGGCGCCAGCGGGGGAAGCAATGAGCACAAAGATATAGGAGGATGATGGATGTACGCCCAGGGTGGATTCGGTGGCTATGAGGAAGGGACGCAGATAAAGCGATTCCTCACCTCCGTAGGCTGGTACCCACTGCTGATCCACCGTGACCAATTGAGTGAGGGCTTCAATAAAAAGATCCTTGGGAAGTTCCGGCATAGCCAGTCGGGCGGCGGAGGACTGGAAGCGGGCAGCATTGGCATCGGGGCGGAAGGTTTTGATACTGCCGTCCTTATGCCGATAAGCCTTGATCCCCTCGAAAATGGCTTGACCGTAGTGGAAAACCGACGTCGAAGGGTCGAGGTGCAAAGGGGCGTATGGGGTCACCGTGGCGTCATGCCAGCCGGCCTCCTCAGTCCAGGAGATCGTGACCATGTGGTCGGTGAAATACTGACCAAATCTGGGGTTTTTGTGGATTTCGGCGATGCGCTCTGCGGCGGTTGGCTCGGAAGTTTTATTGATGCGGAATTCTAGGCTACTCATATTTTTAATGTACACCGCTTCATCGACGATCAGCTCAATACCTAATCCAGCGGAATTTTGGTTAAGGTTGGGGATTGGCCGAGAAAATCTCAGCTATTGTGCTTGAATAAAGGAGTCATCGATGAACGAATTATCGTCGCTCATTACTGGTGCGCGGACTCGCGTGCATTTAGAACACTCACTGCCCAATAATACCGAGGCTTTGATCATCCCCGCTTTCGCTGGTGAGGACGGTCTTGAGTTAGCAGCATCTGGGCTTTTCGACGACGAGATCGAGGCAGACCTTCTCGAACTTCTCACCGCGCTGGGTGCGACGGGCAAGAAGATGGAGATTACTAAAATCCCCGCCATCGAAGGTATCGCCGCCGATATCGTGGTGGCTGTGGGTCTTGGCGATAATGACGCTTTTGACGCGGATATTTTGCGGCAGGCGGCCGGAGTCGCAGCTCGCTCGGTCAAAGGGCTCGAATATGTAGCCACCACCTTAGGCATCTTTGGAATTCGAGAAACAGTCGAGGGCATCGTCCTAGGCGCTTACCATTATGACGGCCTTAAAACGTCCTCCCTCACCACCCCTGTCGAAAATGTCACCATCATCAGTACCCGCGAGGACGCACGGGATGACTTCGACCGCGGCCTTATTGCCGCTCAGGCGGTTACTCTGGCCCGCGATCTCGTCAATGCTCCTTCCTCACACCTCTTCCCCGAAAGCTACGCGAACATCATCGACTCGCTGGCTCAGAGCTACGGTCTTGAGGTGAGCATTCGCGATGAACACCAGCTCGCCGCAGAGGGCTTCGGTGGCATCCTAGCCGTGGGCCAGGGTTCGAGCCGCAAGCCGCGCTTGGTGCAATTGAAATACCGCGCACCTCAAGGGCACGAAGACACTAAACATATTTCCTTCGTGGGCAAGGGTATTACATTCGATACCGGTGGTATTTCCATCAAGCCCGGGGCCAATATGGATCTCATGATCACCGATATGGGTGGCTCTGCTGCCGTTATCGCCACAACGATCGCTGCTGCTCGATTAGGCTTAAATGTCAATATCACAACCACTGTCTCTTTGGCTGAAAATATGCCTGGTGGCAATGCCTACCGCCCCGGTGATGTGATTACCCACTACGGCGGAAAAACCACTGAGGTACTCAATACTGATGCTGAGGGCCGCCTCGTCATGGCTGACGCTATAGTCTTAGCCTCCGAGGATAATCCCGATTACCTCATCGATACCGCTACCCTCACCGGTGCCCAGATCGTTGCCTTAGGCGATCGCACCATGGGAATCATGGGAGATACCGAGCTCATTACGACACTCGCCGAGCTGGGCAACGTGGTGGGCGAAGGGGCTTGGCCAATGCCTCTACCGGAGGAGTTGGCTGAAGCCGTAAAATCAGAGGTCGCAGACCTGCGCAATGTGACTAATTCGCGGGCGGGCGGGATGCTTTCCGCCGGATGTTTCCTAAGAGAATTTGTCGGCGACAATATTACATGGGCTCACGTGGATATAGCTGGCCCATCATTTAATTCTGGTAGCCCATATGGATTCACCGCGAAGCGCGCCACTGGAGTGCCGGTGCGCACCTTCCTAGCCTTCCTCGATAGCCTTTCTTAAACTGATGCTGCAGGTCACGTAAGTACCTGCAGCACCCTAATACTCGCCGCGTTCGAAACGTTCGCGGCGTTCTTTTTGCTCGCGGCGCTTGCGCAAAATTCGCTCTCTCTCAATACGCTCACGCATGCGTTGGGGGTAACCAGTTTCCTCAACATCATAGAGGGCAATACCTAGTTCTTTGGCCACCACATCAATACCCTTAGGACCGCCGATGCGACGGCGGGTGAAATCACCCGATTCATCGACAAGGCACACACTCATTTCGTTAACCAGGGTTTCTGGCTCGATAAAACCCTCGACTAACAGCCGCGATGCCACCCACCCTTTGAGGTAGGCCAGGTCATTGCTGCGGATAGTATCCCCGGGAGCGCGGGGTGGCTTCAGATTTGATTTCGCGCCTTTGCGGCCAAATATATTGAACACAAGGAACAATTGTAGGGGGAAAAATAAGAACTTGCGGACATCCGTGTCACATTTCTGCCATAAAACGGGTACGCTCTAGGGGTATTAAGACCTTTTGTGACTACTGCAATCACACGTTAAATTCATAGGAGCTAAATTAACCATGGCGCACTCCGTTATCATGCCCGAGCTGGGCGAATCAGTAACTGAAGGCACGATTACCCAGTGGCTCAAGGCCGTAGGCGATACCGTCGAGGTCGATGAGGCCCTGCTCGAGGTCTCCACTGACAAGGTAGACACCGAGGTCCCCTCCCCCGTTGCTGGTGTCTTGTTGGAGATCAAGGTCAACGAGGACGATACCGTGGACGTCGGTGAAGTAATCGCCGTCATCGGCGACCCCGATGAAGCTCCAGCTGACAACCAAGACGATGAAAAAGAAGCTGCCCCCGCAGCGGAAAAGGCTCCTCAAAAAGATTCCTCTGCGACATCATCTGCTGGCGCCGTTGATGTGGTGATGCCGGAACTAGGAGAATCGGTCTCCGAAGGCACCATTACCCAGTGGCTCAAGGCCGTCGGCGATACCGTCGAGGTCGACGAGGCCCTCCTCGAGGTCTCCACAGACAAAGTAGACACCGAGGTCCCCTCCCCCGTGGCCGGCACGATCGTGGAGATCCTGTTCGAGGAAGACGATACCGTTGACGTCGGTGACGTCATTGTGCGCATCGGCGACCCCGATGCCGTTCAGGAAGAGACCAAGCCTGAGCCAGAGCCTGAGGCTAAACCAGAGCCTAAAGCTGAAGCCAAGCCACAAGCACACTCATCTGCTGGCGCCGTTGATGTGGTGATGCCGGAACTGGGAGAATCAGTCTCCGAAGGCACCATTACCCAGTGGCTGAAAGCCGTAGGCGATACCGTCGAGGTCGACGAGGCCCTCCTCGAGGTCTCCACTGACAAAGTAGACACCGAGGTCCCCTCCCCCGTGGCCGGCACGATCGTGGAGATCCTGTTCGAGGAAGACGATACCGTTGACGTCGGTGACGTCATTGTGCGCATCGGCGACCCCGATGCCGTTCAGG
>NZ_JANUXZ010000002.1 GCF_024834055.1 Corynebacterium sp. ES2730-CONJ
GGTCAAAAACCAAGCAAGCCACACTCACCGGCCACCAAAAACACCACACCATTCACCAACACAACCCAACTGCAATCAAAAAAACAAAAAAACAATTGGCACACTATTGAGTTCTCAAACAACACACGTACGCTCGCCAAGAGATATTGGAACCACTGGCTGAAGCGACTCGCTTAAACTTAATAACTTCCTCCGATTTTGTCAAATCGACAGAGTCAAAGTTATTTTCATCTACGCCAAGCTCCTTCAGTTAGGCTCTCGCGCTGACTGTGGATACTTTAGAACACGATGCACTATGGTGCAAATCTGGTCGTCTGTCACCGTAATAAATCGATTTCGTACAGGCCTTTTGCCCCTTTTGGGAAATTGAATACCACCGCATCGACGGGGACTAATTGGCCTGGTTTTTTAGAGGGACTATAGACTATTGAACCCACACATTGACCACTCCGAGGCTCCCCTTTTACCTTCTCCTTCATCGACCGTTGCAAACCTGATCCTCTCCGGCTTCGAGGTTCAACTTATTCAACACCAGGCGGCTCGTGCCGGTAAACACCCTTGTCTCCTACCTGATCTGACGCTAAGAATGAACATACAAGATCTACCTCAGTTAGTCCGGCTCTTCATTACTATCCTCACCAGCCGTATGTCGGGGTGGTTCAGGAATCACGTATGCCTCGAACTCGTGGTCTAGTGATAACAGGCCAAGCGCCCGTCTGGCCCATCTATAACAGTAACTTGAGTATTGAAAATGGAACTGAGAATATCACTGTTAATGACCTCGTCGACTGACCCAAACGCAACAATTTTTCCGCTCTTACAGGCCACCACATAGTCCGCGTAGCGGGCGGCAAAGTTTATATCATGCAGGACAACGATAATGGTCCTCCCTAAAGATTTAGCAGCCCGGTGTAAGTGGCGCATCATATCGACAGAGTGAGCAATATCCAGGTTATTCAAGGGTTCATCCAGCAGAACATACTCTGTCTCCTGCGCCAAAACCATTGCCACATAGGCCCGCTGGCGCTGGCCGCCTGATAGTTGATCCAGGTACCGATTTTGAAGATCCTTGAGGTGAAAAAACTCGATATATTTTGTGATTATCTCTTCGTCGTCAGAGTTTAGCCGACCTTGGGAGTAAGGAAAGCGCCCAAAGCCCACTAGTTGGCGCACCGTGAGTTTGGTGACAAAGTGGTTTTCTTGACGCAGGACAGAAAGGATTTTCGCCAAATCTTTCGACTTAGTGGTGTGGACGTCACAACCACCGACGGTGATCTGGCCAGCATCGCAGTCTAAGAGCCTGCCGATCATTGTCATGATCGTGGACTTTCCCGCTCCATTGGGGCCGATAAGGGCGGTTATCCCGTGCGCTGGAATTTTAGCGGTGATGGGGCCAATAGTGGTTTCCCCCGCGTAGCTTTTGACAACATCTTTTAGCTCAATCACAGCCGACCTCTTCTTAGGATTACTAATAGGAAAACGGAGCCACCCACCAACTCGATGATGATGGAAACTACCCCCTGGGCATTGAAAATATGGCGCAAAATAAAATAAGCGCTGGTCAAAACTAGGAAGCTGATACCAATGGCCATAGGATAGATGAGCCGATGATCATAGGTATCTGTGGCCTGATACGCCAACGTTGCTACCAGGAAACCGAGGAAAGTCATTGGCCCCACCAATGCGGTTGTACACGCCATCAGAATTGCTACCAGAACTAGAGTGTAGATAGCGTTTGCCTTATGATTTACCCCTAAGTTTCGGGCCATATCCGGGCCTAAGGATATGACGTTCAAGCGACGCGCGTTGAAAAAGAGCATTCCCGTAGCTACAACAACCAAAGGAATGGCCACCGGGTAAAATTCCGTCTCAGCATTACTAACCGAACCGAAGAGGCGCGCGGTGAGAACATCGAATTCACTGGGAGTTAACATGCGCTGCATGAAGGCGGAGAGGGAACCAAGGCCGCCTCCGATAACCACACCAACTAAGAGCATGGCGTGCATATTGTGGGTACTCCGGGTCAATAGCCAGCTATAAAGCAGTAAACACAGTGCTACCATCACAGCCATTTGCAAGAGGAAATTAGACATAGTCCGAGCTTGGTTGAGCCCGGCTGAGCCTAAGAAGAAAATAGTCGCCGTGTGAATAGTTACGTAAAGAGATTCGAACCCCATTATTGAGGGGGTGAGAATTCGGTTATTGGTCACCGTCTGGAAGGACACCGTAGCCATAGCCTGACACACTGCAACTATGGCCATAGCAATAACGGACTCAAGACGTCGGTTAGCAATGAGCCAAAACTTCTCCGAGCCAAAGGGCATGGGGTTGTTGTAGGCCAATAGACCAAAGGCGCTCGATAAAGCCAATGCCCACACGATTATAAGGACGACTAAGTATCGCTTAGTTGGCACGGGTCGACCTCACGATCAAGATGACAAAGACAACCGCGCCCACCAGTCCGAGGATAACAGCAACGGGCATTTCGAATGGCGCAATGATTGTCCGACCCACCAGGTCACAGAGCGTGACAATGCCAATTCCCAGAAGGCACACCCAGGGCAAGTTGGAACGCAAATCGTCACCTCGGATGAGGGATACAACGTTGGGGACGATCAGCCCGATAAAAGGGAGGGCTCCTACAACTACTGTCACTACGCCGGTGGCTACCGCGATCAGGCCCGTGCCGATCAGAAGTAAGCGGTTGTAATCTATCCCCACATTTGTAGCGACGTCTTGACCAAGCCCCACCACTGTGAGCCGGTCCGCGTAGTAGAAAACTCCGATGAGCACGAATAAGACAACCCACAAAACCTCGTACTGGCCACTATAAACTGAGGTAAAAGATCCCATGAACCAAATGCCAAGCTGCTGCAGCATCTGCATGGTTAGGGCGAAGAAGCTAGAAACCGCAGACACCACCGCCCCCAGCATGATGCCAATAATGGGAACGATGAGGCTGGAGCGCAGCTGCACCTTGCGCAAAAAGGCAAAGAAAATCATGGTGCCTACAAAGGCAAAGAGTACCGCTACCATCATGCGGGTGAGAACGTTGGCATTGGGGAAGAAAGCGAATGTAGTCAACAACCCCAGCCCCGCCCATTCGGTGGTCCCAGTGGTGGTAGGTTCTACAAAGCGATTTTGAGTGAGAAGCTGCATGACCAGTCCCCCCATGGCCATTGCCGCTCCGGAGAGAACTAGGGCTACGGTTCGAGGCACGCGGGTGGTCATAAACATTTCTCGACCATCGTCATTGCCTAAGATGTCGTACTGCCCCGTACTAAGAGAGAGAACCAAAAGAGCTAATACGACCACTAGGCCAATAAGCAGCTTCATATCAAAAAGCTTGGGGCGGGTTATTGTATCCATTATCTTCAAATCCCGTTGGATAAAAATAAGGCCGGAACTGCCAACGTGGGCATATCCGGCCTTAGCAGCTTATAAAGGTGACTTACTTCTGTGCAGCTTCAAGAGCGTCTGCAATAGCGTTGAGAGTCTCCGTATAAGTAATGATATTTTCGTTGTAGTAGGTATCCTCAGGGGCAACTACTATATGGCCGTTCTTCACAGCTTTTACGTTGTTTAGTGCGGCATTTTCAAGGATGAGCTTCTCGCCGTGAGCAACACCCTCATCAGCACCCACCACCGCGTCACGGTCCATGACGAAGATCCAATCGGGGTTAGATTCCGCGATGGCTTCAACAGAAATGTCATCGCCCTGGTGGTCGTCGGTCGCATTTTCCACCTGAAGCGCAGGGGTTAGGCCTAACCACTCGAATACTGGCCCGAAGTAGCGGCCTTTACCGGGTGCTATATAGCCAATCTCTCCACCGGAGGTGTTAGCAGCCATAACGGTCATGGCAGGGTCATAAGCATCCTTTGCGCGCTTGAGGGCTGCTTTGAAGTCATCAACCAGCTTGGCGGCATCGTCTTCGTGTCCGAAGAGAGTCCCCAGCGCGAGGGTTTGGCGAATGAGTTCTTCATCGAAGGGTTTGCCGTCCCGAGGCTCGAAATCAAGAATCGGAACATCCCCTACTAGACCCTGCATAGCTTCCTGATGCTGCTGGAAGCGCTGGCCGTTGATGACCACATCAGGGCTTGCGACCACAAGGGCCTCTAGGTCCGGCTCCCGGTGTACCTTCAAGTCGGCTTCAACGGTGTCTTTATTAATCTTCCCTTGAAGCGGTTTAGGAATGAGCCCTAGGGGTGCGGCCACGATGGGAACGCCCCAGTTGTCAAGGATTTCAAAGGAGCGGTTGTCCGTCACTGCTACCCGCTTGAAGGGCAGGCTCAGGGTGTGCTCGCCGTTGTTGTCCTCGATGGTGAGAGTGCCCATAGCTTGTTCGTTGGCGCCCTGAGCAACTGAGGCAACTCCGGAGGTAGCGGAACCAGCACCATCTGAGGCATCGTCAGCTGATGAGCATGACGCTACCAACATTGATGCTGATACTGCCGCAGCCACAGCTGCTTTGCGGAAATGTATAGCCATAAAAAAGCTCCTAAGAATCATGCGAAAGTATGCCAAAAGGAGTTTAACTAAAGTTTGGCTTAGTTTCAAAACTTTAGGAAATCCTTACCTATCAAACAAAGGCAGTCCTATGTTAAACAGGTACTAGTTCGCTGTCTCGTACCGCCGGGATCTGCCGCAAGTACGCACGCGAGTCACCTTGCCCCCTTTTTTCTATCCCCCGTATCTTTCGTCCTACCGCCTCGACCAGCAGATAAGCTGCAGGGCGCTCCAGGCACCCCTCCACCTCAAAAGCCATCATGATTGGTGCGGTTCGACGGTGGTGTCCGCATTCACTCGTTGCGTATGCCTTCCCCACCTCTTGCTAACCAACCTCTTGTATTTGGGCGGGGGGTAACGGTGTCAGCAATTTAGTTCCACACTGCCTCCCCCGCATATTGGGTAGTGGGTATATACCAAGTTTTGTGTATCGTTACCCAGTCGCCGCGCTCGCGCCATGGTTGATGTGAAAAATAGTCGGCTGTTTTAATGGAGGGACACCAAGACCATTTTAGAGCCATTTTAGGGCCATTTTTGGGACGAATCGGGACGGATTGGGACAATCCCTAAGAGACCATAACCGCAGCTAAAAAGCAAAAAACCCAGCTACTCAAGGTAACTGGGTTTTTCTCCGGTGGAGCCGCCGGGAACTGAACTCCCTCACCACTAAACACCAGGTTAAATGCACAAAATCAGAAACCTAATCCGCTGGTGTTGCGTAACTGTTGCGTAACTCGCGGTAAACACCTCACAGGAAGGCCGCCCAATGACCACCCAACCAAGGGACACAACAACCCTGCAGCGCACTACCAAGCGCCCCAACCTCAAACACAAGATACACCACATCGAACCCAACGGAACAGTGCACGCCCTATGTGGTCGCACCTGGAACCAAGGCAATGGATGCGTGATAGCTGGGCACCAAGAAAAGCTACCGTGCCCCGCCTGCATTGCTGCCCAACACCTCCTAAAGGTCACAGCATGAGCACCGTACCCCTACCAAGACCAGACCAGCCAGACCACTACACCGGAACATGGAACCGCGTGCACGTCCACACCCTTTACCCAGACACAAGTGCTGGAGTCTGGCACTTGTCACTGCCAGATGTTCAAGCAGGAAGCTACTGCACCCAGTTCAACCCTGTAGCGGCCTGTCCGCTCCCCGGGAAAACTCTCCGACTGCGCACCGGAGGGTATTTCATTGTCGAACGTAAAGGCATAACCGTAGGCCGCCTCATGCGCTACCACCAGTTAATTGAGCTGGGTTACCACGAAACCGCGCTACAACCATGCCCAGACTGCCTAACCATGGCCGGGGTTGCTGCTGAGATGATCGGGCAGTCACAATACCCCGTTAAAACACTGTTAAAGCAAATGAAGACACTACCACCCCAACCAGTGCAATAAAACGCCTCAAATCGCGAAATTGAACAGGCAAAACACACCCCGCCCCTAACGCAATCACCGGTGGCGGGGTGTTCTTGCCCCAGCGTTAGACGACACCACTGCGCCCCTGGGGATTTTTGAACCCTAAAACCTCTTGCACACCTTCCCCACGGCTACGCAGAGCAATGTGCATTGGTGCCCCCCCAACCCCCAAATACTGGTGCGCGGGCACTGTGAGCTAAGGCCACCTCTCTGGGTAATAGTGCTTTTTCTGTAACCCGTACAGTCTGGGGGACTCTATGCCTTCCGGGGGCTTCAACGCAGAGGGTGGGGGGCACCCCCTCCCCCACCTTCCTGGCACCACAGTGGGCGATGCTGCTGGGTGTGTGTACGGGTCTGGGGTTTTTAGAGACTCACGTCTAAATGTTTTTTACGTCTGACCGTAAAGAACACTGTTCCACCGTTCCGCCTGGTAGTGGTATGTTTTTAACGTGTTCCGGAACTGTTCCAAGTTGTGATCCTTTCTTCTTGGAACAGTATGGAACAGATAAGGAACAGTTAAAAAATATTCTTTAACCTGGTGGAACACTGGAACATTGTTCCTTTAAGGTTAGTAGTAAAAATCTACAGGCCTTAACTTGATTCCAAGAACAAACCTTGCCCTTTTGCGCTCCTTCTTGGTGCTGTCTGGCAAATCTCGTAGACGGTCATTAATCCGTTGTCCACTAGCCGCGCGCAAATTCCTGCACATCGTGGCTTGGTTAGGCGTATTCCTATAGCCATTCTCCTGGTGCCACCTTGTCCACATTTTGTAGACCTCTGGTGTTCGGACTCTGTCGTTTTCGTTTCCCGTCACCTCCAAACAGTCTTCAATGAATTGGTGTGCTGTGGAGGCGGCATCATGCATGTGGTTAGTCATTTCCGCCATCGTGGTAGGCACTGTAAACCGGCCTGCCTCCTCCAGTCGTTTCAACCCCTCCAGTGCCCAGTTAAAGATGCCGGGCATCTCCTTGGAAAGCTTTGCCCCTAGGTGAGTGTCCTCATTGCCCTCCACGCTGCGTTGTAGTTCGAACATCATAAAGCGGGACACAATAGCCCCGGATGCGTCTACAAAGCGCGGTAGCTCATTGGAGGCGATAACGAACCGGTTGGATAGTTTCCCACTCCAGGGGCTAATACCCTTGCGGTCTACGGTTATTGAGTCTTCCCCAATGATGCCCAACAGCCTTTCTGTCATTACCTGGTTGTTTCCTGGTTTGGCTTCCCTGGCGTCTCCAATAACGACTAAGGGCTTGCCAATGAGTGACCAGGCACCAAAATCACCGCCCAATGAATTGAGCGTGGGGGCAACTGTATTGTTCTTCCCTACCAGTTGTGTAAGTACTCGCTGGATGGTGCCCTTGCCCGCCCTTCGAGGCCCTACCATTAGTAGTGCTTTGTGCATGTCGGTGCGGCCTGAAATGATATACCCGGCAAATTCCTGTAGGCATTTTTCCGCATTGGGGTCATGGGCAAAGGTCTCTGCAAGGAACTGTGACCACACCGGGGTACTGGCATTGGGGTCGTATGCGTAGGGCAGGCAATAGGTGTTGAACAGACGTGGGGTATGCGGGTGCATCTTCCCTGTGGGGATGTGGAATAGCCCATTTTCCATTGCTACGAACTCCCCCGGTTTGCCTGGTAGTTCTCCTGTATCCCCTGCCAGCATGGGCGGGGTGGCGTTATCGGGTACCACGTAATCCACCAGCGACATAAGGGCATCGATGGTGTTATTTAGCTTAGATGACGTTGGTTTCCAGTCCACAAGGGTGGCTTTACCATCGCCCTGGTGTTTTTCATATACAGCGGCGTCTAACACTCTGTATAGGTCGTTCTTGAGTTTTATATGCGGGTTACGACCAAGGACACTTCTTAGCTCCCAGTGTGTGCCTTCGTGTCGCCAAAAATCACCGCGCCAATAGGCAAGTGTAGGAAGGCCGTTTGCTGTGTACAACTCTCTATTTAAGCACTTGGCTACGCGATATGGCTCACTAGGTGATGGGACTTCAAGCGCCCCGGGTTTAGCCTCTATTTCCCTGCGTGCAATGAGTTGCATATCAGTTGGGGCGGGTCTGCTTTGTGCGTTCATATTAGGCCACCTCCTTAGCTACTGCCCTTTGTGCGCTGGTAACTGTGCGCCGCGCCTCCAGCTCTGAGAGTCCAACACCCATTGCGGCGTTGATTAGCTCATCTTCGATACTGTGCCCATCTTCTAGTGCCTTGCGAGCTGCCCAATACAGCGCCTTGTTGCGGTTACCTTCAACAGCCTTAGCAACCACATCTACAAGCCCCTTATGTGATTTATCGCCCTTGTACACGCCCCGGCGCGCCGGGCTGGTGTGGGATGGTTTTAGCGGTTTGAATACGTGTGGTCTTAGCCAGGTGGGCAGTTCTGGCAGTGCTGTGAGTGGGTGCCAGTGGTGGATGTGGTACATCCCGCCGGTGGTGGGGTGAACGCTGGGGGGCATGACCAGATAACCGGCGTGGGTTTTAAGGTCGATGCCTGATGTTGTGGCACCTAGTTGGCCGCGTAAGTCTCTGAGGTAAGGCAGGGTGAACCAAAGGTGCCAGCCACCGGAGCCGGTAGAGATGGTTAGTGTTTCCGGCACATGTCTACCGGCGCATAAGTCTTTCCAGTACTGTATGCCGCCGTTTTTAACGTCAATGTCGATAACGATTACATCAGCTGGGGGACGTGCCCCAATGTTGGCGGTTGGGTGGGCAGTCCACCAGTTAGCTACTTTCTTTGGGTCACTGGTGAAACTTTTGAACCCATTGGGCACAGCTTGCGTTAGGGGGCGTTTACCGTCTAGTGGGCCTACTTCCAGCCCGGCGCGCGCCCACCGGAGTGCGCCTACTTTCGGCCATTGTGAGCGTTCCACCTGCCCGAACATGGTAGTATTAGGGTAGCTTTTTATGGCCCCCGCGTATGTCCCTACTGTGGGGGTTTTCTTGTTGCTCATTGTCTATGCACCACCCTGTTGGTGGTTGTGGTCGTGCAGTAGCCAGTGGGCCAACTTCACCAGTTGATCTCTGTCGACCATTGCGCCAACAGTCTTGGTGGTGGACCCGTGCTTAACCAACTCAATTTCTAGCACTTCATCACCTGGGAAGGCGTTGAGCGAGTAGTGCTTGACTGCGATAGTTGCGGTTATTTCGCGCTTATCTCCCCGGTTGAAAGTCAGTGCGAGGGTGTCCCGTTGTACCAGTATTGGTGCTTGGCTTGCCATTGTTTATTCACCCCCTTGAATGCTTGTAAGGCGCGCTGGGTTGTTGAGTCTTAGCCCTCCGGTGTTTGTTGTGGAATACACGGGCATGCCGGTTGTGTAGGTATCCCTGCCTGTGGGCAGTAAAGGGCGGGTGCCGTTTACTTCAACCGGGGCGGGGTGCATCTCCATTAGCCCTGCGTCTAGCAGTTGAGTTTCCACCGCGTCTTGCAGCTCCCCTAGGACGGTAGATAGGGACTCCTGGTTTTCGGTGGTGTCACCAAAGTAACTAACGTCTGTGTATATGCGCACCAGCTCACGGATGTAGATTAAGCGGTCTGCGTTCGTTGTGACCATTAGGCTGCATCCCCCCATGAGTCGGTAGGGATGAGTAGGGCATCTACATCAGCGGGTTTGAGGCGTATCATGCGCCCGTTGCGGTAGGCACGTAGCTTACCCTCAGCGATGTATTTACGCAGTGTGCGTTCTGCTATGTTCACGCGGGCTGATGCCTCTTTGAGCGTGATGAAAACCGCTGCTATAGCGGGTATTTTTTCAAACAAGTTGCGTCTCCTTTGAGATAGCTATGACAAACTATCCCCGGACGCAACTCGCAGGTCTACCGGCCTTTATCTGCATTACACAGTTGATGGTAATAACCGCTTACCACAGCACCATGCGGCCGCTAAGTGCATACTTTAGCACATTGCTGCGCGCTCACAAGCTTGACGCAAGGTCCTGGAATCTATCTCGGTAATCCCGGCGCGCCGCAATTTCACCAGCACGGGAGCCAGCTTAGAGACCCGAACCTTGAACGAGTCGTGACAGCCTAAATTAAAATCACACAGGTAGTCTCCATCCCTCAGGGGAGATGACCGCTTTAGCTTTTCCAGACCTTCGTATCCAAGCATTCCCTCTCCGTATTTTCCGACATCACGGGGATATCTAGCATCATCGGGGTGCATCCAGCATTCCCCCCAGATGTGCCCATATGGGGGGTGGGGAACGTCACTGCCGGGGACCCAGCACAGTGCTCGATTGATATACCGCCCTTCTTCATCTTGGGCTAACCAATGACGAGGGCTAACACTTGGATCAATCCCTATGAGTTGCACACATTCTTCCCCTGATGCTGCTAACACGAAGCGCACCAGAGGGGTGTCATCTGGCTCTTTAACTAAAATTTCTACCGTCTCAATCCGTTCATCGTTCACTGCTCGCTCCTCCATTAGTATTCATTTCTCCTATCGTGGCACTAACTTTATCCATGAGTGAATCAGTGCGCCCGGCTCTGACTTTCATATACACACCCAAGATGACGGACACATCTTCGTGCCCCAACAGCTTGCCAATCTCTTTCAAGTGCGCGCCCTGTTCTGCCAGCCGGGTAATCAACCAGTTGCGCCCGTTATGGGGCTTAATCTCTGGACTAGCCCCGGCGCGTTCCACAGCACGTTTCAAGATACTTCTAAAACTGGTGTCCATGACCATGGCACCCGTGGTAGTAGTGGTCAGTAGCCGCGCTTTGCGGGTGCCCTTACCCTCCACCAATAGCGTGGGCTGGGTAGGTGCATACTTCTCCAGGTGCTCTACAAACAGTGGCACATCAGTAGCCAAGATAGGCACCTCTCTGAACCCGGCTTGCGTCTTAGGTGGTTGCACAACCATGTGAGTATTGCCGCCGTCTGCAAGACGCCCGGCATTCTGCTTGACTGCCACCACTACCCTAGGCAAGGCACCACCGGGCTGGGCTATGACCTTCACACTATCGAGTTCAACCGCTAGCGCCTCACCAATGCGCAACCCGTGGTGCAACATTAAAGATGCAAGGACGCGATAACGCGCGGGCATGTTGTCGATAATCGCGTTAATCTCCCAGTCTTGCGGCAAGTACTTTTCATTGGGCTTAATCTTCTTCCCTGCCTCTGGAATATCCACCGGGTTGGCGTCCAACAGCTCACGCCTTACAGCCTCAGCACACGCCGCCTTTAACTGCTTATAGGCTTGCTGGTTAATCGTGTGCGCATCTGGGTAGCACCGTTGCACACCATCCCACCAGCGGTACACGTCCTTCTTGGTAAGCTCTGCCAGCCTTATCCCTCTCAAAGAACACACATCCGCATCTGTGGCACCAGCATCACACGGACGGGTTATGCGCACTCGCACCACCCGTCGGTAATTCTGCATAGTCGTGGCGCGCCGGGCTGTTGCGCCCTGTTCTAGTGAGTCGTGGAACTTATCTAGCCACTGCCCAACTGTTTCAGATGCCGCCGCCTCTTTCGCCGCGCGTTGCTCTGGTGGTGTCCATGTCCCTAGTTCGATGAGCCTACGCTCTGCAGCTAACCAGCCCCGGGCGTCTGTACGAGTGGGGAATGAACGGCCGGGGGTATGTCGTTTGCCGTCTGCCCCCGTGTATTGAGCGGTAAACCGGTTGCGGGTTTTGCGCACCGTGCCCCAATCACTACGCGCGCGCCGGGTACCTGCCATGTCTGCCCTTCTTCACTGGGTAATCCATGCGGCAAGCGTTGCGTATCTGTTGCGTAACTGTTGCGTAAACAAGTCGTTTCCTTGCCACTCAATGCCGCTTATGGCAACATAGTATCATGCCTTTAACCAGCCCGGATACAACAAAACCCCCGGTAAATACTTACCAGGGATTTTGCTATCAGTGGAGCCGCCGGGAATCGAACCCGGGTCCTACGTCACCGTATCAGGGCTTCTCCGTGCGCAGTTCGCGCGAGGATCTTTTCTCTGACTCTCCGGCTGTGACGAACAATTCCGGATGATGAGCCGCAGTTACAAGTGAAAGTCCTTATTCACCCCTTGTAACCAAGGGAATAAGCAAGTCTCTCTAGTCGATGCCGGGGTCTGGAACGGAGACGATTCCAGTCCGACAGACACGCAGGTCGCTGGCTATTCTAATTAGGCAGCGAGGGCGTAGTCACGCTGAGAATTCTCGGCGCTTATCAAGTTGCTACGACGCTTACGGTGGTCTCTAGCCTGCACCGGCACGCTTCCCCTGACGTAATGAACGCAGTCGAAACCAAAATCGACCCCGTCGCCCGCTACTTGGGATTGATGCATAATAACTAGCGGGTAGGGTCAATGTTAACCGATCCGTTCCCTAAAGGCTAGCCGGCTAACCCTGAATCCCTTTGATTCGGCGGCCCAAATCGCGCACGATCTCTCGCTCTTCGGTGCGCCGCTTAATATCCTGGCGCTTGTCGTAGGCCTGCTTACCTTGGGCTAGACCCAGCTCTACTTTGAGCCGACCGTCCTTGAAGTACATGCTGAGCGGGATAAGGGTTTTCTTACCATCACGCACTTTGCCCATCAACGAGTCTATTTCACGTCGATGCATGAGCAGTTTTCGGGTGCGTCTGGGCGTGTGGTTGGTCCAATGACCCGCAGAATATTCAGGGATGTGAAGATTGCGCAGCCACACTTCTCCATCGTCAATGGTGGCAAAAGCATCAAGAAGAGAACATTTACCTTCCCGCAACGACTTCACCTCGGTACCAACGAGCACAATGCCGCACTCATAGGTATCTAGGATGGTGTAATCGTGCCGCGCCTTGCGATTGGTAGCGATAACGGGCTGGTTCTGCGACTTCTTCTTATTCTTTTTCGCCATAGTTCACCTATTCTAACGTGTTATGAGTGCTAACTGCGCACATACCAACGCAAGGTAATTTGCGCCGTAATGGCCGCAAAAAGGATACCCAAAAGGCCCACGATTGGCGTAATAGCCCAGATATCGGCGCTCGTGACTCGGGCAATGAGTTGGGCATCGTAAAGCCCTGCCAGAGTGCGATCGACCACCCACACTTTGCCCAAAATAAGCGCAAGCCCCGAAAGGACAGCACCGAAGATAACGGCCACGATCGCTTCGAGAACAAAGGGCGCTTGGGTGTACCAGCGCGATGCTCCCACCATACGCATAATCGAGATCTCCTCCCTGCGGTTGAAGGCGGCGATTTGAACCATATTTACAATAAGGAATATGGCTGCGAGAGCTTGGATGCCCGCAAAGAGGAAGGTTGCATTTCTAATCGCGTCGAGGCTATCGGTTGCTCCACGCAGATCATCGACCTGATCGATGACACCGGCAACTTGAGGAAGCTCACGAACGGGGTCCAAGGGAGTGGTGTCAAGGGGATCGACAAGGCGTATATGTAGTGCTGCGGGTAGCGCGTCGGGGCTCGTTTCCTCAACAAGGAGTGGATCCGAATCCTTAAATAGCTCCACGTAGCGCTTATAGGATTCCTCGCGGGATCGGAAAATCACCGACTCAACCCCCGAGGATTTCTCCAGTTTCTTAAGTACCTGCTGGCAGTTGGGGGAACTGCAGGTGGTATCGGTTGCGGATAATTCATCATCGAACTGCACCATAACTTCCACACGGTCGAGATAAATCTCCTTTGTGCGCTCAGTCATATTGGTTACTAGAAAGCCTGTGGCTAATAGTGCTAGCGAAATAGCAGTGGTGATTATCAGCGCCAAGGTCATCGTAATATTGCGGCCAAGACCGCGGACGGCTTCTCGTAGTACAAATTTCATTGTCGTCTCCTACTGCGCTTCCCCATAGACCCCATGGGCGTCATCGCGTACTAGTGTGCCGAGCCGCAATTCGATGACGCGCCGGCGCATATCGTTGACTGCTTTGGCATTGTGGGTGGACATAACCACTGTGGTTCCCATCCGATTGATTTGATTGAGCAGTACCATAATCCCGTCTGCCGTATCGGGGTCGAGGTTGCCGGTTGGCTCGTCGGCAAGGAGGACCAAGGGCCGGTTGACAAAGGCGCGGGCGATAGCGACCCGCTGTTGTTCTCCGCCAGATAATTCTCCGGGTAATCTGTCCGATTTTGCTGCGAGTCCCACCATTTCCAAGGTTTCAGGTACCAGTTGGCGAATTTTTGCTGGCTTGGCACCGATCACCTCGAGGGCAAATGCGACATTATCGTAGACGGTTTTTTGTTTGAGCAACCTAAAATCTTGAAAGACATAGCCGATCTTCTGGCGCAGTTTGTTGATCTGGGATCCCTTGAGCTTATTCACCTCGAGATCAGCTATTTTGATGGAGCCCGAGCTCACATTAGTTTCGCGGATCATCAATTCTAAAAAGGTTGATTTTCCGGATCCCGAGGGGCCGATCAGGAAGACGAAATCTCCCTTGTGGATATGCACCGATACCCGATCAAGCGCAGGTCTCGTGGACGTTTTATAGGATTTGGTGACGTTATCGAATGTGATCACATGCTCAGCCTACCGAAAGGCCTGTTATTTTTGTAGCCCAGTGAGGTTGATGTGACTCTTATTCGGCCGCCATTCGCCACCGAATCCCCTCCTCGAGGAATTTATCAATATCGCCGTCGAGAACTTTCGAGGGGTCGTTGACCTCAAAATTATTACGCAGGTCCTTGACCATTTGATAGGGATGCAGCACATAAGATCGCATCTGATTTCCCCAACTGGCGTTACCACCAGCGCCGAGAGCATTCATTTCATCGCGCTCTTCTTGACGTTTCAGCTCGAGTAGTTTGGCTTGAAGTACTCGCATAGCTGAGGCTTTATTTTGGATCTGGGATTTCTCATTCTGGCAGGTCACCACGATGCCAGTGGGGATGTGGGTCAGGCGCACCGCAGAATCGGTGGTATTCACGGACTGCCCACCAGGCCCTGAAGAGCGATAAACATCCACGCGTACCTCAGCGTCAGGAATGTCAATATGGTCCGTGGTCTCCACCACGGGAAGAACTTCTACCTCGGCGAAAGAAGTTTGGCGGCGGGCCTGATTATCGAAAGGGGAAATCCGCACCAAACGATGTGCTCCTTGCTCGACCGAGAGCGTTCCATACATATACTCCCCGTGGATGACGAAAGTCGCCGATTTGATACCGGCTTCTTCGGCATAGGATATATCGTATATATCCACGCGATGATCCTTCTTTTCAGCCCACCGGATATACATACGCATCAACATCTCGGCCCAGTCCGCAGCATCAACACCACCGGCTCCCGAGCGGATATTGATCAGTGCCTCGCGCTTGTCATATTCCCCCGATAGCATGGTCTTTACCTCAAGCGAAGCTATTTCTTCACCGAGCGAGTCGAGATCTGCTTGGAGCGCTCCTAGATCCTCACCCTCTTCTTCCATGAGTTCATACATCACCGGGAATTCCTCGAGGCGAGTGCGCAAAGATTCTATTTTTTTAAGCTGACTTTGCACATGCGATAGCGAGGACGTGACCCGCTGTGCCACCTCCGCGTCATCCCACAAGCTCGGGTCGGAGGCCTGCTGCTCCAGTTCGCGCACCCTAGCCGCCATCTCGTCGAGATCCATCACTTTTTCGATCGTCGTTAGGGTGGTCTCGAGCTGAGCCAGTTGAGAGACAATATCAGGGTGCATAAGCAGATAGTTTAACGCGCCTAGCAAAACAAGGCACAATGGGACTTATGACGGATCACAAGAATATGGCCGAGATGATTCCCGCCATCACCAAAACCTTTTGCTTGAGTCACGACACCGATAGCGATCCCACTCTGGCTCAAGCCTTGGTTTATAACGCCGGGCGACTCGCGTGGCGTATCCGAGAAACGGGCCTAAGCATTGGATATAAAAGCAATATCACCGATGTGGTCACCCAAGCCGATCGCGCAGCTGAAGATTTTATCGCGGGCGCTCTGAGCATTTTGCGTCCCGACGACGGTATCCTCGGCGAGGAAGGGAGCAATCGCGTATCGACGAGCGGGAAAACATGGGTGATTGATCCTGTTGATGGTACCTATAATTTCACCTCCAATAGTGATTATTTCTGCTCCGCCTTGGCCCTTAAGGAGGGCGATCGACTCCACTTCGGAGCGGTTCATCGCCCCGCTATGGGATATACCTGGATTGGCGGTAAAGATATTCCGACCAAACGCGATGGACAAGAATTATCTCCTCTTGGGCCTCACCCGCTCCCCGAGCTCAGTTTAGGAACTTATATCCACCCCACCTATCTCGCAGATGACGCGGTGCGAGATAGATGGTTGAAAGTTGCAACCGAGGTAGCCACTATACGAATCCTCGGGGCAGCCTCAATCGACCTTGCTACTGTCGCCGAGGGGGGCCTGGGGTTGTGGATGCAGCATAGCGTGCACGAATGGGATTGGTTACCTGGACTTGCCTTGATCCACGGAGTCGGTGGCACTGGAGTCACCGTCGACGCAGGTGGAGTACTATGGTCGATCGCCGGGCATAGCGAGGCAGTTGCAGCTGCTCAGGCGTTATTGAGCGATTGATAATAGCTGATAAGAAAAAGGGAGCACATAGAATATGTGCTCCCTTTTTAACCTAGGCATTAGGTAGTGTGAAGCCTCGGCCGACCCCGCCTCGGACATTGAGGTCATTGAGAACCGCGTCCATATTGGTAGTAATTGTGGGCTGGAAGAATGGACCTTGGATGGGGGTGTGGCAAGAGAGTTGGTATTGCGGAACTACTCCGCCGGAGACCAAGCCCACGACAGCACCGCCGGCGATCACCGGGGCGCCAGAGTCACCTACGGTGGCACATACCTGACTCATCGAGGTTTTACTATCAGAAACCCATACCCGTCCGCACGTGGTGCCGGTTGCCACACCTGATTTACACACCATCTCGTAGTGCCCAGGTTGCCCGCCCAGACGCTGGGCAGTAACGCCATTATAGGAACGAGTAATTTTGGCGTTTGAGCCGAGCTCAATGACTGAATAATCCAATCCCTTCGAACCATGGGCCACCACGGTCCCAGATCGTCCTACGCGCCACGAGTCGGCATTAACTACCTGGTCACCTACCTTGCCACAGTGGCCTGCGGTCAACGCCACCTGGTGGCCCTTCTCATCGACCCCACTGGCGGTAATCGTGCACATTTGACTCTCGCCAATATATACCGGAGTGGAGGGCCCGTAGAGGGAAAAGCCCTCGCGCTCTGTAAATAAGGAAGCCAAGGGTGTTGCTGGCTGGTCGAACCATGAATTATTAATGCGGTTGAGCACTGGGTGAGGTTTTAAAGCCAGGAACATTGAGAGAGGATCGGAGCGCCAATGGTAATTAGGGCCATCGACTATGGGACGAAACTCATCCCCCGTGCGTTTTAGGGTCTCATCCCCTAGCTTAAAATCTGGTTGCGGTTGGGCTTGCGGATTCAAATTTTTGGGAATGCCCTTACCGAGAGAATCCATCGCCGCTTGAAAATCTTGAGCCGCGTATTCCGCCTGTTTAAGTTCCCTATTGAGATTGTCCACCGCGCGATCGATATCGGCAACGATAACAGGGTCAATGGGAGGGAGTTCAAGACCGTGAACCTTTAAGTCGGATTGCACCTGCCGCAGGGTCTCCGAGGCTGTGGGGATCACAGCAGCTCCAGCGGGGGCAGTGAGGCCTCCCTGGATTCCCAGGGCTAGGGCCGAGGCTAGAACGAAACGGAAAGCGCGCATAGTGACAAAGATCTCTTTTCGGGGCGGTATGGATACAGGTGAAGCTAAAGAAGTAGGGAAGCTTCGCGGCATTTTCTATCATGCCACGAAACTTCCCTAACTTTCGTATCAACTACCTCAACAGGGGTGACTAGTTGATTTCGACCAGCGGCTGTCCACCTTGGACTGAATCTCCGACTTCTACGCGCACAGCGCCGACCACGCCAGCATTCGGAGCGGTGATCTCTGTCTCCATCTTCATCGCCTCAAGGATGAGCAAAACTTGCCCTTGCTCGATCTCGTCGCCTGGTTCAACCAGAACCTTGAAAACGCTACCGGCAAGAGGGGCCACCACGGCATTAGCGGAGACACCCTGAACAGAAGCATTGGACGGCTCGTTGTGTGCCGTAGCTTGGGAGCCACCAAATACGATGGGGCTCAGGGTGCGCTTCTCTTCTTCAACTTCGACTTCAACGGCATAAGTAATGCCATTGACGGTCACATTCAATTTCATTTTTTCCTCTTCCTAGAGCCTTATTTGGGCCCTGGCATGTGCTGTTGCACGGCCTGACGCCCTTGAGCAGCCCAGGTCCGGTGACGGGAGTAGCGGACCGCTTTGATGCGTCCCTTATTACCTAAGAATGCGCTGACAGCAGCCGCGATAGCGGTGATGACGTCCTCGGGGATAGCGATATCGGAACGCTTACGCAGCTCAGCAATTTCGGCCTCGGCGACGTCGAGGCGCTTGGTTAGCTCTTGAACTAAGCTAGCCAACTCTTGACTATTCATCTCGCTCATTTTCACAATCCTTCTCAGCCGGCATTAAACCGGCATCAGGCCGTGCTTCTTGGTTGGACGATCGACACGCTTATTGGCAAGGACCTCTAAGGCGTGCGCGATCTGCATCCGTGTTTCGGCAGGATCGATGATGTCATCGACGAGGCCGCGGGAAGCTGCCATAAATGGTGTTGCAAAGGTTTCACGGTAGAGGGTGATGAGCTCCTCGCGCTTTGCATCAGGGTCATCGGCCTCAGCGATTTCCTTGCGGAAGACCACATTAACCGCACCTTCGGCTCCCATCACGGCAATTTCTGCAGTAGGCCATGCGAAGACGCAGTCAGCACCGAGATCCTTCGAGCACATGGCAAGGTGAGCTCCACCATAGGACTTGCGAAGCTCAACGGTAATCTTCGGCACCGAAGCTGATGAATAGGCGTAGAGCATTTTAGCGCCGTGGCGAATAATGCCACCATGCTCCTGGGCGACACCAGGCATGAAGCCTGGAACGTCAACCAATGTCAACAGCGGAATATTAAAAGCGTTGCAGAAGCGGATAAACTGCGCGCCCTTATCGGAGGAATTGATATCGAGGACACCGGACATCACATTCGGCTGGTTGGCAACAATTCCGACGGTACGCCCAACGATGCGCGCAAAACCTACGACGATAGACTGGGCAAAGCCGGCCTGTACCTCAAGGAAGTCAGCATGGTCAACAATGCGGGTGATCACGTCGCGGATATCGTAGCTGCGCTTTCCGTCAACTGGTACGATATCGCGAAGCTCTGGATCTGGTTCCACGATCACGTCTGGGTCCACTACAGGTGGTTCCTCGGTGTTATTTTGCGGCAAGAAGCTCAGTAGCTTCTGTGCGATGAGAATTGCTTGCTCATCGTTGTCAGCGACAAAGTGGATATTTCCAGCCTTTGCCATATGCGCATCGGCGCCACCCAGCTGATCAGCGGTCACGTCTTCGCCGGTTACGGACTTGATAACTCCTGGGCCAGTAATGAACATATTGGCCTGGCGCGTCTGAATGATGAAGTCCGTAAGTGCTGGTGAATAAGCTGCACCACCAGCACACGGGCCTGCAATAATGGAGATCTGCGGCACGAGTCCGGACAGCAGGACGTTGTTGTAGAAGACCTTTCCGTAACCTGAGAGAGAATCGATGCCTTCTTGAACACGCGCTCCGCCGGAATCGTTGATGAATACGAATGGTGTGCCGGTTGTAGCCGATGCCTGCATCATTGCAGCCACCTTATTCGACTGGGTTTCGCCGGCCGAACCACCCATAACAGTAAAGTCCTGGGAAGCGATATGCAACGGACGTCCCAGCACTGCGGCGGAACCAGTGACCACACCATCGGCGGGTGCCACTGCCTTATCCATTCCGAAGTGAGTTGTACGGTGCTTTGAGAACATTCCGGTTTCACGGAAGGTGCCGTTATCTACCAGGGCATCGATACGCTCACGGGCAGTCATCTTGCCCTTTGCGCGCTGTTTGTCTTGTTTATCGGCGCCGCCACCTAAGGTGATGCGCTCCCGCTCAGCGGCGAGCTCTTCGAGGCGCTGGGCCATTGTTTTTAATTCAGCCATGTCTTTTTCTCCCTTTTATTCGGCTGGCTCAACGCGAACGGTCTCTGTGCGACCGCCCATGGTGACTCGGTAGGTGATTGGTTCCAGAACAGGCTCGTTCTCGCGCTTCTTCAACTTACTTGGATCCTTGCCCACATTCTTTGGACCTTCTGGTCGAGATTTGAAGAATCCTGGTGCAACACCTGGGAAGAGGGCATTGGTGAGAACGTCCTCATCGGTGCCGTCGAAGCCTTCGAGCGTTTCGGCCTGGCTGCGCAGTTCATCCCACTCTGGCTCGAGTAGATCAGCTGGCCGGCAGGTAATAGCTTCTTTTTTGGTTTGCTTTTCCGCTTGAGCGATGAGTTCGGGATTGCGCTCCCCAATGCACTCACCGTAGTAGCCAAGCATGAGGTCTGCGAACTCAGCGGTCATGACCTTATACCGACCCATGAGTACGTTGAAGACCGCCTGGGTACCCACGATCTGAGAGGATGGGGTCACCAGTGGTGGGAAGCCAGCATCCTCGCGCACGCGAGGTACTTCGGCCATCACTTCGTCGATGCGATCGCCGGCACCCTGGGCATTGAGCTGAGATTCCATATTGGACAGCATGCCGCCTGGGATTTGAGAGAGGAAGATATTGGTATCGACGAGAGTCTTTGACTCGAATTCCTTATACTTCGGACGAATCTTCTTGAAGTGGTCGCGGATATTGATTAGACGATCCATGTCGAGGTCAGTCTCGAAATCGGATCCTTCGAGCATTTCAACGAGGGATTCGGTGGGGTTGTGGCCAGGGCCCAGGGAGAGAGAGGAGATGGCGGTGTCAACAACATCTGCTCCAGCCTCAATGGCCTTCATCAAAGTTACAAGGGTCACGCCGGTAGTCGAGTGGCAGTGCACGTTGATCTGAGTATCATCGCCGTACCTATCCTTGATGCCACGAATGATTTCATAGGCTGGTTGCGGCTTGAGTAGCGCAGCCATATCCTTGAGCGCGATTGAATCGGCACCCATATCCAGCAGTCGACCGGCTTGCTCGATATAGCCCTCGACGGTGTGCAGCGGGGATACGGTATAGCAAATCGTACCCTGAGCATGCCCACCGACCTTTTTCACGGCCTTCATGGCGCGCTCGAGGTTGCGAGGATCATTGAGGGCGTCGAAAACGCGGAAAACATCCATGCCGTTTTCCTTGGACTTTTCGACGAATTTATCGACCACCATATCTTCGTAGTGACGATAGCCGAGGAGGTTCTGGCCACGCAGTAGCATCTGCAGGCGAGAATTGGGCATGAGCTCGCGGAAGGTGCGCAGTCGCTTCCACGGATCCTCATTGAGGAAGCGGATGCAGGCGTCGAATGTTGCACCACCCCAACATTCAACTGACCAGAATCCTGCCTGATCAATATCGGCGCAGGCATCGACCATGTCTTCGAGGGCCATGCGCGTTGCGAATAAACTCTGATGCGCGTCGCGGAGTGCTACTTCAGTCACTCCAATTTTTCTTGGACTCATACTTAAAGAATCTAGGGTATATGCAGGTTTTTTGCAGTCGAGTTGGGCAGAAATAACGGTGAGTTCATGCCCACTTTTGTCCGTTTGAGTGTGCTGAATCTTCTTATTGGAGATAACTTTTTCTTATATAGGCACGTCTAGGCAGGTATTCTCACCTTTTGGTAACGGGTTTCAAATAAGCAAAACGGGTATATTTGTGGCTAATCTCGCAGTGAATTATGTCCTAGCACACAGTTACTGAACAGCGTTTAGGTGCACTTTTGTACCACATCACGCCAATTCTCTTGAGGCCTATCATCAAAGCGACAACAGTCAACCTAAAATAGAGCACTATGAAACTCTCGACATATCCACTCGCAGCGCTTGGCGCCTCCCTTAGCCTCGTCCTTTCAGGGTGCGCCTCTACCACTCCCCCTGAACCATCAACCGACCCCTCGTCCATCGCCTCTAGTACCATGGACACCGCAGATCCAGACGGACCGCACGCAGCCCCAGACCGGCCACGGGCTCCGCTCAAAGTGCAACAGTCTTCCACCACTAACGCCACGATCTCCGACGTTGATCTCGGCAATACCACCGTCGGAAGTTACAGTGCACCTATTCGAGGCGTGCTAGTGACCCCGACGTCCACCTCCGAGCCCGCTCCTTTGGTTATTATCAGCCACCTCCGGGCTCCTAACTGCGGCGAATCCACGTTTGCGTTTCCCTGCCCTCAAGGCGAGGAGGAACATAGATTTGACCGCGGCATGACCTACCTTGGTGAGGCCTATGCTTCACAGGGCTACGCCACCCTCATTCCTGATCTCGGAGCCATCTTCTCCGGCTACGATGTCACCGAACCTTATGACCAAAACACAATGTGGGAAGGAAGCGTGGGCGCGCTACTCGCTGCAGTTAGGGAAGATAATTCTGGAAAGACCCAAACATTCGGTATAGATCTCACCGACAAAATCGATATGTCTACGGTAGGTTTTTTTGCTCACTCAAGGTCCGGAAGCCTCGTAGATTCAGCTGCCACCGTGGTGGGTGGAAGATCTCTGAAATCGGTTTTCGCCTATGCCCCCGCATACGATACCTATGATCTCGAAGCCCTTAACCCAGCTCCCCGCGATATCCCCTACCTCGCACTGAGCGGCGATATGGACCAAGATGTGGGAAAGTCAGCAAACCTTTGGCTCGGTCACTACCTCGATACTCCCCGCACCTCCCCTGCGCTAGCAGCTCACGCCCCGGGACTTGGCCATATGCTCATTAACCGCACCGCAGCTGCCGCTGAGATGGATGATCGCACTGCCTGTGACCTCACAAATTGTGCAGATGCCCCCACCCACGAAGAAATCCTCAGCACCATGAGTATCGACTTCTTCGATGCCACCTTGCGCGGTAAACCCACGAGCCTGCCTCTTAGCGCTTCAGCCCCGTTACCAGAAACTGTTGCGGACACTCCCATCACGTGGCTTGCTCTAAGCCCCGAGCCCGCAGCTTTTATCAACCACACGGAATTTAGTGGCGATAGTACCCCCTGTCATATCGGGGATCCGATGAATCCTATCAAGCCGGACGATCTGTGCCCCATGGCTGATAAAGGAGTGGTAGATATCCTCACTGGAGTTAGCCGCCTGACGAAAGCTAGCACTCAAACTAAAGTAAGCGGTGCTCGAAGCCTCGCTATCACGCTTGCCCCAACAGGTTCGTATACCGAACCCACCACGGTGAATCTCAACCTGCACCTCGCTGATGGATCACTCCACGCTATCGCCCTTGATCCTGAGGATCCAGCGTTGCGCAATCGAGAATCTGCCAATGACAATGGCCGCTATTCACTCGCAACCATCCGAGTGCCCCTCGATGAGAACGTTACCCAATCCACCATCGAACAAATTGATATCCTTGCCGAGGAAAATCCCGTGTACTTACGCGGCATCGCCCTCTCATTGGGAAAGATGGGGTAGATAACGGGGGGGAATAACCACGCCACAAGCCCACATAAACAAAACAAGTGAGGCCTTGGGGGTAACTACTTCCCCAATAAAAGGGAGGCGAGGGCAACCATCGATTGAGCTACGGTAGTTGCCTTCGCCTCCTCTTGGCATTTCACCCAAGATAGAATGCTAGAAATGTCCTAGATGCGAATTCCTAAAGTCTGAGCTAGCGCACCTAACTGCGGGAGCATATGAGATAGCGCCGCCATGATTCCGCCTACAACAGCAACGACCGCCAATACGATCCCAGCAATTGCTCCCGCGCCCAGCGAAGACGCTTCTGGATCCTGTTCTGGCTGCTGTCCCGGATCAGCGGGGGGTGCTGGATTCTCTGGGGTCTGCTCTGCAGGTGGGGTTGGTTGATCAGTGGGGGCCTCTTGATCATCTTGGTTAATCCCTGATCGCTTGGCTATTTCAGATTGAAGTTCCTTCAGTCGTTTCTTTAGCTCAGGACTAATCGCAAAGTTATTCGCCTTATCGAAGTCCGCCTTCAGTTCCTCAGCTTGTTGAGTTAAATCAGCATCATCAAGGGTACGCACGGCCTCAAGTGCTGAAGCAAGGTCCGTGAGGAGATCTTGCCGTTCTTTGTCAATAGCCTGCGACGCCTGGATGAACGTGGACTCTAATTGCCGAACTCTCTCGGTCTGGGCCTCGATGCCCGCCACATTATTGGCCCTTTCTAGCGAATTAACCTCCGCTAAGAGACGAGCCGCATCATCAGCAATCTTGGCAAGCTTGATCCACTCGTCAAAGAGAACCTTTCCGCTGTATCCCAGCACGCCGTCGACCACATCATTAAGAGCCTTCTGCAGCGGTGCCGCGACCTCTGTGGCCGTGGGCCCCTGAGGGGTTGCATTTGTTAGGGCATCGGCTTCGAGCGCTTCTTGGGAGACTTGCTGAGCCTGATCAGTCGCCGAGTAGGCGACCTGTGTCACCGTGATACCAGCAAAATCACTGGGAGTAAACGGGCTTCGACCTGAATCTAAGTACTTTTGCGGCACGCCCCAATTAACCACTGCAGCACTCGGAATGCGGAAGATGAACTTCTCGTCACCCTTGTAATTATTCAAGCCTGACTTGGCCTGGCCTAGATTATCCAAACGGTTTTGGATATCCAGCTGTCGATCGGAGGTTGCTTTCAATTCGGTGAAATGTACCATTGCTCGATCAATGATCTCAGCAGCTGAGGCCTCAACTACTGGATCTACGCCGATCGAGCTCACATCCAGATCGCGGGCTCCCTGGAAATCCTCCGCCTGCAGGATTATCATCTCGCGTGCCGCCTGAGCGATCAAAGTTTGGTTCCTGGCATAGAATCTTCCAGCCCACTCATTCGGCGCCTCACGCAGCCAAAATGCCTGAGCACCTTCGGAGTAGTACGAGCGAGCTTTGTAAATTTGGTCGTATAGCTCAAAAGCAGCAGTATAAGACGCCGAATCCGACTTGGGCTCAATGAGAAACTCATTCGGAATCGTGGACCCACCCCGAGCCTGGGCTACCGTGTAGTCGAGGGGCTGAGCCAGGGCAGGTTGACTTATCGTGCCAGCTGCCAGAGAGCTCACAACCGCGAGACTTAAGATGCTATTAAGCACCGCTTTCTTCATGAATGTCCTTTCGTTGCATGATCCCACGACGTTCATTTTTTTCGCGAGAGCACACCCTTAAGAAAGGGTGCATTACTACAAGATACACACATATGTCCGATTTTGCTAAGGTAACCCTAACTAGCTTTGCTGGATCCAGCACTTACCAAGATTTTCAAGGTTGCCGCTGTCGATTACGATGAGATTTGTTGAAGCTACATAGCTCCGAGTGACTTAATCGCAGCGATGCCGCGTTTTCCTTATGGGAGGAAAGGGAGCTACACGGCAGTTTGAATAAGAAGACTTAGCCGAAGGTTACACCTTTACCTACACCCTCTTACCCCGCTCTTAGGACCTCGACACTGCATGGGCAAAACTGCGGACAGTTTAGGCCTTTCCACTGCCATCTACCTAGGTGGGTGGTCGCCGAGAAATTACCGAGAAACGGAATTGCGGCCGTTCATGGTGGGGAGGTCAGCGAGCTAGAGACTGTCGACCTGACCCGAAAAACACTGAAGCCCCCTTCGAAGAGGGGGCTTTAGTGCGATTAGTAGCGGGGGCAGGATTTGAACCTACGACCTCTTAGTTATGAACCCAGCGTTAGGTCTATAGCCATAATTAAAAATGTTGTCGCTGGCAGCCTCCTGTAAACAACGTTTTTACGCATGTTACCGGTGTCGATACAGCAACACTATTAGATTCATTGACTCTAACGAAGAAGAAAAGGACCACTTAGAGCCATGGAGCGCCACTTCAAAGCGGTCCTGTCAACGAAAGGCCCCCTATGCCCACGATCTGCACCAATGTCTACTCGACGACGCGCATATGATGCGAGGACTGAGCGCGATTTGTTGCCGCTTTCGTGTAGCAGCGAACATGGCGGAACGTGACGCGGCCATGGTGTCCACGTCGTCGGGTGTGTAGTTCGTATGGTTGACTTCGACGCAGTGGCGAACCTTTTGGCGCGTTGGTCGACGGGAATGGTGTCGTTATAGAACATGCTGAGCGTGGTGCGCCAGCCGTGGGTGCGGAAGTCCATGTGCAACGACTCGAGGCACAGTTGCAACGTCATCTCCCGATAGAGCGCACGGATGGCTTCTTGCTCCTATGATTGCCCGTTTCACACCCATCCGATTACGCGATATTAGTCCACTCTATAAACCGACAACCCCCACTCCCCAAAAAATAGGCTTACACCACATCCAAAGTTAGAATATGCGAAGAATCATTCACCCTGGCAGCATCGTCATTTCGACCGATTTCTCGATCACATTTTCGGCCTAGCGGGGTGAAGTGTCCACATCGTAGTGGACGATGATTCTCAGTCGTGTTCCGCGTTCAGTGATCAAGCAACAAAAGTAGGAGTCTCAGCCCGCATGACCTCATCAACTTCGCTCACCCAAGCTGTCTGGCAGACAGCAGACACCTACCTGCGCGGTGTCGTGCCCCGCCAGAACTACGGTGACTACATCCTCCCCTTCACCGTGCTGCGCCGGATCGAGTGCCTCCTGGAGCCGACCAAGGCTGATGTGCTGCAGACCATCAAGCACACGAAGTTCCCGGAGAGCATGTGGGAAGCCCTGATTCGCGCTGACCATGGCCTGTCTTTCTATAACACCTCAGAATTGTCGCTGGGGGTGATCGGTGGCAGTGATGACCACGTCAAACAGGGCATGCTCACTTACCTGGATGCCTTCTCTGACAATGTCCGCAGCATCTGGACCGCCTTTAAGTTCCCGGAGCTGCTGGCCAAACTCGAGGAGAATAACGTCCTGTGGGGTGTTGTCAAGCACTTTGCGGGCATCGACCTTTCCGACGATGCGCTCGGTGAAAACGCCATGGGCAACCTCTTCGAGAACCTCATGTACCGGTCCTTCTCAGAGAACGGGCAGGTCGCCGGTGAGTTCTACACCCCGCGTGATGCTATTCGCATGATGGTGGATGTCCTGCTAGCCAGTGATGATGATAGCCTCCACGGTCAGGCACCCGCACGTACCGTCTATGACCCAACCGCCGGCACCGGTGGTATGCTGCTGGTTGCCAAGCGGGCCATGGAGGAACTCAACCCCCATGTCGAGGTATCTGTCTACGGGCAGGAGATGATGGCCGAGTCCCTAGCACTGGGCAAATCCGATCTCATCGTCTCCGGTATTTCACCGGATGCCATCCGCGACGGCGATACCCTGGTCAATGACCGCTACGAGGGTGAACTTTACGACTACGTGCTCGCCAACCCGCCGTACGGTACCGACTGGAAGCGCTCCAAGGGCGCGGTGGAGCGAGAATCCAAGATCGAGGGCTCACGCTTCAGTCATGGTCTGCCGCCGGTCTCGGACGGTCAGATGCTGTTCCTATGCCATGTGGTGCACAAGCTCAAGGAACGCGAGCACGGCACCACCAAGGGTGGACGGGCCGGTGTGGTCACCAACGGCTCACCGCTGTTTACCGGTGGACCCGGATCCGGTCCTGATCAGATCCGTAACTGGCTAATCAACGGCAACTTCATCGACGCGATCATCGCGCTGCCGACGGACATGTTCTACAACACCGGTATCGCCACCTACGTGTGGATTCTGGACAAGAACAAAGAACCTCGGCGTGACGGCAAAATCCAGCTAATCGATGCCACTGGCACCTGGTCGCCCATGCGCAAAGGCATGGGCAACAAGCGCCGTGAGTTCTCTGAGGAAGACCGGAAGTTCATCCTCGGCATTTATAGTGCCTTCGAAGACGCTGATCCGGAGTACTCCAAAATCGTCACCCCTGATGAACTGGGCTTTGTGGATGTTCCCATGTACCGGATCAAGCGCTACTCGGTGTCGGTCACCGATGAGACCGTTGATGCTGCTATGGACCATAAGCAGGCATTCACCGGCCATGAGGCTGCAATCCGGTCCTGTGAAGGGGTGGCGTGGAATGATTTGCCGGCTCATTTGCGCACGGCTGCCAAGGCAGCTGGCCTGAAGATGGGTGTCGGACTGCTCGGCCACATCATGAATGCACTCGCCATCGAGGATGAGCACGCACCGGAGGCTGTTGATCACCGCGGCAACAAAGTCATTGATAAGGCCTCCAAAATCACTGAGCGAATTCCGCTGACTGAGGATGTGGATTCCCACATGGAACGTGAGGTGCTGCCGTTTGCACCCGATTTGGTGTGGGACATGGCTGAGTCCAAGGTGGGCTATGAGATCCCCATGACCAGGCTGTTCTACAAGCCCGAGGAGATGCCCTCACTCGAGGAGCTCGACGCTGAGATCGAGACTGTCCTCGAGTCCATCCGTGCTCGTTTTCAAGAGGTCAAAGAATGAGTCACTTCGGAGCAGTATCGACCGTTTCCCTTCAATTTATTTCTCATATCTATGCCGGAGGAACTCCCGACAAGAAGGTAGCTCGATACTGGGAAAATGGAACGGTACCTTGGATTAACTCGGGCACGGTCAATCAAGGTTTAGTGACTCAACCGTCCACTTTTATTACCGAAGAAGCCTTCGGTAATTCATCAACGAAATGGGCGCGAAAAGACGATCTGATCGTAGCCCTCGCTGGTCAAGGTAAGACTAAAGGAAAGGTTGCGCAAATGGGAATTGATGCGTGCGTTAACCAGTCCATGTCCGTAATCCACGTACGCGACACATCGAGATTTATCCCTAGGTTCGTGTTTTACTCCGTCCATTCTCAATACCTAGATATTCGATTTATGGCTGGTGGGGATAAGCGTGATGGTCTTAATCTCCAGCACATCGGCGCAATTCGTGTACCTCATCTGCCTGTCGCTACCCAGCAGCGCATTGCTGACTACCTGGATCGGGAGACCGCCGAGATCGACGCTGCGGTGGCCGACCTGGACAGGTACGTGGAGCTGCTGGAGAAGCGTCGGAGCATCTTGATTGCCGACTCCATGGACTCCGCCCCCCCTACATCCTTGGTGAAGACTGTGCGAAACCTCGAGACTTTTGGTTGGCTAGAGCTGGGGCGCGGAAAGGTGATATCTAAGGAGGATATGCAAAGTGCCCCTGGAGATTATCCCGTGTACTCTTCGGCGTTCACAGATAACGGCTTATTTGGAAAGTACGGTAAGTATCTTTTTGACGACGAACGTATATCTTGGTCTATAGATGGCGGCGGGATGCCCTTTTATAGACACAAGCATTTGTATTCACTTACGAATGTGAGTGGGTGGATGAGGGTTGTTGAGGCCTCGGTTCTTGACATCAAGTACCTCTATTATGCGGTGCTTAATGAGTGGTATAGGAACTCGTTCGATTACGCATTTAAAGCCCACCCTTCAGTAATCAGAGATTTATATCTCATCCCACTCCCACCACTGGATGCCCAGCGCCGCATTGCTGACTACCTGGATCGGGAGACCGCCGAGATCGACTCCCTCATCGCTGAATCCACAAAGCTCCGTGATCTTCTGCTCAAGCGTCGTTCTGTTCTTATTACTGAGGTCGTTACCGGCCGGAAGGAGGTTCAATAATCATGGGTATTTCGTCCACGATGGAAAGGGCGTTCGAGGACACCATCGTCAACCATCTTTCCGCCCACGGGTGGCTGACCGGCACCGGCAATGCTGGCGCTAGCAGTAACGCCGGCTGGGACAAGGCCCGGGCGCTGTATATCCCTGACGTGCTGCACTGGCTTGAGGCCCAGTACCCGGAGGAGTTTGCCAAAGCGGTCCCCGAGTCGTCGACGGGTGTGCAGCGTGATGTCCACATCGCCAAGCTCCTGGACCGTCTGGCCGAGATGCTGGATAAGGCACCGATCCTCAACGCGCGGACCAAGAAGGTCCAGCACGGGCTGCTCGGTACCCTGCGTAACGGCTTCTCCCACGCCCAGCGTGGCCAGATGAACGCCACCTTCGGCCCGATGGTGGCATTCCATCCTGAAAACCCGCTCTACACCAGTGCTGTCGAGCAAGCCCGTCACAACCGGCTCCGGGTGCTGCGCCAGGTGCCCTTCGATGTCACCGGCACCGACACACTTGATCTGGTACTCACCGTCAACGGTATTCCGGTGGCCACCCTGGAACTGAAGACCGATAACACCCAGGCAGTGCGTGATGCCGTCAAGCAGTACAAGCAGGACCGCAAGCCGACGAAGAACCGGCCCCTGCTCAAGCCTGGCCGGGCACTGGTGCACTTTGCCGTGTCCAACCAGGAGGTCTACATGACCACCGTGCTGGCGGGCCTGGACACCTTCTTTCTGCCCTTCAACCAGGGCAACGACGGCCATGCCGGCAACCCGGCCAACCCAACTGGCTCTGACACCGCCTACCTATGGGAGGAGGTGTTCGCACCGGAGCTGTTCCTGCGTATCCTGCGCGACTATGCCCTCTGGGAGCCGTCGTCGAAGGGGAACAAGGGTCGACTGATCTTCCCGCGCTACCACCAGCTGCGGGCCACCGAGAAGGTCATCGACGACATCGCCGAGCGTGCCCGGACCACCGGCAGAGGTGCTGGTGGTCGCTACCTGATCCAGCACTCAGCAGGCTCAGGTAAGACCAAGACAATTGCGTGGCTGGCCCACCGGGCGGGCCGTGTCATCGACATGGCCGGCAAGCCGGTATTCGACTCGGTCATCGTGGTCACCGACCGCACCGTGCTTGATGACAACATCAAGGAGGGCTTGGACCTGCTGCGTGCCTCCGAGGGCCTGGTGGTCAACGTCAACAACGAACTCGGCTCCAAGTCTAAGACGCTAGAGGCGGCTCTTTCTCGGGGTGGGCACATCATCTCGTGCACCATCCAGACCTTCCCGGCGCTGGCGAAGATGATGGAGAAGTCTCCGGCCCTTAGCGGGCGCAACTACTGTGTGATCATGGATGAGGCCCACTCCTCCCAGCACGGTGAGGCCGCCACCCGACTGCGTGAGATCCTCGTTGACGTTGAGGTTCCTGAGGGCGAGGACATCGGCGCTGATGATGTCCTGCTGGCCATGGACAAGGCAGTGACCAACTCCCCGAACTTGAGTTTTATTGCGCTAACAGCCACCCCGAAAGCAAAAACCCTGGCCGCGTACGGAGCTGTGGACCCGCACAACCCTGACCGTCGTGTCGCATTCGATACCTACCAGATGAGTCAGGCCATCGAGGAGGGCTTCATCCTCGATGTGCTGGCCAACTACTCCACCTACCAGATGTTCGCTAGCATCCGTGATGCGCTGGGGAGGGAGGAGACAGTCAACTTCGGTGAAGCGGTCTCCGATATGGTGCGTTTCGTGCGCCTGCACCCGACCTCGATTGCCCAGAAGGTGGAGGTCACCGTCGAACATTTTCGGCGCAACGTCATGCACCACCTGGGTGGCACCGCCAAGGCCATGGTGGTGGCAGCTGACCGGATGTCGGCGGCGACCTGGTCGCACAAAATGAACGAGTATATAGCCAAGCGCGGCTACACGGACATGACCACCCTGGTGGCGTTCTCTGGGTCGTTGACCTACGGAAAGGGAGACGAGGCCATGGAGGTTACCGAGGCGTCGATGAACGGTGTGCGCGATACCGCCGGGCACTTCCGTGAGCATGACGAGGCGAAGGTGCTCATCGTGGCGAACAAGTTCCAGACCGGGTTTGATGAGCCGCGCCTATGTGCGATGTATGTTGACCGAAAGCTCTCCGGTGTGCAGGCTGTGCAAACCCTGTCGCGGCTCAACCGGGTGTTCCCGGACAAGCCCAAGCCGATGGTGGTGGACTTCATCAACGAGCCGTCCGCTATTCTGGAGTCCTTCAGGCCTTATTACCGGGATGCCTACATCGAGGACGAGATCCCCGCTAACGCTTTGGCGGATCTGGGTGATGTCCTGGATGCCGCCGCGTTCTACACCCCGGACGAGCTCGACAAACTGGCCGATGCCTACATAGCGCATGAGGATGCCGAAACCCTGCAGGGGCTGGTGGCGCCGATCCGGGCCCGGTGGAATGATCACATGCGTGATGCCCGTCTGAAGCTGGACAAGGAGGCCTACGATACCGGTAAGTCTTTTAGGGCCAACCTCATCAAGTACACCCATGCCTGGGAGTTTCTCAGCCAGATCGTCGATTTCCAGGACGCGCTGCTGCATAAACGGGCGATTGTCGCCGGTCTGCTGGCCAAGAACCTCAACCTCGAGCGTCAGGACGATGACGATGACTATACCGTCGGCATTGAACTGGTGGGAGTCTCCGTCGAGCCGACATCAGACGAACAGGATCTGGAACTGGCCGCACACGACCCCGAGGGGAAGCTGAGGCTGCCAGGCTTTGACGGTCGTCCGGTCGGCAGTCACTCGCCTGTGCAAGCCGCATTCGATGAGGCCGTAGACCAAGTGAACCAACTGCTGGCGAAGGCCGGTCTGGACTCATCAAACCAAGCTGCCGGCAACGCAGTTCGAGCAAGTTACGGCATCTTGGCGGCAGACACCACTGTGCAGGCATTAACGCGGGAGAACGACCCGACACAGGTAGCCGGCACCGACACCTTCAGGAACAAGGGACTCGGGGCCATCGTCACCGCCGCCAGACAGTCCAACGAGGTTTTCGAAGCTGTCACCGCCGATCCGGAGAACCTAGAAAAGTTCCTCGAAGTACTGGCGCACATGCTGGTCGCAGCACGCCAGGATGAGAGGAATAATGCATAGCTGACGTCCGATCTAAGTCACGGGTCCGCGACACAGTTGTGCTAACCGAAGATCCCGATGCGCCGCGCAGTTGCTCACGTCCCTGTAGTCACCGCGCTGAGTAGTACGCACGGCGCCCCACCTTCTGGACAGGCCCCGACTGGAGCGCATTCATTTGCGACTGAGCAACCTGGCCTGCGCCCGTTGGGATCTCGAAAGAGCCGAGATTGCGGTAAAACCGGTTTTCCAGACGCTGGGTGCTGTTCCCTGGCTGCCTACTGCACCATCTCGATGAACTCACAGCTCCCAAGGGGCCGTGGCAGTGGCTCTGGTTCCATCCGCTGCCGCCTCCAATAGCGGTTGCAGACAACGGCGGTTGATGTGTCGACTATGCCTTTTTCCGCGGCAAAGCGGCCGACCGGTGTATTGGGAGGCTCTGAGGCCCGCTGATCTCGGCTGACAGGGTCAACTGCTGCGTACCGTCCGTGCCTTCGGCCTGCACGCCGCTGCGTTTTTGCCCAGCGTCGTGTGGTTGGTCATGCCGGTGGGTGCGCTGTTGCAGGTGTTCGGTCTCGCGTCGGTGCCCGAGCAGCGTGGTGATATCGCGGCAGGTGTTTCTAACGGTGCGATTGCCTGCTTCATCCTCGGTCGGCTTTACGTCGTCGGCGTGGCGGTGGCGCTGTGACTCTCCCACGCCTTTGTTATATCCTCGTCGTCCACGCTGGATTCGGCCGCCTTGTCCAGACGAAAACTGCTGTTGAACTTAGCGGGTATATTGACGAAACGTTTGCGTGACAACGCGACAAGAGTGTAATAGGTCACACAACGCGTCGCGGCGCGGCCACCGAGGTTTTTAAACGAGCCAAGAGAACTCCACCGAGACCCTCCAGCACTTCCGAAGCAGAAAATAAACCCTCGCCAGGCTATGGGCCTGGCGAGGGTTTTCTATAGTAGCGGGGGCAGGATTTGAACCTACGACCTCTGGGTTATGAGCCCAGCGAGCTACCGAGCTGCTCCACCCCGCGCCGAATTGCTTAGATCATATCTGGTCTCCGCAACGAGAAATAACTATACCCAGATCATGCGCGCAAAGACAAATCCCCAGTACCTTCCACCTCATGGCAGCAAAAGAGTACTGGGGATCGGCTCCTAGTTGTTCAGGGCTTGGTAGGCAGCTACAGCCTGATCTAACTGATCAAGAGCCCGTCCGTATTCTTCGAAGGACCCGTCACGAGCCGCCTCGAGTCGGCTCAGAGCCTCGTTGATCGCTGTGATTGCTTCCGAAGCATTAACAGCTCCTGGTACTGGCTTTTCAGCCACCCCTTCACCGCTAGTATCTTCACCGTCACCCTCGACGGGTGTCTCCGTTATGGGTGCCTTACCCGTCGGCGTCTTGAGAGTTTTTGCTTGGTCGATATCTTGAGCCTCACGTGGGTTGATTCCAACCTGTGCGAGTGCCTCAGAGACTGTCGGGGCATAACCTACCTGGCCGTTATAACTGACGAGTACGCGCAACAACTTGGGGAAGGCGGAGTCTTCTTGCCCCTTGCGCTGAGCGTAGATGGGCTCTACGTATAGGATCTCGCTACCACCCACGGGCAAAGTGAGAAGATTTCCATTTTTAAGCTCGGTAGTAGCCTTCCACAACGACTGGTCACGAGCCACCTGGTCAGAGGACATCAGAACGTCTTGGGCCTGCTGGGGCCCGAGTGTCTGAGTATTGGTAGGCAATACGCGGACGGTGATCTTGCCGTAATTCTCAGGATCCGAGCTCGCCGCCATATGGGCAGCAAGGTATTGGCGATTCAGACCACGGAATGGGGTGATCAACTGGAAGGAGGGTTCACCGGTCTCAGCGTCGGCAGCTACCACGTAGAACGGGGGCTGAGCCTTGCCGTCAATACCTGAGGATGGGTCAGAGGGAACGGACCAGAAGCGGTCATTGGTAAAGAATTCGCGGGCCTCATTGACATGGTAGCGGGCAAGGATGGAGCGCTGAATCTTGAACATATCCTGCGGATAGCGGATATGACTCATGAGTTCATCAGAGATCTCTTCCTTTGGCTTTACGGTGCCAGGGAATACTCCTTCCCAGGCTTTTAGAACAGGGTCGTTCTTATCAAATTCGTACAGCTCAACTGAGCCATCATAGGCGTCGACGACTGCCTTCACGGAGTTACGGATATAACCGAGCTCATCATTGACAATCGCGCGGTTGTCCGCTCCCACTCCGGCGGTGGTATCTTGCGTGGTCAGCGACATGCTTACGCGCTGCGCATAAGGAAGCGAGCGCAGAGTTGTATAGCCGTCAACAATCCACTTGATGCGACCGTCGATAACCGCCGGGTAGGTGGTGGAATCGGTGCTCATCCACGGCGCTACCTTGTGTACGCGCTGGCGCGGATCTCGATCGAATAGAATCTTGGAATTCTCATTGACGCGTTCAGACAACAGGATATTGATTTCCCCGTACCGCGCTGCAAATACACCTCGGTTGAAGTAATTACCAATGCCTACTCCACCCTTGCCCTGATAGGTATAAGTGGAGTTGTCCGTATCGTATTCCACAGCCGTATCCGAATTTGATCCAACCACCGCGTAATCAGCCCCATCGACCGCTGATGCAATTAGTGGGCCGTAGTAGATTCGGGGTTCATCGACCACGATGCCAAGTTTTTTGGCATCCTCGTCTGTTGTCTGGAGATCCGAGACGGTATAAACGGGATACCCACCACGAGTTGATCCCACGTCGCGGGCGACCTCATCGACCTTATTTGCGCGCGCGGCCACGAAACCATTGCCGTGGGTATATACAGTGTGTCGGTTGATCCAGTTTCGCTGGTTTTCGCGCAGCGAGTTGGGATCGATCTCGCGGGCAGCTACCACGAAGTCACGTAACTCACCATCGATGACATAGCGGTCCATCGCCAGTGACTCAGGGAATCCGTAGAAGTTTTTGAGCTGCTTATTTTGCGTGAATGTTGGAGAGAGGATTTCTGGATCCAGCAAACGAATATTGGACACCGTCGCTGAGTCGGACGCGACTACTTCTTCACTGGCGCGTTCTGCGCCCCAATCGAGCTTATAGTCCACTTGTTCATCGGTGAGCCCGTAGGCGTAGCGGGTGGCCTCAATATTGCGACCAATATATTCTGATTCTTTTTCAGCGCGGTTTGGGGTCACCGAGAACTTTTCTAACATCAGTGGCCAGGCGCTGCCGATAACAAGGGCGGACAGCAGCATGAGGACTGTCGAGACCGCTGGAATACGCAAATCCTTGAGGAAAATAACGGAGAAGAATGAGGCAGCTACCAGCACTGCTATGACCATTAAGATGATCTTGGCGGGAAGTACCGCATGAACATCGGTATATGACGCGCCCGTGAAGGTTTCATTGGAATTATTCAACAGATCAAATCGATCCAGATAATAGCCCAGTGCGCGCAGGATCATATACAGACCAGCTGTAATCCCCAGCTGGATGCGAGCCCCCATGGTGACGACTCCCGGGGCTCCTGTTTGGGAGTTAGCCAGACGGATTCCCCCGAAGAGGTAGTGCCCGATCAAGGCGAGGAAGAACGAGACAACGAGCAGAATTGACACAGTTCCTAGCATGAGCCGCAGCATGGGGAGGGTAAATGCGTAGAAGCCAAAGTCCATGCCGAATTGCGGATCGGTAACTCCAAAGCTTTGGCGGTTAAGGAAAAGTTGCACAACTCGCCACTGCTGCTGACCGATAAAACCAGCAAAAACTCCGAATGCCAGGGGGAGCACAAATCCGCGCTTAGCAACGAACTGTTCAAGTTGCCGTCGCGCCTCCGCAACAGCATCGTCGACGAAAAGTAAATTCTCGTGGGCTCGGGATTTGTAAGTAATTAATAAGGTAGCTCCTACGAATAAAGCTGCTAGGAGACCGAAGGCAAAAAATAAAGCGATTCTCGTCAGGACAACTTTATTGAACACACTGCGGAAGTCGATAGCCCCGAACCACAGCCAGTCGGCATAGAAGGTGACCGTAATAGGGATCAAAATGCTCAACAATGTACCAATGATGAGCAAGGTCGTCAGGATTTTTGGTGGGCGCCCCGAACGTGGGGTGGACAGTAGGCGATTGGCCAACGCCATCTCCTCAATTCTGTAGAAACTTTGATGATAAGGGAAGTGCTTTCCCACTTTAGTGGAGATCGAGGAGAAACGGCAGATGAGGTAAAGCAGATCTCCCTTCCACCTGTAGGTCCCTGCGCCACCACAGACCACGGATCTACTCCCCCAGGAGCACGATAGAGTGCGCAGCGGATAAGATGAAGAAAGGCGCCTAGGCCGTCCCCGAACTGAATATATACATTTATAACGTGTGAGTTAAGGATTAAGGGTATGAGTGATCAGCACCGAGTAGAATTATCGCAACAAGCTTTAAATAAGGCGATGCTCGAAGCGGTGGATTTTGTCCATGCTGAAGGGTGGGACGCTTCCCCAACCCTCTTTGCTCTTGTGCCTACCAGATTAATCGCCCAATCTGTCGACACTTTCGAGCAGGACGACTCTCCCTTGACTCTCGTGGTCCAAGAAGAGCTTCCCACACATATTCTTCCTGGCTCGATGGAGCTAGGAGATTATCTGTCCAGAATCACCTGGCCAGAGGAAGTTTTAGGGGCCGTTTTAGCCCAGGAAATTAAGTTCCGCGACTCCTCCGATGAAGAGTCCGATGCGCCCCGCCCGGCGCGCCTATTATCGGGTGTCTTAAGAAATGGGGCGCACCAAACCTTACTCCAGATGCGTCCCTCGGCAGAAGAATTAGCCACGAAGGGCCCCTTTGCCGAAGATGACATCGAGTTGCGCGGGGGCGGTTCTATTGCCCCTGGAGTTATCGCTACTCTTTTGGCTGGCTTCGACGATTAACTGTCCTTCTCCTGCGATTGGATCACTATGGTTATTCACACAGCTCCCCTCCCCTTTATGTATAAAAGGTTGCTCGTCGCCACCTGTGGCGCTCTCATGCTCATCTCTGGTTGCAGTGAGTCGTTACCTCACGAGTCCACTGACTCCACTGACCAACCAACATTGCAACCAATACGCACTGCAGTAAAACCAGTTGGGGTTCCCTCTCTCGGGCCGCATACCCAGGGCTCGCAGCATCCCACAACGCATCCCACAACAAAGGCTCAAGCGCCCACCTCACGGGTAGACACCCCGAGTACGCGCACACAGCAACGGGCGCTAAACGGCCCAGTTGAGCGCACTCGCGATGCTTTTTCTACGCTGGCGCCTGACTCTCTTTTCGCCCAATTTGATAGTTGCCAACCCAATGGAGTGAGTGATTCCATGGCCTGCACCGGGCCGGAGGTTGGGCAATTTCAGTTTTTCTCCTCCGACGCCAAGGCTGCCTCAACCACCCAGATCCTGACTGAACTGCGTTCTTCACGCGTGATGTACGATTCCGGCCGCTTTGTGGTGGGCTGGTCCACGGTGGGCAATACCGCGATTATTACGGCAATTGATAATGGTCTCGGCCTTGTTATGCAGCAGATGGTTTCTACTTATGACGTCGATCCTAAGGAAAGAATTTCCACTCTAGGGCTTATTGCCGCGGTAGAATCCCCGCGAAGTCATTCCGTGAAGTCCATCTCTGAGCCCACACCGGAGGCCACCTCCGCGACTTCTAAGTCAATCGCATCTCGGGTGGACCCAGGTAGCTAAGAGGAAATTTTAACCATTATGGACGGTCGGTGCAGCTTATCAGCTCTTTACCGGCGGCAAAGTCATCCATGCGTGCTACGGCATCGGAAAGCGTTGATACTCCCACTACTGTCATGGAGGAATAATTCTCGCCGGTGAGCTCTTCGCAATTGCGCGCCGGGGCTAAGAAGAGTTCAGCTCCCGCAGCAGCGGCGGCTCGGGCTTTGTGCTTGATGCCCCCAATAGGGCCCACCTCGCCCGTATCAGTAATAGTGCCGGTACCGGCCACGTATTTCCCGTGATTGAGTTCACCGGGCGAAAGCTTGTCAATGACAGCGAGGGCGAAAACCATCCCAGCAGATGGTCCTCCAACATCCTCGAGGTTATAGCGCACAGAGATTCCCTCTGCTGACGACGTCACCATATTGACTCCTAAAAAGGGCACGGTCTCGTCGTAGGGATGCGCCCGCAAAGTCAAAGTTTTTGTCAATCTGCGATCCCCGCGCTTGATACTCAGCTCAATGCTATCGCCAGGTTTTTTCGCTCGGACCAGCTGTTGCGCTCCACCTCCAGTGCGTACAGGGACGGAATCGATAGCTAGAATTACGTCATTATCGCGCAGCGTTTCAGCAGCGGCGGAATCAGCAACAATACGCGCGATCTTTACGTCCATAGGGCGCTTGAGATAACGCAGAGCGGCGGTGGTAGCCGCAGATTCAGATGCACTAAAGGCAGCCTCATTGAGCTGTTTTATCTCGTCTTCGGTTTTTCCTTGGGGAAAGATCTGTTCAATGGGGATGAGCGTATCCCCGTGCACGATAAGTCGATTGAGTCCCTGGATGAGCGTCATATTGCTACGTACACTTACTGTGGTCATATCGAGGTGACCCTGAGTTGAGTCCACCTCGGCGCCGTCGATATTGATCACCTCGACCCCGTTGACTTCATCGAGCGTATTAAACGTCGGCCCCTGCCCCTCTGCCGCATAGGGAATAGTCAGGGAATAATTGGTGCCAGGTATATGGTCTAATTGGGCAAGCGTCATGAGAATAACAACCGGGATGGCTCCAAAAGCTAGGGTTCGCGTTCGTCTGCTCACGGTCACTCAGCTTACGTGTAGAAGGTCACTGTTCGCTAACAGCATGTATATAGCGCTAGCGCTTATTGCTTAGATTTCGGTAGGTTAGGGACATGAATAACAGCGGTTTCGGTTTCTCCTTCAACTTCGGCTCCGACGATGATGACAATAATGACCGCCGAGAGAATTCTGGCAATTTCTCTGGCGGCTTAGGCGATATGTTCAATCAGCTCGGCGCTATGCTGTCAGGTTTGGGTAACTCCATGAATACCCCCGACGCGCAGAAAGAGGCCGTGAATTATGAAATGGCCAAGCGCATAGGGATACAACATCTATCTAGCCTTAAGCGCACCGAAAAAGTCAGCAGCGCCCACATCAAAGCGAGCGAAGAATCAGTGCGCCTTGCCGAATTATGGCTGGACGACGCTACCATCCTGCCGTCGGCTTCGGCCCGGGTGGAGGCGTGGTCTGCTGCGGATTGGCTGGAGAAGACGCTCCCGCAGTGGAAGCGTCTCGTCTCCCCCGTTGCCGCCCACAAAAATGAGGCGCGACTAGATACCCTGCCGAGCGAAGCCAAGGATGCCATCGGCCCCATGCTCGCAATGATGAACCAGATGTCAGGCGTTAACTACGGAATGCACTTGGGGCAATCTTTAGGCGATCTCGCTACCCAAGCGCTTTCTGGCTCCGACTTTGGCATACCAGTGGCGGCACCTGGGATCTTGGCGCTTAACCCCTTGGCCATTGAGGAAAGTGCCGCGAACTCAGGGATCCCCGCTCAGGAAGTTCTGGTCTATGTGGCAGCCCGCGAGGCTGCGCGCCAACGACTTTTCCACTCCGTGCCGTGGCTTGTTGAACGCCTAGTATCCTCTGTGGAGGAATATGCTGCTGGACTTGAGATAGATACCTCGCATATTGAGGAGGCCATGCGCGAGATTAATATCGAATCTCAGGATCCGCAGGCAATCCAGGAGGCTATGGCTCGGTTGCAGGATATGGATTTGGAACCGCGTATTTCCTCTCGAAATATCACCGCCACCTCTCGCCTGGAGAGCCTTCTTGCCCTTGTCGAAGGTTGGGTCGATGTGGTTGTACAAGAGGGGCTATCGGATCGGATACCGCAAGCTGCACAGCTCCACAAGCAGTGGATTAACCGCCGACTGACCGGGGGCTCTGCCGAAAATGTCTTCTTTGAGGTCGTCGGTTTTGAGATCGCTCAGCCTCCCACGGATGAGGCCGGTGAACTGTGGCGCAGAGTGACCGTAGCTGTCGGTACCCAGCGCCGCGACGGAGTATGGAAGCACCCCGATTTCCTTCCAACCGCGGATGATATTACGAATCCTGCAGAATTTATAGATTCTCTCCTCGACGATTCTGATTTTAAAGATTTTGATCCTATTGCTGAGATAACGGCACTAGAGAAAGAACGCGAAGAACAATCCTCTCACGAGGATGATCCGGAGAATCCCTCCAATCAATAACCTCCTCTGATAGACCTGTAGTAATAACAGATCTCCTTTGTGCCTACTCGTGTGGGGTAACGGGTGGGCACATATCACTCAATTGCCCTAACATATTAACCAGCACCAAGTAACAGTGCTGTGGCAGCCTGTCTCCTTCCCACCTCATCGTGGGAAGGCGTGGGAAGCTGTCACCCCCTTCCCCTTGTGAGGACACCGACTGCTATGCGCTTTTACGGCGATCTGATTATCGACCACCTCATGATCTCTCTGGGCGCCGCGATTGTTGCGGCTCTGATCGGAGTGGCAACTGGAGTTTGGCTCTCTACACGGCCCAAGATTGCCACTCCCGCTATTGCGGTGGTCAATATTGCGTATACCATCCCATCGATCGCGCTGCTTGGCGTGCTCATCACTGTGACGGGCATTGGCAATACGACGGCGGTTATTGCGCTCGTCGTCTATGGCTTGCTCCCGGTGGTGCGATCAACCTTTGTGAGCATGCGCGCCGTTGATCCAGCTTTAATCGAGGCTGCCAGGGGAATGGGCGCTACGAAGCGGCAGGTTTTTCGCACAGTCACCTTCCCCTTAGCACTGCCGCAGATCCTTGCCTCGATACGCACAATGGTGACCATGACTATCGCGCTGGCTGGTATTGCTTCTTTTGTGGGCGCAGGCGGCTTGGGTGTGGCAATTTATCGGGGTATCACAACCGGTAACCAACAGATGATTGTTATCGGTAGTGCCCTCGTTGCGGCCCTCGCCCTAATATCTGATGCTCTCCTGGCCGCTATACAAAAGGGCCTGACGGGTTCGACTAAAACACGGCGCACCACCACTAAGGGGCTCGTGGCCACTGGGGCTGTACTCATGGTGCTCGTGGCATTCTTTGCAGTCAATCTTGGAGGTGCCCAAACGGTGCGTATTGCTACTAAACCAAATACCGAGAATCTTATTCTGGGTAAAATAATGCAGCGCATGATCGAGGAGAATTCCGATTACTTGGTGTCCATGACCGACGGAGTTGGCGGTGGCACCAGCAATATCCAAAGCGGCATGAAGGCCGGGGACTTCGATATGTACCCCGAATACACAGGAACTGCTTGGCAGGTGATCCTAAAAAATTCGCGCGCTTATGATGAATCTCAGTTCGCCGAACTCAATGATGGGTTGCGCGCCCAGGTCGGCCAAGAGTTCAACCCCATGTTCGGCTTCAATAACACATATTCAATTGCGGTCAATGCTGAACTAGCCAAAAAATACTCCATTAAGACCTTCTCAGATCTCACCCGGGTAGCTCCGTCGATGAGCTTTGGTGCGGAATACGATTTCTATGAGCGTGAGGATGGTTATGACGCTCTCGCGGAATTCTACGGTCTAAGTTTCAAAAACACCGTGGATATGGATAACGGTTTGAAATACCAGGCTATTTTGGATGGCAAGATTGATGCCATCACCGTTTTCACCACTGATGGCCAGCTAACGGATCCGCGCATTGTGGTCCTTGAGGACGATAAAAACTTCTACCCCTCCTATGAGGCGGGAGTTCTTAGCCGTATAGATTTTGTGAGAGAAAATCCCGAGATCGCTCAGATCCTCAGCCCACTGCAGGAACTGATCGATGAAGCGACGATGGCCAACTTAAACAACCAAGTTGAAGTTGAGGGAAAGACTGTGGCTGAAGTTGCCGAAGAATTCGCGGTGAACAACAAATTGATTGGAGCCTAGAAGACATGTCTACCATCCGCTATGAAGATGTCAGCCTTTCATTCGGCGATAATCATTTGCTCACAGACCTCAATCTGGAAATAGCCGACGGCGATTTTGTCAGCATTGTTGGTTCCTCAGGGTCCGGCAAAACCACAATCATGAAAATGATCAACGGTTTAATCCTGCCCGATTCCGGGCGCGTGCTTATCGATGGCGAAAATGTTGCCGACCTCGATTTGGTCGATTTGCGCCGCCACGTCGGCTACAGCATTCAGGGCAATGTGCTCTTCCCCCATCTGACGGTTGAAGAAAATATTGGGTATGTGCTCTCCCTTATGGAGCAAGACCCCGAGGAGATTTCGCAGCGCGTTGGAGATTTGCTGGATACTTTCCAGTTACCCGACGATATACGTGACCGGATGCCTAATGAGATTTCGGGGGGCCAGGCACAGCGGGTGGGAATCGCACGGGCTTATGCCTCGTCACCGAAGGTATTACTCATGGACGAACCCTTTGGAGCAGTAGACGCAATTACCCGCTATCAGCTCCAAAAAGATCTCAAACACTGGCACGAAAAGCTAGGGCTGACCATCGTTTTTATCACTCACGATATCCGCGAGGCTCTCAGTATGAGCACCAAGGTGCTCGTGCTTCACGATGGTGTGATTCAGCAATTCGCTACACCCGCTGAGATTAAGGACCATCCTGCCGAGGGATTTGTCTCCGACCTTATGGATATGAGCGACTGACCGGCTGACGTGCCCACGCTTCTAAGAATCCCTTAGCGCGCTCGGCATAGGGAATCCGATCCGCCCAATGCCAAAACTCGGCTGAATGACCGGAGTGGATAAAAGTATGAGTTAGTTCGTGGGCAATGACAGCATCAAGAACATAATCTGGGACCCCACGGAGACGATCAGAAATGCGAATTTCGCCTGTCAAGCTGGAATATGACCCCCACCTTTTGCGCTGATTTTTTACCCACCTGATCGAAGTCATGTGTGCTCGCGAGTCGAGGTAGCGCCTATTGATCTCGTCAGCTCGCTGTTCTAGATCTGCATCGCTATATCTAGTTTGCTGCTTCGACCGAGTGAGTTTTTCGGTAATTTCTGAGACTATTTTTGCCTCTGCCTGTTCCGATAGGTGGGCTGGGACCCGGACTTCAATGACGCCATCGACCCAGCTTGCACTCACCGTTTTCTTTCGCCGCGCAGATCTGATGACGGTGATATCGGGATTGTCATCCATGACCCAATCTTTCTCTATCGCTTGCTACCCTCTTCTGCCCATTCGAGATGCGCACTGATGAAAGCCGTGATCCAATGGCCATATGACCTCCACTACTCTCACCGATCATAACCTCGACCATCGCGTTAGCGATCGCCTCCTGGTGCTCAGCCCAGGTATAGATATACTCCTTCGTGCCGATTGCGCCGTCCAATGTGGCCTTGACACCTCCAGGGCTGGGATCTTTGATATTACCGAGTTAAGACCGGGAGATCTCATCGCTTTCTTACGTTCTCTGGACCGCCCCCATCACATAAGCGTGATCCACGCTGGTTTGATCAAACTCGGGCTGAAATCGAGCACTGCCTCGATGATTCTCGAAGATCTAACCTACCACGGAGTTTTAGTCGATCCCGTATGGCCCACTGTTTGTCTTGTCGGTCCGGGAAGTCACGGTTTCACCATCGCTTCTGTACTCAAACAAGCGGGTGCTCGCGTTATTGAGGCTGAGGATCACCGCTTTCCTGAGCTTCTTCTCGACTCCGTGGATCGAACCACCCCCTTAATCGTTGCAGGACACTATCAGAGGGGCTCTCATTATGCCAAGGACATTTATAGTTTTCAGACCATCATTCCCATTGAGTTCCTTGGCGGCAGTGCTATAATTGGGCCGCTAAGAATAGATGGTCACGGCCCGTGCCCCGTATGCGGGGATCTCTATGCCACTGAGAAGGACCCCCATTGGGGCTTCCTCCTTGATCAACGCCACACTCCAGGCCGGAACGATCCGATTGTAGAATATAGCGTTGCTGCGCGCTTAGCGGCACTACTCGCCCCAGCATATCCATCACCTGGGATCAAGAATGATCTCCTGAGACCGGGCTTAAAAATAGCGCTCAACCCTTACCGTGGCGCAGAGGATATTGAGGTTGTCGGTCCCCATCGCTCATGCCCCTACTGCTGGGAGCACGCAGGTGAGCGACCATGATTTACTGGGCCAATAATTCCAAGAGATCCGCACCAAATTTCTCGACTGTCACCGGGCCAATCCCAGCAATAGCCAAAAGCTGCTCGTCGGTGGTAGGTCGACGCTCCGCCAAGGCTAATAGCACCGCATCAGAGAAAATGGTGTAGGCGGGGCGCCCCGCTAGCTTTGCCTGCTCTAAGCGCCAACTCCGCAATGTGTGGATGAGCTGATGATCAGCCTCAGAGGGACAGTCCTGACAGTGGCCTAGAATTTTATCATCAGGATCATTTAACGGCACGCCACAAATCTGGCACCTGTGCGCACCTCGCTTAGTTTTTTTCGCAGTCAACGTCGCTGGCTCCGCTACTATGCCATCAAGGAAACGGGTGCGCTTGCGACTTTTACGTCCACCCTCCTGACGTGCATACGACCACGTGTGCACCAGGTGTTCCCTCGCCCGCGTAATACCAACATAGAAGAGACGACGCTCCTCCTCGATCGCTTCCTCTCCCGCTTTCAGAGCGTGACTAATGGGGATAGAACCATCATTAAGTCCCACCAAAAAGACTGCGTCCCACTCCAGCCCCTTAGCGGCGTGAAGCGAGGCCAGAGTCACTCCCCGCATAGAAGGCGGATGTTTGGCATCGGCTCGCTGTTTGAGCTGGCCCAAAAGGCCAACCAAATCTAAGTCGGGAGTGGCCTGTCCTAGTTCTTGGGTCAACTCCACCAAGGCACGCAAAGACTCCCACCGTTCACGAGCTTGCACACCCTGAGGCTCCTGAGTACTAAAGCCCACACCGCTTAAGATAGCAGTCACTAGATGGTGAATCTCGGGCCCACGGTGCTGATCGGGAAGATCCTCACGCTGTGCCGCGCGTACAAGTTGATTGATCGCTTGAATAATCTCAGGCCGCTTGAAGAACTCCTCCCCACCACGTACTTGGTAGACAATGCCAGCCTCAGCCAGTGCCTGTTCAAAGGCGACAGATTGGGCGTTTATACGATACAAAATGGCGATCTCGGCGGGATCTACCCCCTGTGTTAGGAGATCTTTAATAGCGGCAGCAACACCACGGGCCTCTTCTGGCTCACTGTCGTAGGGTCGGAAAACCGGTTCAGGTCCCCGCGGTCGCATACCCTCCAATTTCAGGCGCGTGCCCGCAACACGCCCTGAAGCTTGGGCGATCACCCGGTTAGCAAGAGTGGTGATCTGCGGGGTAGAACGATAATCTCGTTGTAGTTTCACGATGGTGGCATGAGCATAAGTACGGGAAAAATCCAATAGAAAATTCGGGGTTGCTCCCGTGAATGAATAAATTGTTTGGTTGGCATCGCCAACGACCGTGAGATCATCTCGATCCCCTAGCCATGCGTTGAGCACTCGCTGCTGCAGAGGAGTGACATCCTGATACTCATCGACCACGAAACTACGATATTGGCTGCGGAATTCCTCGGCGATGCCACGAGAATTCTCTAGAGCCCCAGCTACATGAACAAGAAGATCATCGAAATCTAGTTCCACGCCCTCTGGCGATATTTTGGACTCCTCATAGAGCTGATAGCACTGCGCTATCTTCTCTGCAGGGTATGGGAGTCTGCGATCGCCCACCCGTGCCGCATAGCTTTCCGGTGGGATAAGGCTGGCTTTCGCCCACTCAATTTCTCCTAAGAGATCACGAATATTTTCTTTTGAAGACTCGATACCAAGGCGGCGCGCTGCTCGGCTAACCTTGGGAAATTTATTATCCAGTATCGCCCAGCGCAGGTCTCCAGCTACCTGAGGCCAAAAATACCGTAATTGACGCAACGCCGCTGCGTGGAAGGTGCGGGCGTGCACGCCACCAATACCCATCAGTTTCAGTCGGTGTGACATTTCCCCAGCTGCCCGCTTGGTAAAAGTGACCGCCATGACCCGCTGCGGACTGACAAAGCCCGCATCGATCATATGAGCTATGCGGTAGGTGATAGTGCGTGTTTTTCCGGTGCCGGCACCAGCGAGAATAGCCACGGGACCACGCGGTGCGGTAGCAGCAACTCGCTGATCAGAATCGAGGTCTTCGAGATTAATCATATTTATTCACCCATTGCTCAATCATCGTCCACGCCACCGTTCCAGGTGCTGGAAGATTCACCGTCTGCCGTCGCACATCCTCCCGAGACAACCATTGAATATCCAATAATTCGCCGTCGGATGGCCACCGCGGTTCTCTATCATCGGTATACGCTTCAAAGCCCAGCATAAGAGATCCGCTAAACGGCCAAGCCTGGCTCATAATATAGTTCGGATGACAAGCAAGGCGCCCAGTCTCTTCGCGAATTTCTCGCAGCACGGCGTCCTCAGCACTTTCTCCCACCTCAATATAGCCAGCAATCAAAGAATAGTAGTGCGGGCGTAGCGCATTGAGCCCCACCAGGATCTTCTCTTCACCCATAAGCTCCAGGCGGCAGATGATTGCTGGGTCGATGCGCGGGAAAATTTCTAGTACGTTACCCGCGACATTTCCACGAGGTCTAGCAATATGTCCGTGGTAGTCCAGGGCTTCGCCGGTGCGCGGGTGGAAACGGAAATTCTCACGCTGCTGTAGTACCCCTAATGCCCGAAGAGCTTGGGGCTGAAAGCACCGCGCCCAGACCAGATATTCTGGTAGCGAATACTCCTCCCGTGCGACCCGCTTGACCGCTATGGCCTCGAAAAAGAAAGCTCCCTCGTAGAGGTGAAGGTCAGGGTGGGGGCAGGGTTCGATACAACCTGCGGTATCAACGAGTGTGCAGCCATGCTCGTCGAATAGAAAGAGTGGAGTGCTGCTAACGATTTTTAAGGTCCTCACTAAATACGCGACGTACATACAGTAGCCGGTCACCAGGTTCCACGGTCTCAGCCTCGAGGGAGTCAAGACGATATAACTCCCCCGAACGAACTACTCCGAGGACTATATCAGCGAGGTGTCGAGGATTCGCCCCTACCTCGTCCTCGGCTACGGGCCGCTCGGCTACGGAGAAACCTTCGTCGGGTGAGAGCAAATCTTCCATCATCTCCACCACTGACGGGGTTACAGTAGCTAGCCCCAACATGCGGCCCGCCGTCTCCGAGGAGATAACTACAGAATCGGCACCCGATTGCTCCAGAAGGTGTTGATTTTCACTCTCTCGCACACTAGCCACGATCCAGGCAGAAGGGGCCAACTCGCGCACCGAAAGCGTCACCAACACCGCAGTATCATCTGTGGAGGGGGCAACTACAATGGCTTTAGCTTTATTCGCTCCCGCTAATTTGAGGACTTCGGAGCGGGTAGCTGACCCGTTGACGGTGACAAGGCCTTTGTTTTCGGCTGCCTCGAGGACTGACCTATCAGTGTCAATCACCACAATTTCGCGGGGGTTTACACCATCGGCGAGCAGTGCTGAGACCGCCGAATGTCCCTTGGTGCCATAGCCAATCACAATGGTGTGGTTGCGCAATTTTTTCCTCCAACGTTGAATTTGCCAGGCCTTACGGGATTCTTCGGTCAACACCGATAAGGTGGTACCAACTAAGAGCACCACGAAGGCGACGCGTAACGGCGTGACAATGAAGATATTAATCAACCGTGCAAATTGCGTCACTGGCGTTATATCGCCGTAACCGGTCGTCGAAAGCGAGACGGCTGCGTAGTAGAGAGCATCGACAAAGGTCAGCTCCTCGGAATACCCATCACGGTCCAAATAGGCCAGCAACGTGACCACGATTATAAGGATGAGGGCGATAGAAAATCGTCTGGCGATGAGTTGAACGGGGCTAACCAGCGTGTTTTTAGGTATACGAATGACGTTGAGCAGAGCGTGCTCAGGCACATCCGCAAGTTGCGGATCAGTTCGGAATCTATCCGGCAAATGGGATGCCATCCCGCTACCTCTCCCTCATCGATGATATTTACACCTCGATTAGTCTACTAGACTCAGCAGTCACACCGACTGCTCCCCCTCAGCCTTTTTCGCGATCTGCCTGACCCGTGGCATTCGCGATCATTGCGGCGATCTCGTGATCCGAGGGTAACTGCTCGAAAGTAATCATGGTTCCAGAGGAAATATAGTAAAACCCGGCGCGCACCTGCTCGAGTGGTAGATCCTTTAGCCGTGCCCACGCTAAACGATAAACTGCTAATTGCAGTCGTGTACTGCGCAACTTTTGTGCGGTCGGAGGGTGCCCAGTTTTCCAGTCCACAACCATATAGCTGCCGTCGTTTTCGCGAAAAATGGCGTCCATGCGGCCGCGGATGACTATTCCATCGATACTCACTTCAAAGGGTTGTTCAACGAAATCGGGGCTACGGTCTGACCATTCAGAAGCCAAAAAGGCTTTTTTGAGCTCCGCTAAGGACTCATCGGGTATATGCTCATCAACGCCCGGCAATTGATCCTCATCGAGCAAACTGGTGGCGCCGAATCTGTTTTCCAACCAGGAGTGGAACGCGGTTCCCCGCTTGGCGTAGGTATTGGGCTTAAACGGTATCGGTCGACGCTGCCGCTTCGCGAATTGCTCAGGGTTTTCACTAAGGGCGACTATATCGGTGGCAGTAAGCTGATCTGATAGAGCTACCTCGACCTCAGTGGTGCTTTGGCGCTCATATTCTCGGATAAGCGCTTGGACATCGCGTTCCCATTGCTCGAAGATCTCGTAGTCCGCGGAATAGGCAGGAACCTTCTCCATAGCCGCGAGTACCAGCTGGGCTGCCTCTTCTTTAACTGGAGTGGTGATTGCCGACGGGAAAAAGCTAGGTTGGTGCTCAATGTTCTCTGGTTGCGCATCGGTATCATTCCCATCAGCCTGCCGCCCCTGCCACCAGTGAATGATATAGTCTGGGTGTTTCTTGGCTAGCTGAGCGAGATGCTCGTAGGGGTCAATGATGGCCTTGCGGCTCGGGTTATGCGAGGCTGTGATGATCAAATATTGTTCACTTCGCGTGAGGGCAACGTAAAAGAGACGAGTATTCTCCTCTTCGGCCCCTTCCTTGAATTCCTGAATATGTCCCTTAAGAGCAGTCTCCAACTGTTTACGATCCTCCACCTCCGTGAGATCTAATACGGGTGAACCTGATTGCTCTGTCTCTTCTTGGGCGTCGCCGCGCAATGTGGAGGGCACCTGCGCTGGATCAGTCAACCAGGTACGTACTCTGGCGCTATAGGTATTAGCATCGGCGTGGAGGACGCTGACATACCGCCATTCCAAACCTTTGGCCTTGTGGACGGTGAGGATTTGCACCCGATCCGTACGAACCGTGACCTCCCCGGGACTAAGCCCGTTATCGTGTTCCCTAGCAAGATCCAAGTAATCCAAGAATTTCGATAGGCTAGCGCCAGGTATCTGTGCATAGCGCGCCACCTCCTCATGGAAGCGCTCAAGATGAACTACTCCGCTAGCCCCGTCAGCGCGGGGATTCTCTCGCGCTAGAACCTCAGTACGTAATCCTAATTCGCTTTCGATCTGGGCGAACAGATCCGGTAGCGGTTGACTAAGAATATTGCGGCGCAAGCGTCTTAAAATGGCGGCGAGTCTTTTTAAACGTCGTAACCCCAGGGGACTAAAACCTTCGGCTTCTCCCAGGTCTGCAATAGCATCCGCAAGCCCGACAATTTCCTCTGGGTTTTCTTTCACCGCTGACGCGATTTGGGTGCGTAGTGCTCTCTCAGCCGCCGATATAGTGGGATCATCATCCACAGCTGGCTCAGGGCGATTCGCTGGGTGCTCGTCTCCGTGCATTCGACCTTTGAGGTTGCGAGCTCGCTGGGCAAGTACCTCAATATCAGCTACTGATAGACCCATCATGGGCGAGCTGAGTATCCGCATAGCAGCCTGGGAATCGAGAGGACGAATCAATATGGTAGCCACAGCAATAAGATCAGCGACCTCCGGAATATCGACTAGTCCAGCGGATCCAAGTATCTCCACTGGAACTCCCCGCTTTTTGAGTTCATGAGAAATGAGATCCATATGCTTGCGTTTGCGCACGAGGACGGCCGCTGTAAAAGGAGAATCTCCACGATTGTGATAGAAATCGGCGAATTTCTCGGCTACTGCCGCACACTCCGCTTCAGGGCTGGGGTAATAGCCTAGTTCCACCACCCCCTCATCAGCGTGCGGGAGTGAGACTAGTGGCTCTACGGAGCGATTCTTTTTCCTAATCGGACCTAAAACGCTCTCACTGATTTCGTTGGCGCACTCAAGAATGCGCGGTGGGTTGCGGAAGCTCATGGTCAGTTGGGCTTTGGGGGCCACCTGGTTGCCACTATGCGCGAAGTCCGTTACAAAACGTTCCAGATTAGCTGCGGTAGCACCACGCCACCCATAAATGGACTGCATGGGGTCTCCCACAGCCGTCACAGCTTGGCCGGCAAAGAGCTCAGATAACAAGACACGTTGAGCGTGGGAGGTGTCTTGGTACTCATCGAGCAAAACGATATCAAAGCGCTTGGCGAGGGAATCAGATACGCGCGGATTTTCGGTGGCTAGTCTGGCGGCAAGCGACATTTGCTCCCCGAAAGTCATGAGGTTACGCTCGGCCAATAGATCCTTGAGCTGCTGCGCCAGAGGAAGATACTGCATCCTCAGGATCTGTGCGTCGCGAAATTTGACCATATCCCCATTGAGGGCATCTCTTTGACGTGGCCCCTTTGGTAATTCCTCAAAAAGGTTAATAAATGGCTGACTTTCCTCAATGATCTGGTTAGCGCTGACCATATGGTTATCTAATTCGCTGACCAGATCCAGAAGAGTTTGAACAGCGGTTGCTGTTTTTCCACCACTCATCAGCTCACCGTCGTAGGCTTCCACCACGGCGTAGGCGAGTTCGAATAATTCGGCCTGAGTAATCATTCTGCTCCCGGGCTCCACGGGAAGTAGGAGCCCAAACTCCCTGATGAGGGATCCAGCGAATGCGTCGTAGGTCGATACTGTGGGGGCGATAACAGAGAGATTTTCAGCGAGGCGCCCCTTGGGATCTAGGGTTTCTAGGTGGGGAAGGTGAGCTAGTTGTCCCAGCCTTGTGCGAATCCGCTGTGATAATTGTTGCGCTGCTTTTCGGGTGAACGTCAATCCGAGCACCCGGGAAGGATCAATAACACCTTGGGCGGCTAACCACACCACACGGGCTGCCATTGTTTCAGTTTTTCCAGCCCCAGCTCCGGCCACGACGAGGAGGGGTTCACGGTTTGCAGAAATCACCGCAGCCTGTTGTGAGGTAGGCGGATGGGCCTGCCCTAATAGCTGCGACAGCTCGTACGGGTCTAGGCGAATATCGGTGCTTCGATTGTCACTCATCGTCTTTGTTCTACTTGCCTGTTCTCTGGTGCGGGTATTGAAAAAAATATGTCATCGTGGAAGCTACGTCCTCATAGCTGCATACCCGTGGGGGTGGTGGTCAAGTTACCGGTACTGTGGGCAGGGCAAATATTTCTAAGTACGCACGTATCGCACCTCTGAGAGACTCGCGCCTCCAGGTAGGGTCCGCGCAACTTGTCCATCAGTGGTGGGAGTTGATCTGCAAATTCTTGTAAATCGGCCTCTTGTTTTGGCACTTGACTGCGAAATTTGGTGCCCCGTGCACCATATAACTCTACGTAGATGAGGCTCGCACCTTCAATATCCATCCCAGCGCCATTTATGACGCGCCCATTTTCTATCTCCCCCTTGTTCAATGCTAATTGGTAGGCACATAACTGCGGGTTCTTATCTGCATCGGACGTCGAGGGGAGGTTGGATCCAGTCTTGAAATCGTAGATGTGATAGGCCCCGTCGGTGGTCTTTTTTAAGCGGTCGATACGACCTCTTAGGCGAACTCCGGGAAGAACCTCCACGTTCACGGGGATTTCCGCGTATATATCTGCGGCATCATGGCTATTCGTCTCGATCCACGCAGCGGTATGGTCGAGTGTTTCCTGCCACTGTTGGATATGTGTCTCCTCTTGCCACTTTGCGCTATCGCTGATCTGGGGATAAGCAGCGCGCAGCAGTTCTTGGGCTCGATCTTTATCCATCCCACGAGCTAAAGCTTCGGCATAAGCGTGCACAAGGATACCTTTGAGCAGTGCCGGGGAGGTTTCCGAGTCCACGACTAAAGGACCTAGCATTGTCAGCAATGGGCAGTGTAAAGCTCTATCGATTTTAGAAGGTGACAGCGCAGTCACCGTTAGTTCTTTATCGCTACTTATCCCACCACTTCCCCACCACGAAAACGGGTGCGCATCGGCTATGCCAGCGTGGGCCATTCGAGCTAAGTGACGCGCCGCCTGTTCTTTAAAAAAAGCTGGGCGATGAGGATCGATCAGCACTCTGCGCAGTTCGGCCACCACCGTTGGGATCGATAGCAGCGTGGTGCGCCCCATCTCCTCTAAATTCTCGGCACTGGCGGTGGAATCTGCTACCGCTGGTTGGTAACTCTGGTCCGGTTTCGCTGGCGGTTGAGAATCTGGCGTGGACTGCTCCTCGAGCATATCGAGATAGGGCACGAGGAAGCGGGATATTTCCATGACCTCGTCAGCCTCGGGGGCGTCAACGGCGGCGATTACTACCTTTTGGCGTGCACGTGAGGTTGCCATATCAAAAAGGCGCTGTTCCTCGTGGATGCGTTCTTTGATCCGCGAGATAGGAACGCCCGGTTCAATGCCGTCGTCGATGAGATCAACGAGCTCTTCTTGGCCGAATATCCCGCCGGTGACTCCCGTGTTGGGCCAGCTCCCCTCCTGAACTCCGGCGATGATCGTCGTGTCCCACTCGCGGCCTGTGGTGGCGTGGGCAGTGAGCACTGTTACGGCATCGGGTGCGCTCAGGCGTCTATCACGTACCCCGGTAGGAAGCTCCTGTTGGGCTATATGCGCGATAAAGGAATCTATTCCTGCGTGCGGACGACGTTCAGCAAAGTCGCCAGCATAATCGAAGAGCGTCATGACCGCATCGAGACTGCGATCGGCTTGAGATCCAGGCGCACCGCCGCGAAGACTGACAGCCAGAAGGTGGCGCCCTAATCCAGTTGCTTCCCAAATATTCCACAGCACCTCTTCTACTGAACCAGGGCGCCGTGCCTGCTCGAGGATGCTACGGATGTGGCTGAGTATCTCCCATTCACGGGGTGCGAGAACGGTTGTGACGACCTCTTCGAAATCAGCATTTTTTTGGGCGGCATCAGCGCGCAGCAAATCCGCTAATACCTCCATAGCTCTCCGCTGCGGAGTAGAATTATCAAAACTGCTTTCTACAGCGCGCGTATAGCGCAATTCAGCTAGCCGGAGGCCGCGCAAGAGGCGTCGTAAAGTTGCTGGATCGGCACCACCAATTGGTCCGATGAGTAAGTCCTCTAGTTCTTCCAGGCTCACACCATCGCGTGCGGCACGCACGGTGAGCAGAAGCGCTGAAACTAGCGGCTGTTCTCCGAGAACGAGAGCACCTGCATCTGTGTGCACCGGCACCCCAGCCGCTATGAGAGCACGTCTGATGGGATCGACCTCGGCGGAATTGCGCACAATCACGGCTATCTCTTGATTGGGGATTTGGTGGATTAGATTCTCACGCCGCACCACATCGGCTACCACATGACGCAGTTCCTCCATTGACGCTACGACGTTCATCTCGATTCGCCCCTGGCGGTAGTCATCACTGAAGGATTCTCGCGCTAACCTCACTCGATGTGTATCAGTGAGCTTTAGATGATTCTCAGCAGGGAACTCTCTGAGAAAATCTGGCCGTGCACCGCGGAAACGGAAAACCGATTGATGCGGATCACCTGCGATAACAGCGAACGAGGCGCGCGTGGTAAGCCTGTGAATAAATTCTGTAGATTTGGGATCAAGGTGTTGCGTGTCATCAACAAATACGGCATCAAATCCCAGGCTTTCCACATCGTATTCCAAAACCCTACTCACCAGTTCCGAGGCGGATAATTGATGTGTGTTACCCAAGGACATGACCTGTTCATATTCGCGCAGAAATTCCCCTGCGGCCACCCACATGGGCTGTTGGTATCTGCTGCCCAATGAGATGAGGTCACCGGGAGATAGACCGCGTTCAGCAGCGCGTAGCAGGAAATCACGAAGACCTCGAGCAAAACCGACCATGCCAATTGCCTCACGGATATCATCTGGCCATCGGATGCCGCCGTCACGAGCTCGTTCGCCGTCAAGCAATTCTCGAATCACTGCGTCATGTTCGGCACCGCTGATGAGTCTTAAATGCTCATCCATATGATCTCGCACGATGGCGAAGGCCCATGAGTGGACCGACCGAACGATACTCGAAGAACTAGTAAAACTGTGCCCTCTTAGGCGTGCGGTCAAACCAACACGCAATCTCGCTGCGGCTTCTTTGCTTGCCGCTATGACCATCATGGAATCAGGGTCATGACCGCGAATAATGCGCTCAGCAACGGTATCTAATAAAAGCGTGGTGACCCCTGAGCCGCTGGGGCCCTCAAGCCGCCAGATGCCTTGTTGGGCGTTGAAAAGATCGTTGGACCACGAGCGCCGCGGATTATCCGAGTTGGGTGACGTCAACCGAATGTCAGGATTGGGGGGTATCTGATGATAACCTGCATAAATTTCTTCCCCACGACTATTCCGCGATGAGTTGTCGCTATGATCTGAACTCATTAATTCCTACCTTGATCCGCGTCTATTTCATTATCAAGCATATTACTGAGTTAGGTATGGGAAGTGTTCTCGTAAGCCTTTGAGCGCTCACATCGATCGTGCAGGACGGAACACACTCGGGCAAGGTTAGTGCCGGTCTCCTCTGCGGAATCAGAGTGCAATGCATAAATATAAATGCGGTAGAGGAGCGCTCTGAGTAGCAGCTGGTCGAGATGGGGGACGTGGCGATAGCGGTCGAAGATGCGGGGATCGGTGGCATTGAGGATGAGGGCGTCCACCATGACTTGCGCCGCGGTATATCCGGCGGGTCTGAGCATCCCGATAATATCGGTGATAACAGGCGCCTGCGCCCCAGAGTAAATTGTCGTTGCTAGCATATCGGCGTGCGTGACTTGGATCGCAACCTTGTTTCCATCCATATCGAGGATATCGCTCAGAAGTGGGCGTAACTCGGCAAGAAGGGCGATAGCCTCGCGGTGTCGAGGTTGAGATGGGTCGAGTTGGATTAGGTCTTGACCGCGCGTAACAGCGTGATCAGCGAGGGAATAGAGGTCTCGAGCATTGGGGGCGCTAAAGGTTTCTCCACGTGGCACCGTGGCGAGAATGTGGTCGAGTCGCAGGGCTGCGGCGACTGTTTCATCAATACGATCTGTTGGTTCACCATCGACCCATTGAGAGGCACGCCATCCTTTGCTGATAAAGCGACCATCGGAGGAGCGTATGGGACGCACTATTCTCAGCCCCGGTACCCGCAGGTTCTCGCGTATCCGCGATGACCACACTGCCCTCTCGGGGTAGGCCACTCGAGCGAATATAGTGGTGCCTATTTTGAGCCCATAGTCCCAGGCAAGACCCATAGGCTCCGGGGTAATGCCGCTCGGTGCTTGAAATACTGAGCAAATATATCCTGGCACTTCATCTTCGGTTTCGGGCCCAGCCACTGGATTGTCGGAGACAGCAGCATCCTCTTGAGGCTTAATTTTAAGTAGGAAGACCACATTATCTTCGCTTTTATCGCAGCAGGCCGCTGCCTGCTCGCTATCTGTGACAGCGCTGTCGATGACGCTCTTATTAGTAATGTCATCCGGACGGTCGGTGGAGTTATCAGCCATGGGAACTAGCATAATAACCGAATGAGACATCTACCCCCGCTGCAACTCCAGAGCCTCACTCCGCTCCCTTTATATGGGCTTTTAGATCATTCCGTGCCCCTTGGATACGAGAGATATTCGCTCGCCATGAGTTTATGTGGCTCCCGCCTTACTGCAGGAGCAGCACAGAGTACAGCACCAAACCCGAGGCTAGGCGAAAGGATAGGGCCAAGGATTAGGTTTGCATTCGAAGCCATCATCGGGATACACCTCATCCGGGTTGAGCGCATTAAGCTCGGAATTGCTCAAGCTGAGGGTTTGCTGCATCATCACCGGGGCTAATTCATTGGCACCACCGCACGGTGCGTGTTGGCCGTAGCCTATCCCGTGCCCGACTTCGTGATTAAGCAGGTATTGGCGGTATCCACCGAGGTCACCGAGAAATGTTGATGCTCCGCGCACCCACCGTGATTCATTAATGATCACACGGTTGCCGATGCTATTAAAGCACGATGTCTCCATACTAATATCGTTGCCACACGAGCTGTGGGTTGTCTCCACACTGGAGAGCTGGATGCGCAGATCGGGGATCTCCCCCGAGTCTCCTGCAATATGTTCAAAGCGGAATCGAGGGTCGTGGGTCCATCCCTTGGGGCTGGTCAACGTGGCATCGACCATGCTCACAAAAGCATCGTCACCACCGTAGGCTGAGGTGTCCACCCCATCTTCGATTTCTATAACGTAGCGAAATACTGCTTCCTTCCCTTCCCCGGCGGCGGCGCCAGGTTGACCCACCAATCGGTACTTGCCCGAACCTTTCACGCTAAAGGACGGCCCCGGTGGCAGGGCTCCTTCGGCAATTGTGGGCCGCTCGGCACGTGCGGGGTCCGGCCCTTGCCCCAGACCTTGGGTGTGCGAATCGGTATTGGCACTCGTGCCTACGCGCATGGAATTAACCGGGAACACAGTGGTATCGGGGTTAGTAAAAATATCCACTAAAACCCATACTGTGAGTACCGCTAGGACCGGAATCGCATAGGCTCGCCAACCATAGACCTGGGCGAAGCGTACCAGCCGTGGGGTTGACTCACCATGCTCTGGGGAATCGCCCTCATTCGTCCACCCATAAGTGCTTCGAGATGGAGAACGCCTATTTCCCTCCCGACGACCATTATCCCCTTCAGGATGTGGTTCTGAGGAGGGAAGAGTGCGATCACCGTTATCGCCCACGTTTATGCTCCAGCAAAACCAACGCGATGCGCGGTTTGGGTACCAATTTCGACATAGGCGATACGGTCGTTGCGAATAAGGTAGCGGCGCTGCTTATCATCTTCCAGTTCGAGGACACCGGTACCCTGATGGAGGGCCTCCGAAATTTTAGCGACCACTGTGTCGTGATCTTGGGAGCTCGTAATCACGAGCTCACGTGGGGAATCGGAAAAACCAATCTTAATATCCATAATGTGTCCTTCGGTTAACAGTGAAATCAATCGTTTGTGCGGTGCAGTTAATCTGTAGTCCTTCATCTTAGACAGTTTCCCTGCGCGCGTCACCCGAGAACTGTCCCATCAGGACAATCACTATCCCGCTCGGGGCAACCGAGGAGGTGCTGCGATAGCAGCGGGCGGGAGATCAGTCGATGGGGTGCTTAGCTTATGGTGAAGCGGGGTGAAATGAGGTTGTTAACACCGAAACACACTAGTATCAGATGTGTGTCGAAGAAAGAGACCCCCACCTTCCATGCCCTAGGCGTTGCAGCCGAAATTACGCGAGCTCTTGCTGAGCAAGGCATAATCCATACCTTTGCAATTCAAGAGCTCACACTTCCCATTGCCCTCGACGGCCGTGACCTCATCGGTCAGGCACGAACGGGTATGGGAAAGACCTATGGCTTTGGGGTTCCGCTGCTCGATCGAGTCTTTGATGCCGCAGATATCAAAGAATTGGATGGCACTCCGCGAGCCTTGGTAGTAGTTCCCACGAGGGAACTGGCCGTCCAAGTGGGTGATGATTTAGAGAAGGCAGCTCGCTACACCCCCATAAAAGTCATTACCTTATATGGCGGACGCCCGATTGAAGAACAGGAGCGGGCCGTCAAAAAGGGCGTCGATGTGGTTGTGGGGACGCCGGGCCGACTCCTTGATCTATACCAGCGGGGGGTATTAGCCCTGGATGAAATAGCCATTTTGGTGCTTGATGAGGCCGACGAAATGTTGGACTTAGGATTCTTCCCCGATATTGAGAAAATTCTGACGGCGCTCACACACCCGCATCAAACCATGCTCTTCTCAGCAACTATGCCAGGGCCTGTACTCACTTTGGCTCGTACATTCTTAAGTCAGCCCCTACACATTCGTGCTGAGGAGGCGAATGCACAAGCTACACACAGCTCAACCAAGCAGGTTGTTTTCGCCTCGCACCGCATGGATAAGACCGCGTGTATAACCCGCATCCTGCAGGCAAAGGATCGGGGAAGGACGATCGTCTTCACGCGCACCAAGCGCTCAGCTGCCAGCCTAGCTGAGGATCTTGCAGCCCGCGGATTCCTCGTCGGTGCCGTCCACGGCGACCTCAATCAGGCTGCCCGAGAAGCCTCTTTAGCGGCTTTTCGCAGTGGCACAATAGATATCATGGTCGCAACCGATGTGGCGGCCCGAGGTATTGATATCGACGACGTCACCCATGTGATCAATTTCCAAACCCCCGACGATCCCATGAATTATGTTCACCGTATTGGCCGCACTGGTCGAGCAGGCCACAGCGGTACTGCTGTTACTCTCGTGGGCTACGATGAGCTGACGAAGTGGAAACTCATCAACGATGAACTAGCCCTCGATATACCTACCCCACCACAGTGGTTTAGTAACTCTCCAGAACTCTACGAAGCTTTGGATATACCCCAAGATGCAGCCGAACGAGTCGGTGCGGAACGCAAGGTATTCGGGGGTAGGATTCACGCCCAGGCCTCATCACCACGGCGCAAGGGAAGTCGGGGGTCCAGATCGGGGCGTAACTCTCGAGCGCATCGATCCTCGCGCAGCTAAGAAGCTCAACCTGGTCTAAGGAATTCGACTGATGAATCCCCTCAACAAAAGGCAGTGGCGCGAACGCGCGCTGGTACGTTCCCCCGAAGGCTACCCGTTGCAAGCTCGCCGTCTCATTTCCTCGCCCCTTCACTATATAAGTGCGGCCATCATCGCAATAGCAGCACTCAGCCTCGTTATAAGCGCCGTTATTAGTGCGCCGATTAGATCCGTTTCGCTACATCCAGCTAAAAGCTCCTTTGCTGCGCCCGAGAAGACACAAACTCTCGCTAACCAATATGTAGAGCTGCGCAGCATCCCCGATGACTCTTTGGCTCCGGCACCCCTGTTAGTTCAAGGACTGCTGGTGACAACTACAACCATCGACCAAACCAGCATTATTAGCGCGAGCGACCCCGATACAGGTGAAGAGATCTGGAGCTACAGCCGCGATCTCCCGCTGTGTGCTGTCACAGAAGCATGGGATGATATTGTCGCCATCTATCGCAATGGGGCCGGTTGCGGGGATGTGGTGAGCCTTAAAGCGGCAACTGGAACCTATAGTTCAACGCGCTCATCATCCGCACCCATGGACGTATCCGCGTTGGTGTCTAATGACCGGGTCGGTTATATATCCCCTGCACGCATCGACCTGTGGCGCTCCGACCTCGTACGCACCATCGAATATGGCCTCGATCCCACCCCCCACGAACCCGAATTACAACCACATCCGGGCTGCACGATCATAAGCGCCCAAACTCGGGTAAAAAAACTAGCTTTAATCGAGCAGTGCGAGGATCGCATATGGTTAAGAATCCTCTCCACCGAGCCCGAGGAATCCCGCTCTCCTCAAGTCGACGCCGAGTATGAGTTGACTGGAACGAATCCGGCAGTGGTGGGTATAACCGAGGAAACAGCGGCTGTCTATATCGAGCAGCCAGAGCCTCACTATCTGCGTTTTACACTTGAGGCGAAGCTCGTTGCCGACAGCGTGATTGACCCCATTCAACAAACCGGCCCTGGCCCCACCACTGCAGTGATCAGTAATGACTTGCAGCATCATATCGCGTGGTTTGATGGACGGCGTCTGTATATCTTGCATCCGCTCACCCTCGATATCGACTACGTCGTCGACGACGCTTCTGGGCTACCTGCGGATCTCGGCTCGTATATCCTCTACCCCACCGCTGAGGGTTTTGCGGCAGTTGAAAGTGCTGATGGAAACCCCGTACGGAAGATCCAGATCGCAGGTGGTGTGGAATCCTCTCCAGGTGCGCTCGGCGTTGCCGGCCGCAGCATAGTACTAAAATCTCGGGGCGAAGTTCGAATCTATCAGCCAGCCTGAGAGCGGATTAAATATCGCCTCTCTAGTGGGCGAAGCGTTCTGCTGCCCACTGCACCGAGCGTGGGCTAAAGAGCAACCCGAGAGCCATAATAGTGCTCAATGCTGTTACCACGCCCATAAGGATCTGGGAGCCCGTGAACATATAGTAGGACATAAGTAAAAGTAAATTCTCTAGCATGATGACTGGTCCACGGCCCCACCGTAATCCCTTCGCCATTCGGTAAGCACCGACGATCACGGTTCCGAAAATAATAAGGAAGAATAGTGCTGTTCCAAAGGCTACCGAGGTTACTGCATCCGAGGACTCATAGATGATATCGGGTTGACTGGCGCCAGTGAATCCACGGTAGAAAAGAAGGAAGGCATAGCCTATACCGATTAGCGACTGGACGGCCGCGATGGCGGCGGCGATTTTAATCTCCTGGGGGGGCGTGATAGCTGAAGTCGACGTCATGAATTCATGGTACCTAAAGGTGCAGGTCTTACCTCCACTCCGCGGCACCGGGATCACCTCGGTAGAGTTTTGAGATTCGACGGCGGCGATTCGGGCACCATTCTATTGCCTCTGTACAATCCTGTACGCTTCCACAAGCCCGTGTGAGCCTCGTTGAGCCCTACGAAACCTTGAGCAAGTTGTTGATTATTCAACTATATGGGTGCACTCCGACGATTTGACGAAAGTCACGGGAGGTTATCACTTAGCTTTCATTCATATCACCAGTTCACAACTCTAAGATTTCGAGAGTTTTTCAGACAAAAGGAATTCCGGGGTTGGTGTGAGTCGCCAAGAACAGGAGAAAATGAGTGTTTCTAATCACTTTTAGTGGATAAACTCTAGCATTTTAGTGCGGAACGTGACAGTATCAACGACATACCAAAGCACGGGGAGAGTCGTGAGAGTGAAATCCTTGTGCCCAAGCCTTGGAGCTGACCTCCTTAACGGATGGTTGGCTTTCGGACTGTTTTGGGGTAAAAATCCCAAAACTAGACAGCATACACAGACAAGCGCCCACTGCCTGGCTCACCCTCTTAGGGGTATTAGCCAGCGACGTTGCGTTCTGACCATGATGCATACTCTCACCACGTACTAAAACTAATGGAATTTTAGTTTTCTAGGGGTCCCCTAGAAGGCTATATTCCTATGCACTTTATAACGATATAGGAGTAAATACTATGGACTGGCGCCACAAAGCAGTTTGCCGCGATGAAGACCCTGAACTCTTCTTCCCCGTTGGAAATTCCGGTCCTGCCCTAGCGCAGGTAGCAACCGCGAAACTCGTATGTAACCGCTGCCCAGTAACGTCGCAGTGCCTGGCGTGGGCCCTCGAGTCGGGCCAGGACGCCGGAGTGTGGGGCGGCATGAGCGAGGATGAACGCCGAGCCCTCAAGCGCCGCAAGAACCGTGGCCGCGGCCGCGCACGGGTGAATGCATAAAGCACTCCTACCGGTTGGATAAGAACCAGCAATCTCCCCGTTTCTCAAGCCCCCCACCCCCTTTGAAATCATATATGCCCGCGCTAGTTTCGCTAATGCGTAGCTCACTAGCTGGGCATCATAGAGGGCGCCCGCGAGTATGCGTTTAACGGGGAACGACGGATAAGTATTGCAGCCGAGACGGGTACAACCTTTGGGCCTTCGGGCTCGCAGATTAACATCACCACCCGCCAACCAAGTAAACTACGTGCTGTTAACAGCTCTCATTGTGTTAAAGGAGATATTCTATGAGCAAGCGTGGCCGTAAACGCAAGGATCGTCGTAAGAAGAGCGCCAACCACGGTAGGCGTCCAAATTCCTAAGTCACTGCGGTGATTTAAGCGCTTCGATCATAGGCTGCTTCGCGTTCGCTTTATAGTGTGAACGTGGAGCAGCCTTTTACTATGCACTTTATACCCTGCATATTGTGACATTTTATTTCATCACTCGTCCCTTTAGACACTGAGCTTTAGCCTCATTCATTGCTGCTATGTTGAACCTCCTTATATGGGGGTGTAGGAATAGACAGTTATGGCGAAGAAAAAATCTCATGCGGCAACACCCTGTCTTCAGGCCTTAGAAGACGCTGGAATCACCTACACCACCAGCACTTTCGAGGCGGGCAACGACCACTTCGGCGAGCATGCCGTGGCAGCACTGGAGGTAGAGGCTGAGCGGGTCTTTAAAACCCTCGTCATCGACTTAACGGCAGGTAAAGGTCCAAAGCGGCAGTTAGCGGTTGCGTGCCTACCAGTGCCGTATCATCTGAGTTTAAAAAAAGCAGCCAAAGCCTTCGGTGTTCCCAAGGCAACAATGGCCGATCCCCACGACGCCAGTAAGTCCTCGGGCTATGTACCGGGAGGCATATCACCTATCGGCCATAAGAATCCATTGCCTACCGTGGTAGATGAAACCGCACTACTGGCCGATAGTATCTTTGTCTCAGGTGGTCGTCGCGGATTGGATGTGGAAGTAAGGCCGCAAGACCTAGCCACCCTCACGAACGCTAGCTTTGCCGACATTCAGGCATAGCAGATCTAAAGGTCACCGGCCTGGGCATTAGTCCCGTAGAACCTTTTAAAACAACCCCGGATTCTCCAGAAGGTGCGGGCCCTCATTCTTAATATGCCCCACGAGAGGGTTCGCTCGATCGATATGAAGATTCTCGTAGTAGCTGGAGTCAATATTATCGAGTAGTTCCTCAGCGAGAAAGGATGTGGACATACAAGGCTCACCATTAGTCGAGTCTTGTAACCACGTCATATGGTTGACTCGCGGAATAAATAAGGGCATTCTATGGTGAATCTCAGCAACCGGCTCGATAGCCTGCGTGGTGATGATCGTCGTCGATAAGCAATTGTGGTGCGTCTCGTAGATACCGGCCGCCCACATCAGCGTTGTGGCGTGGATATAAAAAGGCTCCTTGTGTTTCCACTCATAGTAGCCATTCATCGGGATGAGGCAGCGCCGCCTAGCAAAGGCCGCTTTAAAACTCGGCTTCTGCGTCACTGTTTCCGCACGGGCATTAAAAAGGGGCGGCCCGCTCGGGGTGCTCTGCCAAGGGGGAATCAGACCCCACCGTGCAGGAAGAAGAGATGCCTTGGCAGTGCCCGCTAGGGTGCTGAGAGCTTGGGGTTTCGGTACGTCCAATCCACTATCAGCTCTTCTCTCTACCCCCGCGTCCCCAATAGCGAGGATAGGGATTATATGCGTAGGCGCTATATTGTAGCGAGCGGGCGGCACCCCGTAGGGTGCCTGTATATTCAATACCCCTCCATGATCAAGCAGTTCCTCAGCCTCGGCAAAAAGCACATATCGACCACACATACCTTTAGTATGGTCTACATGACCTCTTCCGCCTATATTCCAGGAACTTCATGGTGGCGAGCGCCCTCGCCGGGCACACCAGTGCGAGCAACTGTGAGCGTTCCAGGTTCCAAGTCGATGACTAATAGAGCCTTGGTTCTATCTGCTCTTGCCACCGAGCCTTCCCGTATTACAGGCGCTCTTTTAAGCCGCGATACTTCTCTCATGGTGCAGGCACTGCGCAGTTTAGGATGCGAGATTGATCTACAGCCTCATCCCGACGATCCCTCATGCGCTTGTTATTTCATCCGCCCGACCACCCAACTGGTGGGCGGTCCCATCGATTGCGGCCTGGCGGGGACGGTCATGCGTTTTATTCCCCCGATAGCGGCAATGGCCAACGGCAGAGTTTATATGGATGGCGATCCGCATGCGGGCTCTCGCCCTATGGGTGGGGTAATTGCAGGATTGCAACAGCTAGGAGTCAATATTTCAGGCAGCAGCCTCCCGCTTAGCATTGAAGGCAGCGGGGAAGTTGCGGGAGGAGAGGTCACCATCGATGCCTCTGCCTCTTCGCAGTTTGTCTCTGGACTACTCATGGCGGCTCCTCGATACCATCACGGCCTAGTCATTAATCACGCTGGCGGCCCACTGCCCAGCACTCCGCATATTACGATGACGGTTGAGATGTTGCGGGAGGCGGGAGCGGAGGTTGATACCTCAGTAACTCATCAATGGACGGTGCACCCTGGCCCCATCTCGGGTCATGATTGGGAGATTGAGCCAGATCTCTCTAATGCCACCCCTTTTATCGCTGCCGCGATGGTCACGGGAGGGGTCGTGCGCATTCGCAATTGGCCGATTCAATCGACCCAGGCTGGTGATGCGATTCGCTATATCGTTAAACAGATGGGTGCCCGGATCGAATATGCTCACAGCCACTATTCACACGATCTTATCGTGCACGCACCGCCTTTAGGTCAGCTGCGCGGAATTAATCTCGATATGTCAGATATCGGGGAGTTGACTCCAACGGTAGCGGCGATGGCAGCACTGGCAAGCGACACGAGCTCTCTCACAGGTATCGGCCATTTAAGAGGCCACGAAACCGATCGGCTGAGTGCTTTGGCTGATGAAATCAATGGTCTTGGAGGCCACTGTAGTGAGCGCGACGACGGTTTGATCATCGAACCTCGCCCGCTGCGTGCGGGCACGTGGCACAGCTATGCGGATCATAGAATGGCAACGGCAGGAGCTATTATTGGTCTGGTGATACCCGGGGTGCTCATCGACGACATCGATACCACCTCGAAAACTCTTCCCAATTTTGATCAACGCTGGCATGCAATGCTGAAGGGAGAATAAACGTCATAGTGGCTAGGGGTAATGTCTCACGGTCTTGGGATGAGTCAGATGTGCGAGTGCGGCCATCCAAGCGGTCGCGGCCACGCACTAAAGACCGTCCGCGTCACGACGATGCCGAATTTGGAATGGTGATAACCAAGGACCGTGGCCGCTGGGGTGTTGTGCTCGATTCTGCCACCACGCCCGATGAAGCGATCGTGTGCATGCGGGCTCGGGAGATGGGACGAACTCCCGTCGAGGTTGGCGACCGTGTGGGTGTCGTCGGTGATATATCTGGAAAACCCGGCACCCTAGCTCGCATCGTCAAATTAGAGGATCGAAACTCGGTCCTGCGTCGCACGGCAGATGATACAGATCCCTATGAACGCATCGTGGTCGCTAACGCCCACCAGTTACTCATAGTATGCGCTGTAGCCGATCCCCCACCGCGAGCAGGTTTCGTTGAAAGAGCCCTGGTGGCAGCATTTGTCGGCAACTTACAACCAGTCATCTGCCTGACTAAATCCGATCTGGTAGACCCCGCCGAATTCGCTAGCGAATTTGCCTCTCTCGCCGTCCCCGTCGTGATGTGCGGTATCGATGATCCTCTCGAACCTATCGAACGGGTCCTGGACAATAGGATATCCGCACTGATTGGGCACTCAGGGGTTGGGAAATCAACTCTTGTCAATAGGCTCCTGCCCGAGGCTCATCGCGCCACCGGCGAGGTATCGGGGGTGGGTAAAGGACGTCATACGTCGACCCAAGCAGTTGCCCTCCCCTTGGGGAAAAGGGGGTGGATTATTGACACCCCCGGAATTCGCTCTTTCGGGTTAGCACACGTCGACGCCGACACCGTTGTCGGTGTTTTTGAAGATCTAGCGCCTCACGCTGAGGATTGCCCACGAGGATGCACCCACATGGGTCCCCCCGCTGATCCCGAATGCTGCCTCGACCTCATTCCCACCGACTCCCCCGCGGGGCGCCGGGTGAAAGCGGTGCGCAAGCTCCTCCAGGCCCTGCGCTCCAAGGCCGATTGGGAACTTTAGATATGAAGCTTTGGATCTAAGCCCCTAACCCCTTCGTTGTGCGGCGCACTATCACCTTGACAGCCTCGGGAACTGTAGGACGTAATTCTTTAAGGAGTCGTAATCCCACGGTCAATCCGCGTCGAGTACCGCTGTGCTCACCGTGGGTTAACTGGGCTTCAATGTGGGGGTTTTTCGTGAATGCTCTATTCGATCGAACTTCGGGAGCATTATCCTTATCTGCTACTAGGTACTTATTGGGCAGGGTGAGCTTCAAGAGAGTTTTCTGCACCTTAAAAAGCTGCGCTGCAAAGGAATCGACGTTATATGGTAACTGATATTCTTGGCAGATCTCCCGAACCTTTAGGGACGCTTCTGCCAGTCTGTTCGATGGCATATCCGGAAATAGATGGTGCTCAACCTGGTAGTTGAGATTTCCTGACATGACCGTGAGCACTTTACCTCCGTGGAAATTGGCTGATCCCAGCATCTGCCTTAGATACCACTGGTTATGATCTTCATTCCTAAACTGCTCTTTGGTGAAGGTTTCAGCTTCGTCGGGGAAATGCCCACAGAAAATAACAGCATAGGCCCATATATTGCGGATACCATTGGCTACGAGGGCCGCTTTAATGGATTGTTTATAGCCAGGGCCTGATAGTGCCGGGTAAAGAATATAATCCCTCACATTATGTCGGCCAGCCTTACGCGTGGTTTCCCAGAATTTATCCTTAACGTCCGCCCATGTGGCTCGTTTGGTGAAGTAGCGCCCGAGTTCCACATCGTAATAGCCGACAGCCCACTGAAACAGGCTTGCGAGCACTGTATTAATCACGGGCTGGAAGGCAAATAAAGGGCTCCAGGCACGATCGCGGGTCACACGGAGGACTCCGTATCCAACATCATTGTCCATACCGAGAACATTGGTATACGTGTGGTGAATATAGTTATGGGCATGTCTCCATTGAGACGAAGGGCAAACAATATCCCATTCCCAGGTGGTGGAATGAATTTCGGGGTCATTCATCCAGTCCCACTGCCCGTGAAGAACGTTATGACCGATTTCGAGATTTTCTAAAATCTTCGACACGGTAAGCATAGTGGTGCCAGCCCACCAGAGTGGTTTCTTCCTCGGGAAAAGCAGAGAGATTCTTCCTGCAACCTCAAGCCCTCTCTGGATGCGAATCAGCCGCTTAATATAGGCGGCGTCCTTGGGGCCCAAGTCGGACATGATGTCTTTTTTTACCGAATCAAATTTGTGTCCAATGTCGATGATATCGTCATCGCTTAAATGAGCATATGCCTGAATATTGTCGATAGCCATTAAAGGCTCCTTTACTTTTTTAGTGTGCTAGTTCTATATCGCCGCAGGCCACCGAGACGCACGTTCTCAAGCGGGTGCCTGCTTCGTACGCTTCGCCTGTTTTCAAATTGAGAGCCATCCCGGTTTTAAGAGTGCATACGCAGGTCTGACAGATTCCCATACGACAACCAAAGGGAAGACCCACCTGCAACTCTTCAGCGGCCTCTAAGATTGTGGTCGCCCCATCAACACTCAGGCTACGTCCGTTGCCGAAGTCGATCGTGCCGCCTTGGGCGTCCGATTCGCGCGAAAATGTGAAGCGTTCTGTCTTTAGAGTCACGCCCTGGGCGGTTGCCCACTCTTCGTAGGCGTCGAGCATCTTCTCTGGCCCGCATGCATACACCACGCGATCGGCAATATCGGGGCAGAATTCATGGATATGATCGGGGGTAATGCGGCCCTCTGTGGAAGTGATATTAATGTGCACGCGGAATGTTGGATAGCGGCGCGCCAAATCGCGCAATTCCTCCTCGAAGAAGCAGCATTCCTCCGCTCGCACACTGTAGAGCAGATAGGTGTCGCAATGGCGGAGGTGATCCTGTTCGGCGAGGGTGCGCACCATTGAGATTATGGGGGTAATACCGGCACCTGCTCCGATAAATGCCAAAGCGGGGGGTGGTGGATCTTCAAGATGGAAATCTCCTGCGGGAGCGGCTAGGCGCACCACCATCTTCGGTTTAGCCATGCCCACAAGGTGCTGGGAGAGTTTTCCTTTTTCCACAGCTTTGACAGTGATCGACAGCAGACCGTCACCTAGGCTGGGAGCACCTGTCAGTGAATACGACCTCCACACAAATCGTCCGTCGATCTCTACGCCGATACCTATGTATTGTCCAGCGCGAAAGCTCACTGGTACGCCCCAGCCCGGCTTAATTTTGAGATGCACGGCATCAGCTTGTTTATGTGCGCTGACAATCAAACCGCGCAATTCCCGCGTGGACCATAGGGGGTTGAGTAAAACTGCGTAGTCGTCGGGTAATAACGGTGTGGTCAGTCGCTTCAATGCGGAGCGGATACGGCTGAGGCGATCACGGGTGGTTTTTGTACTAGGTGGGGTTGGCAGTTGTTCCATAATGTGGATTTCTGGGTAGATGGCTGGGTAGATGTCAGGGTAGATGTCACAGTGAAAGTCTGAGTGGAGTTGTGAGCGGGGGTAACCTTTCTTCCACTAGGGTGAAAGGTTTTCCCCTCAAAACTTACGCTACCGTAGCTTACCGCACCGTAGGTTATTGTGCAATAAAAATCCCACTGCCATGTATGCAGTGGGATTCTTAATTTATCGATGGTTTCTACAACAGATCGATTAACACCGGCAGCTCGGATGGGTCATACCATGCCATATAATTATCGATAGCATCTCCCACGGCCAATTCCGCGATCTCATCACCAAGATCAGCTTCATCGATCACTTTGATGGCCTTCGCAGTGGCCTCCTCACTACCTGCGGCATCGACGTGAATGGCGGCCAGATCTTCACGGTGAATACGCGGTGGGTCCACACGCACCACAGCCTCCCCCAGGTCAGGATCTGGGTGAAGATTCGCATCGGGAAGATCTACTGAGATCACCACGCGACGGTGCGGATAATATTCCTCGTCATAGAGAGCGAGTAAACGTATAGACGCCCGCGCCGCCTCATCGAAAGCAATCTCCTCAAAATCTTCCTCTTCACCGGATTCATAGCTCTCCCGCAGTGCCGCGGTGACTGCGAAACCGTAGCCCGAACGCACGCTTAAGATTCCGTCCTCTTCCAAAGACCGCAAATAACCGACAGTGGCGGGAATATAGACTCGCACTAGAACTCGCCCTCAAACTTGAAAATACTCTGCAGCTCTACCAAGGTGCGATCAAATTGCTGATAGTAGGATCCCACGAGACCAGCTTCTACGGCACCGCGCACATTGACAATCGAATCGTCGACCATAACGCAGTCCTGCATGGGAATACCAATAGCATCGGCTGCTGCTTGGAAAGCAGCGAAATCAGGCTTCTCCGCCCCAATCTCTCCGGAAAGGACAACGGCATCTACCACACCGGAGCTAGCCAACACACGGATCGGCTCAGCACCGGGGCCGCCTGGATCATTGGAGAGTACGGCCGTCGCGATTCCCTGAGCTCGCAATGCCTTCAGTACATGACGCCAGCGATACTGCTCCTCTTCGGGGCCATCAAGCACCCCCACATAATCCACAATTAAGCCTTGCACGATTAATCTCCACCTCACTTTTTTAAGCCATATCGCTTACAATTAGACTGATCCTATTGTTGCATATATCTAGTAGGATTTTTTAGCACGAGGCATTCAGGGCTCGGGTCTAAAACCCGCCAAGCCCACCACCGCCCATGAATATCCTTACCATTGCTCGATAGGCCTACCACAGCTCGATCATCATTGGTTCCGTGGCGCTCAACCCTACCAAAGGAGCGTCATGTACCATCCTAAACCCGGATTCGCCCTTCTCCAGTGTGCAGAATACGAACCTCGCCGGATCTATCATCCGCCGCCGGTCACACTCCCCGAAGACATAACAACGCACATCAAATGCTCTCTCTACCGAGCGCTTCAATGCGCGTGCGGTCAAAAGCCCATCTCAGTCCTGCGCGCCAGCTCTTACGACGCAGCAGTCATCAGGCATATACGCGCAAAACTAAAGGGACAGCCAACCTCACATACACAGCTCGGCCATATCCAGATCGCCAGCCTCCATTTTTTCCGCAAGAAGGACACCTATCACACCTCCCTCGACGCCCCCGTGCACGTATACGAGGCTTATGGCACCTTTTCAGTCGGCCCTGATCACCGCGCCTTTACTGCCACCGTCAAGAAAGAAGAGGGCACCGCAGTCCGTATCTCCACTCTTCGCGTTATCTGATCTCTGATACCCAAAGGAGCGGGCTGCAACCATCCTGTCTATCAGGGGTTACAACCCGCTCCGCAGGCTGATAATGATCGAGTTCTGTCTGCCGAGTGCGGTCTACGCCTCGGCGGAATCGCGCTGTTCAGCCAGTTGAGCAGCAGCGGCATCAGCTTGGGCCTGGAAGGTGCGCCGGAGCATGAAAAGCTGGCGTACGGTTTCTTCCTTGATGGCATCTTTCATAGCATTAAACATATCGCCTCCCTCTTTTTGGTATTCAACCAAGGGATCGCGTTGCGCCATGGCGCGCAAGCCGATACCTTCCTTGAGGTAGTCCATCTCGTAGAGATGCTCGCGCCATTTCTGGTCAATGATGGGCAGGATGACCTGGCGTTCGAGGTAACGCATCTGCTTGTCACCAGCGACTGTGCTGACCAGCTCTTCAAGAGCTGCATATTGTTCATGAGCATCAGCCAGCACGGCTTCCCGCAGTTCATCTGAACTCAGCTCGCCGGGGCGGCCATACTGGGAGCCTTCGATAAGCGACTGCGGGGTCATCGACGGTCCGTAGAGGGACTCCAGGGCATTCCACAGTGCATCAAGGTCCCAATCCTCAACATAGCCATTGGCTGTAGCGCCATCCACGTAGGCGGAGATAGTTTCGTCAATCATCGCTTGGATATTATCGGCGATATTGGCTGACTCCAGAATCTCGCGACGCTCACGGTAGATGACCTTACGCTGCTCGTTCATGACCTCATCGTATTTGAGGACGTTTTTACGCATCTCAAAGTTCTGGTTCTCAACCTGTGCCTGCGCACCCTTTATAGAGTTGGTAACCATCTTTGCCTCAATAGGGACATCATCGGGAACGTTGAGGCGATTCATCATATTCTCCATGGTCTGCCCGACAAATCGAACCATCAGGTCATCGCGCATAGAGAGATAGAAACGAGTAGTACCTGGGTCACCCTGACGACCCGCGCGGCCGCGCAGCTGATTATCAATGCGGCGGGATTCGTGGCGCTCAGTACCGAGCACATATAAACCGCCCGCTTCGCGTACCTCGTCGGCTAGAGACTCCGAGCGCGTCTTTTGCTTTGCAAGCTCGTCATCCCAGGCGGCTTCGTATTCCTCAGGGGTCTCCACGGGATCCAAACCGCGATCGCGCAGTGCTATATCAGCCAAGATATCGGGGTTACCACCCAGCACAATATCGGTACCACGACCGGCCATATTGGTAGCAACCGTGACAGCACTTGGCAAGCCTGCCTTGGCTACAATTTCGGCCTCTTCAGCATGATGCTTGGCATTAAGGACATGATGCTTCACACCTTTGCGTTGGAGGAGCTGAGATAAATACTCGGAGCGCTCCACTGAGGTGGTACCAACGAGCACCGGCTGGCGGCGCTGAACGCAATCAACGATATCTTCTACCACTGCGGCAAATTTTGCCTCTTGGGTCTTATACACCAAATCGGTCATATCATCGCGGTGCGGTGGCCGGTTAGTTGGAATGGGAACCACGTCCAGCTTATAGATCTGGTGCAATTCGGCTGCCTCTGTCTCAGCGGTACCGGTCATTCCGGCCAGCTTCTCATAGAGGCGGAAGTAATTCTGCAAAGTGATGGTGGCTAAGGTCTGGTTCTCATTTTTGATCTCCACCTTCTCCTTCGCCTCGATAGCCTGATGCATACCCTCGTTATAGCGGCGACCATCAAGCACACGGCCCGTGAAGTCATCGACAATCATGACCTCACCGTTGCGCACGATATAGTCCTTATCGCGGGTGAACAGCTCTTTAGCCTTCAATGCATTATTGAGATATGACACCAACATCGAATTCTCAGGGGCATATAGATTCTCGATACCCAGCATATCTTCGACGAAGGCAACACCCTCTTCACGCACACCAACGGTGCGCTTACGATGGTCGACATCATAATGGATATCCACCTTCATCTTCGGAGCGAGTGCCGCGAACACGTTGTAGTGCTGAGAGGCGCCATCAGCGGGACCTGAAATGATCAGCGGGGTTCGAGCTTCGTCGATAAGAATAGAGTCAACCTCGTCGACGATTGCATAATGGTGGCCACGCTGCACTAAATCGTTGAGGGTATGCACCATATTATCGCGGAGGTAATCGAAGCCGAGCTCGTTATTAGTACCGTAGGTAATATCGGCGTTATAGGCCTCGCGACGCTCGTCAGGGCGCATATTCGAAAGAATGACTCCCACTTCCAGGCCAAGGAAGCGGTGCACACGTCCCATCCACTCGGCATCGCGCTTAGCAAGGTAATCGTTAACCGTCACCACGTGCACGCCCTTACCTTCGAGCGCATTAAGGTAGGCGGGCAATACACAGGTCAGGGTCTTACCCTCACCTGTGCGCATCTCGGCCACTGAGCCGAAGTGCAAAGCCGCACCGCCCATCACTTGCACCAAATAGTGCTTTTGTCCCAAGACGCGCCAAGCAGCCTCCCTAGCAACAGCAAATGCCTCGAGAAGCAGATCATCGACGGTCTCTCCGTCTGCGATGCGACTCTTGAACTCTTCGGTCTTGGCTTTCAACTCCTCATCGGTGAGATCGGAGTACTGTGGCTCGAGAGCCAGCACTTCCTCTGCAATTTTCTGAAGACGCTTAACTTTGCGTCCTTCGCCGATGCGCAGCATCTTAGAAAGTCCGAACACGAGTGAGTTCCTTTACTAGCAAATGGTAAGTTTTAGTGGTTTTTAACCCCTCGCCCACCACGACGAACCGCAGCGAAACTCGGGAATAAAGGTTACCTATATCGTTCCAATAGGCACCTCGCTATTTCTCCGTGACCATTGTACTCACAACAGTTACAAAGCAAGAACCCCAATCATAGATTGGGGTGAAAAATCAAAGACCCTCCGCCGCCTCCCCGAGGGGACCACGGGCGGAGGGTCTGGCTCAACCGCGCACGACCTCGCGCGATCAAGCTTGACCTAGTTTGACCTAGCTCAAGGAGATCAAGCCATAATCGAATGCGTGGCGGCGATAAACCACCGACGGGTTACCCGTCTCCTCATTGATGAAGAGATAGAAATCATGACCAACCAATTCCATCTCGCTCAGCGCATCGTCAACGCTCATAGGCTTGGCGGGGTGCTCTTTGGTACGAACGATTTGTCCCGGCTGGATATCTTGGACCTGATCAGCATAAGGATCATGATCATATAATTCCTCGCGAGTATCCTCTTTGGCGGCTCGCTTCTCAGATTCATTGACCAATCCGGCAACAATCTCGCCAGTGTTCTTAGGGGCACGGTGACCAGATAGGGAGATCGAACGACGTGCCTTCACCTTACGCAGGGAACGTTCCATACGTGAGAGAACCGTTTCCAGAGCAGCGTAGAAAGAGTCCTCTTTCGCTTCAGCTCGCGCAATATGGCCTTTGCCGGTTGCCGTGATCTGGATCCGATCACTCTCGTTGGCGCGGCGTGGGTTGCGCTCGTGCTGGAGCTCCACGTGGAAGAAGGTGAGAGTCGGGTCGAGGCGGGCGATTTTTCCTAACTTGCTCCGCACGCGCTCCGCGAAGTGCTCTGGAACCTCGACATTACGGCCAGTAATTGTTAACTGGACATCGGGGCTCAGGGTATCTTTTTCAGCAGGCGTGGTCATAGTCACGTACCTTCCTGGTCGGCCGCCACCCGAATCTTGTGAAGGATTACTCAAGATAAGGAAAATGTGGCGGGAAGCAACTTCATTATCAATAATACATCGCGTCATAGTCATCGCGCCAAACCTTTTCTGCCTCTGCAGCTAGGCATGACTGAGCGCCAGAACTCCGTATACATTTGCGCCCGCCCAACTCAGAGCATTCACTGAGGCCCGCATTGTAGCTCCTGTGGTCAACACGTCGTCGACCACCACAACATTTCCTTTGAGCTGGCTTTTTAAGGCCACAGCGCGCTGCATATTTCGAGCACGGTGTGTCGCCGAAAGCCCCACCGATTCCTGTGTTGATTCCCTCAAGTACAAACAATCGGCCACCTCCATCCCCGAGGCTTGGCATATGCGCCGCACCGGGTCTCCGCCCCGTTTACGCGCCGAACTGCGCTTCGTGGGCGCCGGCACTAGTATGACCGGCTCCGGCAAATGTCCGCAGACATATAAATACTCAACACTCGCGCGCAGCACAGCTCCGAGGAAAGGAATAGCATCATAACGCCCGCGCTCTTTGATCTGGATAATCGTTCGCCGTCGCACTCCACCGAGAGGCCCCAAGGAGAAAGTAGGCACCTGGGGGTCGATTCGCAAGGACACGGGGCTTGGGATACTCCGAAAGACCTGTTCGCACTCTGAGCACACAATAACCCCTGGGTGCCGGCATCCCACACACTCTTTGGGTAAGAACAGCTCTCTAAGGGGCAAGAGCACCGCGCAGCTCCCAACTTATGGAATTAGCTCACCAGATATTCAACAACCGACCTTCACCTGTAACCATAGTGGTCGCAACCCCGAGTTGCTAAGCATAGTGCCTCTCCGTATTGGGGAATCGGGGGCCCCCGATTCCCCAATATGGAGGAGGGGGGATTACTTCTATTGAGGAATCACCGTCACAGCGCGCTCGCCTTCTAAACCTTGGATCTCGCGCCAATAGGTTGCCGATCCAGTAGTTGACAGCTGCAAGCTTGCGCGGGCGTCGGTGATATATACGGCCGATTGGTTGCTACTGAGATTGACTACCGGCGCTACTATATTGCCGGAAGACAGTGCCAGCGCTGAGGATCCGTCGGGTTCGGCACGCCACACGGGAGTATCACTACTCGAAGTCCCCACATACAGGGTGCCCTCAGGACCCCAATCGAGTGATACCGCTGAACCGCGAGCCACTTGGAGGATCTCATAGCGGTTACTGAGCTTGCGCTCTCCTGCACGCGGGGTGGAAACTGTAGCAATATAAACGTAGCCATCAATAATAAAAGCCGCGCGTACGCCGTTATTAGACAAAGCGAAAGCAGATATATCGGGGCTATTGTCGTTGAGATCGAGATCAGCAATGTCGACGTCGATCAGTGCGCTTTCTTTACTACTCTCCGAACGTGCAATGCGCTTAATAGAATTACCATCTGCCACCACCCACAAGGCTTTGCCCTTATTTTCGAAAGTGGGTTGGGTAAACGTGCGAGCTTCAGCGACGGTGGTCAGGGCTCCGTCAATATCCCCGATGAGCAACTGGGATTGTTTAAGATCGCCAGAGCCATTGGTGCGCACGAGTGCGACAGTTTTGCTCTGGGCGGAAATATTGAAGGATTCAATATCATTGAGTGTGCCTAATGGGCCGGTAACCGGACTTTCTTGGCCAGCAGATACTTGGGAAATGGAGCCACCGGTCAGGGCATACATAGTTGCGGATGAGGCTCGGGCGGCCTGCGGGTTGAATTCAGGGAAATCGTCCACGGTAAGATTGGCGTCTCCCTCGGCAGTCAGCAATGGGACCCCGTCAACATCGAAACGGTACGGTCCCGCGATCCCTGCAGTGGCAAGCGTCCACACGAGCTGGGCAGCGAGTCGGTGACGGGCATCATCATCAAATTCGGCAAAACCGGCGAGCTGATAGATGCCGTTGTCAATCCCGACAAAACTGGCGGTGGCGGGGATTTGATCGAGGACTCCTGGGCTGAGAGCCTTCGAGGGGCCTGCGATAATGAGGCTAATGAGAGCCGATCCCAGAGAGCTGGAGCCGGAATATACCCAGCGTTGGTCGGCGACAAGGGTATCGCCTGCGGGATTGAAGAAGAAAATTGCTTGGGTAAGGTAACGATTGCGCAGTTCAGTACGTTCCACCACAATCTCGTTGGGGCTATTTGAAATTCGCCACTGGCCGTCGACTCGCACCAGTTCAACGTCCGCACGATAGTCGCTACGCTGCGGATTATACGCCCCACCTTCGCTGATGGTGCCTACCACAGTACCGGTAATGGTATAAGAGAGTTTGTTAGTGTCGCGGGCAATATTACTCGACATATCTATGCGATCTAATACCGTAATAATCGGCTGAGGTGCCCACTTTTGGGCAAAGGAGGCGGTGAGATAATGTCGAGCCTGTTGGTAATTTTGGCTGGGATTCGCGCTTGCAGCATAGAAATCACGTACGAGGAGATCAGGTTCACGTCCTAGTATTGGCCCGGGCTCTTGGGTGGGAGTTTGGCTACTAAGACTCCGTAGTGCTTGCGGTTCACTCGTCGAGGGAAGGGTCACACACCCAGTCAACGCGCTGATCGAGACAACTACGAAGATTAGCCCACAGGGATTCTTGACGTACATAAATGAGAACTCGTCTTTCAAAGGTCCGCTACGGCATTTAAGCGTTCGGAGGCATCTGGGATGTCAATGCGAAGGGGTAGTGGGTCTTGACCATAACCCTCACCCGGTAGCTTGGGAATAGTTAAGCGAAAGCATGAGCCAGCACCTGGGAATCCGGTGGCCTCGAGACTGCCACCATGGAGAACCGCGTCCTCATGTGAAATGGCTAAGCCCAGTCCAGTTCCCCCTGAATGGCGCACGCGCGCCGGATCCGCTCGCCAGAATCGATTGAAAACCAAGTCTTCCTGACCGCTCTTGAGTCCAACACCGTGATCTGTCACGGTCACCGATACGGCCTGCGCATTTTCCCCGATCGCTACCGTTACCGGTTTCCCCTCGGAGTGGTCGATGGCGTTTGCTAGGAGATTGCGCAAGATACGCTCGATGCGCCTCGGGTCGCACACCACTTGCACGGGCGCATCGGGAAGATCGAATTCAACGTCCACATGAAGTTCGGTTGCTAGATGCGACGTATATTCATAGGCACCCTTGACGCAGGCCCGCATATCGATGGTCGATTCTGCGAGCTCAGCTACTCCCGCATCATGGCGAGAGATCTCCAGGAGGTCGTTCAACAGTGCCTCGAATTGATCGAGTTCACTGACCATCAGTTCGCTGGCCCGCCGCATTGCGGGACTTAACTCCTCATTATGAGACTGGATCATATCAGCTGCCATGCGCACTGTCGTTAAGGGAGTACGCAGCTCGTGGGACACGTCAGAGGTAAATTGGCGCTGTAGGCTGCCATATTCTTGCAGCTGATCGATTTGCTTCGATAGCGAAGCTGCCATGGTATTGAAGCTCTCCGCCAATCGCCCCATTTCGTGCTCGCCTTCAACAATCATGCGTTCTCGTAGATGCCCAGCGGCAAAGCGTTCAGCAATGCGACTGGCCGCTCGAACTGGTGCTATAACCTGGCGAATTGTTAGCCACGTGATACCCATCATAAGAACCACAAGGACTAGGCCTGCTGCAGCGAAAACGCCGCGCAGTAGTGATAGCGTAGCGCGCTCAGCCTCCATTGATAGCACCAGATAAACCTGCAGATTCGGGATATCAGATTGAGTTGGCGTGCCAATGATCATCGCCCGATAGCTGGTGCCGTCGGCACGCGAAATGGTAGCAAATTGATATGATACTTGGCCTTGGGAAACAAATGATCGCAGCCGTTCCGGGATGCGATACGCCTCCGGGGCAACCACAATTGAATCGTCGGGGCCCTCCACGAGTAGTACTGGCTCGTATGCAGTCTGTGAATCCGGTGAGTTAATCGATCGCGAGGTTAGCGCTGCTCGCGCCGCATTGAGACGTACCTGCACACTTGAGCTTGTTGAGGTTGCCTCGATTTGTTGCTCTACCGCGATCCGCGCTCGCTCGATCTCAGCATCAGCGATATCCAGTTTTGCCTGAATCAGCTTGGAGGTCACTATAGAGACCAAAATATAGGCCAATCCCAGCATTACCACCAAGGAGGACGCCAAGATAGTGGTGATCAGGCGGTATTGTAGCGAGGTGCGCCAGCTTTCGGCGATCCAAAACCGTAGTCGATGGTGATTGCTCCGGAACTTTTTAATAAAGGGTCGTAGCTTCACTAGTCGCCAGTCTTATAACCCACACCGCGCACGGTTAGGACAATCTGCGGATTTTCGGGGTCTTTTTCGATCTTGGCGCGCAAGCGCTGGACGTGTACATTCACCAGGCGCGTATCGGAGGCGTTCCGATATCCCCACACTTTCTGTAGCAATTCTTCGCGTGTGAAAACCTCTCCGGGTTTTGAAGCTAGTTCCGAGAGCAAATCAAATTCCAGGGGTGTTAGGGAAATCTCCTCGCCGCCACGTGTGACGGTATGACCTTTGACGTCAATGTAGAGATCCGCGATATGTACAGAGTCATGAGTTTTATCTGCTGCGCCGCGTAAACGAGCGCGCACGCGAGCCACCAGCTCTTTGGCTTTAAACGGCTTGGGGATATAATCGTCCGCTCCCGATTCGAGACCGAGAACTACGTCGACTGTATCGGTTTTGGCGGTCAGCATCACGATAGGCACGGCAGAATCTTGGCGAATTGCACGGCAGATATCGATACCATTCATCCCCGGCAGCATGAGGTCGAGCAGGATTAGATCGGGGTTCTCCCGGTAGCAAGTATCTACCGCCTGAGCACCATCGTTGACTACCACGCTGTCAAAGCCCTCAGCTTCGAGCACTAGCGAGAGCATTTCTGAGATCGCTGGATCGTCATCGACTACGAGAATCTTATGGGCCATCTTCTTCTTTTCCTTCTCACCCCAGCGGCCTGCAGGCGGTGCAGCGAGAATTCAGTTGTTTGGTTGTTGAGCAGATGAGAGGTCGTACCGATAATGTTAGAGCTAAGCGAGCAACAACACTAGTCTCGGGGTTGAGTTTGTGGTCGCATATATTCGGTGAGATTGGTGCAAGCGGGTAGCTTTTCACGGACTTGGGCTTCAACCTCCGCGTGATTGTACTGTCCGTCAATGATCAACCATGGGGAATACCAATTTTCCTGCGCTAATCGTCGATAGGTGGCGGCGGTACGATTTTGCAGACCACGATCGGCCTCATAGCTATCAATCGCACGGTCAGTATCGGTGCGAGCACGGTGGTGAGCGCGCTCATGGGCGAGCTCAGGTGATGTAGCTAATAATATTTGAAGATCAGGTACGGGCAACCCTTGCTCTATGAATTCGAAGGTTGCCACCCACTCTACAAGTGCATCGTCTAGGCTACGCGCCGCGCTATAGGCAGCGTTACTAGCGACATACCTGTCGAGGATCAATACGCGGCGGGGGTCGTATGCATATGAAGCTATATAGTCTTTGACCTCTGCACGATCGAGAGCGAAAAGTACCGCCATAGCATTAATAGAGTCGGCAACGTCCCCAAGATCATGATGAAGCGCCCGCTGCGCCAGCTGTGCGTGTATGGAGTCTTGGTAGCGGGGGAAAGAGAGGGTGTCTGCGTCGAAGGCGTTCCGCAACCGTTTCACCAAGGTATTCTTTCCGGCCCCATCGATACCCTCAATCGCAATAATCATCTAGCGTTCCATTCTCTCCTGGGTTACTCTAGGTCAGCGCCTCAGTATAGACATCGAGATCAAGATCGGTTTCCGCTAATTCGAGAATCGAGCTGGCGCTTTCACGAAGCTCCTCATCACCATGACCGATAAGCTCTCGTATAAAAGGATAGTGTTCTACCACTTCCCCATCGGTATAAGGAGCCGAAGCCCAAATAGCCACGATCGTTGCGGCGGCGAGTCCAATAATGAACTCATCATCACTGCCTTGGTCATCGAGCCCTAGGAGAATTGCATCGTGAATATTGCTCGCGATCTCAGACTCGTCCAGCATAGCAAGCTCGTCAAGGAAAGAAGTGACCACTTCTTCATTGAAGATTTCATGATCCCACGCGTGCATATCAACGTCCTTCCGCATCGAGCTGGTACCTATTTGTATCTTGATTTGTAGTCGTAGTCGATCGCATTATCAAGCCCTTCTAGGCTCGGGCGACAAATACCTGCCCAGACCCGGTCAGCTTAATCTCGCAAGGGTCAGCCGCTGAGATCCACACTGCTTGAGTGGGTGTCAAATCTAGCTCGGCGTCTCCGTTACCAACTGTTATTTCGCCCTGCGTACAAAGAACGATGCGTGGACCGCTCAGAGATACTGTGCGCGTGTCGACGACATCAAATCGGTGTAAATCGAAGGCATCAAGATTGACCTCGTAGTGCCCGTCACGATCTCTGAGCGTAGGCTCTGCTAGAGACTCAAAGCGCAGCACCTTGACCAATTCTGGAACGTCCACATGTTTAGATGTGAGGCCACCACGCAAGACATTGTCGGAGTTGGCCATGATTTCAACTCCCATCCCACGGCAGTATGCATGGAGATTTCCAGCGTCCAGAAAGATAGCCTCCCCGGGCTGCAGAACGAGATAATTAAGGAGTAAACCACCCAGCACTCCCACATCACCTGGGTAGTGCTCATGGAGATTGACAATATTTCTCGCGGCGTCAACCATCCAGGTATTTTCTTCCACTGGGTGGTTCTCCATGTCCCGGATAAATGCTCGGGCTCGTTCTACGATGGCTGCAATGAGGGTGCGGCGGGCTGGAGCTGGGATGGAGATCCAGGTGGTAAATAGTCCTCTCAAGCCTGTCTCTTCTGGAGTGCTATCATCGTCACCTAATATCGCTAGATAGCGGTCTAGCTCCGGACATGCCAAGGCTTGAAGCAATTCTCTTGTTAATTTCAGCGGTCGGAAGCCCGCCATCGCGTGAAATTCTGTCAGTGCGACTAAGAGTTCCGGTTTTGGTTGTGGGTCGCGGTAATTACGGTGCGGATCACGGATATCGATACCACTGGCATTTTCCCGCTCGAAGCCTTCGCGGGCTTGGTGTGCAGATGGATGCGCCTGCAAAGACAGCGGTTCATTTGCGGCTAGGATTTTCAGCAAATAAGGTAGCTCGCCAGAAAACTTCTCCGCTATATCTACACCTAGATGAGCCGCGGGGTCCTCAGCAATAAGTTCATCCAGTTTCTGCCCGTCGACTCGCGCCGGGAGTGCGGGGTGGGCGCCGTACCAGAGTTCCGCCTCTGGGTGTTTGCTTGGCTCTGTTTCTCCTCTGAGTTGAGCAATGAGGGTTCGTGAACCCCACGGGTACGCCTGGGTGGGAGGATCTAAGGGCAGCATCATAATAGGGTAGGATTCTCCGTCTCGTTAGATGATAAGGATTTTAAAAGTACACGGTAGCAGCATAGGCTCTGACGCTCAGTTGCAATTGAGCTGCGAGACCACGCTCGGTAACACGTTCTGTAACGACCCCGGCGCCCACTTCGTCGGTTGCATTCCACATGATGGTTGTCAGTGTTGGAGCTGTGACAGGATCATCAAGGAATGGGTCATAGAAGATATCTTTGACTGGTCGCTCACGGTTTCTTGCTCTATATCCAGCGGCTAGCTGCATATCTGCGGCTCCCAGAGCCGCACTTACCCGCCCATATGATGTCCACAATGTGGCGATAAGCTGGACTAATTCATAATCGCCTGGTTGCTCTGTAGAAGGTGTTGTATGAATAATGGAACCGGATAGATCCGCTAAAGCTACAGCCGGATTCTCCGTACGGTCGCGTTGAGGTGAACATGCCTGCAACTCGGCATCGATACCATCGGCCAGATCTTTGAATTTCTGTGCGACAATCAGCGCCTCAGAATCCGCCAACTCAAAGAGTGCCATAACAGTACCCGTCAGTCTCATCAGACTCAGACCTTCGTGTGTGGGCACGGTGGGGATGATAATAGCTCCGGGGGCAACGTCGGCAAGCAGCGGAGAGTGGGCATCGACAGCAAGCACCACATCGATCCCTCGGGCGAGCAGCTGATTGACATGGCGCGCGCTGTCGGGAGTATCAAGGCCCCCATTGCTAAGGATGATCACCACGTCCAGCGCGCCAATATATCCGGGAATATGGTCCACTACAACAACAGGGCACGGCAGCGGGTTAAAGAAGCTCACGGCCAATAAGGCGCACTCTCTGGCAACCGAATGGTCAGTCACTATGACCACGCTGCGCGGTCGCATTCCGACGAACGTGGCTAAGGTCGGCCGAGGATTATTCTCCGCTGCCAGCTGGACTCCTTCTTCGATAGCCGATGCGAGTGCGCGTAGATAGGCGCCTTCGTGGGCGATATCGTAAAAGGCGACGGCGAGCGGATCGTAGTCCGACATGTGTTAGCTCCTGATAATCTGAAGGATCTTTGTTACCAGACTATCAACCTCTTGTGCTGTGGGGGCTTCGACATTGAGCCGCAACAGGGGTTCTGTATTGGAGGCACGAATATTGAACCAGGCTGGCGAATCCTTTAAAAAGACGCTAACTCCGTCGAGCTCATCAACCGCAGCAATCCGCTCGGCGAAGGCCTCGAGGACTGCCTGCGTGCGTTGCTGCTGTTCAGCTGCGGAACTCAGGCGAGTATTGATCTCCCCAGAGGCGTGATAGCGATGATATTTGGCCATCATCTCACTCAACGACTGATCGGTGGAACCCAAAGCCGCGAGAACGTGGAGGGCGGCAAGTAGACCGGAGTCAGCATGGAAGAATTCTTGGAAGTAGTAGTGCGCTGAGTGCTCACCACCGAATACAGCTCCCTCATCTGCCATTATTTTCTTAATAAAGGAGTGTCCCACCCTGGTGCGCACTGCTCTCCCCCCGTTTTCGGCGATAATCTCCGGCACCGAACGGGAAGTAATGACATTGTGGATCACGGTTGCTTGCGGGTACCGCTCGAGATAACGCTCGGCAATAAGTGCACAAATGGCGGAAGGGCTCACTGATTGTCCCTTTTCGTCGATGACAAAACACCGGTCGGCGTCCCCATCAAAGGCAAGCCCGATATCTGCGCCAACCTTCGGAGTAAAAGCTTGTAAGTCCTCGAGATTCTTCGGGTCTAAGGGGTTCGCCTCGTGATTAGGGAAGGTTCCATCGAGTTCGAAGTAGAGAGGTTTAATGTCGATGGGAAGAGAGGAGAAAACCTCCGGCACCGTTAAGCCCGCCATACCGTTGGCTGCGTCTACGGCTACCGTCAGGGGGCGTATATCCTTCAGGTCCACCAGGCCTTTGAGGTAATTGCCGTAGTCCTCGAGACAATCTTCTGTGTCGATGGCCCCTAGAGGACCATGGTAGGGAGGAATCCCTTCGAGCAGCATCTCGGTAATATCGGCTAGACCGGACTCTTGGCCTACCGGTTTCGCTCCAGCGTGGCACATTTTGATGCCGTTATACTGGGCCGGGTTGTGGGATGCAGTAAACATTGCACCAGCTAAATTGTAGTGCCCCGAGTAAAAGTATAATTGATCAGTGGAGCTGAGCCCCACGATCACCACGTCTATACCCTGTTCTGCTGCACCTTCGGCAAATGCACGAGATAATTCAGGGGAGCTAGGACGCATATCGTAACCGATCGCGATTTTCTCCTGGCCCATTGTACGTACGAGGTATCCAAAGGCAGCACCGATATCCTTAACGAGGTGGGCGTCTAGGCTTTCACCGTAGACCCCGCGGACGTCGTAAGCCTTGATCACAGCCTCAATAGATTCCCGGGAGCGCATAACGTGGACCTGATTTCTTAAGACTAGGGCGCGATGACTAATCGCAAGCGATTAAAAACAATCCACCATTCTACGATGCGCAGAGAGTGTGCGCTAGTTCTTCACTAGGCTAAGAATTTTCTGAATCTGCTTAATCCGCGTCGCTGCTCGTGTCTTCGGCATCAGGCACGAGAGATAAGTGAGCTCTGCGCTGTGCTTTTTCGGCAGCCTTTGCTTTACCACGTTTGGCTGGATGGTGTGGAGCCAATTCGGCCCCTGGAGATTGATTGAGTTGAGCCTCTTGTAATAAACCAGATTGCAGCCTGCCTTGTTCTCGGACAGCCTCAGCTAAGGCGGTCAGATCATCTTCGCCAATCTCGGGGGCATCAACGCGCACCATCTCCCAGCCTTTTGGAGCAGTAATTTTAGCGGCGTGTCGCTCGCATAGGTCCCAGGAATGCGGATCGCTGTTGGCAATGAGGGGACCGACATAGGCGGTGGAGTGTGCATAGGCATAGGTCAACGTCGCTACGGCCACCTGACCGCAGCCTGGGCGAGAGCAACGACGAATCTGATTCACAACTGGCAAGTCTAATCCTTTACTTGAGCTTTTTCATCCTACGGCGCGCCCTTAGCATCCAGAAGCTCGATCCCGATACCCTAAACGGTATGCACCAGGGAAAAATTCGACGCGATCGACACGGACATGGCGTTCGCGGTCCGCTTTTGCCGCCCGCGCTGCCCCGATTTCGGAACCGCCGCGAGCTTTTTGATGCTGATATCTTAAACGCCTACGCCCCTTTTCAGGAACACTATTTCGACCAGCTAAGCATGTTAGATATCGCGGTGGACATTATTCCTCGGATGCGGTTGAATACTGATTTTCAGGCCTTTCCACGCGATATCGTGGCCGATGGGCCTGTACCCCTAGCACGCCTGATTTCGGCGGGCGTGGATCGCGACGGCCATGCGACCAGAGCGAGAATTGTGCTTTTCCGCATGCCAATTGAGCAGCGTGTAGATTCGCGTCTAGAACTTAATGAAGTACTGACAACGATATTTCGTCGACTCGTCGCCGAATATCTCAACCTCACCCCGGATGATCTTCCCCTGTGAGGCCTCAAGCACTTTCGACCCCTATAGATAGATATGGGGTACCCCTCGAGATTCTTTGAAGACACCTCAATGGAGAGTTAATAATAGCCCCCTGCCTCGTATACGAGGGTGTGGAGGCTTAAATTGGATGTGTGCACCGTTAGTTCTCTTCACGAGAGCATATGGGGTGGCGTCTAACTAATCTCTCGCTTTAAGCGGCGGCGTTCACGTTCCGAGAGTCCACCCCAAATTCCAAATCGCTCATCGTGGGCGAGAGCGTATTCGAGGCAGTCATCTTTCACTTCACATGCTTGGCAAATACGCTTTGCTTCGCGGGTAGATCCACCCTTTTCGGGAAAAAAAGCTTCAGGATCGGTTTGAGCACACAGTGCCTGTTCCTGCCACTCTTGTTCGATGGCGTCGAATAGAGAATCGAGGCCGAGATCGCGGTGCGAGCGGGGATGAGGCGCGGCGTTGCCAGCGAAATCTTCCACGCCAGCCTCCTTTGCTCATAGTAAATCAATAAGTCTTTAACGGTTTATGCGTATATTCGCCACGCGGAGAGACTTGCGCCTACATAGCACAATTCTTTGCGTATGCGCCGAAGCGAGGCCTGGCAAATAACATACTTGAGATTCAACACGGTGACACAAGATGTCGTCAAGCTAAAGAGCGCATCTCCTGCGAAGCATTTTGATTTATGCAGTTCATAGATCACACACGCCACAGCTTTAACATGCCGGCGCATCGCGGGGGTCACTATGGGGGTACCACATCTTGTGCCTACCCCCAATAATTATCGCAAGTACCCTTAAAAAACACCCGGCCATAGCATCAGGCCATAGCACTAATTAGTGCTCCTCGAATAGGCAGCGCTACTGCAGCGACCGCTCTAACTATCGGAGGAAAAACGAATTCCACCATCAGGAATGACCACTCCGGGCCATACCCGCATCCCCGTTAACAACTCACAGCGGGCACCGATCTGAGCACCCTCACCGATAACGCAACCTTTGATGCGGGCGTTGGCGCCAATATGAGCCCCGTGTGAAATGATCGAATCCTCAATGATTGCACCAGGTTCAATGGTGACTCCATCGAAAACAACCACATCATCTAAACGGCACCCGGCTCCCACTTCGGTACCGCGCCCAATGACTGTGCCACCCAGTAAAAGCGTGCCCTCTCGCACGAGCGCTGAAGGATCAACCAGGGATTCCCCATTTTTACCTGCCAGGAGTGGCGAATAAGCGATTCCGCGCACCAAGTCAGAGGATCCGCGCACAAAATCGTCCGGGGTGCCCATATCTCGCCAGTACGCGGTATCGACAAATCCGTAAAATTTTCGCCCTTGCTCCAAAAGCAAAGGGAAGGTGTCGCGCTCCACACTCACGACTCTATTGGGCGGTATTTGCTCGATGATTTCTTTTTTAAACACATAGCAGCCAGCATTGATCTGGTCTGTTGGCGGGTCTTCAGTTTTTTCTAAAAACTTCAACACTCGACCAGCGGAGTCTGTGGGCACGCATCCAAACGCCCGTGGATCCGACACTCGAACGAGGTGCATGGTGAGATCGGCGTCTTTAGCTCTATGAGCCTCGAGAATGGCCTCCAAATTTGTGCCACCTAAGACGTCACCGTTGAAAACGATGACATTGTCGTGGCGCAGTTTTTCATAGACATTGCGGATACCGCCACCCGTTCCAAGTGGGGTTTCCTCAAAGACATACTCAATCTCTAGACCAAACTCTTCGCCGGTACCGAAATATTCTTGAAAAACCTCGGCTTTGAAGGAGGTTCCTAAGATGACGTGGGTAATCCCTGCGGCCTTAATTCTAGCCAGAAGGTGTGCGAGAAACGGCACTCCTGCCGTTGGCAGCATAGGCTTTGGGGTGTGCGTCGTCAAAGGACGCAACCGGGTACCCTTGCCGCCGACAAGAACAACAGCATCGGTTGTCTCGCCCCATCCCGCCGATCCATCCACGTTCCTCAAACCTCCTCATTGTTCTTCAACGCTAAAAAATTGCATCCGCCCATATCCCAGCAACGCGCGACCACCCGCTGCAGACCGAGCCTTAGACCAAGCACTAGACCAAGCCTTGATCCAAGGCTTGAAAGGAGAAGCCTTTCTAGCGTTATCATGGCTATGCTACCCACCATCGACACCATCGCGGCGGTGACGCGCAGCCTGAACCATAATTATTGATCGCAGCCTTAAACCCAACCACAGGGCAAATCGAATCGGCAGATTTGCGAAACCTGGATGCCGATCAGCTTGGAAGCGATAAGCCGAATCATGGTGTGCTGGCAACATCTTCTCAGGCAATTTGCTTGCCGCATGCCCTACTGCGTGCGTTATTTCGGCGTCGGGGCAAAAGATATTGACATAGCCTGCACGCGCGAAGCGATCGCCTAGATCCACATCTTCCATATACATAAAGTACCGTTCATCAAAACCACCGACCTCTGCAAAGGCATCGAAGCTCACCAGCAAACAAGAACCCGACAGCCACCCAGCTTCTCGCTGCCGATCCATGACTGCATTATTCCGATAAGCTCTACTCCATGGATTATCGGGCCACATAGAGGCAAAGAGGGCATGTCCGATCCCATTAGATAATGTCGGGATCGCACGTGCCGAGGGATACGCCGTCCCATCCAGCTGCCTAATCAGAGGCCCGACAGCAGCCACTTTTTCTCCCCGCTCCCGCGCCTGACGGGCGCAGTTAAGCAGAGCGTCGATGCTACCTGGCTGAAATTCCACATCTGGGTTAGAAATGAGAAAATACTCGCTGTTGATTGCTCTGTGGTTGATATCTCCGTGGTTGATATCTCTGTGTTCGGAGCGTTCATCATGTTCACGGCGTTCACGGCGTTCACGAAGCGTGAGCAGATGCTCATAGGCGACGTTTATGGCGCTCCCATAGCCGAGATTTCCGCCAGTGGGCAGGAAAGTGATCCTCGTATTGTCAGCTGCAGCGCGCTCAGGCGCCCCGTCGACAGACCCATTATCGGCCAGAATGAGTTCATAACCGTCGCTTGTGGCCGATTCAAGGGAGTCGATAAATCGCTTCAGATATACCCCTGGGGAAAACGTCACTGTCACTACTGCAATCGGCTCATTCACAAGGCCTAAGTTTAGTGCCCGAACCCGCCCGTCGGGTACTCGCGGCGTGTCGCGTCGGCTAAACTCAACACCATTATTAAATCTCGATCGAGGAAGACTTTAACCACCGTGAGCACCACCCCAAAGCGCCCCGTCCGCGATATCAGCCCCGCCCCTCATTACCTACCCCAAACCGCCCAGCAAGGTCCTGGGGTAGTTAAGGTGCTGCTCGCCTTTATCTCCGCTGCGGTCCTCACGATTTCTGGCGTGGGCTACGCCACTGTGGGGCGTGTGGGAAACTCCGTCGCATCCGCAGGCTCACTCGAACTTGGCGGCGACCAGGGAGTCAAGGAAGAAAAACTCGATGGCGCTATCGATATCCTCCTTGTCGGATCCGACTCACGCACGGATGCGCAAGGCAATCCCCTCACCCCTGAAGAGATCGAGCTACTACACGCTGGCGACGAAGAAGCCGATAATACTGACACCATCATGCTCATCCGCATCCCCAATGATGGGACATCAGCCACTGCGATCTCCATTCCACGAGACACCTATATCGCAGACCCTGAGCTGGGCAATATCAAAATTAACGGTGTGTACGCCGGCTATAAGGCAATCAAACGCACCGAACTCTTTAATGCTGGAATTGTCGACGAGCAAGAACTCGAAAGCCAATCCAAGCAGGCTGGTCGCAATGGGTTAATTGATGCTGTTACTAACCTAGCTGGAGTCACCATTGATCATTATGCGGAAATTGGTTTGCTGGGTTTTGTTTTGCTCACCGATGCTGTGGGTGGAGTCGATGTTTGTCTTAACAATGCCGTCTACGACGAATTCTCTGGCGCCGACTTCCCTGCTGGAGTCCAGACGCTCTCTGGTGGTAGCGGCCTGGCTTTCGTGCGCCAACGACATGGACTGCCCCGAGGCGACCTCGACCGCATCGTTCGTCAGCAAGCGTATATGGCCTCTCTCGTCAATAAAGTTCTCTCTACGGGCACCCTCACGAGCCCGGGTAAACTAGCCCAGCTAGGTCAAGCTGTCACCCGCTCAGTGGTGATCGACGAAGACTGGGATGTGATAAGCTTTGCCACCCAATTGCAGGATCTGGCTGGGGGTAATGTGCGTTTCAATACCATTCCAGTGGCCGATATCGACGGTGTCGGAGACTATGGTGAATCTGTCGTTACGATTGACCCCGACGAGGTCAAAGCCTTTTTCCAGGCGCTTCTTGGTACCGACGAAGAACCGGCCGACCCAGCCGATGCTCCGGCGGCCGACGAGGGTCCCGCTGAGAAAGATCCGACGCCCATCCAGGTACTGAATGCTTCAGCACAGTCCGGACTCGCAGCTGGCGCTGGCGCTTACCTTACCGAACAAGGCTTCACCATTGCCGACGTGGGTAATGCTGAGATAGGCCGCTACGATCGCACCCAGGTAATCACCCGAAACCTCAACGACTCAACTGCCCGCAAGATCGCCAAAGCTCTCGGCGGAGTGCCGGTAGTGGAGGATCCTGAGCTCGCGTATGAGGGGATCGTCGTGATCGCCGGGGGTGACTACTCCGCCCCAATTGGGGAACCGGGTGCCCCCGTGAACAGCAATACCGCAGAGCCAGAAAGCAACGATCCTGGAAGCGTCGTCAATGATGCTGCGGACTCCCCACAGATCGATGCAGGTGGCGATAGCCCACGCTGCGTTAACTAGCCCTTCACCACTAGACCTTCAAGGATCATTTGTGCCGTTACTCAGCCCTCTTATCACAGCCAACCCCGCAATCCCACGTCTGAGTACCTACGACGAGACCACTGGAGCTCGGCTCGACTTTTCTGCTCAAACTCTCGATAATTGGGCTAATAAGGTTGCAAATATGCTTATCGACGAGCTCGATCTCAACGAATCCGAAACAGTTGGCATCGCGCTGCCTAGCACGTGGCAAGCGGTATGCATTGCTCTCGGCTCTATTACGGCCTCGATTCCCTATCGTTTTCTCGACCCACACGAGCCTTTCGCAGACCCGGATGCAGCTGACGTAATCTTTGCGCCTCCACGCTCATTTAGCGCTGAATTCGATGGTGATATTGTCTTGGTCACCAACGACCCCTTTGGCCGCGGGGTGAAGGAAATAGGGAGCGATTTGCCCGAGGGCGCCATTGATTTCGGCCCTACCGTTCGCTACCATGGCGATTCATTCTCACAACCCAGCCCCGACCTGAAAACTCTCGCCCACCATACAATTCCCCACGAGGCTCGTGTGCTTAGTCGAGGGTGGAAAGATGCAGAGGGCTTCAATCAGGCCATCCTTTCCCCCTTTGCGGCATTAGGCAGCGTCGTCCTAATCAATGGCCTGGTGTCAGCTGAGCGGCTGGCCCATATACGAGAGAGCGAAAAAGTCTCTTTAGATCTCTAGACATATTGAGAAAATGGGGGCAATTCGCGGGGGTAAAGGAACAGAGATCAACTGGGACTATCACTGCTAACCGCTGGACTACTCCAATTAAAGCACGCGCGGCAAAATCCCTGTGTTGGAAAATACACTGATATTCACCCCCAAAATTCACCCCATTACTCGTAATTGGGTGCGCGGTAGGGAGGATGCTCAGTAGATTCTGAAGGAGAGTCTCCCCATCCCCTGGAAAGGCAATACTCATGAATACTCGTCACAATTTCCGAATCGGAGCGTTTCTTACAGCTCTGGGCGTCGCTGGGTCACTCGGACTCGCCGGCTGCTCTGATGAAACGACCACCACAAACTCCGCCGCCCCCACACCTGCTACCGCTGGCGCCCGTGGGCCGATCACGTATGCGCTTGGCAAATTAGACACCGAACTGCTTGCTCCCATCGTAGATAAATGGAATCAAGCGCATCCCGACGAGCAAGTAACCATGAAAGAGCTAGCTGGCGAAGCTGGTGACCAGCGCGATTTCCTTGTGCAGAACCTACAGGCTGGTAGCGATGATATCGATGTGATGGCGCTGGATGTTATTTGGACAGCCGAATTCGCGGCGAATCAGTGGATTGCACCGCTTGAAGGGGAACTCGCGGTGGATACATCAAAACTGCTGAAACCAACCGTTGACTCTGCGACCTACTTAGGCACCTTATATGCGATGCCCCAGAATACTAACGGCCAACTTTTGTTCCGTAATACCAAGATTGTCCCAACCGCACCCAAAAATTTTGCGGAACTGACCGATTCCTGCGAATTAGCCAGAGAAAAGAATGTCGAGTGCCTGACTCTGCAGCTCAAGCAGTACGAAGGACTCACCGTTAACGCAGCTGGCTTTATCGAAGGCTGGGGCGGACATATTCTCAATGAGGATGGTTCTCCTGCCGTCGCCACGGATGAAGCTAAAGCAGGTATGCAAGCGCTTGTCGATGCCTATAAGGACGGCGTGATCGCTAAGAATTCAACATCCACAACAGAGCAAGAAACTCATTTAGGTTTCCTTGCTGGCGAAACCGCCTACGCTATCAATTGGCCGTATATGTACGATATGGCCCAAGACAATGACTCCACGGTCGCGGGTCGCGTGGAAGTTCAACCGCTGGTGGGCAAGTCTGGAGTGGGAGTGTCCACCCTCGGGGGGCTCAATAACGGCATCAACGTCAATTCTAAGCACAAAGAAACAGCGAAGGATTTCATTGAGTTCATCACAAGTGCTGAGAATCAGAGTTATTTCGCAGAGAAATCATTCCCTCCAGTTCTGGCTTCAATCTATGATGATGCCGATTTAATCGCGAAGTATCCTTATCTGCCGGCACTAAAGATTTCCTTAGAAAATGCGGTGCCACGTCCGGCCTCCCCGTTCTACCCCGCTATTTCCAAGGCCATCCAAGATAACGCCTATGCGGCCCTGACGGATGGGAAGTCCGTCGACGACGCCGCGCGCGATATGGAAGCCGCCATTCGGGCAGCAGGTTAGTTGCCCGCTGTGTCGAGGCGTCGGTAATGGCTGCCTAAGCCCTGCTAAGCTATCGCTCAAACCCTGCCCATTCTGGCAGTGTTTGAGCGTTTTAGCACCAAGAAAAAGGACTCTGTCTCGTGGCTCCACCTACGCGCCATGCGGGCCTGCTTGTCGCCCCCGCACTCACCGTTCTCGCTATCGTTATCGGCTATCCGATCATGCGGGCTATCTACCTGAGTTTTCAGGCCGATAAGCACCTCGACCCACAAACTGGTCTCTTTGTCGAAGGAGGGTTTGCTGGTCTACGCCACTACAGTTACTGGATTCAGCAACGGTGCATGCTGCCATCTGGAGAAATAGCGACGTGTCCCCCAGGAGTGCTCGCCACAGACTTCTGGCCTGCCCTCGGCAATACGGTATTTTTTACGGGCGTGACCGTTATCCTCGAAATTCTCCTTGGAATTGCGATGGCGATCATTATGCACCGAGATATACCAGGACGCGCACTGATTCGCGCCGCCGTCCTCATCCCGTGGGCGATTCCAACGGCTGTGACCGCGAAATTGTGGCAATTCATCTTCGCCGACCGGGGCATAGTTAATACGTTCCTATCGACGCCCATCTCATGGACTACCGACCCGTGGGCTGCCCGAACGGCCGTGATCATTGCTGACGTGTGGAAGACTACCCCTTTCATGGCGCTACTCATTCTCGCGGGTCTACAGATGGTGCCCAATGATGTCTACGAAGCGGCCCGCGTAGACGGAGCCACGCGCTGGCAGACTTTCCGCTTCATCACACTTCCGCTAATCAAACCCGCACTGCTCGTCGCTATACTTTTCCGCACTCTCGACGCTCTACGGATGTATGATCTGCCGGTAATTCTCATCTCGCCGAGTGCCAACTCTCCCACCGCAACGATCTCTCAGCTCGTCGTGGAAGATATGCGCCAAAATAATTTCAACTCGGCGAGCGCATTATCGACGATGATTTTCCTCCTAATCTTTGCGGTCGCATTTTTTATGATTAAAGTTCTCGGCGCTGATTTGGGTGGAAGCAAAGCTAAACTGCCCTCCTCTATTGGGGTGTCGGGGACCCCCGACACCCCAATAGAGAAAAGAGAAATAATGACCCCTACGTCAGGAGATTCCCATGCGTAAACATGTTGGCGACTACTTTGGCGTTCTTCTTATCTTGGTGTGGGGTCTCTCCCCCTTTTATTGGATGCTCATCACTGCATTCAGACACAAGGATCACACCTTCGACACCACCCCATGGCCAACGCACGTGACACTTGAGAACTTCACCGAGGCACTCTCTACCGACAAGGGCAACAACTTCTTGGCGGCTATAGTTAACTCTCTTTTTATTTCCGTGATAACCACACTCGTGGCGCTTTCCATTGGAGTTTTTACCGCTTATGCCCTCGCGCGTCTTGATTTCGCAGGTAAAGGGTACGTCACTGGGATCATTTTGGCAGCCAGCATGTTCCCTGGCATTGCCCTCGTAACACCACTATTCCAGCTATTTGGCAATCTGGGATGGCTGGGACAGTATCAAGCTCTCATTATTCCCAATATTTCCTTCGCACTTCCGTTGGCGATTTACACTCTAACCTCTTTCTTTCGCCAACTACCGTGGGAACTCGAGGAGGCAGCGCGTATTGATGGAGCGACGCAAAGCCAAGCTTTCCGTATCATTCTGTTACCCTTAGCTGCCCCAGCTCTGTTTACCACCGCAATCCTCGCATTTATCGCAACGTGGAACGAATTTATGCTGGCTAACCAACTATCGACGAGTGCTACTGAGCCAGTCACGGTGGCTATTGCACGATTCTCCGGTGAGAGTTACTACGACTATCCCTACTCCTCCGTCATGGCGGCTGGTGCCCTAGTGACCATTCCCTTGATCCTCATGGTCCTCGCTTTCCAGCACCGGATCGTCTCCGGTCTGACCGCGGGAGGGGTGAAATAACATATATGCAAAACCCGAATAGGAGGAGAACTTTAGTCCACCAAGCAATTATTGGATTCTTAGCTTTTTTCTCGGTGCTCTTTGTCATTCAGGCCGCATTGAATTTATTGCAACCTGAACCCGCGTTATGGCCTGCGGTCCTGGCACTACTTAGCGTCATCACTACGGTCGTGGCCGTCCGCGCATTCAGCGGCCGCTAGTTTTTCTAAATACTTTAGTTATCAGCTCTTTAGCTGTTCACTATCAATCTCGACCGATTCGAAAAACTCGTGGCAATGACACCGGATATGTCCGCGCGCGTCTCGTAAATCTGAATTTAAAATTCGACGACCCACCGCAGCAAAGCCCTTCTCAATAGCGGGAGCGCGATTAAATCGGAGCGGTTTTCCTTTTCTATGGTGCCCTATGCGTCCCGAATCGACATCGATATCGATTCGCCCATGTACGGTTTGCCGAGGATGGTCGTCGTTGAGTTTATTATGGCGCATGCACAATGGACAGAGATTACGGTTCTCCGTTTTGCCGCCGCCTGCATGCCATACAATATGGTGCATTTGGCAGTGGTTGGCGGTAATCCTGCAGTCGGGATGCGCACAGATCAAATGACTGACCACCTGAGTAAGTCTGTGCTTCTGAGTAGCATAACGCTGCTCAATGGCGATCGGTTCGCTGATCTCGATATGTCCAGACTCTAGACGTGAGGCGATCGCAGCATAGCCCATAGGAGCAAGATAGGTATTAGCGTGGGCCCTTATATCGACAATCACTCCATCACTAGTAACTAAGGTGCCGTCGACGTTGCAAGCCTTCTCCGCAAAAGGAATCAAGATGAAGGGCCGATACCGGGGATCAAGAGGATTGCTGTCATCTCGTTGAGGCTGGCTATCCCCTGAGATCAGAGCCATGATCACACGCGTGCGCGCCTCTTCGAGGGTATAAGCCTCTCCACGGCTTAATATTTCTTTGGCCGGTTGCTCTGTCATATTCTGCAAGAGCGCCGCATGAGCGTCGGTTAATTTGAGCATGGCATAACGCATGCCGTCGTGGTCTGGGATAGCGGAAATTCGGGTGTACTCGCGCCGCGGCTTGTTAGCCTTCTCGTTGAGCTTGTCAACGTACCCGGCAAGATACTCGCGCATTTCATCGGCACTCGAGGAAGAAGATTCGCGAAGGAACTGCCAGCACAATTGTTGGCGATCGATTTCTCGATTGGACACTTTTCTGCAATATTTGGCAATTAGAGACAGTTTACTCATCGAAACTTTTGATTCTAGGGCCCACTGAAGTTGTTCAGGGGTAAAAAATGCGGCGTTCCTAATCAAAAGACTCGCCTCATGTCGAGCCATTCCTAGAAGGCCACTAAGCTTCTCCCATGTTGGTGTTTCTGCTTTGATGCTCAAAAGAAGACCAGCCGCTTGGGTTGCATACTCTGCGTATCGAGATAATGTCGGTGCCATAATATCCACGCTATGGACCGTGTACGTAGGCAACAACAGGAAACCGAAACAGCGGTCAAAACTGTGGATAATTACTCGTGAGCTAGGGCAGTCCCTTGGTGCCAGCCAGTTTCCCTCTACCCGCGCCCATGCTCCTTTTAGTCTTCTATGCGGATGGGACCGCAGATATGGCGACCGTCCAGGTCGATGAAGCTTACCACGAGCTCATTTCCCGACAAGACTATGGTAGGCGAGTCGCAAAAACGGCAATCGAGGTCCTCAAGATCATTTATGTCTACAACTCTAAAATGACCCCGCTCGCATTCGATGGTGGCATCTGTCCACTGAACTTTTAGCTGCGAGCCGCGCATTCGCGTTCTAAAGGTTGTATATACCCAAGCGTTTTCCAGCTTAAAAGGGTCCACACGTCTGAATGCTCCGACGCGCACATAGACCGTTTTCACCGTATATCCAGACGTCCATGGCCTGATTGCTTGATAGATGAGAGAGGCATATTCAATCTCGGTCATTGTGGGGCCTCGCTATTCGTGACGACGTGAGCACCTGTATTTTTATTGGGGCGTCGGGGGCACCCGACGCCCCAATAGATCTAGGATCCAAGCAGGCGAGATCTTAGCAGCTCATCTTTTCGTTCCACTTCCTCGCGCATTTCTCGCTGGAATTGGACCATTTTTTCTACAAGTTCGAAGTCATCTACCCCTAGCATTCGTACAGCGAGCAAGCCAGCATTTTTTGCGCCACCAATGGACACCGTTGCCACAGGCACTCCAGCTGGCATTTGGACGATGGACAGGAGGGAATCCATCCCATCTAGAGTATCGAGTGCCCTTGGTATCCCAATGACGGGTAGCGGTGTTGCGGCCGCGACCATGCCGGGTAAATGAGCTGCGCCGCCAGCACAGGCAATAATAACCTTGAGTCCTCGCGTGTGAGCGTGCTCTGCGTAAGCAAGCATCTTGTCTGGTGTTCGGTGCGCTGAGACCACCCCCACTTCGAAGGGGACTGAGAAGTCGGCGAGAATTTTGGCGGCTGGTTCGACTGTAGGCCAGTCTGAATCTGAGCCCATGATAAGGCCAACGAGGGGTTTCATATGCACGTCCTTATGTCATTAAAAGGATTTTCTAAAAGCCTCAACAAATGTTAGTCCATCCAGCTGGCGGTGCTAAGGAAATGAGCTGCATTGCGGGCGGCTTGAAGAACGTCGTCAGCTGAGTCACCTGCGATATTTACATGGCCAAGTTTGCGGCCAGGCCGGTAATCCTTACCGTAGAGGTGGATCTTTGCCGTCGGATACCGACGCCATACTGCCTTCATACGCGCAGTCATGGGCAGATCGGGGTCAGCAGGGGCACCTAAGACATTGGCCATACCGATCACGGGTGCGGTGAGTTCAGTATCACCCAAAGGATAATCCAGGACCGCGCGCAGATGTTGTTCAAATTGATTCGTGACACACCCATTTTGGGTCCAATGTCCGGTGTTATGCGGACGCATTGCTAGCTCATTAACGAGAATTGTAGGCTCAACTGAGCCGTTATCAGTTGCAAAAAGTTCCACTGCGAGCACCCCGGTCACACGTAATTCTGTAGCGATATATTGCGCTAGGCTTTTGATCTCGGAGCTGTGTTTCTCACTCAGCCCAGGTGCGGGCGTGAGGGTTTCGGTACATATTCCGTTCTCTTGTACCGACTGCGAGACCGGCCAGGCTTTGACCTCGCCGCTGGGGGTTCGCGCAACAAGAACTGATAATTCCCGGCTCAGTGCAATTTTCTCCTCAGCCATGAGCTCAACCCCTTCAGCTCTCAGCTTATCCACGAGTTCTTCCAACTCAGTCACAGTTCTGGGAAACCACACTCCATGACCGTCGTAACCACCACGGCGCGCTTTCAGGCAGACCGCACCATTGACTCGGGTGTAGAAGGCGCGGGCGTCGTCACGCGAGGAGATTGCGGCGAAAGGAGGGATGGGGGCGCCCATATCGGAAAGTCGCTGGCGCATAAGTAGCTTATCTTGAGCGTATATGAGTGCGTGCGGTCGGGGCTGTACATCATAACCTTCGTCGAGTAACGAATGGATATAATCATTGGGGACATGTTCGTGGTCAAAGGTGATCACATCAGTCCCAGTTGCGCTGTTTTGAAGGTCGGTATAGGACAGATAATCGCCAATGTGTAGATCGCGGCTAACCTGGGCTGCCGACGCTTGATCGGTAGCGGCCAGTATGCGGGCGGATAAGCCCAGTTCGATTGCCTCGGTATGCATCATTCGAGCTAGTTGCCCGTCTCCGATGACTAGAATAATGGGCATTCCACTGGCATGGGCAGCGCGGGATGAATCTGCAGGTGTTTGATAGCTCACACCTTGTAACTCTAAACAGCCCGCCTGGTTGCCACAAGCGATTGAGACAAGAATTATTAGCGATGAATAAGGTCCTCTAGAACAGCAAAGACGCGGCGCGCTTGGGGTACGTGGGTCATCGAGAATGCACGCTGCTGACCGCGCAGCATCAGCCGAATAGTATTGCGGTGGCGGTCAACAGCCTGAACCTGCTCGATCGGGGCGCTAAAGATGCTGCTAGTCCACCCAGCTTCGCGCAGGAGCAACCTGTGTTCCGTAACGATGATACGACGCCTCCGTAGGGTGACAATTTTAGTAACGAGGCGGAATACTACGACCCCTGCCCACATCAGCACGATGAGGTTTCGAATCTTTGGATCATAAGTTCCACTCAATTCTGGCCGGTCCAAATACCCGATTGCCATCCACGCTAACCCGGTTACAGTAAGAATCTCGAGAAGCGGGAAGAATAGTGCGCTCAGCGGACTCGTTAGATCAATGAAGACGCGCTCCCCCGGCGCCAAACGAATACTCATCATCCCCTTAGTTTAAGGCACAGTGCAGCTATCACTCCCGCAACCGCAAATGTGTTACGTCCCCCGCTGCCAAATGATGGTGCGTGCCCACGCCATCGTCGACAACCAGTTGACCGTCGGCTGCGATCGAGCGCACCACACCCAATATCTCGCGATCCCCTGGGACGATCGCCCTAATATCGCGCCCAATCGTGGCTGATAAGCTCCGGTAATCAGCGAGCAACTTTTCATCACCGCATTCCCACTGCTCTAACCGGCGAACCAGTGCACGGATCACCTTAACCGCAAGGTCATCGCGATCAAAAGGAATAGACTCTAAAGCCAATGACGTTGCATGCTCTACCGGCAATTCACTACGACGCATTGCGGTATTGAGACCAAACCCGATGACCACCGCTGGTTCTTTCCCCAGAGAAACAGCCTCCGCAAGGATCCCGCACAATTTTCGCGCTCCCCCATAGGAGCTCACTGGAACCGCAGCAGCACCAGCACGAAGTCGTTGCGCGATATCTTCGCTTCTCGCAGCGCCACCGCGCTTGGAGCAGGCGAGCGCGGAGTCATCAGTGCTGCCAGGAGCACTAGCACCTGCACCGTTATCCTCGCTACTTATTTCTCCATCCTCAATAATGAGATCATTGGGCCACTTGAGTCGAACCCCTGGCCATGCCAGAGCATCGCAAAGGGCCACGCCTACTGCGAGGGGCATGACTCCCAACCGCTCAATGGCTGCTCGATGAGGGCGAATCAGGATGGATGCGGTCAACTGTGCGCCGTAGGGAGCTTCATAACTCCGACCCATACGCCCTCGCCCCGCACTTTGATGATCTGTCAGGCATACCGTTCCACTGGGGGCTCCCTGCTTCGCTAGCTCTACAAGATCGGTATTAGTTGACCCTGTTTTAGCTCGATAAATAAGCGAGGGGATGACTCCGGTGCGGACGAGTTTTTCTTCCAGGTAACCAAGGTTGTAGGGGTTGCGCAGACTAAAGAGATCGGGGGCGTTCATGATTGTCATCCTAATTCCATTGGGGAAATGGGGGTAGCATTTTTTACCCCCTTTTCCCCAATAGAGGGAGGAAGCTCAAACTGCACGCTGACCTAGGGCATCTCTAGACGCCAACTGACGCTATTTGAAATATGACTTTTGCCCTAGAAACTATCTTCACTTTCCGCTATCATGACCAAACATGACTATTTCCTCACCTTTTCTCGATACAAAATCTCTCCCCGATCTGAGTACCACAGCTGGGAAACTTGCAGATCTTCGCGCTAGACGACTCGATGCCCACACCCCGAGTGGCCAGCACGCAGTTGATAAGGTGCGCTCCCATAATCGCCTCACGGCTCGAGATCGTTTAGATTATTTGCTCGATCCCGGCTCCTTTGTCGAGATGGATCAATTAGCAAAGCACCGTACTACCGCCTTTGGAATGCATTCTAGAAGACCTACTACTGACGGCATCGTTGCCGGCTGGGGCACCATCGACGGACGCGAAGTGTGTATTTTCTCCCAAGATGGCACGGTCTTCGGAGGGGCTTTAGGTGAGGTATACGGGGAAAAGATGTGCAAAGTTATGGAGCTCGCCGTCGCAACTGGGCGGCCCCTCATTGGTCTCTACGAAGGTGCCGGCGCCCGCATCCAAGACGGGGCTGTCTCTCTCGATCTCATCGCTCGAACTTTTTACCACAATATCAATGCTTCGGGTGTTATCCCCCAGATTGCCGTCATTATGGGCGCCTGCGCTGGAGGGAACGCCTACTCGCCTGCACTTACTGATTTTGTTGTGATGGTTGAGGATTCTTCGAAAATGTTTGTCACTGGCCCCGATGTCATTAAAACTGTCACGGCTGAAGATATCACCCAAGAAGAGTTAGGTGGCGCAGACGTTCACATGAGCTTCGCCGGCACCTCACACTACAGTGCGGCCAACGATGAAGATGCCCTCGATTTCGTGGCCGACCTCCTCAGCTATCTCCCGTCGAATAATCGTGACCTCAACACGTCAACAGACCCAAGTGTTGAGACAGGAAGCGTCGCAGAAAATGTCTCAGCCTCAGATCTTGTCCTCGATAGCATCATTCCCGATAGTTCCACTGTGCCCTATGATGTGCGCGAGGTTATTACTACGCTCAGCGATGATGGTGAGTACCTGGAGATTCAGCAGGATCGTGCCCAGAATATCGTTATTGCTTTCGGCCGAATTGAAGGTCAGTCTGTAGGTTTTGTGGCGAACCAGCCAACCCATTTCGCCGGCTGTCTCGATATCGACGCTGCCGAAAAAGCTGCACGCTTCGTGCGCACTTGTGACTGCTTTAATATCCCTATCATTACGCTTGTCGACGTTCCGGGATTCCTTCCCGGCGCCTCCCAAGAACACACGGGCATCTTGCGGCGTGGAGCTAAATTACTCTATGCCTACGGTGAGGCAACAGTTCCAACGATCACTGTCACCATGCGCAAATCATATGGTGGAGCTTATTGCGTCATGGGATCGAAGGGTTTGGGCTCCGATCTCAATATTGCATGGCCTACAGCTCAAATTGCGGTTATGGGGGCAAAAGGGGCGGTTGGCTTCTTATATAGAAAGGAATTGCGAGCTGCCCTACTGCGCGGTCTTAACCCCACAGAGCTGGAGCAATTTCAGCTATCTTTAGAGAAAGAATACGAAGATCACATGCTGAATCCGTATCTTGCTGCCGAACGCGGTCTCGTCGATGCTGTGATTTTACCTTCTGAAACACGCGGCTATATAGCGCGCAATCTGCGTCTACTAGGAACCAAGCACCGTCCGCGCCCAGCCCGCAAACACGGCAATATTCCACTTTAGTGTCGAGATGCCGTGATTTTTATTCATCACAACGGGATGATAGCGAGTTAACAATGTCACCTAGCGTGCTTGTCGCCCTAACTGATCGTCGATCCGATGTTCACAAAAATCGGCTCGAACCTTTAAACTATGGTGTTATGACAGCTGCTAAGACGAATTCTGCTTCAGCATCCAAGCCCGACCTCACCACCACCGCAGGTAAACTCGCCGATCTGCGCAACCGCTTGGCTGAGGCCACTGCCCCTATGGGGCCTGAATCCGTGAAGCGGGTACACGATGCAGGTAAGAAGACCGCACGCGAGCGCATTGAATACCTGCTGGACCAGGACTCCTTCGTCGAAGTAGATGCACTTGCACGCCATCGTTCAAAGAATTTTGGACTAGACGCGAAACGCCCGGTTACCGATGGAGTAGTTACGGGTTACGGCACTGTAAACGGACGAAAGGTTTGTGTTTTCTCCCAGGATGGGGCGGTTTTCGGGGGTGCGCTAGGGGAAGTATATGGCGAGAAAATCGTAAAAATCATGGATCTCGCCATTAAAACTGGTGTTCCACTCATCGGCATCAACGAGGGGGCTGGTGCCCGCATTCAAGAGGGTGTGGTATCGCTGGGTCTTTACTCAAAGATCTTTTACCGCAATACTCTAGCCTCAGGCCTGATTCCCCAGATCTCGCTAATCATGGGTGCCTGCGCGGGAGGCCACGTCTATTCACCAGCGCTAACAGACTTCATTGTCATGGTCGATAAAACCTCGAAAATGTTCATAACGGGACCAGAGGTCATCAAAACTATCACCGGTGAAGAGATCACTCAAGAGGAATTAGGTGGCGCTCATACCCATATGGCCACCTCAGGGACCTCACACTATACCGCTGATAATGACGCCGATGCCCTCGATTGGGTACGTGACCTCCTCGACTACCTTCCGTCCAACAACAGAGCTGAAGCCCCGCGCGAGGCCAGCACTAAAATGGAGGGCTCAGTGAGCGAGAATATCACTGCGTACGACCGAGAGTTAGATACACTCATCCCCGATCTACCTAATCAGCCCTACGATATGACTGACGTTATCCGCCGAGTGGTTGACGACGGTGAATTCTTCGAAATCCAGGAGAATTATGCCCACAATATTCTCACTGGTTTTGCCCGTATTGAGGGACGCTCCGTGGGAATAGTGGCAAATCAACCCACCGAATTTGCTGGTTGCCTTGATATTAAGGCATCCGAAAAAGCGGCTCGCTTCATCCGCACCTGCGATGCTTTCAATACTCCCATTATTGAATTCGTCGATGTTCCTGGCTTTTTACCAGGAACCGAAGAGGAATACAATGGCATTATCCGCCGTGGCGCTAAATTACTTTACGCCTATGCGGAGGCAACAGTCGGTAAAATTACCGTCATCACCCGGAAATCCTACGGTGGGGCTTACTGCGTGATGGGCTCCAAAGATATGGGTGCCGACCTCGTATTTGCTTGGCCCACCGCCCAAATCGCAGTCATGGGAGCTAAGGGAGCTGTTGGTTTTATCTATCGTAAAGAGCTCAAGCAGGCCCACCTCAATGGCGAGGACGTGGAGGCGCTTGCCGCCCGGTACGAACGCGAGTACGAGGACACTCTTGTGAACCCCTATAAGGCTGCCGAGCGTGGTTTCGTCGATGCAGTTATTCCTCCTTCTCATACTCGCGGAAATATTATTGAAGGCCTCCGCCTTCTCGATCGCAAGGTTGTGACAACACCTGCTAAGAAGCACGGCAATATTCCGCTCTAGGGCCGCAATTGGGTCACTCCGACAAGAAAAAGGTAGTACTACCTCATGAACGAAAAATTTGCTGATAAGCCGCTTTTTAAGGTGCTCAAAGGGCAGCCTGACGACCAAGAACTCGCGGCCTTGGCGATGCTCATCGGCTCGCTTGCGAACTCAGCGCGGGACTCACATCAGTGCAGGGAAGTAAATCGCTGGGGAGAAATTGCTGAAGACTCAAGGCCCCACCCAATCTTCAACCCTAATGCATTTCAACATGTGAGCTTCTATTAAGGTCCGTCCCTGAGATCCTAAAGCCTTCGGAGGGTTTGAAATCCTTTTCCGGCTCATTCCTACTAGCTTGGAGCGCGATCTATGAGCGTCGTTGTCATTGGCTCTATTAATGCCGATTTGGCAGTTCCACCGCTCGCCACCCCACCCCAGGGGAAACTCTGCTCGGAACTGGTGGGAATATCAGTCCTGGTGGGAAGGGAGCGAACCAAGCGGTGGCCGCTGCTCTGCAGGGATCCCACGTTTCTTTTCTAGGGGCGGTGGGCTCTGACGCCTATGCCCCGGTAGCTCTGTCACTGCTGGAGAAATCAGGCGTCAATCTATCGCGTATCCAGCATCATCCTGGCCCCACGGGACTCGCAGTTATCACGGTTGCAGCTGACGGCGAGAATACGATTATCGTCGTGCCCGGAGCCAATGCGGAGGTGTCCCCAGACTATATTCGCGACAATCGTGACATCATTTCGCGAGCCGATATTGTTGTGATGCAGGGTGAGCTGCCATCAGCCACCCTTGAGGCCACCCTATTGGGAGAACGGGGGCACCCACATAAAAACAGTCACCCCCGATTCGTCATCAATCTTGCACCTGTCATACCCCTCGATCGGAGGCTGCTCCTACGCGCCGATCCGCTGATCCTAAACGAATACGAAGCCCAACTTCTTCTCAACCCAGGCTCTATTCCCCAATCAGATCCGGATATTGACCGGCTAATCCAGCAATTGCTAGGTCAAGGTTTTTCCTCGCTGGTCATGACGCTAGGTGCAAGGGGTGTAGAGGTCGTCGATCATAAGCATCGCACTCACATTCCCGCTCCCCCCATTACCCCAATAGATACTACGGGGGCGGGCGATGCCTTCGTTGGTGGTCTCGTTGCCCGCCTAGACCAGGGTGATGATCTTGTTCGGGCCGCGAAATACGCAGTAAGAATTGGTGCTTTTGCCTGCACTCGAATGGGCGCACAGCGATCTTATCCTCACCAAGACGATATTCTGCCCTTCTAGTCTGCGCTAGAATGCGGGTATGAGCTCTTTGTTTATTCTCGCTTCAGCCTCTCCATCCCGTCTTGGAATTCTCCGCGGAGCGAGTATTGATCCAGACGTTCACGTCGCTGATATTGACGAAGATGCTCTGATCGAGAAATTAGCTGATAAGAACCCCGAGCACGTGGTGCAAACACTAGCCACGAAGAAAGCGGAAGCTATCGCACGCCAATTTCCAGAGTCAATAGTTTTAGGGTGCGATTCGATGCTACTTATAGATGGCTTCCTGCAAGGCAAACCTCACAGCATCGACCGGGCCATCGAACGGTGGAAATACCAGCGAGGTAAACAAGCACAACTCCTCACCGGACATTGCCTTCTGAGCCCTCAGGGGCGTTGGGAGGAAGTTACTCAGACTACCATTTATTTCGCTTCCCCCAGTGACCGGGATATTGCGACCTATGCGCGTTCCGGTGAACCCCTTGAATGCGCTGGCGCCTTCACTTTGGAGGCTATGGGGGGATTTTTTATCGACCGTATAGAGGGGGACCCCCACAGTGTTGTGGGGCTCTCTTTAGCCGTCGTCCGTCGAGCTCTTTATGCTTTCGGGATGGACATTAGTGATTTCTGGGCACCCACTTCTAAGGACAGCCATGCATCAACGTCGCTCTAGAAAACTTCCCAGGCTCGCCACGTGCCCGGACTTATTGGCCGAGGATGAGATAGAGCTCCCAGCTCTTTGGCCTATCGAGCTCCCCGCTGATAATATTCGTCATCCTATCGATATCTACTCCGTTATTGAATGTCCTGATTCGCCACTTGGCTGGGCAGAGCTGGCTGAAAATGCCCTCGATGATGCCCTATCACGAAACCCCATGAGAGCACATCACCGAATCACCGCCTATACCTATGCGTGTGCGGCATATGTGGCTAGCCTTAATCGGCTCACCGAACACGGGTGGAAAGGTACTGGTCATATCCCCTTCTCCCATCTACCCAATCAGGGGGTTCTAAGAGCCGTCGCGTGCCTAGCGCGCGCCTCGGAGCTGATCGGGGATTCGGATGGCTATGAGCGCTATCTTCGCTTTTTGCTCGAATCGGACCCGGCCTGCGTGAGCACTTTGATACCCAAACCTTCTCGTGAGGAGTTCCTGCGCACAAAACGACGTCATAGGCCACGTCGACGCAGACCGTCGTTTAAAGATCAGGACTAAGGCGCCAGTCGAGTCCTTTTTCCCACTGGTTACGCGGGTCCGCCGCCGGCTGCAATGGAATCGGCTGCGGCCGCTTCTTCTCGCTTGGTTCCTTAGTTGGGCTTGTCGACGCGGCGGGGGTAGTAGTCGATATCCGCGAAGTTGATGTCTGACTGGAGGTGGCCACGTGCTCCTTCTCAGACATTTTGCGCTCCCCACCAACCTTGTTAACAAGGTCTCCCATTTCTTCCCACAGCAGAGGGGCGAGTGTTAGTGCGAACTCGTCACTGAGGTGGTTAGCGTCTCGGTACATATAGATATTGCCCATCACTGGGGGACAGAATCCATCAGGGCAAAACCAATCAGCAGTATCGATGGCGAGCATATCTGGTTTGTTCAAATACTGCGCAGCTGGATCCTTGGCGCTGTAAATAGCGAAACGATCGCGGCCACATTTCTTGAGATCTTGGGTTTCGGCATAACACTGCGACACGATATCGGCCTGGCCGTCCGGATGGAGGAACCAAGGGTTATCGCGCACCCCCACGAAGGCGAAGCCCTCCTTTTCCAGGAAGCGCCACAAGGTGGGATAACTCTTGGGTACCTCATCGAGACGACGCCCTATCTCAAGGAGCGGTCTGGTCGAGGTAGAGAAGACAATATCGGGGTTTAACTCCTTAAGTTTGTCCACCATAACGTCGTTGAAGGTCTGGCACTCTTTACTAAAAACTCCATCTCGCTCATTGACGAAGGCGGGACATGATTGGCGCACGAGCGGGATGAGTCGAAAACCGTGTTCTTTACCAAGTAGATCCAACGGAGCCATCCACTGTTCAGCATGAGATCCCCCCACCACCACCATGAGTTTTTTGGCTTTTTTGTCCCCGTAAACACAATCCTTTTTGGGGTCGTCAATGACCATGACGGTGGGGTCTTGGCCAATAAAGGACATACACCCATCTCGCCAAGCCGGCGACATGCGATCGGGGAGCACATATGGGTCTGGTTCGACAGGTGCTTGGGGTACTCGTAACATCGATAATGCTGCGGCCCCTGGGTAAAGAACTGGATCGAGATCAGTTGCGCTGAGCGCCTCTACTTCCTGCCGCCACATATTGGGAATATAGAGTGCTGCCGATATACACCCGACTACCCCCAACGCCCCAATAAGGCGGAGGCGAGAGGTCCTTGTGTCTCTTAGACTCCTCAGCGCCTGACCCATGCGTTTTTCTCCCCATATAGGTCGCTTGCCCTTTTGCATCAGTGGCTTTTCTACACAATGATGAGTCGCTACAGCTAAAACTAGGCTCACGACAATCACGCCAAGGCCTAGGACTACACCTGGTTTTTCTTCTTTAAGATAAACTGTGGAGATAATAAGTAACGGCCAATGCCACAGGTATAGCGCATACGCAATGCGCCCTAAAAAGCGCATCATAGAGCCAGCGAGGAAGCTGACCCCTGCCCCACCGCTGATAACCACCAGGGCGGCACCTCCGAGCGGGTAAAGAGTAGCAGGGCCAGGAAAAACGTTGGCACCATCAAAAAGGAAACCTGTGCTCAGCACCATCGCTACGCCTACGATGCCGCTGAGCCTTGCGAAGTGAGAATTTAGACGGAGCCTCGAGGCGGTGAGCGCTAGAAGAGCGCCAAGGCTAAGCTCCCACATGCGTGAGAAGGTGGAGTAATAATTGAGCTGTTGATTAACTCCATAGAGATAGCAGGCGTAGCCAAAGCTCATCGAGGTCACCAAAATGAGAAATATCAATACCAACCGCTCATTGACGAGCTGTTTGGCGCGCGTAGCACCCCACCGAGTACTTAGGGCAACCAGGCTACCGAGGGCGATGGCGAATATATAGAACTGCCCTTGCACCGCCATGGACCATAAGTGCTGCAAAGGGCTGACGGTACTGGTAGCCGCGCCGTAACTGGCACCCTGGATAGCTAATTCCCAGTTCTGATAATAGAAAAGACTCGCTTGCATCTGGGATGCGAGGTTAAGGCTGCGTAGCTCAGGGGTGAGAACATAGACGGCTGCCCCCGTGAGTGCAACTACTAGCGCGAGTGAAGGTACTAAGCGTCGGATAGTGCGCCACAGGGGCCAAAACGGATTGGGATCCGCTTGGGGACGGCGAGCATAACGGAGTTGGGCACCGAGAAAGAAATAGCCGGATAGCAGCAAGAATACATCGACTCCGCCGGATACTCGCCCGACAAAGACATGAAAAATGACCACAAAAGTGATAGCTAGACCGCGCAAGCCATCAAGATCATAACGATATTTGCTCGCATCGAGTTGTTCCAACGGTAACCCCACACAATCGCCAGTAGTCTTTTTACGAGCCACGCACGCTCTCCGACAACCGCGAGGCGCGAGCTTTTTTAACTCGTATCATTCTAGTAAAAGAATAGGGCTTCTAATAATTCAGACACCAAAAAACCCGCCCGCGACCTGTTCTTTTTTAAGAAAGGGTACGGGCGGGATGGGGAAGCTCTTCACCATTTCCCCACATAACCGGGGCGGGTAATTTTAATCAGGCATGCAGCGCTTCAACGCGCCCAATAGCTTCCTGGGCTACGAGCTGCTGGATCCCCATATCAAGCTCGGAGGTAAATCCTACGCAGGAGCAGTTAATTTCTCCCAGCACATAAGTGTCCTCGCCGTTTTCTCCATCGGCAAGCATGAAATCAGCGGTCCAAATAAGCGGAATATTATCTCCGCCGAGTTTCTCAGCTATCTCTGGGCGAGCGGCGGCGAACTGATCGACGAGCTCCTGCCATGCCTCCGGTTTATCGTATGTGTACTTAGCACCAGAGAACAGTGTGGCAGAGAAATTGTCCCCGCCGGCGGCTGGCTTTTTGTGCACAACGAAAACTGGGTGGGGTCCTACGAGGAGGATGCGAATTTCTCCTTCGACGATACGGGGCATGAATCGCATATCCACGAGCATGCCGTTGTCGCCGATGATATATTGGTCGCAGAAGTCCATAAAATCGCCCAGTTTATGCACCTCAGTGTGGTTGTCTACAGCCTCAGTGCAGCGCACGAGGGTATCAAGCGGCAACGCTGTGCCGGGCTCCACAGTGGCCTGCAACTCGGAATCCTCGAGACGTACGCGCCAGATGCCCGAACCCGTTGACCCTCGATTCTGCTTAAGCACTCGTTCACCATACGAAAGTGAGGTGGGAAAGGTTTCATGGAAAGTAGCGACATCGTAATAAGCTGCGGTATCGGTGGGAACCAAATCGGTGTCTTTAAGTTTGACCAGAGCATCCTTAGCACCATAAGCCATCATCTCCTCAGGAGTGGACATACCGACTAGACCAGCGTCTGATAGCTTAGTCAGAAGCTCAAAATAACCCTTCTCGCCACCAGGGATGCTGCCAGGATTAACCCGAGAGATATAGGCATCAAAATTGGCAGAAATATAATCAAAGAGACCGTCAGCCCACTCAGGTCGATAGAAAACGACCTCAGCATGCCACCCCTTATCCTCAATGGCCTTGACGATGGGCATCGTATCTTTTCGGTGCCCATTAAAGCCCTTGTCAGAGCCTCCTTCAACCTCAAAAACTACAATACTCTTGTGCATATATAACCTTTCATAGCTACCAATCTCACCGATCATCATTGCATTTATTTACCGCTATCGACTCCCCTTCGAGATCAGTGGTTCTTCATGCTGAAGGCAACGAAGCTTATAGGAGCATGCGCGGACTCTCGGTGACCTTATCTAGTGAAACTAATTTCTAATTGACGCACCCCATCCTTATCTTGAACCAGCCTCAAGAGCTGGAAAGACGTGGGTTGGGCACCTCTTTTAGGCTAACTTAACTGTCGCCATCACGAGCGGTAAAAAGCCTATGGAGTAATCAACACCACATATCTTTTCTTCGGCTCTCCCCCTTGCCGTTGACATTGTTAAGCTTTAATAGAAATTGACAAAGATTAGCATGTTGACACGTGCCCAGCGAGGCGGTTTCTAAGGTCACCGACTGCTTCCGTTCTGATTTGTCGCGGCATATCCTCGAGCTGATTGTGGTGGCTGCGAGATCGATTGCACTATAACCCAGAAATTTTCTTCATTTCCCTTAAATTGTTTATCAGAAAGGTTTAATACTTCATTATGGCCCTGCCCTTTGACCCGTACCCCCCTTTTCGCGAATTCGCGCATCCCGAACGCATAGTCTCCTCATCATGGCTATCGGCTCACTTAGGCACCCCCGGATTATGCGTAATCGAATCTGATGAAGGGAAGAGCTTATATAATATCGGCCATTTACCTGGCGCCATCCGAATTGACTGGGGTGAGGACTTAAATGACCCCCTAGCCCACGACTTTATTAGCAGCGAGCAGTTCGCTCAATTAATGCGGAAAAAGGGTATTAGCCGAGACGATACGGTTGTTATCTACGGCGAAAGATCGAATTGGTGGGCCGCATATACCTTGTGGATCTTTGAGCTCTTTGGGCACCCCGATGTTCGTCTTCTAGATGGCGGACGAGATGCGTGGATTTTAGAAGAGCGCGATATTTCCTTTGATATCCCACACTTACCTGAAAGTGACTACCCTGTGGTTGCGCGCAATGACGAGCTACTGCGGGCATTTGTCGAAGAAGTAGCCCAGGTTGTGACCCAAGATCAATCCCACTCTCTCGTCGTTGATGCCCGGAGCAACAAGGAGTACCAGGGCTTAGAGCACCGGGATGAAGCACTCGACCTCACCGAACGTCAGGGTCATATTCCAGGTGCTGTAAATATCCCCTGGGAAAAAGCCCTTTATGCCAACGGTCGCTTCCGTAAACGCTCGGAATTAGCGAATTTATACCACGATCTTGTAGAAAGAGACGAGATCATTGTCTACTGTAGCGCTGGTAACCGGGCTGCCCTAACATGGTTTGTCCTCAAGTATTTGCTAGGAAAAGAAAACACCCGTCTTTATGACGGCTCGTGGCTGGAGTGGAGCAATATGGTGCGCAAGGAAGTCCGCCGCGGCCCGCATCCCTTCGGCACTGAGACTACCTAATACTCGTTAATCGTGCTGGCCAGTTCAAAGGTGGGTTTCAGTATCGCCTGAAGTGGTAACCCCTTGTACATGATCTCTGTAGAATAGAGATATGCGAAAAGGTGATCTGAGCAACCCTTATCAGGTAAAGTTTTTTCGACAAAACATTTTAAGGGGTGTAAGCGTCGTCCTTTGTCTAGTCATAGGCTGAAAAGGGACGTGACTTACGGCGCAACCCAGCGGGGGATCTCCTCTCGAGCTTTTCAACCACCACAAGAAAATATCCACCTTAGAGTAACCAGGAGTGCTTCACGTGACTGTGGAACAGAAAAAAATCACCAAAGTACTCGTCGCTAATCGCGGCGAGATAGCCATTCGCGTGATCCGCGCAGCTCGTGACGCCAATATCGCAAGCGTCGCGGTGTACGCTGAGCCCGATGCTGATGCACCCTTTGTTTCGCTTGCCGACGAAGCTTTCGCACTGGGCGGACAAAACTCCGCGGAATCCTACCTTGTGATCGACAAAATCCTCGATGCCGCAAAAAAATCCGGCGCCGATGCGATCCACCCAGGCTACGGATTCCTCTCCGAGAACGCAGACTTTGCTCAAGCAGTCATCGATTCTGGTCTGATCTGGATCGGTCCTTCCCCGCAATCCATTAAGGATCTGGGAGACAAGGTGACCGCTCGGCACATCGCTTTAACCGCCGAAGCCCCCATGGCACCGGGAACCAAAGAACCTGTCCGCGATGCACAGGAAGTCATCGCATTCGCGGAGGAATACGGTCTGCCGATCGCTATCAAAGCCGCCTTCGGTGGCGGCGGCCGCGGCATGAAGGTGGCTTATACTATGGACGACGTAGCGGAGCTCTTTGATTCCGCCACGCGAGAAGCCACCGCCGCCTTCGGCCGTGGAGAGTGCTTCGTGGAGCGCTACCTTGACAAGGCGCGCCACGTTGAGTGCCAAGTTCTTGCCGATCAACACGGCAATGTCATCGTCGCAGGTACTCGCGATTGCTCCCTCCAGCGTCGCTTCCAAAAAGTAGTTGAGGAAGCTCCTGCCCCCTTCTTAACGGATGAACAACGCACGCAACTACACGAATCCGCAAAGCGCATCTGCCGCGAGGCTCACTACTATGGTGCGGGCACTGTGGAGTATCTCGTGGGTTCCGATGGACTTATCTCCTTCCTCGAGGTCAATACCCGCCTGCAGGTCGAACACCCCGTTACCGAAGCAACAACGGGACTAGACCTCGTGCGGGAACAGTTCCGCATCGCCGAAGGAAAGCCACTGCATATCACCGAAGATCCTGCGCCGCGCGGCCATGCTTTTGAATTCCGCATTAACGGCGAGGATCCAGGCAATAATTTCATGCCCGCCCCAGGCATCATTACCGCTTATAACGAGCCGTCAGGCCCTGGCGTACGCGTTGATTCTGGTGTGAGGCAGGGCTCCATCATCAGCGGACAGTTTGACTCGATGTTGGCCAAACTAATCGTCTATGGTGAGACTCGGCAAGAGGCGCTCGAGCGCTCCCGGCGCGCCCTGGCGGAATACACCATCGAGGGTATGCCCACCTCCTTGAATTTTCATCGCCATATCGTGGCAAACCCCGCCTTTATAGGCTCTGATGAGGATTTTGATATCTATACCAAATGGATCGAGGAGGAATGGGTCAATCCCCTTGAACCCTTTGCCGATCCCGACGAGATCCCCGACGACGAGGAGTCATCAGCGAGTACCACGGTGGTCGTTGAGATTAATGGGCGCCGCGTTGAAATTGCTATCCCTGCAGATCTGGCCCTCGGTGGCCAAACTCCTCGTAAAAAAGTTCGCAAGCGGCGCTCCAGCGGAGCTAAGACCCAAGCTTCAGGCGATGCCGTTATCGCCCCTATGCAGGGCACCGTCACTAAGGTATCTGTCCACGAAGGCGATGAGGTATCCGAGGGCGATGTGGTGGTGGTACTGGAAGCAATGAAGATGGAAAACCCCGTCAAGGCTCATAAATCGGGAACTGTCACTGGCTTAAGCGTCGAAACTGGCCAAGGTGTCAGTAAGAATGACGTGCTCCTAGAATTGCAGTAGTCCGCCCAGTCCCCTCACGGTATGGGAGGGGATACTCCAGAGGCCCCTAACTGCGGCTAAACTACAAAAGCATGGACGTAATCGAACTCAATGGGGGACGCTTTTATTTGCGCCCGCTTCACGACGACAACCGCATCGATGATCGCCCCGCTCTCGCGCAGATCACCGATAATCCCCAGGAGATTCTCACTAGAGCTCGAAGCTCAGCGAAAGACTATTACTGGGCAATCTGCGAACAAACCCGCGTGGATATGGTAGCTCTCGCTCACTTCGACGGGACTATAATCACCACAACTCCTATCGGCGACCCTGATAGAGTTCTCCCCAATGATCCGGTTCTGCCGGCGATGACCGTTCAGGACGCTGCTGATTTAGGCCGGGAAGTTGTAGCACGCTATATAGACAGACACAACCACTCAATTTGAGAAAGATCAAGAGAAAAAAAGGGGGTGATTGGATACCACCCCCTCTTTTTTCTATTGGGGAGTAGGGGTACCCCTACTCCCCAATAGAGATATTGATGAGCGCGGAATAAACTTCAGTTGCCCACGTTCGCGCCTGTATATTTAGCGAGTGGCGTCCTGCTAGGAGCGCCTGGATATACAAACCCCTAATGGCATTCGTGATAACCGGCCTCCCCTGAGCCTTGAGCAATTGGTACACAAGTGTCGACTGAGCATTGAGGACAAGCTGGGCGCGAGCGTCGTCAAGCTCGGGTTGTAATTTCTCGAACTGATCAAGTAATCCTGCTAACCCAGAGTCTCCCACCGCTTCGCGAGCATTTTTTTCCAAGACTCCAGCGCCCGCTGCGTCGCGCGGTACAACTAGAACTGGCACGCTTGAAGGATTAAAATTGCGCACAATCACCGCTATGTCTTGGCCCTCCAGAGCCTGCTGGCAGGCGGCAATGAGGGGAAGGAATTGAGATTCATCGCTTGGTGAGAGTTTCTTAAAAGCGCCCACGATATCAGCCGTAGTTACTGTCACAACCGCGTGATCCGGATGATCGAGACGAACCTGCTCAATGATCTCCTGATCGTAGACATACCCGGCGTTAACGACCACCAAATCATTGGCAGCAGCCACGGGCACGATCGCCTGGAATTGATGGTCGGTTGCACAATAGCGCAGCGGACCCTTCGCCATAACTGCACCAAGCGTGAGCCGACCATGCGAGGTTTCCATCGGTACAGCGCGCACGACGAGGTCCCGAGTTTCTCGATCAGTCGTAGCTAGGGCTTTCAGACCCGCCATATGCAGGCTGAGGAAACGTCTAAACTCGTCATCCTCAAGTGAATTCATCCATGCGCGAATAGCTTTACCAATTTGTTCACGGGTGTCGTCTAATAGTTCATCGTCGACGATATCGTCGCGACTCGCTGTGGGCCTGAGATAATCAGTATTACCTACGACGCGCACGAAATATGCCCATTCAGGGACCAGATCGGTGATTTTGGATGACAGTAAGATATTGCGGAGATAAAGCCGATGCCGTGCGCTACTCCCTGGATGAGTGGCGTGGCCATAAACGAAAGCGACCCCGGTGAAACCAGCGATCTCTACGCTCACATCGATGATGGCAAAAGGTTCGAAACCGAAATGCTGCTTACACCATTGCACTTGGCGCCGGCGGGTATCCTCCCACACAGGGATAGGCTCGCTGATGAGGACCTCACCCCCATATACCCCCTCTACCCCAATAGTGACGGGGAGATATTCACCGTAACGGCGCGCGATCTCAGCGATCTGCTGCTTATCAAAATCGGCTTCACCGGGAATTGCTTGCAAAACCACGAGCGTGCCCTGCCGCGGTAGATCGTCACGATCTGCAACAGCTGACACCTCCCACGTGCCGTTCGCATGACCACGCCAACATACGGTTGGAGCGTTATCGCCGTTCTTGGTGTACACCGTGATCTCGTTGGAGACGAGAAAACAGGAAAGTAGGCCGATGCCAAATTGACCCAGATAGTCCGATCGGCGGAGTCCGAATTCGTCGCGCTTCGACGAGCCGCCAATGGTGGCTAGGAGCTGCTTCGCTTGATCCTCGGTGAGCCCAATGCCATTATCGATGACCTTGAGCTCGCGTTTATCCACGATCAGACGGATGGTACCCCCATCATCCCAATGGGGATCGGCAAGGGTACGCGCGTGGATAGCATCGACTCCATTTTGCAACAGCTCCCGAATATACACATTGGAGCTGTTGTATAGATTGCGCGACAGCAGTTCAACCATGCCGCCCAAATCTACTTGGAATTGACCTTGTTCATTCGAGTTGGACACACATACCTCGTCGTGGGGAAGTTGGGGGATCTAGAGTATTTGAATCTTTTTAGCACAGATCGTCGTGCACGATTAATTGGCGCGCAGCTTCGGTGATTGAGCCGGAAAGGGAAGGATAGACTGCGAATGTACTCGCTAACTGGTCAACGGTAAGCTGATTGGTCACCGCCACGGCGATGGGAAGAATCAACTCCGATGCCGTTGGAGCCACCACCACTCCCCCGATAACGATGCCAGAAGCTCTGCGGCAGAAGATCTTGACAAAGCCGTGGCGTAAAGAGCGCATCTTCGCTCGGGGATTTCGCGGGAGAGGGAGGGTATAGGAACGGGCAAAAACTTCACCCGATTCAATATCGTGCTGGGTGACCCCCACAGCAGCTATCTCGGGGCGGGTGAATACCGCGGTAGCTACCGTCTTCAACCGTAACGGGGTTACCCCTTCCCCCAATGCGTGGTAGATAGCGATACGGCCCTGCATAGCTGCCACCGATGCCAGCGGGAACTGATCAGAACAGTCGCCGGCGGCATAAATACCCGAAATATTGGTACGCGATACCCGATCAACTTTGATATGACCAGAAGAGGTCGTCTCTACCCCAAGCTTCTCTAGACCCAGATTTTGGGTATTGGGAATAGATCCTACTGTCATCAAAGCGTGAGAGCCTGTAATCACGCGACCATCTGTTGTACGTACACGCACTCCCGTATCGGTGGCGGTGACACTATCAACGCGAGCATGTTTTTCCAAAGATACGCCGCGTTCTGCGAGCACGGTCTCAAGCACATCAGCGGCGTCTGCATCATCGTGGGGCAGAATGCGATCGCGGGAGGCTACCATTGTCACCTTGACGCCGAGTTCAGCGAAGGCGGATACAAATTCTGCTCCAGTAACCCCGGAGCCGACGACGATCAAGTGCTCTGGGAGGGTTTTTAACCTGTAGATTTGGCGCCATGTAAAGATGCGCTCCCCGTCGGGTTGAGCTTTAGGCAGGATGCGCGGAGTGGTTCCCGTAGCAATAAGGACCAGGTCGCCTTCGAGGGTTTCCTCGCTGCCATCACGTCCGGTCACTTTGACATAATGTCTGGTCTGCTTGGGACTGTAATCATCGAGAACCCCATAGCCGTCGATAATACGTACGCCGGCGGCAGTAACGGCAGCCCGAATATCACTGGATTGCTCACCTGCGAGTTGCTGTACACGCTCGTTGAGAAGAGTGAGGTCCAGGTCCGTTTCGTTGAGGCTATCGCCTAAACCCATATCGTCGGCGCGCCGCATATCGGTCTTGATATTGGCACCGGCGATAAAGGACTTCGAAGGCACGCAGTCGGTAATTACTGCGGATCCCCCGAGGCCCTGCTCTTCGACGAGGGTTATCTGCGCGCCATATTTCGCACCTGTTAAGGCCGCCTCGTAACCCGCGGGACCGCCTCCAATGATGATGATGCGCTTATTAAGACTGGACAAACGTCGTTACCTCCGGCACTAATGTCGATCGCGCACCTTTAAGGTCGAATATACATAGCGCGCGAGTATGAGAGTTTGCCTAAGACTTAGGCATTTCTCACTTAGTCTAGTGCGAAGCACGGGGAAGTTTCGTTCTTTATCGCTGTTCTTGTTCCAACACACCGGCGAAGAGTTGCACACCGACTGGTATGGACGCTGCGTCTGCCAACATGGTGGCTTTATGTAGATCGCCTGGTGAGTGGGTGCCGTCCCAGCATCCTAGTCGAGCCATCGCACCTGGAACAGTTTGTAAGTACCAAGAGAAATCTTCACCGCCAGCCGATTGGGACACTGGAACCGTGGAGGACCGGTCGCGCATTTGTGCCGCCTTGGTGAATATCTCCACGGCCTCCACATCGTTGATAACGGGGGGAACGCCACGGGTATAAATGATCTCGTGCTCACAACCAGTAGGTGCCAAAACCTGCGCAATGAGTTCTTCAAGCAATGGCTGCAGCTCGTGCCATACTTCGATGCGACCGGTGCGCACGGTACCGCACACGGATCCTGTCTCGGGGATAGCATTGCCCGCTCGACCCGCATGGATTGCGCCGAATACTAAGACGGTGCTCGTCGACGCATCGACGCGTCTGCTCAGCAGGCCTGGTAGGTCAATGACTAATTTAGACAGTGCATAAACCACATCACTAGTGAGATGGGGTCTTGAGGAGTGACCACCTGGACCACTCACTCTGATCTCTACCAGGTCACCCGCGGAAGTGAGCGCACCTACCTTCAAACCTACGGTTCCAGTTCGGATCTTCGGTTCGGCATGAAGGGCGTAGATTCTCTCTACCCCCGACAGTACCCCTAGTTTCACAATCTCGGGGGCACCTGAGCCCATTGCTTCTTCGGCTGGTTGAAAAATGATCCGCACATTGCGCCGCACGAGACCTTGTCGCTGGGCCTCTATAAGAGCCCGAGCGAAGCCCAATGCGACTGTAATGTGTATGTCGTGACCGCATGCGTGCATAGTATTGTCGTGGCGCGAGCTATAAGGGGCGTTAGTGTGCTCGTGAATAGGTAACGCATCAATATCTGCGCGAAAGGCTACGCTACCCATCCTAGATTCAGGATCGGCAACAATATCGACTACCAACCCAGTACGCGGGAACAGAGTAGGTTCGAGTCCCCCTTCTCTTAGTTTCTCGGCGATAAAAGCGGTGGTATTGAACTCTTCGTTCGATAATTCAGGATACATATGGACATGGCGTCGCCAGTCCATGAGTTCTTCGTGGTGCTCCTCGCACCATGCGCTCATAAAAGCGTGGAGATTCTGATTATCAGTATCGTTCAAGTTCATCCTCTTTAGTCACCGTTTTTGAGTTGTCTTTACAGGGCGCCTGCACCCTCCTTAATGTAGCCTTAGTGAGCCGAGCTACCAATGTGCGGGTTCTCTTCGGTTGATTCGTGCCCTGGTAAGAGCACAGTGTAAGAGCACAGTGCACACCCCTTGAGAACTAAATCTTGCGGGGTGTGCTACGAAGATCTAGAAGATCTATTCGGCATCGACCTTTGGTAGTGCCAGATAGTTAGAGATCGATATTGCGCGGGCCGTAGAGTCGATCGCCAGCATCGCCTAGACCGGGGACGATATAAGCATCGTCGTTAAGATCAGCATCAATTGTTGCGGTCACGAGGCGCACGGGCAGGCCTGATTGGGCGAGCGCATCGACACCTGCTTGCGCCGAAACCATACAAACAGCAGTGATATCGGTTGCGCCTCGATCATGAAGGATTCGGATGGCGTGCAGCAAAGAACCACCGGTGGCCAGCATGGGGTCTACAACGAAGACGGTGCGGCCCGTGAGATCCTTAGGCAGTGCCTCCAAATAAGGTACTGGCTGGTGAGTGACTTCGTCGCGAGCCAGTCCGATAAAACCAACCTGGGCATCAGGGATCATTTTGAGGGCGGGGTCGATCATACCGAGTCCTGCGCGAATGACCGGGACAATAATAGGAGGATCTTGGAGTCTAGTCCCTTCGGTTTGCGCGACGGGTGTGACGAGCGGAAAGGTTTCGACGGGCAGCAGACGCGACGCCTCGTAAATGAGCATGGCGCCGAGATCTGCAAGTGCGGCACGAAAGCCAGCGTTATCGGTGCGCTTATCGCGCATAATTGACAAGCGAGAAGCTGCTAGTGGGTGGTCCACGGTCAAAATATCCATACCCGTCATCGTAGCCCCTCACCCATACTCACCTCTACTTTTCTCTTGTAGGGCGCCAACGGAACCGAAAGGGAGTAGGTGAAGTCTTAACAAGCATGACCAATACGTTGAATATTGCACCCGAGACTGTGCGCTCGCTCGCCAAAGATGTCCTCGATTTAGCTCAGACTCCCATCCCAGAGCACCTTCTCCCCGGTGAAATATTGCCAGGGGTAGGCGACTATATCACCGCTTTTAATGCTTGCGTGCACGCCCTGGGGTCGCGAGCACAAAACCAAATCCAATACGTAGAGGAAAGCACCGACCGTGCGTTGAAATGGTTGCATACGATCGAAACCGATGACCTCACCCTTGCCGAAAGGTTGGCCCAACAATGATGGACTTTATATCTGAGGCTGAGAAACTACTTCAGCCCCTCAACCCTGCACCGCTACCACAGGTCCCCAACTTTGAGAAGGTAGGTCCTTTAGCTCAGGAATTTGGGGTAGAGCCTGCAGTATTCTTAGCGGAGAATGTCAATCTTATTAGAGACACTGTAGAGGCTGGCCAAACTGTGCTGCCAGCCTTAGGTTTAATCAACCAAGCCCGTATAAAATTGCAGCAACTCGCCTGCAAATTCTTCGCCCGTGCTATCGCTTTGCTCAGCCAGGTGGCAGTCCCCAACCCCGCCATCAGTGGACCAGCTCTTACCATGCTCCTGCGGCTGCCAGCGCAATTTCTAACTCAGGCCTACTGTATTCTCGAGCAATTGAAATTAGCATTAAGTCCCTATACCAAGGTTCTTGAGGATGTCTCGCAACGCGGGAAATTTCTAACTCTGAGTACTCAGCGGATGGTGACCAAGGAACTCATTCCAGCCCTTAAAGATGCTTGCAAAGCTGCCGACATTCTCCCACCCACAATCAGCTCGCTCGACTCAGAATCTTCGGGTGAACAAGCACTAAGCTCAACTTCACACTCACCTGACCAGAGCCAGATGAGGGGACATAAAGCTGTAGAGATCGCCCGCAGCGCCATCGGCACTCCATACCAGTGGGGTGGCACCTCACGCCAGGGTTTTGACTGCTCAGGGCTAACCCAGTGGGCTTGGCGACAAGCGGGAGTGGAGTTACCTCGCATTGCTAGCGAGCAAGCCGTGGGACAACCAATTAGTCGCGAAGATCTCGCTCCCGGAGATCTCCTGGTGTGGAGCGGACATGTGGCCATGTACTCTGGCGATGGAATGATGATCGAGGCTGGTAATCCGGTCTCAGAAAATCCCCTCAGGACCACCAATATGGGGATGGATTTCAAGGGCTTCTTCCGCCCCCAATAGATGCACTTTAACCATATAAACGGCTAGGATATATCTCCATGAGTAAAAACGGCATTTTCCCAGTAAAAATCTCTTTGACCGAGGGTGATTTCTTTACCCTGTGGGCTCCCGAATGGCGCGAACACGGAGCGGAGTGGCAAGCCTTCCTTGGAAAGGGCGATGACCTCTTCCTCTTCGAGTCGCCAGCCCATATGCTTATTTTTATTGAAGAAAATGCTAGCCATGACTTGAGTAGCCACCCTAAGTGGGCGGCGTTTAATCACCTCGGTGCCGAGCGTGTGGTTCCCGATGCTAAGCACTACTATGATCTGGTTGGCCTGCCAAAGATTCTCGCCGATCGCCCGAGCTATGAGAATGTTTCTCATGTGGCGCGCACCTTCAAGATCGCCCGCAGCCTAGCTGACGTCATGGCCGCCACAAGTGTGCAGGTATTCTTTTCTTCTCACTCCATCCTGAGCAATGCTGAGCGCGGTGCAGACCATTTCAGCGGTGACGCAGGCGCCTCTGAATGGACGGCTATTGGTCGTGTGGTGCTAACCAACTGGGATAAGGTGGTCGATGCCCTCGATGAAGCCGTCACCATCGCCCCTGGTGTCGAGGCTGCGGCTCTCGCCGATGCGGAAGCTCGCGTAGAAGCTGGCCTTGTTGCTGCCGCGGAACTTCTCGAGCAAGAAGAGGCCAGAAGAAAGCAAGAGGCCGAGCGTGTTGACCCTTATGACACCACGGTCTGGGCTGCGGCTGGTATTGATCCCATCAAAATTTCTATCTCCGGGCGTACCGTTTATACTCTGCGTACCTATGTTGAGGCACAGCCAGTATTCTTAGGCAAATATGGAGAAATTTTCACATTCTCCTCCTCCAAAGCCCTGGTCCGCTGGCTAATCGAACATACAGAGCATGACCTCGCTATGGTAGCTACCTGGGAAGATATTATGACCGCAGCCAATGCTGGCACCCTTGAGGTCTCCGTTCATCCCGACAACGTCTACTCATTCAATGGGATCGCCCGCGATATCGCTCAAGGCCCCGAGAGCGTTGATAAGACTCAAGTATTGCAATCCTATGAACTGCTTGCCGACGCCGCCGACTGGGCTCAAGACGATTCACTTAACGCCTTCTTCTTAGCTAACCCTCGCATGCAAGACTATATTTCTTATATTACGGGCGGCACCCGCCAAGTTGGCTATACCCCGACGCCTCCTTATGACGAGCACACCACCTTGTGGACTCAGCTGGAAGAGATGCTTACTAAGCGCTTCTCTCGCTTCTAGTGTCATACTCAAACCCCCACCGCTTTTGAGCAGGTGGGGGTTTGAGTATATCTATCCCCGATGGTGGTTGATATACGCACTCCGGTTGAACAGAGTACCTACCCGGCCTACCGCGGCGGGTACCCCCCCCATATCTCCAATAGGGTTGGGGGCCAACGCACTACCCCCGCACCCACAAGTTTTTATCTTTGGGGTGCGGGGGTAGTGCGATGGCGATTACTTCTTTTTCAAGAAGAAACTCACGACTCCAGTCACTGCCGCTCCGAGTGCTAAGCCTGAGCCGATTGCGCCACTAGACGATGCTAGTGGAGTAACCTTGACCTGCTCTCGGACACGAATGATAGCTGGAGGTGGTGGATCCAACTTCGCGATAGCAAGAGCTTCCGGTGTCGTGGCTGCCCACGCGCTGCAGTACAAGACGATTCGCCAAATAAAGTAGAAGAGCACCATTACACCGATAATTGGGCCGAAGGTCGCACCTGCGGGGTTGCTCAGGGCATTGGAGAAGAAAAGGGAGCCCAATTGCTTGAATACTTCAAAGGCTAGAGCGCCGATAATGCTGGCATGAAAAGCCGATTTCATGGGAACGGGGCCACGTGGAAGGCGCTTCATGAGCCAGAAGAACACCAGGAAGTTGGCCAAAATACCTAGGGCTAAAGCTACCACTGTAGTCATCCACTGGATCCCGGGGATATCCTCGAGGCCAAGGAATTCGATCAGCTGGGAAGTTAGACCAGAACTGCCGATAACGGTGATGCCAATAGCAACGATCATGAGCACCAATAGTGCAATGAGACGAATAAAATCGTTGAGCTTTGTTTTGAAGAAGTTTTCTTCCTTGATGGGGTAGTTCCAAATCATCGAAATACCCGTGGTGAGATGGAATACCCAGTTCAGGCCGGACCATAGGGCAGTGATTCCGCCGATTCCGAACATGGCACCACGCTGTTCAATGGCGGTGTCGATAATTTCATTGAGGGTTTCCCCCATCTGGCCGGAAACCTGAGCAGTAATGCGCTCGTTGATGTCCGCCAAGAGTTCGGGGCGGCTGGCCAAAACAGTTGCTATACCAGCGAAGATAAGCATGAGTATGGGGAACATACTCAAGACTGAGAAATAGGTAATACCTGCGGCAAACTGGTTTCCCCCGTTTTGGGTATAACGCTCGGTCATGAGCATGACATGATCAAACCAGCCCCATTTGGCACGGTATTTATCCATCAAGCCTTTTTTATCTTCGGTCGCTCGTTCAATCCCATACTCGTCCTCTTTAGTACGGACTGGGTGCTTATTGGTAGCCAAAAATCTGTCTTTTCTCGTTAATAATTATGTGCTCGTGATTGGTCTGTACAGCCCTCTGCGCCTGCGCGCAGTAGGGAGGGTTGGAGCGCTAGTCTACCGCATCCTGGGCAAAAAGCCCACCTTATCGTAGACATCTGCCAAAGTTTGGCTCGCGATTTCGCGGGCCTTCAAAGCACCGTCGGCTAAGATCTTCTCTACCTCCGCTTGGTCATTCATATACATAGCAAATTTCTCCCGCAATGGCCTCACAAATGCTTCCAACGCGGCTGCGGTCTCTACCTTAAGTACCCCATAGCCTTGACCAGCATATCTATCGACAAGGCTTGCCACGCTCTCCCCCGTGAGGGCTGACTGGATAACGAGGAGGTTGGAGACCCCGGGTTTGTTTTCTTTATCGAAGCGAATCTCCCCATCGGTGTCTGTGACTGCACTACGGATACGCTTGGCAGACATCGCTGGATCGTCGAGAAGAGATACGAGACCTTTAATATTGGCAGCAGATTTGCTCATCTTCGAGGTGGGATCCTGGAGGTCATAAATCTTAGCGGACCCTTGGGGAATCATGCCTTCTGGTACAGGGAAGGTGGGCGCATAGCGAGAGTTGAATCGCTCCGCGAGAGTGCGGGTGAGCTCTAAGTGTTGGCGTTGATCTTCACCCACAGGGACGAGCTGGGGTCGATAGAGTAAAATATCAGCCGCCATGAGCATGGGATAGGTATAGAGCCCAGCTGACGTTCGATCTGCCCCGCGCTTGGCAGATTTATCCTTGAACTGGGTCATGCGGCCGGCTTCCCCAAAACCGGTCATACAGGTGAGCACCCACGCCAATTGCGCATGCTCAGGTACGTGCGATTGCACAAAGAGGGTTGATTTGTGCGGATCAATGCCTAAAGCGAGCAGCTGTGCGGCTCCCGCAACCGTGCGGCGGCGTAACTCATCGGGATTTTGATCGACGGTTATCGCGTGGAGATCAGGGATGAAATAGAATGCCTCGTAGTCATCTTGGAGGCCGATCCACTGCTTGAGAGCTCCGAGATAATTGCCCAAGTGGTAGGAATCAGCGGTAGGTTGAATTCCCGAGAGGACGCGTTTCATTGGAGATGCGATGCTATTTTCCGTCATAAACCCATAAGTTTAGCCCACCTGCTTACTGGTACACCACCGCAGGGAAAAGTGGGCGACCTCGCCTCAACTTCCTAGACCTTATTGCTTACGTGGCTCTTTGATGATAGCTAAGACGATTCCGCTCACCACACCAGCACCGCCGATGCCTAAGCCAATAGATCCCACCATTCCTGCAATATCATGCCCTCCGACGAGAAAATACGAAGCGATCAGCAAGACGACGCCGAGTATAAGAATGACTATGCCGATTGTTTTAGTCGACTGCATGAGAAATATAGCTCCTTTAATCGAAGATGCCCTTGGGTGAAAAAAAGATATACCTACTATCAATTTACCCGAGAAGAGACAAAATAGTGAGCGCACAGTCGGTTGATCGAAGCCACCTAGTCGCCTTGGCGACGTCGCAGCGTAGCTGCCAGAGCCCACACCACGATCGCGAGTGCTCCCAAACCTGCGCCCACGAGCGCGGGCGAGGCATATCCATAACCTGCTGCAATAACCGCACCGCCCATCGAGGCGCCGGCCGCATTCGCAATATTAAGTGCGGAATGGTTTAAAGCACCGGCTAAGGTTTTGGCTTTACCCGCCACATCCATGAGTCGGATCTGCAAACATGGTATGAGCGCAGAAGCGGAAGCGCCGATCACAGCGAAGTTGATAATAGCTGGGATCATCCATGCACTTAAGGCGAAGAAGGACAGCAAGGAGAGCACGATCGCTACAAGGGTGACAAAAATTCCACCCTCTACACTCCAATCGCTCAGCCTTCCACCAGCCCAGTTGCCCACGATCATTCCGACCCCGTAAATGCTTAAGACCAGCCAGATCATGGTTTCGGGAACCCCGGCGCGTTGAGTCATCGTCCAGGATATATAGGTATAAACCGCAAACATACCGCCGAAACCAACAGCACCGATCATAAGTGATAGCCACACCTGCCCGCGCTTGAGGCTGCTCAGTTCTGCTAGCGGTGAAGTAGGCAGCATCTTATTCATATGGGGCATCAGCAGCCACAAGGCCACAACCGTGATGAGCGAGATGACGGTAACGAATACATATGCGTTATACCAGCCATAGGCCACGCCGATTGCTTGCGCGAGTGGGACACCGATAAGGCTTGAGAGTGGGAAGCCCATACCAACAAAGGCAAGCGCTCGTCCGCGGTGTCGCGGGTCCGCCATAGACGTAGTCACCAGGGCGGCGACTGAGAAGAAGGCGCCGTGCGGTAAGGCCGCAATAAAACGCGCTATAACTAAGACCTCAAAACTGGGCGATACGACGGTCATAGCGTTGCCTAAGGTGAAGGCTGCCATGAGAATGAGCACCAGTCGACGTCGCGGCATCATGCCGGTAAAGGCGGTGATAAGGGGAGCTCCCAGCACCACACCAAGGGCATAAGAAGAGATGATGAGGCTGGCTGTTCCTTCGGTCAGGTTGAAGGCCTCAGCTATATTGCGGAGCAGCCCCATAGTGACAAATTCATTTACACCGATGGCAAACCCAGCAAGGCCGAGCGCGATCCATACAATAAGGCGCTGGCGTGTAGAGATCTCGTCTTGGCGGGGAATCACTCGGCGCAGCGGCTTATGTGGCACGGTTCTTCTTTTCTCTTGAGCTGATTGGGTGGTCACGTGAACTTAAGCTACCTGCTTCCTTTCCAGCCCGCACCTTTGCCGGCTCGAAGGTGGTCAAAATAAAAGACGACCGCCCGCTGTGTCCTTCATTACTTTTCTGCACCTAATTTTTATATCCAGGCTCATCGGACTATAGCCGCAATGCCCAAAGTTCCCGATAAGAGATCTTTACTGGTTCTACCCCCGAGAGTCCACGACAAACCTACAGCTAGATATATAAAGAAGGTGAGTTAATCCACATAGATAACAAAATAGGTATTCTTGAGGAGAAAACCCTGAGTAGTTTACTAGCTCACATATCGACAAATCTAAGGAGACTGATGTCAACGATTTTCTGGACCCGCACCGATGAGGCTCCACTTCTTGCCACTTATTCACTCGAGCCTGTGGTACGAGCTTTTACCAAGACAGCGGGCATCGACGTCGTCAGCAGCGATATCTCACTCGCGGGCCGCATCCTTGCCCAATTCCCAGATTATCTCGCTCCCGATCAGCGAGTGGATGATGCACTGGCAACTCTCGGACACCTCGCCACCACTCCTGAAGCCACCATAATTAAACTCCCCAATATCTCTGCCTCTCTCCCCCAGCTCAAAGCCGCTATCAAGGAACTGCAGTCCCAGGGTTTCGAACTCCCCGACTACCCCGATCATCCGGACAGTGATACCGATCGGGATATCCGCACCCGCTACGATGCGGTCAAGGGTTCGGCAGTCAACCCAGTACTACGCGAGGGCAATTCCGATCGCCGTGCGCCGCAAGCTGTTAAAAATTTCGTCAAGAAAAACCCGCACTATATGGGTACGTGGTCGGCTGATTCCAAGACCAATGTGGCCACCATGGAAGCTAATGATTTTCGCCATAATGAGAAATCCGTGGTCATCGAACAGGACGATACTTTAAAAATCCAGGTACGCACTAGCTCTGGGGACGTCGAGGTACTGCGCGAGGAACTTCCTGTTATCGCTGGTGAAGTCATCGATGCTACCTTTATGTCTGCACGGGCTCTCGATGAATTTCTTCTTGCTCAGGTAGCTCGAGCAAAAAAGGAGGGGGTCCTCTTCTCCATTCACCTTAAAGCCACCATGATGAAAGTCTCCGATCCGATTCTTTTTGGCCACGTCGTGCGGGCTTATTTCCACGACGTATTCGAACAATTCGGCGACGAACTTCTCGCCCATGGCCTGAATGGGGAAAATGGTCTAGCCGCTATTTACTCAGGCCTGGAGAACCTCGAGAATGGTCCCGAAATTAGGGCCGCATTCGACAAAGCTCTCGAATTGGGACCCGATGTAGCTATGGTCAATTCTCATAAGGGAATTACGAATTTGCATATTCCTTCCGATGTCATTGTCGATGCCTCGATGCCAGCCATGATCCGCAGTGCAGGTCATATGTGGAATAGTAATGATGAAGAACAAGACGCCCTCGCGATCATCCCTGATTCATCCTATGCGGGCGTTTACCAGTCGGTCATTGAAGATTGCAAGGCTCACGGCGCCTACGACCCCACCACCATGGGTACAGTTCCGAACGTGGGATTGATGGCCCAAAAGGCCGAAGAGTACGGCTCCCATGACAAGACCTTTAGGATGTCAACATCGGGAACTGTGGAGGTTATCTCATCGTCGGGAGAAGTTCTCATCTCCCATGAAGTGGAAGCAGGTGATATCTGGCGAGCCTGCCAGACCAAAGATGCAGCCATTCGCGACTGGGTTCAGCTAGCTGTGGAACGCGCCCGCATCTCCCACACTCCTGCTATATTCTGGCTCGACCCTGAGCGTGCCCATGACCGCGTGCTCACCGAACTCGTCAACACTTACCTATCCGAGCTCGATACCGATGGGCTCGATATCTCCATCGCCTCGCCCGTTGAGGCGGCCCGGATATCCGTCGAGCGTATACGCAGGGGCGAGGACACCATCTCGGTGACTGGCAACGTATTGCGCGATTATAATACGGATCTCTTCCCTATCTTGGAGTTGGGTACCTCAGCGAAGATGCTCTCCATCGTCCCCCTGATGGCAGGTGGTGGCCTCTTCGAAACAGGGGCCGGCGGTTCCGCCCCGAAGCACGTTCAGCAGCTTCAAGAGGAGAATCACTTACGCTGGGACTCTCTCGGGGAATTCCTCGCACTCGCCGAGGCGCTGCGCCATATTGCCCGCACCACCGAGTCCACACCAGCGGCAGTGCTTGCCGACGCCCTCGATAAGGCCACCGAACGCCTCTTAGAAGATGGAAAATCGCCTTCGAGGAAGGTTCACGAAATTGATAATCGCGGCTCCCACTTCTTCCTCACCCTTTATTGGGCTGAGGAATTAGCTGCCCAAGAATCTGATTCCGAGTTGCGCGAGATTTTCACCCCGGTAGCCCGCGAGCTCAAGGAGCACGCCGCAGAGATCGACGCTGCGCTCATCTCTCTCCAGGGTGATCCAGTAGATCTGGGGGGATACTACCAACCCGATGAGGCTACCCTGCAGTCGGTCATGCGCCCGGTAGCAAAATTTAACACCATTATCGATCGCCTCAACTTCTCATAACCCATAAGATAATGACCGCACCGATAGTCGGTGCGGTCATTATTTTGGTCTATGTGGCGTCTAGAACGGCAGCATAATGCCGAAGCGGGGTGCGATTTCCTTCAGGAGGGCGATCAGTGCCCCAATAAAGGCAAGCGCACCAAAAATGGAGCCCACGATGATCTTCGTGCGATTTTCACTCGTGACGAGAGTTTCGCCGCCGTAGCTCTCTACCGGTTTATTCTCTCGATTAATCACGGTGAGATCGGGGCCGTCGAGAGCGACTCCAGGCTTATATGTATCAGAGAGGAAGGCCTGGGTGAAGCCTTCCAGCGTGGTGGCGGTGTCCTGGTTGATAAAGGAATAGCCACCTGCCTCTTTATCCACCAGTGGGGCAGCGAGAGTAAATTGAGCGAGGCGTACCTGTTGACCTGAAATCTGCTTCACACCATCTTTAATTTCACTTCCTGGGGCAGAGGAGAGATCCCCCTTTGTAATATGATCAGCTAGTACCGTCACATTTACTCCCTCCACGAGCAGGGTGATATTGCTCAGCTCGACGTCGAGAGACCAGGTGCGGTCGGCTTGCTGGTGCCCGAAGAAATGCACGCCGCCGTCAAATTTCAGTTCGCCGTTGCCGTCTCGATCGATAGAGGAGCGAGCCGGGTCGAGAGGGAATGAAAATTCATTGGCCTTATCCCCCGACAGCCGGGTAGCGGGACCTGTGACCTCAATCTTTCCCTGGGCGATGATCCCCTCGATATAACGCACCAAACTGCTCCGGAAACCCCACACAAAGGTGCCTTTAACAAGTGGTTGCGAACCATCTTGTTGCTTGACCACGGCCTCGGTTGCCGTAACTGCGGGCGCCACCACCACAGGAGACAATGCCATCATGGTCGCGGTGGTAACACTTAGGAAGCGCTGGGAGGGTGAAAATGACATAGGGTGTCTATCCTTATAGTAGTAACGGGCGTTTTTAGAAGCGGATGAGGCCAGGAGCTAGCGCCTGCAGAGCTGCTGCGAGCAGTCCTACGACACCAACTATTGCCGCTATAACAATACCCACGATGGCGCCGACGCTAAGGGAGGATTCAGGGGTACTCGGATCGCTAGGGTTCGCGTCAAGCTTATCACCTGGCGCTGCGGGTAAGTTATCTTCATAGCCTAGAGAAGCGGTGCTCACTGTGTCGAGACATTGGGGCTGAACCTTAAGCTCAAGGGTGGCGTCGTCGAGCGGAGCCAGCTCATCGTACTGCCCAAGGAAAGCCGTATCGATTCCGCTTACCATGCCAGCCATAGTGCCAGGCTGCGGACGATAGTGCATCCCGGTGACCTTCATCGTTACAGTATTATTCTCTCCCATCACCCACGTGGACGCAGCACCGGCACCGAATTCTTGAGTCCCCACTTGGCGATTGCTACTGGTGAGATCGGACTTTTCGTACTCCGTCATCTCTTTTCCAGGGACATAATAGGAGATATAGCTAGAGCCGGCTGCTGCTTGCCCTCCTTCCACTTTGATATAGGGCGAACGAAGGGTGGTGGCCAACTTGCCCTCGTGAGCAGTGAAGTTAATCTGGGACTTCTTCGTACCTACGACAGCCTCAGAGATCTTCAGCGAGCCATTCTCATCCAGGGTGCCCACTAACCGAGTGGTGGCTGGATCCACATCGAAAAAGAATTGGTACTCGCTGGACGTACGGCGAGCCGCATTGTCACCGACCGCACCCTCGAGGGACCACCGCCCCTGTGCTGGGCCTTGAATATAACTGCGCCAGGTTTGCTTAATGCCCCACTTCAGCGTGCCTTTACTGACAACAAAGCCAGGCTGGGTACACGTAGGCGACACCATTTCGGCACTGTGCGCATTTACGGGATTGAGTAGTGATGCGACCAAGGATGTGGCTGCAACGAGGGCGATGCGGGTACGTGCCATAAGAACGTGAATCTCCTTTTAGTGCTAGGCGCAATGGGCGCGCCACAATTTCTACAGTTACTCTATATAGGCAACCCTAAATTCTCAATACCTCCCACGAGTAGTCCCACTATAGGACCTCATCATTTTGCTGAGCATATTAAGGGCTAATCGCCCGTCTGCTACCCCTGATGTTCCAAGAGGAAAGGTCGGGCAATATCCACGAGCATCTTCCCCACCACCATAATGCTCGCCATAGCCGCGATCACCGCCAACATGGTCGACCACACCTGCCTGATGGACCCAAAGTCAGGGTCGGAACTCCCCTGTTGCTTGTTGTCAGCATTACTTGATTGGGAGGAATCTGCGGAAGGTTTTGGAGCATCGGAAGGACCCTGGGTGTCATCATTACTCGGATCCTCTGGCGCGATCTGCCCGACAGGCGACGTAGGGTTGAGCGTTTTAAGCGCCTCCACCATAGCGGGGCTTAATCGGGTGGGTTTGTTGCGACTATGTGCATACTCGGACGGAAGGCTTTCCTTGCTTAGGTCGCGGCGTAGAGTTGCTGCGGCTGTGGCATCCAAGCAGCGGGGCTGAACATCAAGGCTGACAGTAATATCGTCGAGTTCTGGCCTGTAGTCTTGGTTATAGGTACCGAGGAAGACAATATCGACTCCCTCTATGAATTGCTGCTGCTGCCCGTTGATCTCTCGAATTTGGGTGCCTGGCTGAGGTTTAATTCTCAGATTCTCGGCGCTAAGCGTTATTGTCATGGTGTCATCTGCACCAGGTTGAGAATTGTGGTGATAACTGAAGTCTCGGGAGGTCCCGAAGGTATCTTTACCTTCTACCCGATTAGCGGCAGTGCGATCCTCAGGCTGGTATCGCGTCATTGATTTACCAGGAACATAGAAACCTTCATAGCTTGTTCCCGCCCGAACTTCGCCGTCGACAATGCGGATATAGGGCGAGAGGAATGTTGACGCTAGTGCTCCTTTATGGCCGGTGAAGCTTATTCCACCCGGTGCCGTTTCAATATCGGCAGAGTGAATGCTGCCATCAGGATTGAGAGCTAGGCGGCTCGTGGAGGGATCGATGGGCATGCGGAACTGGAAATCCGCCGCAGATTTTAATGACCCGTTATCGGTCACATTGTCTGTGGTGCTCCAGTCGCCTTTAGCGATAGTGCCGGTAATATAGCTACGCCACGAGGTTTTGATTCCCCACGCTAATGTGCCGCCGGTAATAGACCAGCCTGGGTTCGCACAACTAATTACAGTCTCGGTGGGGGCGGAATTCGCGATTGCAAGATTGTGGCTACACAGTGCTGCGGTTATGGCGGTAGCGGTCACAATGGTCTTCATAATGGGCCCTCTCGGTCAGATCCGAAGGTAGACGGGGATATCCTACTGCAGGAGGCTAATAAATTCAGTGGCAGATGGGGTATGGCAGCGGCGCTTGGGATGCACACTGATCACACCGTTATTGTGCGTGACCTCAATGGGCCACCCGTAGATCGTGCTGAGGGTCTCAGCGGTATAGACGTCGTCCACCGACCCCATAGCCGCGATTGTACCGTTGGCTAGGCAAATAATCTTATCGCAGTAACTAGCGGCTGCGTTGAGGTCATGCAGCACCACCACCACTGCGACACCCGCCGCTCGAGCAATCGCTTGTACCAAACCTAGGACTTGTTCCTGATGCTTAATATCGAGTGCTGCAGTAGGTTCATCTAGCATGATGACAGGAGTTTGCTGCGCCAGCACCCGAGCGAGGGCAACGCGAGCACGTTCTCCTCCCGAAAGAGTAGCAATATCGCGTCCGGCGAGGTGGGATGTGTCAGTCGCACTCAATGCGGCATCAATAATGGCTTGATCGCGCGCCTCATATTCGCTTCCCTCCCACGGCCTGCGTCCCATGGCCACCACATCTCGCACTAAGAATTCGAAAGAGACGCTCACATCTTGGAGCATAACCGCGCGCCGTTGTGCAAGTTCCTTGCTGCTTGCCGACGCTGGGTCGACACCGGCGATATCCACCGTGCCTGTGCGCCGTTCAAGATCACCACAGAGAACAGCAAGCAGGGTCGACTTCCCCGCCCCATTAGGGCCAATAAGACCGGTGACATGGCCAGGTTCAGCGGTAAAGGATATATCGTTTAGAAGGGTGCGGCCGCCAAGATCGAGACTGATATGAGACGCTGAAATCAATGGAGCCCCTTTCTCATCATGCGGCGGAGCAGAATGAAGAATGTAGGGCCGCCGACAAAGGCAGTGAAAATACCGATGGGGAGATCGGCAAAGGCAATCATGGTGCGCGCTGAAACATCGGCAAAGCCGATCAGCGCTGCTCCAGCTGCAGCAGAGGTGGGGATTAAAATTTTATTCTCGGGACCTAAAATGGTGCGCAACACATGCGGAATAATGAGGCCAACAAACCCAATAAGACCTGCAAAAGCCACGGCTCCGGCGGTGAGGACAGTTGAGGCCCCGATCGCGATAATGCGCAGTGTCGCAACATTCACGCCCGTATGCCCCGCGGCGCGCTCGCCGAGCGCCAAGACATCCAGGGTGCGTCCCAAACGCAGAGCCATCACCAGGCCGAGCAAGACTATGGGCGCGACCACGATTACGTGTTTCCACTGGGAGCCATTAAGTGAACCCATTTGCCAGAAAATGATCTGCTCTCGGTTGGCGGTTGGCGCAAGATAAACCATGAAGGAAATGATGGCTCCGCAGACCGCATTGATCGCGATCCCTGTCAATATCAGGTTCACGACCTGAACTTTCCCCTGGGATCGAGCAAGTTGATAGATGACCACTGTCACGATAACAGCAGAGATAAAGGCCGCGAGCGGAACTGTGAAGGTGCCCAGGAGGTTGATATCAAAGACGATGACGAGTCCCGCGCCCACACCGGCACCCGCAGTCACCCCAATAATGGAGGGTTCGGCTAGTGGATTGGCAAAAACGGCCTGCATGAGAGTTCCCGCGACCCCTAAGGCCGCACCAACGAGAAGCCCTAGCACGATACGTGGGAGCCTAATCTCCCATATCACGTTTCCAGCAAGATTATCTTGACCAGGTCCCGCTGCCATCAGCGGTAGTACATCCTTCAACGGAATATAGAATTGGCCCAGGATAAGGGACAGTAAGGATGCGAGAATCACCAAGGCCAGCAGAATCACAGTGGTATATTGTCGCCTCGTGCGCCTGCGGGCAAAGACTTCGTGGCCGCTCTCAGCAATAAGTGGTGCAGCCATATTATTGCTCGGGGGCATAGATCGCCTTTGCCAATCGCAGGAGAGTTTGTCCAGTTAGTGGGCCAAAGGCCAACGATTGTCCATCGGGAAGCGTGACAATACGGCGCTTTTTACCGGCGATCGTTTGTGCCACGCCAGGACGTTGCAGGAGTCCGTCAATGCCACCCGTGGACTCGAGACCACCGCTCATCATCACTATTACTTCGGGGTTAATTTTGGCTAAAGCTTCAGCGTTTGCAGGCTCCGCGTAGGACAGGTTGTACTCAGTACCAAGATCAATTCCCCCAACCCCCTCGATGAGGTCCTTGGCACCCGTGCCCTCACCCATAATGAAGAAAACACCACCGTTGCCGCGAGCATAGAGGAAGACCATTCGCATCGGCTCAGCAGGGATGAGCTCATCAATAGCGGCTTTATCTTTAGCAATTTCCGCCTCGGTGCGCCGCGCTAATTCTTCAGCTTCTTTATTAAGGCCAACGGTGGCACCGAGGGTCATAATATCTTCGGTGACAGATTCGATGGTGCGCGAGGGTTCCATCACCACCGTTGTAATCCCGGCGGCTCTAATTTGATCGATAGCATCGCGAGGCCCAATCGAATGATCCACGATGACGAGAGTGGGCTCCAGAGAAAGCACTGCCTCCACGTTAATAGTATGGCCACCTTGAGTGACCACGGGGAGATCAGCTAAGGACTCTTCGCTAGAGGAAATGGTGCGCCCAATAATATTGTCGCCCAAACCCAATCCTCGCAAGGTCTTGGTATAAGTTCCATAGAGATCAAGTGCCACAATTCGGGAGGTATCGGTGACTTCGACATCGTAGCCATCGGCATCGGTTAATTCCACAGGAAGGTGTGGTTGCGCGGAGTCTGTGACGGGAACGATCTCATCGAAATCAGTAACCGCACTCACTCCCTCGAAACTTCGCGGATCGCTCAAGCTATGTGCCTCAGGAAGCTCCTGACGTAGAGCTGCGTTCGTGTCATAGGCACCTTGTACACCGCACCCAACCAATAGAACTGCTGCAAGGGGCCCGGCAAGGAGTGTGGAAAGACGATGCGATCGTGGGCGAGAATACTGGTCTGAAAAAATCACGTTATCTCCGTTGGTTGACTAAAAAATTTTAGGAGGCGGGGTGACTGATAACTAAGCGGGAGAGGGTGCCCCCTGCAATCACAAATGCCGAAAGCGCCATGAGAGCATACGCAGCAGGAGTAACATCCATGGGTATTCCCGTGACGTCTTGGGTGGAATTCTTGATTTTAAATCGCGACTTGCCCTCGGTGTAACCCTGCGAGTTCAATGCGGCATCCTCCTCACCAAATATCACCTCACCGAGCTGCGTACCATCTAATGGTGTTGAGGAATCAGCACTACCTGAATCGCCAGCTATTGCAGCACTCGCACGTCCCCCTTGACCCGTCGCGCAATTAGCGCCCGGCTTTAGAGTAGCGGAGAAAGTCAAGGGATCGAGATCAATACCTGGTTCGTAGAAGCCCGCGAAAGCGCGCGCTCCAGCCGCAGTCAAAGTGACACGAGCTGCGCCGTTAGCTGAACTATCACTAAGATCAAGCGAATCGAACTGTAGGTTAGCCACGACGACGCGCCCATAATTGCTGACCGTGCCCGAGGTATCAGAAGAGGTCACTGCCGCAACGAGTTGCCCGGTTGAGCCCGTAAATTGTATCTCTGGGTTGGTCAGTTGGAGATTGAGCACCCCTTGGTGGCCTGTGAATTTCACTCCCCCATTAAAAGCAATCGTACCGGTGCGCGCCTGTGGGTCAATAGCACCTGAACGACCGCTGAAGATGAACTGTCCATCCGTATAACGCACACCCGCGAGTGACCATGAGCCCTTGGCAATTGAGCCTGTGATATAGGATTGAAAGGATTTTTTAATCCCCCATCGAGCATCCGCCTGCGCGATTCCGCGAGCATCCGCTGCCTGACAAACCTCGGTATTGTACGTCATGCGCGTGGGATTTGGTGCGCTAGGATCTGACACCCCGCCTGGTGTCACGGTTGTGCCTGATGCTGTACCAGTGCGTTGATTGGTACTCGATTGAGCGGCCTGCTGATTGGGGTTGGCCGGCTGGGTGCGGTTACTATCCTCAAGGCCTGCAAATTTATGCACCGTATCTGTAAAGCGCATGGAATTACACATCAATGTGTGAATGGCCCCCATGGTGTCGTTAAACTCCGAGACCATGCCCATGACTTCACCCGCAGTACCTGAAAAATTACCGTCGATACGCCTAAGTCCGCTGGCGCAGAAATCGCCGCCGCCGGTAGTACCATTTGCTGCAAAGTCGCCTGTACTGGAGTTTTGGCAGGATCCATCCAGTTTAACTGTTCCCGAGGTCGAATCTAAGAGCGATCCTTGTTGATAGGCGTTGAGGAAGAGGGCATCTCCACCAGCGGCGAGCGTCACAGTGCCACCTAGATCAACGATCCCGGATTCGGTATTGACGGCATTATTGAGGGAAATAATAGCGATGGTGACATCATCGCCGCTGATTGGGGCGCCACGCGTAGTTTTCTCCACCTGCGTCATATCGGCTTCGTAAGATTTGTAGTCAGCAATAATTTCGGCCGTAATACCCGAGGCTTTGACTTTGATATCGCTGATCTCCATATCGAGTAAGTATTGAGAGCCGTCCGCTGCTTTATGTCCTTGAAATTTCAGCACCCCTTGCATGGGAATAATCGCCTCACTGGGGCTCTCGATCGTGGCCTTACCAGGAGTAAATACGAAGGCGCTATCAGCCCCGGTCGGGGAGCCAGTAAAGCCAATCCCCGAGCTTTGCTGCCAGCCCCCCTGAGCAATGGGGCCAACAATATATTCCCGAAAACTCTTTTTCACACCCCAGTTCATAGCACAGGTGGTTTGAGCTGCAGCTTCTGGCACCATAGCAGTTGGTGCGCTGAGGAAAAGTAGTCCCAAGAGAGCTGGGATGACGACGAGGCTTTTTGCCGTGCTCCGCACAAGGCCCTTGAAGGGACCATAATATCTGGGAGCAGTACTCACCGGATAACGAGTTGGCATCACTATCGATCTCGTTTCTCCCCACCAGGGATCGAAAAGTATGGGCATAATATGGGCAAAGATTTAGGTTGACATGAGCAAGCTAGCCTCTAGTTAAGCACATATTAAAAATGTGAATATTAGGCTACACTTAGCCCAGTGATTTGACCATTCCCGCTATCGAAGGATTGCTTTTGACTAATCGGCTCCCCTCCACGAGCGACTCCTTTCAATTTCTCTACCCCGACGTGGACCCCCAACAGCCTCTTCCCCTGAGCCTCTTTGAACGCTTCGCCTGCGCTGGTGCACTCGCCCTCTTCAGTTTCGGTTTTATCGTGGGCGATGCAATCGTGCTCGGCGTTGCGTTCTTAGCCACGCTTTTCGCGACCATTGCCCCCGCCCAACGTACGTCACGACGCATCCGCAAAGAGGCCCGCGATCGTTTTCCGCAGTTGGACTGGGCCGAAAAAAATAGTTTTATTCCCCGCAGGCTCGGATTTGTCCTTGGCATCTTCTGGGTAGTTATCGCGGGCTTAAACGCCGCCATTTATTTCCTTATCGGTGACGATCACCGCCTTGTCGGTGCAGGACTGGGTGCTGGTCTCACCTTCCTGCTGATCTGGGTGCTGCCGGGTTTCAGCCCGAGATGGACACAGTCAAAAGATAAGCCTGAACAGCATCCCACCACTGACGCCTCTCAATCGGTTGCCTCCGATGACACAATCACTATGCCCCAAGTAGGAAGTAAAAAGATATCGGCTTCAGATTAGTTCTACCACTTGAAAAATTACATGAACCCGTAGCCTCACTAGCGACATTCCCTGATCGTGGTGGGTCGGGAAGTGTCGGGGAAGATGAAGTATCTACAAAAAGTTCCCCAATTAAAGAACCCTTATCACCGTTCACCACCCCCAATTTCACCCCCAAGTTCCCAATAGGGGGCGCACCCCCATGGAGAGACACTAGGCACGCGGCTTAATTCTTAACTACCTCTAACTACCGAGTGCGTCCACGGACGCGGACAAAAACAGCATGGCAAAGCCCAAACATCCAGTGAATACTGCATCCTTTCCGCGCGAGCGCACCGAGAGGATACCCATCACTCGAGAATCGCAGACTAATCGCAATAAGCTCAGCCACATCATGGCAGCTCCAAGAGCAAATGTGGCGCGGCGCCAGTGTTCGGTATAGGAAAGAAAACCAGACAGGAAAACCAACACCACAAAGAGAGCGATACCAATGCGCTGTAGAAGTGGAGGGACAGAGGACTTTTTCAGATTGGCATCATGGGGGTTGATGAGTAGACGATCGAGATCTTTGATCTCCGCTAGTGTGACGGGGTGTGTCGGTTTCATGGAAAAGACCTCTGATTTCTGCACCACGGCGCGTATGGCGTTATCTGCTGACACGAGCGTGCGCGCCCTCTCTCCCGTGCTGCGCAACTAACCCCAATGTATTCAAAAAGCCTAGTGATCTCAAAACCTCCAAAACCTGATATGCCTGTGTAAGAGCGCTCAGCTGTGCCTCAGAGCTGCGAGTTCGGTCGCTTCTCGACGAGGCGCTCAGGCGCTCAGGCGCCTAAGAGTAGAGCGTAGAAATCACAAAGCAGTCCGAGGGGTCAACGAATTTAAGCGATCGCCTCGTGTAGCCTTAGTTCCCCAAGAGGTGGGATTCGGCTCGTTCGACTACATTGCGCACTAAAAAGGCCCGCGTCAAAGGGCCCACGCCACCTGGATTAGGAGATACATAGCCGGCAACCTTAAGAACCCCTGGGTGGACGTCACCAACGAGGCGACCATCGACTCGAGACACTCCCACATCGAGAACGGCGGCACCGGGTGCGACCATATCGGGGGTTAACATATGCCCCACTCCAGCGGCAGCAACAATAATATCTGCGCGTAGAGTTTCCGCTTTGAGATCCACAGTCCCGGTATGACATAAGGTGACGGTGGCATTGTCTGATCGTCTGGTGAGCATCAGCCCCATGGGACGGCCCACTGTTACTCCACGGCCAATGATAACGACGTGCTTTCCTTGGGTAGCTACCCCAAAGCGGCTGAGCAGGTGGAGCGCCCCGTTGGGCGTACACGGCAGCGGTGCCGGTTCGTTGAGAACTAGTTTCCCTAAGTTAATGGGATGTAGACCATCGGCGTCTTTGGCTGGGTCGATAGCCTCAAGGATGGCGTTTTCGTCGATATGTTTCGGCAGCGGTAATTGCACGATATATCCCGTACATTCGGGATCGTGGTTGAGTTCCTCGATAACTGCGAGTAAGTCTTCGTGGGAGGCATTCGCGGGCAGATCTCGGCGAATAGAGCGCACTCCTACCTCGGCGCAATCGCGGTGCTTCATTTTCACATAGGAGTGTGAGGCGGGATCATCGCCTACGAGGACGGTCCCTAAACCTGGAGTAATTCCCCGCTCCCTGAGCGCGGCCACGCGAGTTTTAAGATCGGCGAAAATTTCATCGCGGTATAGGTTACCGTCAAGTTTGAGAGCAGTCATGGGGGTAATTATTCCATGATTAGGCAGCCTTGTGGGGTGTTCGCTGTTCTAGTTTCCGGCCGCATCAAGCGGGTTGGTCTGAAATTCGGAATCCAGTTCCACCTCAGAACCGTGAAGGGCTCTGAAGGCGACGTCGGCAAGCTCCGTGCCAGCACCCGAGTAGAGGTTAACGCCCGCATCAATGCCCATCTCACGTAACTGTTGAGCACGGTAGCCATATTTCGCGATCGCCGCAGTCTTGATGGTCGAACTTTGCGCGCGCACGTGGGCTAGGGCTTCGATATTGGCACCATGATCGGGCATCGCTAGCACCAGCAGTTGTGGTTCATGGGAACTAGCGCACATGCGAGCCCATAATTCAGGGTCGGTGGCATCGCCATGGAAGACAATATACCCGTGCCGACGCAGCGCATTCACGCGTGACTCGTCGTGTTCGATCCCGGCCACGGTTAACCCATACGCCTCTGTGAGTCGCTTATAGGCACCTGCACCTACGCGTCCCATCCCTAAGATCATGGCGTCAACTCCGCCGACATCAAGGGGACGTTCGCCAGCAGCCAGCTTGGAGGGGTCTCGCTGCGGCAATATATCGACCAAGCGGTCGAATAGCACGTCCATCTTCAATTTCGCTAGGGCATTAAGGACGAAGGAGCCAGCGACTGCCACGGCCATGATCTGCACCCACGCCCCATTGAGAAAACCTCGTTCCACGGCGAGAGCGGCAACGATCAGACCAAACTCCGAATAGTTCGCAAGCGCGCCAGCCGTCAGCAACGCAGTGCGACTCGACATTCCCACTTTGTACAGGATTATCATGAATAATCCTGCCTTGAGAGGGAGCAGTGCTAGGAGGAGACCGGCTAATAATAAACCCTCGATGGAAGGGAAACCACCCAGGCCGATAGCGATAAAGAATCCCACCAGCAGGAGTTCGCGTACACTGGTTAAGGCGGTGAAAAGGCGCCCGGCAATGGGGTGACCGGAGATGACTAAGCCCATGACTAGGGCGCCGAAGCTTCCCGATAATCCGGCGAGTTCGAACAGAGCATAGGCACCAATAGCGGTAGTAACACCTGCGAGAACCAGTAATTCGATCCGGTAAACGCGATCAGGCAACCTACCTACCAGAGGTCTAATGACAGGTAGAGCGACGAGCACGATGGCCCACGGTTGTGGCACTTGTCCGCTCGCTAAAACGAGAAAGGCTACGGCGAAAATATCTTGGAGCACTAAAACGCCGACGGATATTTGCCCAACTCGCGAACGCGCCCGCCCCGTTTCTTCGATGATGGCCATGACAAAGACTGTTGACGAGAATGAAGAGGCCAAGCCGATTATCAAGGCACTTGTCCACCCCGAGGCGAGGAAAACCAAGAAAGGTACTGAGGACAGAACGCCAAACAGAAGTGCAAATACGGCCGTATTAGCTATAACGTGGCCGAGGGCTGTGCCCACAATTCGGATTTTCGTGAGCATTCGAATATCTAAATGCAAACCAATTGTGAATAAGAGAACGGCTACCCCAACTTCCCCCAGTTCTTCAATTCCGGGGATGTGCTCGATTCCGAGAAAGCTCATGAAGAACCCTGCTGCAAGGAATCCAACCAGTGGCGGCAAGCGGAGAGCAGCAGCGCCTAGACCGCCGATGATGGCGATAATCGCGGGAAAGAGGATTTCGGCTGGCATATATTCTTCTCTTAGTCACTAGTATATTGCGTATGTCTCTGCTTCATATCGTCTTCGATCAGCCCTGCATTCCTCCCAATACCGGCAATGCCATCAGGCTCAGCGCGGCAACTGGCGCACACCTGCATGTAGCTGGTCCTCTTGGTTTTAATTTTGAAGATAAAAACCTGCGCAGGGCAGGTTTAGATTATCACGATTTAGCAGTGCTCAGCGTTCACGAGAACCTCGCTGATGTCTTTACCTCCCTCCCCCACGGACGCGTTTTCGCCTTCAGTTCTCATGGCACCACCAATTACGCAGATATCAGCTATCAGCGTGGCGATATTTTACTCTTTGGGCCGGAACCAACGGGGCTTAGCGAGGAGGCTCTCCACCACCCCCGCATAACCGACATCGTGCGCATTCCCATGCTCGCAGGTCGACGCTCCCTCAATCTTGCCAATGCCGCTGCCATTGCCACATTCGAAGCGTGGCGTCAGTTCGGATTTGAAGGCGCAGCCGAATCCTAAAGCTGAGATTTCAGAGCAGGGCGCCGTTATCCTATCCGGCGCCTAGGCTGTGCCTCCCCTATCGGTTCGAAACTGAGAGATAGTGGTTGAGATCTAGTTCAGCCACCTCGGCGATGAGCCCGCGCGCGTCCTGCAGACCCAACTGGCGAGCTTTGATGGTCACGGGGCCAGGAATGATAGCCATGGTCACCGATTCGATCCCAGCGAGACGTTCGAATGGTCCGTGGCTTAGCTCTAGGTGCTGGATATGTCGGCGGTGAGCCATGGCGACACTGCGCCCGATCCGCCCGCGTGTGCTGATTATAAAATCCTCGTTGAGCAGAACATACTGCCTATTCCAGTCGATAGGGGAAACAAACCGAGCTCGTTGTGGGCTGCGATAAATCTCCCACGGCCTCGACGTTTGAGGCCGTATATTATCGAGGTCATCTGCTGGCGATTGTTCTTTTAGATCGGGATTTATGGTATTACCCATGAGAGCGGCAACAACTTTCATCGCTTTTTCTTTATTGCCAATGGGGAGAACAAGCATACCGCGTTCGGCATTGCCATAACCTGCCACAGACACGCGCACCAACCACCAGTCGAGAAGCCGCCAGGTCACTGGTTGCACCATATCAACCGCGTGAGTGCGTTCAGCGTGCAGAGTTTTTCGTTCCAAGTTCAGCAGCCCATAACTGATATTGAGGGTTTCACCATCGCGCTCAACTGTGAAGCGATACGAACGATCAATGATCTGAAAGGCGTTGACTACTAAGGGAAGAAGGAAAGAGAAAATAGCGATCGTAGGTAGTGGCTGAAAAATAAAGAGAGGAATTGTGATCAGCAGTGAGATCAGCGTCGATTTGGAGAGCGCGGCTGCCGTAAGTGACATCCATACAGGTATGGGTGGCACGATAATCTCTGGGGAAAGGGTAGCTGTGTCCTGTGGTGAATTATGGGGAGAAGGTTTATCCTCAGCTCGATCTAGCTTTTCACGAGTAGGCGCTGCGGTGTGTCGGCGGGTTTGCCCGAGCAGCTGGTCTTTGAGCGCAAGCGCGTCAGCGCGCTTGAGATAAGCGATGTCAACATGGCTATTAGTCCCGCCAGCTTGTTCTAATCGCACCGCTGCCAGCCCAAAAATGCGCGCATTGATCGGTTCGAATAATTCAATCGCTTGAATCTTATCGAAGCGAGCACTCCGAACCTTTTTGCGGATAATCCCCGACCGGTAGACCACTTCGGTCCCGTGAATTTCGTAGCTAATCGCTCTCCAGCCCACATAGAGCAGAGAGCCGACGATGACAAGAAACACCATGAGTGCGACGAGTGGTAACAGAACTGCCCGCAGGTATGCCGTATCCCAATTATTGCGCACCATATCAACGAGTTCTCCGAGACTGGAGCCGCCGGCGGTGATAGCAAAGACAGTGGTGGCAACGATGACATCGCCACTTTTAGCCACTGGGGTCAAAGGGTGGAGGCGGTGCTTGTCTATATCGCTCATAGATCGATCATCTTTTCCTTGGCAAATGTGAGCAGGCGCTCGCGCAAGGCTTCGGCGGTCTCGGCTTCTAAGCCAGGAATATAGCTCGCATCATCGCCAGCTGTGACGATATGGATAGTTTTGAGTCCGTATATGCGCTCAAGGGGGCCTTGCAGTACATCAATATATTGCACCCGGCCAAAGGGAATAATGCGTATGCTGCGAAAGAGTCGCCCACTAGCAATGATGATTTCTTCTGAGGTTTCTTGCCATCCAAGAAAGTGCACTTGGCGAGGGATCCACCAGATAAACCAGCAGGTTATAGCCAGTAATGCGAGGGGAACAGCCAGCGCCCATACCCAGTGCTCAAAGAGAAAAAACCACACCAGAGAGGCAATCAGCGCGACGATAAGCCACGGCAGGCGCGAGATATAGCGTACTTTCACTAGATTCGGATGAACAGCATGCAACGATCTCTCCATACCCAATGAGGATACACTTTCTCTCCCTGTCCGCATGCCGCTGTACTGTGCGCGGTGCCCCGTTTCTTAGTGGAAGTCGCGTGAACCAGCGCTGAGTAATTCAGCAGGGGAAAATTCCTCTAGGAGATCAGCACTAATAGAGGCAACTCGGTTTGCGTTGCGCACGATACCGCGCACGATCAGCACGGTGGCAGTACGGGCGAGGACGTGTTGTCGCTTCCAGAGCCCAGGTGTGATCACCACATTGATCAGTCCTGTCTCATCTTCCATACCGATAAATGTGACCTCCCCAGCCGTCGCGGGCTTTTGGCGGTGCGTGACGGTTCCGGCCACTCGAATACGGGTACCGTCAGGGATATTCAATAGCTCAGCGGCGGGAATGATACCCACGCTGTCCAAATACTCTCGAAAGAGCACCATGGGCTGCTTATCATGGGTGAGCCCTGTGGTGGCGATATCAGCTACCGCTAACTCAAAAGCGTTCATTCCAGGTAGACTCGGCGCCTGCAGTACCGAGAGTCCTGGCAACATATCAGATTTTTCGGTGGCCGCTATACCTGCCTGCCACAGAGCTTGCCTGCGTTCAGTTCCAAAAATATCAAGGGCTCCTGCTTGGGCGAGGGCTTCAATATCGCTGGTCTTCACATCCGCCCGGCGCGCCACATCAGCAATTGTGCTGTAAGGGGCATGAGCGACAATATCGGAGACCTTATGGAGCCCCTTGATGGAATTTAGTCCGATCCTTATCCCCCACCCGTCCTCGGTTTTTTCGACGGTAGGCTCCGCACGCGAGGAATTTATGCATACGGGGAGAACCCTGATGCCGTGCCGACGGGCGTCGGCAAGGAGGGATTGGGGAGAATAAAAGCCCATGGGTTGGGCCCGCATGAGTCCCACACAAAATTGGGCTGGGTAGTAGTACTTAAACCAAGCAGAGAAGTAAACCAGTGAGGCGAAGGATTGCGCGTGTGATTCTGGAAAGCCGTAGGCCGCGAAAGCTACGATCTTATTCCATAATTTATCCGCTGTTTTCCCCGTAATCCCGTTGGTTTCTCGTAGGCCCGAATAGAAGCGTTTTTTTAGTGGAGACATTTTCTCTGCTGATCGACGAGAACCCATAGCGCGACGTAAGGCGTCTGCCTCGGTCCCAGTAAAGCCGGCTGCATCCACGGCTATATGCATAAGCTGTTCTTGGAACAGGGGCACGCCTAAAGTTTTGGAGAGAGATTTTTCTAGCACAGGGTGGTCGAAACTGATCTCTTCGACCCCACTACGCCGCCGCAGATATGGGTGCACGCTCCCACCTTGAATAGGGCCTGGGCGTACCAGAGCAACTTCCACGACGAGGTCGAAGAAGCAGCGCGGTTTTAATCTGGGCAGGGTATTAAGCTGGGCCCTGGATTCTACTTGGAAGACTCCTATGGCATCGCCCCGGCTGAGCATCTCGTAGATATTGGGGTCACTTAGATCGAGTTCCCACAGGTTAATCTCATCGCCTGTACTCTCTTTGACCAGGTCAATCATGTGATGCAGAGCTTCAAGCATACCAAGACCTAGAAGGTCGAATTTGACCAGCCCGGCCGACGCGCAGGCTTCTTTATCCCATTGCACGACGCTGCGACCTTTTTTGCGGGCCCATTCTATGGGCACCACGCTAGATATGGGCCGATCACAGATCACCATACCCCCAGAGTGGATGCCTAGATGGCGGGGGTGTCCGCAGAGCTGGTTGGCAAGTGTAGAAACTACCTGTGGGGGTTCGGTTATTCCTTTTGACCAGCTGTCTGAAGCCCCTGGGGCATAGCCTAAGGCGCGAGCGGCGTCGCGGATGGCCCCTTTGTGGCGGTAGCTAATAATATTAGCTACTTGCGCAGCGTTTTCACGCCCATACCGCTCATAGCAGTATTGGATAACTTCCTCCCTACGTGTGGATTCGAAATCGACATCGATATCGGGGGGACCATCGCGGTCGGGAGATAAAAACCTCTCAAAGAGCAGACCTGCGGCTACAGGCTCCACATTGGTAATACCTAGGGCAAAGCACACAGCGGAATTTGCTGCCGAGCCGCGGCCTTGGCACAAGATATTTCGCGTGCGCGCGAAATCGACGAGGTCGCTGACGATCAGAAAATATCCGGGAAATCCTAGTTGTTTAATGACGGAGAGTTCATGGGCGATTTGGGCTTCAGCTTTGTGCCTAATCTCTTTATCTCTAGTGCGATAACGCTGGGGGAAGCGCTCGTGGACCAAGGCTTCTAACCAGCTAAATTCGTCGTGCCCTTCAGGTACCTCCCATTGGGGGAGATTGGGACTAATTAAGGTGAGCTGAAAGGCGCATTCGCGCGCGATGGTACAGGCGTGATCGATATAGCGTCGGTGGTGTGGAGCTAAAACACTTTCGATATGATCACGCGGACGCAGCCACATAGCGCCCATCGCGGCGAGTTGAGGTGCAGCGCTAGAGAGTGCCTGATTACGCTCCAGCGCTTGTTTCGCTTGGGCTACTGGGGCGGCTCCGCTATGAGCCGCACATGCCCGCGTGGTCACAATGGCCGCTAATTCGCCATGGTAGCGAGTATGAAGTGCGTCTAAAAGGGCATGCGCATCGCTATCGGTCGGGCTCATACTCACCACGTATTCGAGGAGGATATTCTCCGCCCCGAAGGCTTGGTAAAGGGTTTCTATCTCTTCGGCCCATTCTGCTGACGCAAGGATATAGCAGTGGCCAGATAGCTGCGTGGCGATGGCTTGAAGATCGGGGTAATGGCAGTGGTCTTTATCCCCCGCCATCTTGGCTTGGGAAATGAGCTCGGAGAGCAACTGGTATCCGCGGGGGTTTTTACAGATCACGGAGAGGATAGCGGTGTCAAGTGTTAATTCGGCACCGAAAACGGTAGCTATTCCATGCGCAGCAGCTGCTTCAGCCATGGCCACTACCCCATAAAAACCATCTCTATCCTGCAAAGATATAGCTTCTACTCCCACTGCTACGGCGGCTTCGATCATCTCTTCTGGAGTGGATGCGCCGCGTAAAAAGTTAAAGCAGCTAGCCGCGTGGAGTTCTACATGAGATCGGGGTGAATAATATTGAACAGGTGTGCTATTTTTTTCCAAGCTTTCGGATTGTAGAGCCCGCAGTTCGCACGCTTCTTTTCCTGATAAATATCGCTCTAAACGTGACCAACTGAGCGGCTTTCCGTGAAAATTTCCTGCTGGGTCCACAAGAAATATATATCATATTTTAGAACATACGTACGAATTTAAGGCGATCCCAAAACTAGACTAAGCTGTACAACCAAATCTGACTAGGATACGCTTCACGCTAGGTTAAGGAGACAGCTTGGTTCAGATCGGCTCACACTCCCCCTTTTCCCCTAAGGAATCGGGTGGGATGCCACCATCTACACATACGCTGACCTGCTTGAAGGCCAGAAACGCGGATGGGCCTCGACTATAACAAGCTGGGTGCAGCAGGCCGTTGCCTTACCTATCCCTCATAAACAAATACTTATCAACCTGAAGGTGATGTCATCATGAATATTTCTCGCATTATCACAGTCTCCACTGCCGCACTCCTAGCCGCCGGCGGTCTGACCGCCTGCTCTAATGATACTGCCACCCCAGGCGGCGAAAATAGCAGCACCACCATCCGCATCGGCACGACCGATGGCACCAAGAAGGTATGGGCCGCTTTAGAAGAGGTAGCAAAGGAAAACGATATCACCCTAGATATTGTTAATTTCTCCGATTACTCAACCCCCAACTTGGCGCTCTCCCAAGATCGGCTAGATGTTAACCTCTTCCAGCACCTGAAATTCCTCGCCGAATATAATGTGGGCAATAATGCCGATCTGGTTCCAGTGGGAGCCACGGAGATTGTTCCCCTCGCGCTTTTCTGGAAGGATCACTCTAGCCTCGATGGCATCGAGGGAGAAACTGTTATCGTCCCCAACGATCCATCGAATTTAGGCCGCGCCATTAACGTCCTCGTTCAGGCTGATCTAGTGACCTTAAAGCCAGCAGCCCAGGGCAGCTTGACCCCCACCGAAGCCGATATCATCGAAAAAGAATCCAAGGTGAAGGTAACGTCTGTGGATGCCGCACAAACTACCGCCGCATACGGCGAAGGTAGGCCAGCAATCATTAATAATTCTTTCCTCGATCGGGCCGGAATTGATCCGAAGCTCGCTATATTCCAGGATGACCCAAATGCACCTGAGGCGGAGCCTTATATCAACGCTTTCGTGGTGCGCGAATCCAAGAAGAATGACCCCACCATTTTGAAACTAGCTCAACTCTGGCATGATCCTCAGGTCTTAGCTGCTAACGCCGAGGACTCTAAGGGCACGTCCGTTCCCGTAGAGAGCACCCCTGAAGCTCTTCAGGCGATACTCCAGCGCCTAGAAGACCAGACTAAATAGTCTCGAGCTCCACATTTTCACCCCTTTTCACCTGATAATCGTTGCGCCTTCTCCCCCCCCCATGCAGGAGCCACGGTTATCACGGTTATCAGGAAGCGACGATCTCCATCGTTACTGGTTAGGGTGTGGGCTGGCATGAAGATTTTTTAACCGAAGCTATCTAAGGACATCCGTGAACGGAACACGTATTGAATTTGAAAACTTGTCTAAAGTTTTCCATTCCAAGAAAAAATCGGGGACGGATATCGTCGCCCTCGACGGGGTTTCCCTTGCTGTCGACGCCGGAGAAATCTTAGGGGTTATCGGTTATTCTGGCGCCGGTAAATCCACACTAGTGCGCATGATCAACGGACTCGATACCCCAACCTCGGGATCTTTGCGGCTCGACGGCACTGAGATTGTGGGTATGCCCGAACGGGAACTGCGGAAACTGCGCCGCAATATCGGCATGATTTTCCAACAGTTCAATCTGATGAAGTCCCGCACTGCCGCTGGCAATATCGAGTACCCCCTCAAACTAGCGGGGGTTGATAAGAAAACTCGCACATCTAGGGTGCAGGAACTTCTCGACTTCGTGGGCTTGAGCGATCGGGGGCATAACTATCCCGAACAGCTTTCTGGCGGGCAAAAGCAGCGTGTGGGTATTGCCCGTGCACTTGCCACCGATCCAGCTCTCTTGCTTGCCGACGAAGCCACCTCCGCACTCGACCCTGAGACTACTCAAGAAGTTCTCAACCTCTTGCGTAAGGTCAATCGCGAACTGGGTATTACCATCGTGGTGATCACCCACGAAATGGATGTCATCCGCTCCATAGCCGATAAAGTCGCTGTGATGGAAAATGGCCGTGTGGTGGAATATGGCTCTACCTACGAGATTTTCTCCCACCCGCACACCGATGTGGCCAAGCGCTTCGTGGCCACGAGTCTGCGCAATACCCCCGATACCATTGAAGCAGATGAGCTGCTCTACCACCCAGGGCGTTTTTTCACGATCACATTATCGGAGAATTCCGGGTTTTTCACTGCTTCCGCCCAAGCGCGCTCCCGAGGGGTAGGTATTGGCATCGTCCACGGCGGCGTGACCACCTTGCAGCATAAATCTTTCGGCAAAATAACCGTGCGCCTTACCGGTGACGACGCTGCTATTGACGATTTTTATCAGCATCTCACCCACACCACCGAGATTGAGGAGATCATCAGATGACCACCACTGTCGTAGCAGCCGAATGGTCGCGCCTAAGTGGAACCTTCACTACTGCTATTGCTGATACCCTCGTCATGGTCTTGCTAACCCTGGCCATTGGCGGAACCTTGGGTCTAGCCCTAGGGGTCTTGCTCTATACCAGCCGCGAGGGTGGGATCCTCCACAATAAATTCCTCTTCGGCGCCTTAAATACCCTCGTCAATTTTGTTCGCCCCATTCCGTTTATCATTTTGCTATCTGCTTTAGGGCCACTGACAGTGATCGTGATGGGCACTCAAATTGGGCGTAATGCTGCTATCTTCGGTATGTCTATCGCCGCCACATTCGGCGTTGCGCGCATTGTGGAACAAAACTTGATCAGTATTGATCCAGGCGTTATTGAGGCAGCACGCGCCATGGGCGCTACACCGTGGCAGATTATCACCCAGGTTATTATCCCCGAGGCTCTCGGGCCCTTAATCCTCGGCTATACCTTCATCTTTATTGCTATCGTGGATATGTCTGCGATGGCCGGCTATATCGGCGGCGGGGGCTTGGGCGACTTCGCTATTGTCTATGGCTATCGCGCTTACGATTTTAAGGTGATGTATATAGCGGTCTTTACCATAATTATCTTGGTTCAAATCGCTCAGCTGCTGGGCAATTGGCTGTCGAAGAAAGTGATGCGCCGCTAAAGGCTCGCAGGAAAACCTCCACAGCACTACCCCTATTGAGATAACGGGGGTAGTGCTATTTTATACTCCTAAAGGCGTTGTCTCACCTCAGTAGCCACCCAAATGTCCACGGATTTTGGTGGTTTTGTGCAGGAAATATGCGCATTGTCGACTGTGCGCGCTATAAGTTCACTATCAAAGACACGACCGTCGGCAAGCGTTACCATGGTGTCCACTACCCCCGTTGCCCCAATAGGGAGCGATTCACCTTGGGCGGCCAGATGATTCCGCACCGCCAATTCTGCAACCTGCCCCCGCTTATCCCACAGCCCGCGCCCACGATTACCCTGCAAATAGAGCCGACCCGCTTGAGCTTCCATATAGATGCGTAGAGCATCCTCCTCATCGAAGCGGCCGTAGAAATAACCCCACGGAAAGAGGATCAGACTCGGAGCAAAACGATGCCCGCCGGTGTGACTGCACTCCCAAATATGCCCTTGCGGAAATCGTTCGTAAAGATGGCGCGCTATCGGACGGCCCTTAATCGCACAGCACCGATCCCGTTTGGCGTGCGCGCATACCAAGACCACCGGTTCCGCTACCACCGTGGTGCGACCGCCATTGTGCCCGGGCCCAGAAAAATCGAAATCGAGGAGGTCGCTGATCTGATTGATTTGAGCCATCTCTACGATGCCCGCTGCAACATAGACGATATATATGCGGAATCCACCGTCAGGGTCCTCTCGGTGCCCAGCGCGCCCCGGCCGGCGTATGAGCAACACCTGGGGTAATTGGGTGAGGACCTCAGTATCTGCGGCGTCAAAGGTATTGCCATCGAGGATATCTTTACTCCAGCTACCAGGCTTTTCGACGAGTATATAGGTGTGTGCATTCTTCGCGGTGCCTGCTAGCGGCTCGAGGTGGGAATCAGAACACAACGATTGGAGAGGTGGGGGTATAGTAGCGGAAATTTTTTCTCTCAGCTCCATTCGCACAGGGATTAGAAAGAGTAATAGTTCGATGAGCGCTGCCGCCAGACAATGCTGTGAGATTTAGCCTACCCTTTGGTCGAGAGGTGAGTACAGCATCCTATTAAAGAATTTTAGTAAACCTCGTAGAGGGTTAGGTCGCAAGCATTCAAATAAATACAACTGTCATGAGGTTAGGGCGATAATCTCCGAATAAGCCTCCTCCCAATGCCTTGGGGAAGGTTCCTGCCCCGCTGGGGCTAGGCTTCGCGCCATCTCCTCTACCTGGTCGTTGAGTTCTCGGTGCCGCTTTGTTACTTCCGCGTATGTCGGTTCCGCTTGGTTGAGTGTCTCCAGCACGCTGCTCACTGTGCTGCGTAGAATTTCTGGCTTGCGATACATTATTGCGCTCCTTCTCTTGCTCCTGATAGAGCCGATTCAATTCCTCGAAAAGATCTAATTGATCGTTATTCTCATTCTTTTTTCGCGCCATGCCGCTTTCCACATACCAGAGCGGAAGATTTTTCTGGCCTGATATTAACCGACTAACGGCATAGATGTACTGCAATTTTGGATAAGGCCAACAGATTGACCCCTCCTGGTAGCTTAGTAGCACCTAAGAGAGTTGAGAGAGGGGCGCATTTTCACCACGCGCAACCCTCAAAAATCACCACACCAAGGTCACTCCCCTCGATGCGGCAAAGAAGCTTTGCAGAAACAACTACAGATGGGTTCTAGTTACCGTGGAGAACCAATCGACCAGATAGTGGGCGCGCAAGTTCGACAACGGTTGACGCGCTTGTTCCTACAAGAGAACATTGTTCAGGAGCATCAGGAAGTGAACCTTCAAACAAAGAAATGGTTACGGCTGTCCGAGATTCGGTTACTTCCGATCGAATTCCGTAACAACTTGGAGTTCCAATATTGAAAAAGACTCGTACTTTTTCCCCACCACCAATGACTTCATGAGAGTTCCAGCGTAGTGGAGTTTCGTTTTCCAAACCTTTCCGAGAATCCCAATCCCATACTTGACGAGAACCCGTATCACTTGACAGGTCAGGGTTCGTAGCAGAACCTATCCCCAACCCAATTCCCACAACGCTAAGAAGAGTCAGAACCACCCCAATAACAGTTGCAATATCAGCAGGAGCCATACTCACGATATGTTTAATACTATTTTCAGACACTTCAACTTCCTTTCAGAGAAGGCAGCTTAAAGTAAGGTCAACCTAATAATATAGGGTCAGTAAATAATGTAACCGATGTAGAAAAATAATCTATAGCATTTTTACTACCGTGCCCCCGTGGGGATTGTTTTAAAAGGGGTAGATCGTGCTACATGTCCGCAAACCCCATCTATCGGGCACACAGCACAAGCGAGAAGGTCAGCAGAGAAAACAACGCACTACGCACCCCGACTTGGCCGCATGCCTAGACAAAAAGCCCCTTTGCAGGAATTAACCACTCAAAGGAACTCTACGAAAACACCTACTGGTGCTTGAGTGACGCTTAACCTCGTGCACGCCCACCTGGGTGCCGTCCTAAACGTCGTACACCGTAGACCGGTGTCCAATATCAACGACAACAATCACCACGGTATCTTCCACAATATCTGCAACAATACGGCAGTCACCTACACTCCAACGCCGCAACCCCCCGCTTATTGGCCGTCAGGGCTTTCCCCCGATCGTGTGGATTATCCAACTGCGCAATCTCGCACAAGAACAAAACCCGTAGCTGCACTGGTCAGTCAAACTTCTTAAAATCCTTCGCTGCACGAGAAGAAAACTCAATCGCCCATGCCGCACTCAAGCTCCAGCTGCTCCCGCGAAATTATCTTTTGTTGGCTGCTGCGAGTTTCTGCCGTTGGGCCTGGTCATGGTCGCCCTCGGGGTCGGTCTCTCGACATTCTGCAGTCTTCTATCCACCTTTACGTCCCGTAGTGCCTAACGTCTTAGGCTCACTGCTACTGGCTTTCGCAGTCGTGCCCTGGGACGCGTAGACGGGGCTTGTGGACTGGGTGACGTAGCCCCGCACCCGCCTAGCCATCGTCAAACGATTAGACATCGACAGCATGCCCTCAGATCGCCCCGCCCCACCATGGGACTAAGCAGCCTTATAGGATTGTTCGTACGCGTCGATAATAGGCACATCTTTTAAGCGCTGCCCCGTCTGCCGTGGCCGATGCCCAGTCTTAAGCGCATTCCTAAAAGCGGTTTCATCCCTGACTGCGGTACCGGGCTGGTCTATGTCTATGTCTATGACCATAACTGACGCATATTTTTTAGTGCTCAATACGGCGTACTCGCAGTGCACAAAGGCTGCGAAGTTTATGCGGTGATAGCGGGCTTCTGGCTAATCGCCCCCGTCTTCGGATCTGTGAGGTGATTATTTTCCTGAGAAAAGCCCCGATCTACTGACCCGTGGAGAACTTCCGCTCCTCTATGCGCTGCGAGCGCGCCCCTTTTTTAGGGTGCTAGCGGGGGTATCGTTAATCCCAGCGCACCTGGCACTCGGTAACTGTTGCAATTTGACAACAATTTAGTGTTTTAAGCTTTTATAATTCCCTTTATTTGGTGCGGTAGTTACAGTTGAGGTTATGAGTAGACCTACGTTGATGCGCACCCTCGTGGCCACAGGCGTGGCAAGCCTAGTAGCTTGTGCCAGCGCTTGCGCCCCGCAATCTCCTACCGAGTCCACTGCAGATTTCACCTCGGCCGCTCAAACTGGCACAGCTTTCTCCTCCCCTGCTGCCTCTTCAAGTGCCAGTGCTGGAATCACACCCCTCGGTGAGGCATCTAAAGAAATGCGCACTCAACGCCCTTCGGTCCCCTCCCTACTAGTGCCTCAAGAAGTTCGCATTGGTAGCCACAAGGGATTCGATCGAGTTGTTATCGAATTCGCAGGCACGGGGAAACCTGGTTGGTATATCGACTATGTGGATACTCCCACCCAGCAGGCCTCTGGTCTAGTCGTTGATATTCCAGGTGATAGCTTCCTCAACGTTAATATCGACGGCCTTGTTCTCCCCTTCGAGGTAGGACTCGATTCCGATGCTGTCACCGATCTAGTCAAGGGCCCAGGCCCTATCGTCACCGCGGTAAAACCTTCGGGCACTTTCGAAGGTCGTGGGCAATTTGTCATTGGACTCAACGGTTCTCCAGCCCCCTATTCGGTTGAGGTGCTCGACAACCCCGTGCGCGTGGTTATTGATATCCGTAAACAGTAAGCGTCAATCGTAAGTAGCTTCGACCCGCCACACCCCCGCAACCCACAGCAATAACCATGCCTGTGGGTTGTTGTGCATATCCTCCCCCACTACCTGAAGACGCGCGCCCGAGGCTTCTTGCGCCCACCACTGCCCCAAAAAGGGCCATGGACCAGCCCAATAATGCAAAGAAAATACTTTCTTTCCCCACCGCATCGTGACAGGAGGGGCTGAGAGCATCTGGTCCTTGTCTAGTTCAACCGGCATACCGGCACCGTCAAGAAGCTGGCACCGCGCCGCTGGGTGGAGCACGCGCGCTGGCAAAGGAGCAGGGATGGCATCGCGCCACGATTGTTGATCGATATTCACCGGATCTTCACCATAGGGGGTGAAAATAACACGCTCGGTTACCCCTATTCCCCCAATGAGGGTGGGCTGAACTACGCGATCCACCCCAAGGGTCGATTGCACGCGGCTAATAACCCGCTGACTCTGGTATTCATCGGCCTCATTGCCTAATAAGGTTCGCGGGGCAGGAACTCGGCACTCTACGGGGTCAATGATGATCTCGGTAATACCTAACGCATCATCGTCTTCTCCCTCGGGTGCGTGTGCCGTAATCCATCCAGCAAGTTGCCAGCGCATCCGATCGGCTATCGCTTGTTCGGTCAGTGCTTCGCGCGTCCTCCATATCCGTTCCAGCTGCGTATGACCAATAGTGGCGGTTATTTTGAGACGGACGCATTCATAACCATGCATGCGGAGGGTATCGATAATATTCGCTGCTAGAAAGCGCGCGACAAAGGCCGCGGTATCCACTCGATTGATGGCTTCTTCTGGCCGGTATTCAAGGGCCATATCACTAACTGGACTATCGGGAGCGATCAACCTTTTCTCTGCTGCACACGCAATGCGGTGACAGCGCATCCCCATATGCCCAAAGCGGGTATGAACCGCTGTCCTATCAAGGGCTGCTAGATCGCCGAAGGTTTGTACCCCCATGCTCATGAAAGTAGACACTGTGTGCGCATCGCAGTCGAGGCTCGGCTCGATAGTGAGCAGCGATAACGGATGCGGAGCCAAAAATTCTTGGGAGCATCCCTGCTCGACGGTTTTCCCATAGCGAGCGGCGATCGTAGCGGTAGGGATATCATCTGCAATACCTGCTACGCAGTCAACGCCTTGCCGTGCACTAGCTGCGAGAGCTTTCTCTGTGGCTTTCGCTTCGCTGCCATAAAAGCGGGCGATAGCGTGGGCATTCATTACCACAAGTCCAGGCCGTAATACTTCAACGCTCGCTGCTATTTCATCGAGTGAGGTGGTGATATCAGCAAAAGTTCGCCCCTCTCGCTCCGCATCACCTGCAATAATGGCTGCTTCGGGCACTAGGGCCTGAGCCGCTCGTAGTCGCATCCCTCGCTTCACTCCACGAGCACGAGCGTGGGTATTGCACACTGTCACGCTGTGCTGCTGCGAAATAATGACCGGTTGCATATGCGTGGCCAAGCCACTGATCACTGCTGCTTGCACTGGCCAGTCTGGGAACCATAAAGCTAGAGTGCGCATTAAACGGCATATAGGTGAGGACGGTGGCCGATAGTAATCCGCTTTTCTCTTGCTATTCCCTTCACCGTAGTGGTTACCTGCATATCAATGCTTTTAATACGGCCTGTACCGTATCCAATTCCCCGAAAACCCGTAATCTGGGCGCGAATATCCATCCATGATGTAGGGATATGCGTTCCCAGTACAATAACGGCTGCTTTTCCGTGGCGCACCTTCGCAAGGAAGGGACGCGCTCGACTGGGCGTGAGGGTTGCTTGCTCACTGTTGATAAAGATGGCATCAAGCCCTTCGGCTAAAATGGCGGCGGCTTCCCATATCTGCGCGCCGGGTTCTGGGACGGCAATAATACGATCGAGCTGTCCACCGCTTTCAGATATCCCCGCATAACTTAATTCTGGCCACCCTAGCACTGCACTGAAGAGTCCGGCGCTACTGATATGGGCGAGCATTTCCACAGCAAGCAGTGCTGGTGAATCCATGAGTGCAACGGCTCGCCGTTTTAAACCTCCATGGGGGAAAATATCACGTAAATCAGCACCCAAGGCCACAATCTCCCGCTCGGTATAGGAGTGCTGCTCTGCTTGGGAATGCTCACTGTGCTGGTGGTGATCGGGCTCTAAAACTGGGGCGATCTGAGCCATTTGTGCCCGCAAAGCGGCGATGCGCAGCTCCTTGCTCGGAGCTGTATCACCTTCCACTTTTCGAACACTTGTTTGATTCACATCTTTTATCTAAATACCTTCACTCCGTCTTGTCAAACCCCCACGAAAGCACAGAGCACCCTAGAAAACATCATCTAAGCTGGCTATTTATCTAAAATATGAGAAAAATAAGAGGAAGAAGGGGGTAGTTGCGTCACCATCTACGATCGCTGCTACTAGTCGAGGTGCCGCGACTGCGCCCAGCGCGTTAAGGCATAGCGATTCGACTGCTGGGTCTTGCGCAAAATATTCGACGCATGCGTTTCCACGGTCTTGACCGAAATAAACAGTTCGCGCGCAATTTCCTTATAGGTATAGCCGCGGGCTAAAAAGCGCAGTACCTCTAATTCACGTCTGGTGAGGGCATCGACTACTGGGTCGTTTTTGATAATCTCTCGGATCTCATAAGCAGTATTCTCCCCCGCCAATTTTTCGATGGCGGCATCATATTCGGGGGAATCAATGACCCCGGAACCACTGTGGGCATCGGGGGATACGAAAGCATCTAAGACGAAACCTGCGAGCCTCGGACTAAAGACTGCATCACCGTCATTAACTCGCCGCATCGCGTCGTCAAGGTGGGGCCCATCAATTGATTTCGTCACATAACCGCGCGCCCCCGCCCGGATGATCGCAATCACATCCTCGGCGGCATCAGAGACGCTTAAGGCCAAGAACCGCGGAGCGGGATCCATCTCTTTGGCAGCGTGAATAACCGCTACCCCACCCCCATCGGGCATATGAACATCGAGAAGAACAACATCGGGAGTAGTCAGACGGATACCCTCTATGGCATCTGGAACTTTTCCTGCCTCGCCCACAATCTGGACGTGATCACCGATTTCAGCGCGCACCCCGGCGCGGAAAACGGAATGGTCGTCGACAAGAAAAACTTTCATATTTATTATTATCCCTTAAAACTCACCGTCCTTATACCCGGTCGCTATATCGGGTAGATAATCTCCACCTCAGTACCCGTATCCCCCTCCTGTTGCGAGCGAATATTCACCTTCCCACCAGCCCGCTCAACCCGGCCACAGATGGAATCGCGAATCCCATGGCGATCCGCTGGAATGTGCTGTGGGTCAAACCCAGGGCCGCGATCGCGGATATAAATATGGATATCATCAAAATTCTCGCAGTAGACATCAATCTCAGAATCGGGAGCATATTTAGCGGCATTGACCATCGCCTCCCGCGCGGCGAGTACCAGTGCTTGCACATGCGGTTCGAGCAACTGATCGTGGCCTACGGTTACTGGAGCGATGCGTACCGCATGGATATCTTCCACCTCCCCGCAGGCACGCTCAATCGCAGTAAATAGAGTGGTATCGGTTTCCGGTTCGAATAACCAGCGCCGTAATTGCCGTTCCTGACCACGTGCCAACCGTATGACCTCGGCCGGAGATTCTGCGTGTTTTTGGATCAATGCGAGGGTTTGTAGCACCGAATCGTGCAGCCTGGCCGCTATCTCGGCGCGCTCAGCACTCAGTATTTTCTCCTCCCGCTCCGCACTCATACGCTGCCATATTCGCACTCCTATTGGGACCATCAAGGCTGCCACCCCTGCGAGTGTTAAGAGCACTGTGCCAATTGCGGTGGGAAAAGTTGGTTCGACGCGCCAGCGTACTGCCCCGATGACCACTCCAGCCAGGATCATGCTGGTGCCGACGACCATGAGAACTAGCGTTATGATCGATTTACCTCGGTCCAGAGCGAACCATGTGATGACGGCGCCGCCTGCAATAAATACTAAAAAGCCAATAGAGCGCGCGCTGTGGATATCTACTAGCGCGCCTAGGACTGTAATCCCCACCAAGCCCCAGGACACCGGAGCTCGAAAACGATCAGGTGGCGGGGGAAGACCTCTGCGCGATTCGGTAGCGATCCACATCAAGATATAAAAAAGCGTGCCGACGTTCACCAGCAGCGACGCTCCGGCAAAACCTAAGCGCACCCATGCCACATTGACTCCGAAGTAGGTGGCTATTCCGCTACATACTCCGCCAATCATCCCACTATCGCGATGCCGATAGAACGTGGGGATAGACATATGTGGTGTAGCCATATTTTTATACTGGCACGTCTATATCTCTCTACGCCATCGGGGTTCTCCCCTATCTTTATTAACCTTTATAGATGCAGGGTTATCGCAAGAGGTGATCTTTAAAAAATCAGGGATGATCCCGATAGACTTTCCCGCTCCCCTGAGCGAATAATGATGGTATGGAATTTTCTCCTTCACATCATTCTTTCTCCGCGTCACCTCAATCTGCCGCGGACAAAGCTCACGAGAATATTCTGCACCACCTGTGTGACAAGAAGCAGTGGGCCGCGTATTGGGCCACCCGCCCCACAATTGCGCACCCGTCCTCAAGCCCTCTCTTAGGGGTATGCGAAGCACTAGGGCGACGCTATCTCATCGATCCCAATGTCGTACGTTTAGCCTTTGTAGCGGCCTGCCTTGGGCATCATAGCACTGGGCTGATTATCTACCTTGCGTGTGCGCTGTGTTTTCCCCGCGGTGGCACTGAGCACGGCGAGGGCCCTATAGATTTAGGCTCAATGAATTCTCTTAGTCGTCCATCGCGCGCGTGGTGGTGGCCTTTAGTGGCGGTGGGGCTGGTAATACTGATCTCTGATTCCCCTAACGCTCTTAGCAGCGTTGCGGGCATCTTTATTACCCTTGCTTTTCTCCTTATTACTTTTGCCCGATATTCCACCTATCCTCTACCGCCTGTGAGCACACCACCTCCTATGGATTTTTATGCAGACCGCCCCTATGACCCCACCCCTACCGGTAGGTGGAGCCCCGATCCTTTAGGCTCGCAGTGGTATCCCCTCGACGACTCGGCACTTAATTACTCGGTTTCTGATCCCCTCATTACCACTCCCCACCGTCCCGAGCGCAGCGCTTGGCCCATAATCATCCTCGGAATTATCGGGCTCATTATTGTGCAATCAGTGGCGGTATTCGGCGCCTCGCCCTCGTCAGATATGAATATTGGCTCGATTGACGCTGAGATAAAAACCTATGAAGATTTACAGGAGAGTTATTCCACTCACGTAGGCAGTATCGAGCTCGATTTACGCTCTCTTCCTCCTCTCGACCGTGACCGTAACCTAGATTTAAGCACCTCGACAGGAACAATCGAGGTTCTCATCCCCCGCGGTATGAATACCTCAATTTCCTGTTCGGTTAATATTGGGACCTTTCAGTGTCCTGGGTCATCGCAGGTTGAAGGACAGGATAAAGGACCAACCCTTTTTCTTACTGCCACCACCAATATCGGGGAAATCACCATTACCCGCACTTAAATCTCCATCACGATAACGCAACGCCACTGAGCTTTTTCGCTTTACTGCGAAAAGTTCAGTGGCGTTGGTGTATACCTGCTCGTGGGTACTTTTACTCCCACTCAATAGTTCCAGGGGGCTTGGATGTACAATCGAGCACCACGCGGTTGACGTCCGGAACTTCATTGGTAATCCGGGTGGAAATCTTCTCCACAACGTCATAAGGCAATCGCGTCCAGTCTGCTGTCATGGCATCCTCAGAGGATACTGGGCGCAGCACAATGGGGTGGCCGTAGGTGCGACCGTCACCTTGGACGCCGACAGAGCGGACGTCAGCGAGCAGCACCACGGGGCACTGCCAGATATCAGCATCCAGTCCGGCAGCGCTGAGCTCAGTGCGCACGATCAGATCGGCGGCGCGCAGGATCTCCAAACGTTCCTCGGTGACTTCGCCGATAATGCGGATACCTAATCCAGGGCCTGGGAAGGGCTGCCTATTGACGATCTCTTCAGGCAAACCTAATTCGCGGCCCACAGCGCGCACTTCATCCTTAAAGAGCAGACGCAACGGCTCCACGAGGGAGAATTCAAGATCTTCAGGTAGCCCGCCCACATTGTGGTGGCTCTTGATATTTGCAGTACCAGAACCACCGCCAGATTCGACAACGTCAGGATACAGGGTGCCCTGCACGAGGAAATCTACTGCCGAGCCTTCCGGGGCATCAGCAAGCACATGGCTGACGGCGCGCTCGAATGAGCGAATAAATTCATTGCCGATGGCTTTGCGTTTGGCCTCTGGATCGGTGAGCCCGCTGAGCTTGTGGAGGAAGGCCTCGCGCTCATCAGCGGTCACAAGTGTCGCGCCCGTGGCTGCCACGAAATCTGTTTCTACTTGTTCGCGTTCACCTGCGCGCAACAGACCATGATCAACAAATACGCAAGTCAAACGATCGCCAATGGCGCGCTGCACGAGGGCTGCAGCCACCGCGGAATCAACGCCTCCAGAAAGCCCACAGATAGCGCGACCATATTCGCCGATTTGAGCGCGAACACCCGCTATCAGCTCCTCCGCGATATTGGCTGGGGTCCAGTTCTGCTCCAACCCAGCGATCTCAGTCAAAAATCGCACAAGGACTTCTTGCCCATGGGGTGAGTGCATCACCTCGGGGTGATACTGCACCCCGGCCATGCGCTTTGCCTGACATTCAAACGCTGCCACGGGAGCGCCGGCCGAATGGGCCGTGACCTCGAATCCCTCGGGAGCGTGGGAGACCGCGTCGCCGTGGGACATCCACACCGTGTGTATGCGATCGAGTCCGGCATGTAAAACCCCAGATTCCACGGTGATATCGGTACGGCCATATTCCCGATTACCGGTATTTTCTACCACACCCCCGAGGGCATGGGTCATGGCTTGAAATCCGTAGCAGATCCCGAAGACCGGGATCCCTAATTCCATCAATGCGGGGTCGAGTTTCGGCGCCCCGTCAGCGTACACGGAACTAGGCCCACCAGAGAGCACGAGAGCTGCTGGTTTCTTGGCCTTAATCTCGTCGAGGGTGGCGGTATGGGCGATAACTTCGGAATAAATATTGGCTTCTCGCACACGCCGAGCGATCAGCTGCGCGTATTGGGCCCCGAAATCGATCACGAGAACCGGATGATGCTGTGCTTGGGTTTGATTGCTCACGGTTTCACAGTCTAGCGGTTTCCCCTTCAAGATAAAGAATAAAAGGCGATCCCTTAAGCGCACGAATAGCCTCACTATGGAGGAACCGCTATAGCGTGTGGTCTACTTCCTGCGGATTCGACCACGCCCCGGCAAGAGTCGCCCGCAGTGTTTGGATAGCAGGGTAGGCTTCGCGCCCTTCGCGTACTGCTGTGAAAATCACTCGCTGCGGATGACCAGGCAGTGCCTTTAATAGGATATTTGCGGGATAATTATGCAGGACCAGTGACGGTAGAATAGCCACCCCCACCCCTTGTGCGACCAGGTTAAGCTGCAGGAGAGGATCAGGGGACTCTAGAAGGGCGGTGGGCATAAAGCCATGGTTGAGGCAGAAATTGCGCTCCCAGTATCCGGCCACCGAGGATTGAGGATTGAGCAGAAAAGGCACCGGGGCTAATTCTTTGAAATCGCGCACATGCGCGCATCGTTTCGCCCACGGCCCGTGCGTGGGGCACGCAAGGACCATATCTTCGTGGTAGAGATCTTCGCGGTGCATACCGGGCGTGTCTAGGGCTGGCATAAATGGAAGCTCTTCGCCGATGATGACATCGACGTGGGCGCTCAGTAGCTGCGCGATGGCGGCATCGACTTCGTATTGGTGGAATTCCAGTTTGAGGTCAGGGTGTTGGACTGCCATATCGGTGACAATGGAGGAAATCAGTCCCACCAGGGCTGATTGAAAGCTCGCTATTTTTAGATGCCCCCGGATATCGCGTTGATCTTTTAGGGCCGCGGCTGCTTCATCAGCAAGGGTCAGCATGCGGTGACCATAATCTGCGAGGATTTCTCCACGATCGGTTAGGCGAACTCGCCGTCCCGATTTTTCGATGAGAGTATAACCGACTTCTTTTTCCAGCTGTTTGAGCTGCTGGGACACCGCAGAATGTGTGAGCAGGAGAATCTCTGCGACCTCGCTCATGGTCCCTAGACGGCGTAATTCCACAAGCATGCGCAATCGGTACAAATTAGATGCAATACCGCGTCGAATACGCATGGGCGGACTCCTTGTGGGTTTTATAAGGCGGATTGGAACTATAATTCTGGGCGGGAATATATAGTTTCGCTCGTACGCGCAGTCGGGTTTTCTGGGTAATTCTCAGGCAAATCCTGGACAATATAAAAGGAACTCTAACATATCTACTCAAAAAACCGTTGCTAGACTAAACCTTTTGCTATCAGCAACAATATTCCTATGAACGTTCTCCCGCGCCTCCACATCATGGCCCCAGCCGCTCGGCGCCCGCGCCTTAGGCCGCTCTCGCTATCTGGAGCGTGGATCGGGATCACTTTTGTGATCCTTGCGATTATCTCCCTGCAACTCGGTTCCGCATTAGCCACCCAACTCTTTAGCGTTGCTGGCACCTGGGGCACCGCTTTTTACCGCCTCGGCATCGCAGGTACCCTACTTTTGGCAATAACGCGACCAAAAATTCTTAAGTGGAATCGCACCCAGTGGACCCACGTCATCGCCCTCGGAATCGCCCTCAGTTTAATGAACGGATTTTTCTATTCGGGTCTAGCCCGTATTCCCCTTGGCACCGCCGTCACTATAGAGTTTCTCGGACCACTCAGCCTCGCTGCTCTCCTCTCCCGGCGCGCCAAAGATTTTCTTTGGGTGGGTCTTGCCGTTGTAGGTATAGGAATTTTCGGCCTGGAATCCTTCTTTTCCTCCGCCTCCCTCGACGGCCTAGGCCTCGTTTTTATCCTTCTCGCCGCATTCTTTTGGGCGCTTTATATTGTGGCTAGCGCAAAAGTAGGTCAGCATATTAACGGCACTGGCGGTCTTGCGGTCGCTCTTATCATCGGTGCGATCCCTGCCGCACCCCAAGGCCTAGCTAATATTTCAACGGTTGTATCTGAGCCAGTCTTTATTGGCTATGCAATTGCCACCGCTCTCTTGGCTTCTCTTATTCCCTATTCTTTAGAATTCATTGCACTGCGCTCGATCCCATCAGCAACCTTCGGGGTGCTGATGTCCTTAGAACCAGTTGTCGCTGCAATTATGGGATGGCTCTTGCTCAAACAGAATATTAGCGCACTCGGCCTCATCGCCATTGCATGCGTTATCACCGCCTCCATAGGAGCGACCCGAACGACCAAAAAGCCGCGCGTCGTCGACGATCAACCCGAAGAACCTATCCATGCTAGGAAAACACCAGCATAAAAGCTCACTCGGGCACTCTACGGTCGTAGAAAAAGCGCCGCCCCTTTTTCTCTAGGTCTTTAGGGCGGCGCTAAGATCGTTTCAATCTCTTCGATATTTTTTTCGCATGGGCTGCTCTTAGACAGCGAGTTCTACCTTCTGGAAACTCTTCAAATCGGCGTAGCCGCATTTCGCCATAGCTCGCTTAAGTCCCCCGACAAGATTTTGCGTGCCCAGTACATCCGTTGTGGGTCCTTGCAAAATCTGCTCCAAACTTGGCCGATCAGCGCCCTCTAAAGGCATGGGCAATTCAATAATCCCGCGCGGGAAACGAGGATGAGCTGCCACTGAAGGCCAGAAGAAGCCGTGACCTGCTGCCTCTTGGGCGGGGGCCAATAACGATCCCAGCATGACGGCATCGGCCCCACAGGCGATCGCGGTGACCATCGTACCCGAGGAATAAATATCCCCCGCGGCAATAATATGGACATACCGGCCACCAGTCTCATCAAGATAGTCGCGCCGGGCCGCAGCCACATCAGCAATAGCGGTGGCCATCGGTGGCTGGATACCTAAGGATTCCCAGTTCGTCGTTACCCCTGAACCCACGATCACACCGACTGCCCCAGTGCGCATCAGGTGTAAGGCAGTGGAATACTCAGATACTCCACCCACGATCACAGGAATATCGAGCGAGGAAATAAATTCCTTCAAATTTAACGGTTCCCCGCCACGGGCCACATGTTCAGCGGAGATGATCGTACCTTGGATAAAAAGCAGATCCGCACCAGCCTCAATAATGGTGGGGGCCAACTCCCGAGCATGTTGCGGAGAAACCCGCACTGCCACAGTGGCACCAGCATCGCGAATTTCCTTGATGCGCTGACTCAATAATCCTTTGCGAAGGGGAGCCTGATGGAGCTTTTGCAACACCGATACAGAGGTGCCACATCCGAAGCCTTCTTCGGCTTCAGCGGCTGCAATGAGCTCGCCTAGTACCGCGTCGATGTCTTCGTGTCGGCCTAATATTCCCTCCGCATTGATAACTCCCATACCGCCGAGGCGATCGAGTTCAATAGCAAATTCAGGGCTCGCGAGCGCATCGGTAGGCTGGTTGATAATCGGCACATCAAAGCTATAGGCATCAATATTCCAACTGGTATCCACATCTTGAGATGAGCGGGTGCGCCTTGAGGGCACAACCTTGATCTCTTCGAGTTGGTAGGTGCGGCGGGCTTCCCGGCCGATTCCAATTTCCACATATTCGCGCATGCGCTCACTCTTTCTCGCTCATCACAGTAAAGACCTCGCTATTTTAGCACTGGCTTAGAAAGCTAGGGCTGAAAGGGGTTTAGTGATAGTTGGGGGCCTCAACGGTTTGCTGAATATGGTGAGGATGCGATTCCTTGAGCCCCGCTGAGGTGATCTGAACAAATCGAGCTCGGTGCAGATCGCTAATCGACGCCGACCCGGTATAGCCCATCGCGGCACGCAAACCGCCAACTAATTGGTGCGCAATCGATTCGATTGGCCCGCGGAAAGGAACCTGACCTTCGATGCCTTCGGGCACCAATTTATCTTCACTCTTAACATCAGCTTGGAAATAACGATCCTTGGAGAAGGAACGCTTCTCGCCACTGAGGCCACGACCCTGCATCGCCCCCATGGAGCCCATACCACGGTAGCGCTTATATTGCTTGCCCCCTACAACCACCACATCGCCTGGTGATTCCAAGGTGCCTGCGAGCATCGATCCCAACATCACACTGCTGGCGCCAGCTGCAAGAGCCTTAGCAATATCGCCGGAGAACTGCATGCCGCCATCGGCGATAATAGGGACTCCAGCTTTATGCGCTGGAACTGAGGCCTCCATAATCGCGGTAATCTGCGGGGCGCCCACTCCAGCCACCACCCGCGTTGTACAGATGGAGCCAGGGCCGATGCCTACTTTGATGCCATCGGCGCCCGCATCGATCATCGCTTGCGCAGCCTGACGGGTGGCTAGGTTGCCACCAATAACGTCAACGTTTTCACCGAAGGTTTGCTTTACTCGGCTCACCATCTCCAGCACGCCGCGGGAGTGCGCATGGGCGGAATCAACGACAAGCACATCGACGCCGGCGTCGACAAGCGCTCCTGCACGTTCGAAGGATTCCTCGCCCACACCGATACCAGCACCGACAAGCAAACGCCCTGATCCGTCTTTGGCAGCATTGGGGTGTTGCTCAGTTTTTACAAAATCTTTCACCGTAATCAGTCCGGTGAGCTTGCCAGCAGGATCAACGATGGGAAGTTTCTCCACCTTGTGCTTGCTCAGCAAATCCAAGGCCTCGTCCTTGCTCACCCCCTCGGGTGCCACAAAGAGTGGCATAGGCGTCATCACGTCGCCCACCTTACGGGAATAATCGCGTTGGAAGCGGATATCGCGGTTGGTGCAAATGCCCACCAAAATGCCTTGTTCGTCGACTACAGGGAGACCTGAAATGCGAAATTTTGCGCACATCGCATCTACTTCGGCGATCGTCATATCGGGCGTGCAGGTAACAGGATCGGTGATCATGCCCGATTCGGAGCGCTTGACAATTTCCACATGGCTGGCTTGATCCTCGATAGAGAGGTTTCGGTGCAAAATACCCAGCCCGCCCTCACGCGCCATGGCTATGGCCATCCGCGATTCAGTGACGGTATCCATAGCGGCGGAAATAATAGGGATATTGAGTTCAATATTGCGGCTCAACCTCGTCGTGGTGGATACCTCCGAAGGAATTACGTCGGATGCATCCGGCAGGAGCAAAACATCATCGAAGGTAAGCCCCACCAAAGCCACCTTATTGGGATCATCGCCACCGGTTGATACGCGCTGAGTCATAGATATTGTCCTCCTGAGGAACGTGAAAAGAAATATGCGTGAAAATTATAGAGAAGGTTCGCACTGCACAGATATAGCTTGAGCGGCTGCACGAGATGATCCTCGCGCACACTCACAACTAATCAGCTTGCTACTAGCGTAGCGCTTTATACAAAGAGGGAGGAAACCCTTGGCCTTATATAAACTTCTCTGTCCTCCACGAGTTCTTCTGATTACTGGAACGTTGCCGCGAAATTAGAAGGAGATAATGGTGAAGCCCCATTAAGATTTGTGCCTTGTAGCGCAGCACCCTAGGGTTTAAAGAGTGAGTGAATACTGGAATATGCCCCGCGACCCATTCGCTGACGACCCCTTCGACCCTGCATCCTTTCTAACCGAAGACGACGAAGCTATTGAGCTGAGTGAGGATGAGAGAATCCTGTTGCAGCGCGAACTCGATATGGTAAAGAAATTTCGCCTTATTTTAGAGCCCACCGGACTCAAGGGTTTAGTATTTTTCTGCGATCACTGTGACGACGAGCATTTTTGCACATGGGATATTGTTGAGGGCAATATGCGATCCACTCTGGCCGGCGAGCTGGCACCCATGCACGAACCCTGCTTATATCCGGATCAAGACGCCTACGTATCGTGGGAATATTGTACTGGCTACCTCGATGGGATGCACCGAGCTGGCCGTCATTCCTAAAAACCGTCATTTCTCACATCCGGTTCAGCTAGCACCGTGACACTAGCACCTGCTATTTTTTCGCACATCGAGACGAGGCTAGACAAGGGCTGAGAGCGCGGGCTTCAAACGGTTCTACGGGCGCACATTCTCCGGTATGACCAGTGGCGGCAAAGGCTGTGCCGGCCTAGGCTCCGCTGGTGCATCGGGTTGTGGAACCGTAGACGAGGCAGGATTATCTGCACTAGGCGATGCGCTCCCCTGCGGACTTGGAGTCACCGTGGTAGCGGGAGAATGTGGTTTGACCGAAGGCTCCGGCGTCAGAGTTACGGTAGTGGTGGTGACCTCCGTAACTGGAGGTGGGGTGACCGTAACCGTAACAGTTCTCTTTTCGATATCGATACGCGCCTGCGCGCGATTCGAATCATTTAGACGCTCGACAATGGAACGGGCTTGCTCTAGTAATTGCCGCGCACCTTCGGTGTCACCTAAATTATTGCGAGAATCAACCTCTTCCAAGGTGGAGGCTAGCTCGACCACTGCAGCTTGATCTGTCGTACCGAAAAGCTGCTGGTATAAGCCATACAGCGGGCTAGTCTCGTCGGCATTGAGAATCGTTATTCCACCGCCGGCGATGATAAGAGTTGCAGCTGCCGCTCCCACCAAACCGGAGGCGATACGGCCAAACTTGTAGCGACGATGACCGAGATCAATGACCTCCGCGGAAGTTTCCTCTGCGAGAGCGGAATCCACCTCAGGGGCAAAAAGATGAGTCGAAATCGGTGGGAAGACGCTAGTGGGATCATCCTGAGCGGGAATTACGCCCAGTTCGCGGACGCTGGGAGTTCGTGGGATATCGCGGTAGATCTCTTCACGGAATGCGAGGAGGTTGCCAGCCAAGTCATCGGTACCATTAGAGGGATCAACGCCTGAAGAAATCGCGTCCACGAATTCATCAGTGGCGCGCAACTCAGTGAAATTCACGTCGCTTGCGCCCGATTGGTCGCCGCGATGACGTCGGGATGTCATTTAGATCGTCTCCTGCTCAATGGCTTTACGCAGAGTCGCAAGCGCGCGGTGTTGCGCGACACGAACTGCACCTGGGGTGCTGCCAATAATTCCAGCGGTTTCCTCCGCTGATAGCCCAACGAAAATTCTCAAAATCAGAATCTCACGCGGCTTCTCACTGAGTAAATCGAGCAATGCCCGCACTCTGTTACTACCTACCTCTAGCAGCGCATATTCCTCTGGAGTTTGGGTATCACAGTGCGTTTCAGGTACCTGCTCTGTGGGATTGGACAGATCCCTGGAATAGCTGCGGTGCGCATCGGCAACCTTGTGAGAAGCAATTCCATAGACAAATGCCATAAAGGGACGACCCTGATCGACGTAGGTGGTCATTGATTTCACTACCGCCAGCAGGATCTCTTGGCAAACATCCTCTGGAGTAGGTTGGCGTCCCCCGGTAAGGCGGGCACGGGTATAGCGCAGAACGAGGGGGTGGACAATCTTGAGCACGCGATCTAAGGCCCGAGTATCGCCAGCGGCGGCTAGGGGAACAAGTTCCGCTAGAGCTGCTTCAGTATCACTCATAGTGTTTGTGTGGCCTTCGGGTCGGAGAGAGGAAGAAAACTAATACATGGTTGACGATCTGCTTCCCTATGGTACCCAGTCTAGATTGCTACTTGGGGTTTGTGAAAAATGTGCGAACCACCTTCTCGCCTTGTCACCACCACGACGGTCTTCGGCAGATGGAACCTTAAGCGCCATAGGTTAGTCCAATTTTCCAATAAGATAGAAAGGAGACGCTTAACCTATGAATCCATTCACAGCCGAAACCAAGACTAAGATTCAGCATCGACCAATCGCTAACGAATGGGAGTGGCAGCATCTAGGCTCTTGTCACGAATTTACTGCTAAGTATTTTTTCAATCCCGAATACGAGCGCGGTGTCGCTAAAAAAGAACGGGAACAGCGAGCTAAAGCCATCTGCGCCCACTGCCCAGTACTTGCGCATTGCCGCGATTTCGCTTTAACTCAAGCCGAGCCCTATGGGATTTGGGGAGGGATGAATGCGGAGGAACGAATGCGCTATCTACTCAGTCACAGGAACAAAGAAGAGGAGCTAGTACCATAAGGGGGATCCTCGTGATTACTAGCTCCACTCGATGTTAACTCTCCTAGTGGCTATGTCCTCCGGAAGGGGTGGACTCAGCAGGCTTTTCTACTATAGATGCCTCAGTAGTGAGCACCATTCGTGCTACGGACGTAGCATTTACCACTGCGGAATGTGTGACCTTTACAGGGTCAATAATTCCCTGTGCCAGAAGGTCCCCGTACTCCAGGGTCGCGGCGTTGAAGCCGTAGCCATTATCCATCTCAGCGGTGCGCGAGACTACAACGGCACCGTCAAGGCCAGCGTTCTCGGCAATCCAAAAAGCGGGCTTGACCAGAGCATGAGCTAAAGCCATGACACCTACTTTTTCATCACCCTCAAAGTCGTTGGCGTAGGCCTTGAGATCTTGGGCAATCTGCACGAGTACTGAGCCGCCACCGGCGATAACGCCTTCTTGAACAGCAGCGCGGGCGGCGTTAATAGCGTCCTCAACGCGCAGTTTACGCTCGGAAACTTCGGTCTCGGTTGCAGCACCCACGCGAACCACGGCTACGCCACCGGAGAGCTTTGCCAAGCGCTCCTCGGCTTTTTCGCGGTCCCAGGTGGATTCGGTTTGGGCGATTTCGCGGCGAATCTGCTCGCGCCGACTCTCCAGTTCTTCGCTGGTTCCCTTACCATCAACAATGATGGTTTCGTCCTTGGTTACCGTGATCCTACGGGCATAGCCTAAGACGTCGAGACCAGAATCCTTTAAGGTCACACCCACCTCTGGATCGATGACCGTTGCGGCTGTCACGACGGCGAGGTCGTCCATGAAGGCTTTGCGTCGCTCTCCGAAATACGGCGATTTTACAGCTACAGCTTGTAGCGTCTTCCGAATAGAGTTCACAACCAAAGCTTGCAGCGCCTCACCTTCAACATCTTCGGCGATAATCAGCACCGGCCGGGAAGCCTCTGCAATCTTCTCCAACAGGGACAAGAAATCAGGTAGTGAGGAGATCTTATTACGAACCAGAAGGACATAGGTATCCTCCAGAATCGCCTGTTGGGCATCGATATCTGTGATGAAATAGGGCGATAGGTAGCCCTTTTCGAAAGATACACCCTCAGTGACGTCGAGATAGGACTCGATTGACTGGGATTCTTCCACCGAGACGACGCCATCCTTGCCCACTTTTTCCATAGCGGCTGCGACCATATCGCCCACCTCTTCATCGCGAGAGGAGACGGTTGCCACATTAGCTATATCACTGGAGCTTGAGACTTCGGCAGCGCGCTCAAGAAGTTGCTCCACAACGCGCTGCGCACCGCGCTCGATGCCCCTATTCAACTCGATAGGGTTGGCGCCAGCCGCTACGTTACGCAAACCCTCCGTAATGAGAGCTTGAGCTAAAAGCGTGGCGGTAGTTGTGCCGTCACCAGCGATATCATTGGTTTTCACCGCAACCGATTTAACGAGCTGAGCACCTAGGTTCTCAAAAGGTTCTGCGATGTCGATGTCGCGTGCGATGGTGACACCATCGTTGGTGACGGTTGGCGAACCAAAGGCTTTATCTAATACGACATTGCGCCCGCGGGGACCCAGCGTCACCTTCACTGCGTTTGCTAGTGCGTCAACGCCTCTGAGAAGGCCCTCGCGTGCCTCTTGGTCGAATGCAATGAGCTTTGCCATAAGTTTCTAACCTTCGTCTTTTTAAGGTGATGCTTAGTTCTCGATGATGGCAAGAACGTCGCGGGAGTTGAGCAGGAGGTATTCCACACCGTCGTACTTCAGCTCAGTTCCGCCGTACTTGGAGAAGACAACAGTATCGCCTTCCTTGATATCCATTGGGACGCGGTCGGCGCCATCGAGGCGGCCCGGACCAGCGGCGATAACGACGCCCTCTTGTGGCTTCTCCTTAGCGGAATCAGGGATGACCAAGCCCGAAGCGGTAGTGGTTTCAGCTTCCTTGATCTGGATCAGAATACGGTCTTCCAGTGGCTTAATATTCACTGCCATGAGAATCTCCCTCGTTCAACTATCAATATTGTTTGTGTCTTGGGGTGCTTTAAAAAAGCAGCCACTTGGCACTCTACCCTCCCAAGTGCTAACCCTTCAAGCTCTTCACACTCGTGAACGCTGACAGCGAACGCTCACCTTATTGCGCTCTCCTTTGCTACCGCGCCAGGAGTGGAATCTCCACCTCAAGGGAGGTATCAGTGCCTACAGTCCACGCTGAGGGCGAAGCAGATTCTACAATCAACTGGCAAGCAAGAGCCGCGATCATCAATCCATTATCGGTACACAATTCGAAGCGCGGAACCCGGAGAGTTATTCCAGCTGTTTGACAGCGCTGCGCCGTCAGTTCTCGCAATCTGGAGTTGGCTGCAACCCCGCCACCAAGAAGCAGTACCTCGGCACCAGTTTCCTTGCATGCACGAATAGCTTTAGCGCTTAGAACATCACACACAGCTTCCTGGAACGATGCACAAATATCGGGAATGCTAACCATTCGGTCCTCGCGCTCGGCCTGCTCAACATAGCGCGCCACCGCGGTTTTTAGACCCGAAAAACTGAAATCAAAACGGTGTGGGCCGGTGTGATCGGAGGCCTTATTAAGAGCTCGCGGAAATGCAATAGCGGTGTTATTACCGGTACGCGCTAGTGTGTCAATGACCGGTCCTCCTGGGTAGCCGAGTCCGAGCAAGCGGGCGACCTTGTCATACGCTTCTCCAGCAGCGTCGTCTAAAGTGCTGCCCAACTCCCGCATCGGCTTGCCCACTTTCTCCACTTCCAACAGCTGGGTGTGTCCACCTGACACGAGGAGAGCTACTGCGTGCGGTAAATCGTCGCCTTCCAGATTGGCCACCGCAACGTGCCCACCTAGGTGATTAACCCCGTAAAATGGCACCCCCCACGCAGCGGCGTAGGCTTTGGCAGCAGAAGCTCCCACCAAAAGTGCGCCAGCGAGTCCAGGTCCCACCGTAGCGGCTACCGCGTCGGGTCGGCTGATCCCAGCTTCCGCTAAAGCTTGCCGCATCACCGGTTGCATAGCTTCTAAATGCGCACGAGAAGCAATCTCGGGCACGACCCCGCCGAAGCGGGCATGCTCCTGCATGGATGACGCCACCGCATTAGCCAAGATGGTCATGCTGTGATCCTCGCCCAATTCAATAATACCCACGCCGGTTTCATCGCAGGAAGATTCAATACCTAAAACGATCATGATTGTTCATCCTCTTTCTTCTCCCGCACCATGGTAAATGCATCCGCACCGGAAGGTTGATAGTAGTTTTTACGCACCCCAATTTTCACAAAACCAAAACCTTCATACAGCGATATGGCTGGAATATTGTCACAGCGAACCTCGAGGAAAATGGGGGCATTTAAGGTTTCGGCGAGATAGACAACATTCTCCATCAAAAGCCTGGCCGCGCCCCGCCGCTGAAAGTGGGGATCTACCCCGATGGTGCGAATCTCAGCCTCGTAGGCACCTGGAGTGCCAAGAAAGGCCAACCCCACGTAGCCTAGAAGCTTTTCTGGTCGCTGCGGATCAACCACGGCGAGATAGCTGGTGAACTCCTGAGCTAGTTCAGCGCGAAAATCCGCTTCAGTCCACGGACTGTCTGTTGGAAACAGTTCTCTTTCCAACTCCACGAGGCGGTCAATATCACCTGAGTATACTTCTCTAAGCTGCACAGATTATTCCGATTCTTAGTGTCCTGGCTGGGTATGGACCATCATATGCGCTTAAAATGTGGCGAAAGAGCTTTCGATAGCGGCACTTTTTTAGGCTCCTTAGCGTCGGGGCGCCGAAGATATAGTGGGACCAGCGGCGCTGTCCTGACAGCACCAGATGGCTCTAATCCACTCAGGTCTGCTTGGGCCACCAGATCACGCGCGCCTGCATGGAGATGCACACGGGTGACGCCCTTATAGGCAGCGTTTAAGTGCGGTGCAATGTTCTCAGGGATTGAGAGCAGGTCAATATCTGTGAAACCAAGATCAGATTCCGGCTGGGGCTGCCCTAATTGCTCGGGGCGGCATACCTCTGGGCCCGCTACTGTCTGAATACGCCCCTCCAGGAGGCGGAAAGATGACCAATAAATTTCTTTACGGCGCGCGTCCGTGGCCACCACGATACGCGCAGCAGAGGGGTATTGAGAGAACAGTCGATGAGCCAGGGCCTCATGGCTGGGTACCCCAATTGCTGGAATTCCTAAGGCATCAGCGTAGGCTTGGGCGGTCGCCATTCCTACCCTCAAGCCCGTGAAGGGGCCCGGCCCAGTTCCTGTCACAATGACGTCGAGATCAGCAAAGCTTAAGTCTGCCTCATCTAAAACCTCGAGAGTAGTGGGAACCAACATCTCATTGTGGGCGCGGGCATCATCAACAATGCGTTCGCTTATCAGAGCTTTTGGCACACCTGATTGATCGGTGCGCACTACTCCCACAACGAGGTTCTCGGTCGCGGTATCTATCGCTAGTACTAACACCAGACTAAGGGTAGTCACCCCCATCGCAGGATGCGAGCCTATGCCCTTTTCATGACAAAAGCCCCAGCTTCCTCTAACAGAGCTGGGGCCACAGGACTAAAATAATATAGTCTCCGAGGTTATTGCGCCGCGATAGTCCACGCGCCAGCAGGACTCTTAACTAATGGGATCATCGCTTGGGCCTGGAATGGTTGGGTCGCTACTTGGCAAAGATCAACAAGGTCGCGGTCAAGACGCTCGGTGCGAATCTCGCCCAGCTGAGAACCCACAAGCATATAGTTGTAGCCCTCCTTGATGGGGCGGCGCGGAAGACCTTGGAGCTCGGACTCGTCTACATTGAATTTTTCAGCAACAGAGGAACGGCTTTCCCCTGGGCATACAATGGCTGCCACTTGGTAGTCCGAACCGTAAACATCATAAGGAGAAATGCCGGTGACGGTAAGACCTGCAGCATCCACAGTCTTGACGGCTTTTTCCAAGGGGCCAACTTGCTCCGTTGCAGCATGGCTGACATAGCTTGCTGTAATAATGCCGGCAAAACCAATGACGATCATCGCAATAGCGACAGCAATAATATTGCGGATAGTTGCAGTCATTTCCATAATGTTCTCGATTATCTCCTGTATACATGCGGTTAGTGCCCCACCGAAGTGGTCTCAGCTCATTGTATTCTACCTACGCGGTGATAGCGCGAACGAAACTCACCCCTAAAAACGACCGTTGGCTCTGCGGCTAGCTGTGGCTCTGTGGCTAACGGTAACTAACAGTGGCGAGCAGTGGCTAGCACTGCACCTAACCAACCATATGCCACCGTATATAGCGAGCTTGGGAGGTGGGATCTTCTACCACGGCGGTCTCGCGATCAAATGAAATAAAGAGATAGCTATCAGCCAATTGCTCAATAAGACCGCCGCCCCATTCGGCCACCACCACTGCCTGATCCAATTCAGTATCTAGATCAAGGGAATCTAGGGCTCCTTGAGCATCCACAGCATGAGGATCCTCACCGAGTAATCGGTAAGCATCAACGTGGATCAAAGTAGGCCCGCCAATTAGCGATCGATGTTCTCTCGCGATGACGAAGGTGGGGCTCGTAATACGGCCCTTTACCTGCATACCACGAGCAAGACCTTGGGTAAACGTCGTCTTGCCGGCACCCAATGGGCCGTCGAGAATAATGACGTCGCCCGCCTCTGCCGCAGCACCGAGTTGCGCAGCGAACTCCTGGGTATCAGCTGCGGTTTCCAGGCGGATATTCCCTGATTGGGGAAAAGTCTTGAGCATTCTTTTAATCTCCTTCGATAGTCACCTTCAACCGGTTATTACTTAGGAACTCGCTTCCCGATAAAGGCGGCTCGTTCGACCCGTTGGACTGCAGATCACTTCGTAATTTATCGTTCCCCACTGCTCAGCCACGTGGTCAACATCGAGAGTATCGGAACCAAACAAAACTGCTGTATCCCCTACAGCTACCCCGTGTTCATTACCGCCAAGATCAATGATGAACTGATCCATGCAAATGCGTCCAATATTCGGGTAAAGGCGGCCATTGATATCTACCTCTAGGCTGCCTTGTAGCCGGCGCGGCAAGCCATCAGCGTACCCAATGGGAATAACTGCGATATAACCATCGGCAGGGGCATGCCACGTATGGGAATAACTCACTCCCTCTCCACGGCTCACCGGTTTAACCACGGATACTTTGGCCTCCCAGCGCATAGCTGGGCACAGCCGCCATTCCGGCATGGGAAAGGGTTTGGCACCATAGAGTGCAAGTCCTGGGCGGGCCATATCGAAAAGGCAATCGCTTCGGCTCAGTAGAGCAGCAGAATTCGCGATGTGGTTGGTGCCCAGGGTGAGACCATGAGAGCGCCCCAGCGCGATCGCTTTCCGAAAAGCTGTGACCTGCTCATCATTTAAAGGGTCGTCGGGGGTGTCGGCGGCAGCCAGGTGACTCATCATCCCGGTGACATCAACACCCTCGGTTTGATGTAATAGCCGCGCCACCTCGGGTATGTGATCAATAGATAGGCCAGAACGATGCATACCGGTATCAACTTTTATGGTTACCCGCACCGTCGACTGGGTATTTCTTACCCCGCGACGAGCCAAGGCTGCGATCGCTTCGGCCGTTTCGATGGAAAAGACAGCAAGATCGATATCATTTTCAATGGCTTCGACAACAGGCCCCTCCGGGGACCATATCCAACTTAAAATGGGCTGGGTGATGCCGGCTCTGCGTAGCTCAAGGGCTTCTTGGATAGTAGCTACCCCGAATTGGTCGGCACCGTTGGCGCTCATGGTGCGAGCAACTTCGATGCCGCCATGATTATAGCCATTGGCCTTGACCACGCACATCAGTTGCCCAGGAGCGACGAGGTCCTTGAGAGTGTGAGTATTATGGGCGATAGCAGCTAGATCAACAACCACCGAATTAAGATCCATGGGATTTATTGTGCCACTTTCCCTATCCCCCAAGCACCTTCTCCACGGCTAGGGCGCCAGAATATTAATGGCAGCAGCACCTCGGTACCCAGAAGATTCCCCTCTTCTACCCTTGCTTAATTCGTGATCGAGGGCATATATCACCACGCTATGCCAACACAGCGAGCATTTTCGACTACCCTTGACTTCGTGAGCGTAAATTTAACTAAAAAGATTAAAAAATACTCCCGCAGAGGCCCGAACCACGTACTCGTGGGAGATCTCTCTTATGCAGGTTTACCTGGCAAGGTCTATAGCCCAGCCGAGGGTGAAGCTCTACCTGGCATCGCTTTTGGCCATGACTGGCTGAAAAACTCTCGCCACTACCATGCTACCCTCAGGCACCTTGCTAGCTGGGGAATCGTGGTGGTTGCGCCCGATACTGAGACAGGTATCAATCCTGATCACCAAGGTTTCGCGGCCGACTTGGAAACCGCTCTCCAGGTATTAGTGGGCGTTCGTCTCGGGGCCGGAAATATTACCGTTGCTCCTGGGCGCTTGGGTCTTTTCGGTCATGGCATGGGAGCCGGTGCGGCGGTATTAGCAGCCACTGGTCATGAGGATTTGAAGAGTGTGGTGGCAGCGTACCCCGCTCAAGTATCCCCTGCTGCTGAATTGGCGGCGCCACATGTGCCAGCCTCTGGTTTGGTTATCGGTAGTGGCGATTACCCGGGTCTGGATTACGGAAATGCCCCGGCTGTGGCACAAGCGTGGAAGGACTCCTGTCTCTACCGCGAGTGGGAGGATGCTTCACACACCACTTTGCATGAAAATGCTCACTTCCGTCTCTTCTCTAGTTTGGGGAAAGAGGCTAAGAGGCGTGAGAATATCGTCGGTTTTATCACGGGCTATCTGTTGGCCACCCTCAATGAGGATCGTAAGCTCTCAGGTTTTACAGAGCAGGATGCCGAGGCTACAGGTATGAGAACCTTTGATGCTGCGGAATTAAAAGAACGTGCCGATTTAACTGAACCTCGCGGCCTTGAGATGCCATTTTAAAATCGCACCGGCCTGAGGATACTGCGCGCTTTCCCCCTTTGGTGGGAGGGCGCGCTTTTTGTTTCATGCTCGGTGTGCGCTGGTAATTCTTGCTGGTGCTGCGCCCGAATTCGGGCGACCTCTGCTGCAGCTTGAACCATACGTTTTTCAAATTCGCTCATTGCTCGAGAGTTCTCTTCTTGGAATTCTGCAATAAAACGGTCATAACCCATACGAGCTACCAAGATCCAGAGCTATGGAGCCCACGGCCTAGCCCCGAGACTTCGCTGTCTGGTTGAAAAACCGTCTCTGCGTTGCCGGGCTGAATAGTAATTGGGGTCTCCGGGTCGACTGTAGCTCGAGGTGAGGCCTCGATAGGTGAACTCGGTTCAGCCATTGGTGGGGTCTGGTGCTGCGAACTAAGCTCCAGCGTTTCTTCTAAAGGACTAGCAGCCACTGGAGTGGCTGCTACTACCTGGTCTGTAGTTGACAGCGAGTGCTCTATCATATCTGCCAATACCTCAATAATAGTGTGGCTCGCTTGGCAGAAGGCTTGAGCCGCCACCATAGAGCGGTGGAGATTGGCACCGATTGTATTCATGAGGGACACCACCGGTGAGTCCAGATTTGCTGCTGAGAGTAAAAGTCCCCCGCTGGAATCGGTGACCACCGGAGGGTCGGGCTGGGAAGAAGATATTTCCATGGCGCCTGGCACATCACCTCCGGGGTGCATAGCCGTATCCACGCTCTCTAAGAGGTGGCCTAGGATTTCTCCCACTTTTTTATCATGCAGAGTGCAGATGCGAATAATCGCGTGCGCACTAGCCTCAATAGCTTCGCGGCCTTGAGTGACTAGGCTTGCGTAGTCGATCGCTTCGCGAGCTAGATCAGTTCGACTGAGGGTATCTGCTAGGGAGCTGCTGAAAGTTTCAAAATCCTCCACCACACTGGCGATCCCATTGATTGCATGCTGGTGGATGATATCTGCTGCGCGCAAAGCCGCCAGAGAGTGCTCGTTGATATGCTGCGCGGCGGTGTCTGCTGCGGATATGCCTCGATAAGCTGCTGTGAGTTGATGGGCGTGTGTAGTCAAGCCACTCGCGCACAGTTCGGTGTTGAGGTGATGATCTATCTGGTCTATCCCAGAATTGAGAGGTTGGGCGATGCGTATTGCCGCAGCTACAACGCTTGCGGGTTGCCAACTCTCCGCCGAATCGAGGCTGAGACCTAGACGCGACTGCACATCGGGAGCAATATTGATTTTGCCATCGCTTGCCGCAATCAATTGGTGGACTGAGACCATAAAGCGCACATAAAAGCTACTCATCATGAGCTCGCAGTTCTCGGGCTATGGTCTCATCAACATCAACGATGGTACAAGTGTGATCATAAAGGGCGTCTAATTGCTCGGCAACCGTGCGACGTGCCGCTATCCGACGCCGCCAGACTTCTTGGTAGTGAGATCGAAGCTTTTCTATTTCGGGGATAAAGTACTCGCCCAAGGCGTGCGGAAGCACATCGTCGACGGGGGCTTCCGGCAGTAAGTCAAGAGCAGAGTGAGCCGAGGTCGCGCGCTGGTGAATGAGGTCTCTGAGCTCGATGCTGAGTTGTAGATCCCTAGGCATATACTCACTATCCCGCTTTCCTTAGAGGAGCTGGGCTCGCGTATACGCTGATGAATATACTGAGCGCCCAGCCGAAAAGAAATATTTGTTGGCTGGAAGATCAGACTGTTCTCATATACGAGCGGTTCCCTGTGTGAGAGATTTTTTATTCGCTTCCCCACGCGTCCATCCAAGTGCACGCGAGCCCGAGTTTGGTATGCGGCTCTATCATATCCAAGCGGTTTTAGGAGACCTGGGCGACCACTGTCGCAAGTTGGCCGGCTATGCGTCCGGCGCTTTCCTTCGTGGCAGCTTCGACCATCACCCGGAAAAGCTCCTCCGTACCGGAGGCTCGGAGGAGAACTCGACCAGTGCGCCCGAGCTCGGCTTCCGCTTCAGCGATAGCCGCAATGACCTTGGGATGGTCGGCGATGACAGCCTTATTAGCCACGGGCACATTGATGAGGACTTGTGGCAGGGTTGTCATAACTTGGGCGAGCTCAGCGAGGCTTTTCGATTGCTCCGCCATGCGGCTCATCAAAGCCAAACCGGTTAGTGTGCCATCCCCCGTTGTGCCGTAATCGGGCATGACAATATGGCCGGATTGTTCGCCACCGAGAGAAAAATTACCCTCATTGAGATCTTCGAGAACATAACGATCGCCTACTTGGGTGGTACGTACGGTGATACCAGCATCCTCCATGGCTATCTTCAATCCGAGGTTACTCATGACTGTTGCTACGAGAGTAGATTTCCGTAGTTCGCCGTCTTCTTTCATAGCCAGCGCTAGGATAGCCATGATCTTATCCCCGTCCACCAGGGCGCCCGTGGCATCGACGGCAAGGCATCGATCGGCGTCGCCGTCGTGGGCTAGGCCTAAATCGGCACCGTGTTCGAGCACTGCAGCCTGTACTTTGTCGATATGGGTTGAGCCGCAATTATCGTTAATATTATAGGAATTCGGCTGGTCATAGATGGCGATGACCTCGGCTCCGGCAGCCTGGTAGGCGTGCGGGGTGACCGTTGAGGCGGCTCCATTGGCGCAGTCGACGACCACCTTGAGACCATCGAGGCGCCGTGGCATAGCTTCAGCTAGATGCGCTAAATAGTGCTCTTTTGCATCGACAGCTTCTTCGATCACGCGTCCAATACCATGACCAGTCGGGCCAGATTCTGGCAGGGACTCCATAGTGCGCTCGATAAGATCTTCGACCTCGTCGGGGAGTTTATGCCCTCCTTTGGAGAAGAATTTAATGCCATTATCCGGCATAGGGTTATGGGACGCCGAAATCATCACACCCATATCAGCTCCATAGAATCCGGTGAGGTACGCCACCGCAGGTGTTGGTAAGACACCGACCCGGAGAACGTCTACTCCTCGGCTAGACATGCCGGCAGCAAGAGCAGCAGCCAACATCTCGCCCGAAACCCGGGGGTCGCGCCCGATCACCGCGGTGGGACGACGTTTTGAGGTGCGGTGCTCAGACGTAAGTACTTCTGCTGCTGCTTGGCCTAAACGCAAGGCCATCTGGGCGGTCAGTGATTCGTTGGCGAGCCCGCGGACACCGTCCGTGCCGAAGAGTCGAGTCATAGGTGAAATAACCCCTTTCCAGGTTTGTGCAATCCCTCTCAGGATAGTCGTGAATATAGAAAGTTCGTAGTTAAAAACCGCGATGATTCGATTCTTTAGTCTCTAAACCCAAAAAATATGGCCACGTTGGCGAAGTTTCCGATAGAGCACAAGCCGCTCTTCTTTGGAGACCAAAGAAGAGCGGCTTGTGTATATCTGTACTGAAATCGAGCAGATATTAACGCTTGGAGTACTGAGGGGCACGACGGGCCTTGTGCAGACCAGCCTTCTTGCGCTCAACAGCACGAGCGTCACGGGTGAGGAAGCCAGCCTTCTTCAGGGCTGCACGATCCTCAGGGTTGTAGATATTGAGCGCACGGGCGATGGCGAGGCGGAATGCGCCTGCCTGACCGGTGGGGCCACCGCCAACAAGGTTGGCGTGAATATCAAACTGACCATCGCGATCGAGCAAGGCCAGTGGAGCCTTGATCAGCTGCTGGTGCAGCTTATTGGGGAAATACTCCTCCAGGGTGCGTCCGTTGCAGATGAACTGGCCGGATCCCACTTGCATACGAACCCGGACGATGGCGCGCTTACGGCGACCAACGGTCTGAATAGGGCCTTCGTGCAAGACGGGAGCAGCAACTTCAGCCTCAGCTTCGGGAGCAACGGCTTCTCCGATGGTGGTGGTGAATTCCTCAGTCGCTGCTTGAGCTGCGGCGAGGTCGGCTGCTGTGGTGTCGTTTAGATTCTGATCGGTCACTGTGCCACCTGCTTAATCTCGAAGGTCTCTGGCTTCTGAGCAGCGTACGTGTGCTCAGGGCCAGCGAAGACGTGAAGCTTCTTTACGGAAGCGCGGGAAAGACGGTTATGTGGCATCATGCCCTGAATGGATTCCTCGACTACGCGCTCCGGGTGCAATTCCAACGAGCGACCCAGGGTCATGGTCTTCAGACCACCTGGGTAACCGGAGTGGCGATAACGGAACTCGCGGTCACGCTTATTAGAAGAAATATGTACCTTGTCAGCGTTGATGATGATCACATGGTCACCACAGTCAACGTTGGGTGCGAACTGAGGCTTGCCTTTGCCGCGGAGTAGGTCGGCTGCGGTAACAGCCAAGCGACCCAGAACCACGTCAGTGGCGTCGATAACATACCACTTGCGGGTTATGTCACCGCCCTTTGGGTGATAAGTAGACACTTATTGACTCCTTTAAAGTCTGTCTAGAACTGCCAGCCAAAAATATGTGCAACTCCAGAGCTGGAAAACGGACACCTTCTACCGCATTAATTCTGTAGAAGTTTCAACCCTCATTTCAGCCCTCATCACTGGCGGCCGGTGGAGACCCAGTGATATAAGCTTTTTCTTCCGCTCCAAGATTTGACGCTACGTGGCGTTTGTCTTAGTGGCGCGAAGACACACAGAGGACCAATTCTAGCGGACGTTCCACACCTGGCCAAAATCCTGCACCAATACATAAGGCCATAGAGCCCTGTGCTTTGGTGCAGGATTGAGATGGTCAGCAACAGGTTCAGAGCTTCACGCTCGACCCTTGGGCGGAATTCTCCTCGATTGGGCCTACCACAGCTATCGTCATCGGTTCCGCGCGCTTATTAAGAGGATCACTCTCAATCATCAGGGGTTTGTCGGGAGAGATCTTCGTTGGCATTACTTTTTAAGGGCCTCTACCCTGTAACTGACACATCGCGGTTTTAGGACCAGGAGCTTGCGGCTTGCTTATTAACTTCACCCATACGATCATTACCGGAACGTACGGTTTGTGCGATGGTAGCAAGCACGGTATTGAGTTCGGCAGCAGCTTTGTCCCATTGCAGCTGAGCGTGCTGGTAGGCCGCGGCCGAATCGCCTTCCCAGCTAGCAACCATGGGCTGTATCTGAGATTTCAAGGCATCGAGTAAAGCATTGATGCGAGCTGAGGTGGCCTGAATATCGCCTGAGGCCGCCTCGATTTCGCCGAAGCCGTATTTAATCATATCCATTATTTTTTCTCCTTCAATGAGAATGAGCTGTGCGAAAAGTGGCACGACCTAGAACAATCGCTCTAGAAAACCACTTGGTTAAGGACATAGAGCACGACTGTCATAAAAAGTATCCTTCGTGGGTGATCCCTATCTGCGAGGGCAGACGGATTCCACTGTCATATACAAGCGGCTAGTTCTGGTAGTTGATTGAGCTCGTGGGGTGCTCATATACCGGAATTGAAACCCTTAACTCCCAGCGCCTTCTCGGCAACTTTGTCCAAGGATGCTGATATGACATCGACTGGAGAGACAATATAAAAAAATCGCCCTCGAAACAGTGACCTATCGTGACATGAGATGGAGTTGAGTTCACTACTACCCTTAAGGATGTTATCGAAAGCCTGAGCTGGAAAAAGCAGAGGCCGGTGAGGTGATGGGAAGTAATGTTCTGCTGGTGGTTTCAGCTGCCATATGTCGAAGGAAAACAACATAAACCGCAGGCTCTTTTAAGGTATGAGCTTTATCAGTGGTTAGAGAGCTACAACAACCTCTAATCAGATACAGATACGTGTCTAGATCGAGGCGGGGATCATTGGGGTTTCTAACCAGTGAGCAGCCCGATAGGTTGAGAGGTCGCAAGAATATAATAGGCTCAACAATCGTGCTCTATTAAGTTTTGGTACAACGCAACACCACTAGGTTTTCGTGGTGTTTTATTTCTACTGTGAGGCACGCAGTGTGCCGCTACTATGGCTGAACGCGGGGCGAAATATTTAAGCTGCGCAAGCTATGTGGTGGGGAGGCTTAAGCATTTAGAGGTTGAGCCCGCCTCCAACGTTATGTAGTGATTGGGCGTTATCGGCTTCGACATTTTCAAACGCTCGAGCATTGGAGCGGATATTGTCACTGATACTGCTGAGCGCTTTTTGAAGTTCAAGCGCCGAGGTATTCCATCGTTCCATTAAGCCGTCGAAGGCTACTTGAGCGGTGCCCGACCATGATCCGCGTACTGAGTCAACGACTCCGCGGAGCCGGTTGAGCTCGGATTGAACTTCATTATTCGTATCGTCGACGCGGCCGGCTGTAGCGACCATGACGTCTGATTCGGTGCGAAAGAGATTACTCATTCGATATATCCTCCATTGATTGGGGTGGTGGGGGTTCCAACGTGGTTCCCATGGGGTAAAGGCTTAGTGTTACCGAGCCAGATCGCTTGCGGTTTTAAGCACTTACAAAAGATAGGACTACAGCAGGGTCTCTACGGTTCCCTTGGGTGCATCATTTTTTTCCGCGCTGTCAGGCTTTCAGCAGCCTTAGCGCACACTGCCTGCTGGGAGAGCTTGAGATCGAAACGGGAGTGGCAGCCGAGCGAGTAGATAAAATCGCCTTCAATCCAGACCACCCACTGGGCATGAGATCCATCGCCCGGTTCCTCTATATAGCGAACCTCCCCCTGACGCGGTTGTTGGCTAGGCGGCAGGAGGGTGAACGTGGGGTTTTCTCTTGCCTCTTGCTCCAATTCCTGGCGCACAAACTCAGGATCAGCATCGTAAAGAGGATCGGCGGCTATGAGCACACGCAAATTCTCGTCTTGACCAGTTGCGGTGAGAATATCGGGAGTTTCTCGACGCAACTCAATAGTGAAAGTTGGCGGCAATACGACCGAGATCAAGGCAGAATTCAGCAAATCAGATTCAAAAATTCTCTCTCGATTCCTAAAAGACTCTTCTACCTCTTCGGCTGCACCACGATCGGCCATCGGGTCTTTAGATAAAGTCTCCATCGCAGAGCTAGTAGGAGTTGCTGCAAGGAGGTCGGGAGCCTGGGCGCGTGAGTTATGGAGGATAAACGCTGTTAGCGATCCCAGGCCCAGGAGTGCGATGACCGATAGTATGCTCAGCCCACTCCACATAAGGGCCCTCCTACTGGGCCGCCAGAGGCTCTGAGAACTCGATCTCTTGACTTCACGCTCAGTGGGAATATTCAAAGGATTGGAGCGCTCAGGAGATGTCGGTGGTGGCGAGCTTTTTTGCACTCCGGTCTCATCCAGGGCCACACGTAGCATATCAACTACTCGGCGCGGGGCATCGATCGTCACGGCGATATGGGGCCACGACTGCCCAGCGATAGCACGCAGTTGATCTATGATGGCACTAGTCGCGGTACCATCTATGACTCCGCCGACAGTGAGATCGTAGCGGTAAACTGTATCTGGACCTTCAAAGATGGTGGCAGTATCGAGGACTGTAACGGTAATCTCCACCGTCGGATCGCTGTCTGGTGGGTGTGGGGTGGGGGCGCCAGATACGTCATCGTCGTCCATTATTGCTCCTTATCGGTTTCCTGTTCGGGCTCCGCGATATGAATTAATCCGCTATCATGTCCGCGAAGCACCATGGTGGCTCGACCTGGGATCAACGCCCGAGGTTTAATTCCGAGAATGGGACCGTCGTCTTTGTCCGCGTCGAGTATGAGACAGAGAGGGGATTGGTCCTTTAATTCACTCAACAACGGTTGGTAGAGGGCGCGCACTACCCCACCGGACTTCCGAGCGATGATCACGTGCAGGCCGATATCGCGAGCGTGGGGCAGCAATTCAACGAGTGGTTGGAGCAGATAGTCGGCAACAACTTCGAGGTCATCGATGACGAGATAGATGTCCGGGCCTTGCCACCATGAGCGAGCCTTCAACTCTGCTGGAGTGATATCGGCTTCGGGCAATCTAGATTTCAGAGTCACCACCGTTGCCGCGATTGTTTGCTCCGTGCTCGCGCTACTTGCACAGTAGGCAGCAAGCATGTCTTGTTTAATGGTGCCAAGGTGATGACGACGGTGATCGATGAGGACGATGCGCGCTTTCTCTGCTCCCAACTGGCATATACCACGCATGATTGTGGCCAGTGCTGTGGATTTACCGCTTGCTTGGGATCCGAAGCAGAGTACATGCAGACTGCGGTTGGTATCCCAGGTTATTGGTTCAAGACGGGCGCCACCGATACCGAGGACGATCTCGGTAGTACGAGCATGAGAACCCGTGGCCGGTACCAAGAGTGAATCAAGCGATAAATGCTGAGGGAGCATTTGAAGGGCCCGCACATGATCTTGATCCTTAGTAACGGAGGCAATATGCGCGAGATCTTGGGCAGTAGACCGCGCAAAAAGGATACTCTCAGCTGCGGTATTAAGCCCACGTCCGGGGAGGTCGGGAGTACTTAATTGGGCTTTGCGATCGATGACGGAATCTAAGGCTTCACTGATTTTTAATTCCAAACGATTGGCGATGAGATCTTTGATGGCCGGGCGCAATGCCGTCCATCGCGCCGTGGAGATGACCAGATGCACGCGGGCAGCAAGTCCATCGGCAGCGATGCGGCCAAGTTTGGCTAGAAGATTCTCGTAATCACTACCTACTGTGTGCCAACCATCAATGACGAGGAAGGTATGTTCTGGAGCTGGGGCATCGATAAACCCTAAGACTTCATCGACGATCCGGTTGATCTTCTCCACGTCACCGCGGTGGGCCACGGCCGCACAATGGGGAATTAGGGTGATATCCGAAAGGTCCCTACCTGCCAGATCGAGAATATAGAACCGAATCTGTTTGGTGGAGTGGGTGACCGCAAGGGAGGTAATGATTGTGCGTAAAGCTGTGGTTTTGCCGGTTTGAGGACCTCCAGCCAGGGCGAGGTGCCCTTTGGAACCGGTGAAATCGATAACGAACGGGTCTTGGCGCTGGTGATAAGGGCGATCGATCAAGCCTACAGCGGCATGCAAGAACGGTTGCGGGCCTGCTACCTGGGCAATTGGCAGTTCTTCGGGGAGGGGCGGCAGCCATAAGCGGTGCGCGGAGAGATCGCATTTATGTGCGACTTCTTGGGCACTTTCGATGACGGCGTCGACTATAGTGCCGCGCGGATCTGCCACGTGGAGTTCAACTTTTTCTTCCTGAGGGTACTCCCATCCATCAAAAATTCGAACACCACGACAATCGAGTTGATCGAGATTCTGAGAATAGTCGGGGCGCATCCATGGGCCTGAGATATAGGAGGCTTGGAATTTTTTTAGGCGATCGGCATCGGTTTTCATAAAGCCCGCGCCCGGTTTACTTGGGAGATGGTGGGCATCTGGTACCCCTAATACTTGCCGCGATTCCGCCGCTGAGAAGGTCCGCAGCCCAATCCGGTAACTAAGGTGCGAATCAAGCCCTCGTAGCCGCCCCTCTTCCAGCCGCTGCGAGGCTAGCAGGAGGTGAATATGAAGGGAGCGACCGAGCCTACCAACAGCAACGAAAAGATCCGCGAAATCTGGATGCTGACCAAGAAGTTCGGAGAACTCATCGAGCACAATGACTAATGCGGGGATAGGCTTTAGGGAATCGTCTTTTAAGCAGGCTGCATTATACTCATCAACATTGCTGAATTTCCCTGCAGTACGCAGCAGTTCTTGGCGCCTGTTCATTTCCCCCGATATAGCGTCGTGCATCCGCTCCACGAGTACGGACTCTTCTGCTAGGTTCGTGATCACCGCAGAGGTATGCGGCAGGGTATCCATACCCAAGAAGGTGGCACCACCTTTAAAGTCCACCAATACAAAATTAAGAACCGCTGGAGAGTGAGTGGCTGCTAGGGCAATAACAAGGGTGCGCAATAGCTCCGATTTACCGCTACCCGTTGCGCCAACGCATAATCCGTGCGGGCCCATACCACCATGCGCTGATTCTTTGATATCAATAATCAACGGCGCTCCCGCATCATCGACGCCTACGGGCACCGCTAATCGCCGCGCTCCCCGCGGTTGCCATAATTTCTCCAGCGTTGCGGCAGAAATATCCTCAACACCGAGCAAACTCAAAAAGTCTTGGGAACCGCCACTACCTGCGGCATCGGGGCGTCGATAGGCACTGAGTTTTCGAGCTAGTTGAGTCATTTCCCGCAGACCCATATAGTCAGCCACCCCGAGTGCTTCAGCGCCAGCCTCGGTGTGAGCAACGAGATCTTTGCTTCGTGCCTCGAGGACCAAACCATCATCGTCGGCGAGCTTTTTGAGAGTTTTATCCTGCGAATTCACTGCGATAATTGTGGTCCACGTCCGAGCCGCAACCAGTTCCTTTACCTTCGAGGCAGGCACCTTATTATCGAGGATGAGAATTTTCTCAGCTGCTTTTTCCACCGCCACCGGATGAGTATGCGGCAGCCATTTCGCCCAACTGCGAAAGGTCTCCCCGTGAAGCTCAATCCCTACCGTATCCGGGCCGTGGAAAGTAACGAGGTGAGCTACCACGGCCCGGAGCAGCCCGTGCGCTTGGGAGCCAGATATATCGAGCGCCCGAAAAGCCTGCAGCTGCACCACGATGGGCATATCGGGGACTACCGAGAGCGCTTTAACCATATGCCGCACGCTGACTGCGCATACCGGATCTAGATCCTCGATATTTCCTTGGTCGTCCAGTTCGATGGGGGTGGCTAGGGTTGTTTCCCCCAGTCCTATACGTAGCGCTAATGCATCGGGGTCATAAGCGTTACGTTCCCACATCCGGTTAGTGCCCAGAAGGTTCCACAGATCTACTGGTGCGGGATGCTCATGAAGGGCGTTGAGCCGCTGGGCCTGGTGATTGCGTGCCGCTTGGGTACGCAGGGTGCTCAAATGACGCAAATACCTGCGGCGGATTTCATCTGTGTCTTCTCCTGGTTGTGGGCTAAACATCATCAGCATGCCCATGAGCATCATGATGGGGAAAATGAGCATCATTGGGTTGAGAGTGCCGCCATTGATAACCATGAGAGCAACCATGGCGCCGATTGCAAGCACCATTACTAATGGCATAACAATGCGCATCACAGGCATGGGTTTAGGCTTGGTGGCCGCTGGAACAGGGTCAGGGACTAGTGCTTGAGTGGGAAGTGGTGGAATGGCGTTCCGCTCACTAAGGCTGATAGGGGCGACGACGGTACTAAAACGAGGCGGGGCCATGGCGGTCTCCTTAGGACGGGTAGGTATCGACGTTTTCCTCATCGCTTATAGAACGCTCTGTCCTATAAGCGCGATAACCCCTCTAGAAGCCTTGGCAGTACACGAAAGGGCAGGATCCTTATGCGCCCTATCGCTTAAGCGCGCGGACGGCATCCCTACCGTCGCGTTGCATTCTCACCTCACGTGGAAAGCAATCAAAACCTTAGTAGCTCTGCTGTGCGCCCGTAAGGCCCTTGCGAAAATAAACCCCATATCGCACCCCCATTTTCTGAGCATTCTCTCAGCTTGGACCTCGTCTGCTCACTGGGGAACCGATACGAGCCAACCGCAGTCTAAAACTACGTACTTTGCCCTTTATTTATCCCTAAGTTTCTCCCCCACTTATCCCTAAGGAGTGCGCCCCTAAGATGAATTCATCCCTTCGAGATACCGAGAGTATTCGCAGCTTTATTCGGATTGAACTTGGCGATAATCCTCAACACATCGATCTTTACCTACCGGGTTCGAGTAGCTTGAGCGATATGATGGCAGAGATTTTCCATCTCGCTCATATCCATTCTCACCCAGGGCGTTACCAGGTTCTGACAGCTGCGGGGATCATCCTCGATATGCACGCTCCCCTCAAGTCGCTGGGGCTCAGCCACGGCGATGTCATGATTATCCGCAACGCTACTGCCACGCCTCCCCCATTAGTGCGCGATGCAGCGGAATCTTTAGCGGCCGCCGCCCCGAAAGAGCTCAGAACTGCTCATACCCCTACTTTCGCGGCAGTCAGCGGGGCAGCTAGTCTAGTAGGTGGAGCTTTTCTACTGCCCTTGCCGATTCCGTTAGCGGTCACCTTATTACTCGTAGCCGGAATTTTTGGCAGTATGAGCATATGGGCGAAGCTTCATATAGCTATTCCGCTTATCTCGCTTCTCACCGCTGTATCTGCCCTCATCGCTGTAGGTGGCAGCGAGCTTTTATTGAGCCCAGACTTGCTTGTTGAGGGTATAACTGCCACTGATTTTGCGCGCGGGTGGGCTCTCTCCCTAGCCGCTGCCGCCTTGACAGTCGTTGTGGTAGCCACAGTCATGCAACTGCTCATTCCAGCTCGCGGATATGTGGTTTTCACAGTCGCCTATGCCCTTGGAATATTTTCCTTAGGGTTGGGAGGCCTTGTGTATTCGCCGGGTATCTTGGTTTCGCTTAACCCCACGATGGTGTGGTTAGGTCATGGCTTGAGTGTCTCCATCGTCGTCATGGTGATTATGCTCGCCGCAGGGCCGCAAATATTGGCCAAAATCGCGGGCTTGCGAGTACCTTTACTTCCAACTATTGGGCAGCCGCTTGATATAGCGGATAAGGATTATGAAGAAAGCCCCCTCCGCACTCGACATGCGCGCACCATGTATTCGGGCATGCTGATAGCTATCGGAAGTTGGTTGAGCTTAGCAACCTTAGGCCTGTTGATCCTTGGTCTGCGGGAAATCCTCGATCTGAGTATTTTCCATTTCTGGCTGATATTCGCGCTCAGCTTGGCGCTGATCTTACACGCCCACCGGCATCGTTTTTCCCTTGAAATCTGGGCACTGTGGATACCTGCGCACCTCGCAGGTTTCGCCCTGCTTCCGCTAGCGGCTCTGCTCTCAAGTACGAGCTTAAGCATTGTTGCCTTGATATTCGCGCTCATGATGGTGGCGGCCCCAAGTATGGCCGATAAGATCTCTACTCTCGAACCCACGGTGGTGGTGTGGCTAGAGCGCATTGAACTTCTTGCGCTCGCAGCGATCTTTCCCTTAGCACTGCAAACGGCTGGTCTCTTTAGCCTCCTACGAGGTTTGGCTCTATGAAAATAGCCTCCTTTGTTGCCGGTTTAAGTGCATGGGGAACACTCGCAGTCTTGCTCCTTCCATCAGCAGCCGCTGAGTGCGCCCAAGGGGTCCCAGCAAACTCAGCGGCACTGGAACAACAGGCAGCGCTAGCAGACCAGTATCGCCGCGCCCACCTTTTTGCTACCGGTTTTGGCACCCGAGTCGCCGTGATCGACACTGGAGTTAGTACCCATCCACGCCTTCCGAATCTAGCATCGGGGGGCAGTGTCATAGCCGACCCTGAGTCTGGAGATGCTTTAGAAGACTGCGATGCTCATGGAACGGCTGTGGCCGGCATTATTGCGGCACGGTGGGATCAAGACGAGATCGTAGGGGTGGCGCCCGATGCCGGCATCGTCTCTATTAAACAGATGAGCGATCACCGCGATGCTGGTGGCACGTTGGCTACCCTGAGCCAGGCTATAGATGTAGCCGTTGATCAGGGGGTCGATGTGATCAATATTTCTGTGGTCAGTTGTATCCCCCAAGGGCCTTTTTCTGTTGATCTCTCTGGCCTGGAAGCGGCACTCAACCGCGCGGAGGAGGCGAATATCGTGGTGGTGTCCGCGGCCGGTAATCAAGATGCTCAATGTACGCCGGACTCACTTATTGTGCCAGCGGCTATGCCCACCGTAGTCTCAGTTGCGGCTCTTTCGGATCCTTATCATCATGCTGCTTATTCCCTAGACTCCTCCCAACCTCAGGTTGCAGCCCCGGGGAAAGTATTCGCGGCGCTGTCAAATTCGGGAGGCTTTCTCGCGAGCGGAATCGAGCAGTCTGCGTCTTCGGTACAGTCTTTCGAGGGAACAAGCTTTGCTGCCCCGCTCATTAGTGGAACTTTTGCGCTGTTACGCCAGAAATACCCTACCGCGACGGCGAGAGAATTGCGCGAGCTTGTCATATCCAGTGTTGATCCTACTAGCGGCGCCATTGATATCCCGAGGGTCTTAGACTATCGCCTTCCAGAGGATGAAGCATCTTTAGTCAGTTCAACACCACCAGCCGCTCACGCTATCTCCGCACCACGACGCCACCAATCGTCCATTCCCTTGGCTTCGAGCTGGCTCGTGGTACTGGCCAGCCTGATTTTGGTGCTAACCATTGCCTATTCGAGGATGCGAACTTAGATAATATACTGCATCACTGGATCGAGCGCAGGCAAAGCGCCGTAGCTCCACATGGTTACCGCAGTTGAGCCCACCATGATCCAGGCCACTAAACAGATGAGAAAGATGAGAAAGTAGCGAACGATTCGAGGTTTTGAGCGATACCACTGAAAGAATCGATCATAGAGGCCGATAGCCCACCCCAAAAGATGGCCGGCCAAGTGGGACTCGAGGCTAAGTATTCCTATGCCCACGAATACCGTGAACCATCCCGGCCCTGGAAAAGGAATGGTCACCAGGCCGAGGATGACAACTACCCAGCCCGCAACGAGAACCAGCGGGCGAACCAAGAAACCAAATCGTCGGGTCTTCATTCGCTCGTGGTGGAAAGTTATCGCGTGTATCTTGGCGCGTACCTGATCGCGAGTGGTGTGCGGTTTTTCTGGGGTTTCAACCGCAGGCGTTTGAATTGCCATAAAGCGCGCCATTCTCCTTCCCGACGTACGGGGGACTTTAGTTTTCCCGCGTATTGCCAGCAATCATACCGCGATAGTTAGATGTACGGACAGTTTGGGGGGAATTTTCTCCTTTCACCCGCGCGTCACGGGCTTTGTTGCGGAATAACTTCGGAGAGCGCGGCCTCCTGACTCAGCGGAGTCCCTTCAGGGAGCAGGGAAAGCAACTCCCAGCTCATAGGCGTTGTTGAGTCGATGCCGAGCTCTTTTATCATTTCGGGATAGCGAAGTCCATGCCGTTTGCCAGTTTCAGAAATAATATGCACTCCTGAACCGGTATCAACAGCAAGCGCATAGCCTGGCCCGATATAGCTAAGAGTGGAACCCTGCGAGGGTCGATCCACGCGTGATCCGAAAGACGGTGAGAGCATCATATCAGGGTCTCGCTGCCTCGGAATGAGAAGCTGACCTGTGCTATTGATGCACGGCATAAATTCCGCTGGGTCTATGAGGATTGGGCGTGTCGGAGGAAGCGGTATATAGTAACCGACTCTATCGGTATAGTTACGCAGTTCGCTGTTGGGGATTTGGCGATACTCAATCCCTTTGGCCATGATCAATTCTGCCTGGGTTGGGCTCAGTCTTATGATGGTTCCATCCTTTTCACCCCAGTAGTCAAAACCGGTGCCGAGCACGGTGTTGATATCAAAGTCGCGGAAAGGTGGAACTTCGTCGAAGGCGTCTATCATGGCATCGGCAGCAAACCACAGTGGTGTGGCATTCTCAATGCCTAAAGCACGCCGCATCATTCGCCCCTCGGGGCTAGTATCTGGCAACAAGGGCAAACGACCCTGTTCGCTAATGAGGAAGTCGCCGGAACTGGTGCGGGCTAAGAAAGTTTCCCTATCGACGATCGGTCTTAAAGTCGCGCTCACCCGCTCGCTCGGGCTGAGCATCACCACCAGCATATCCCTGCCCTTGTCTAGGCGTTGATGCGGTGGCTGTATTTCATGGCAAGCGATCGCATCGAAGGTTGGTTGCGAGCCCTGCTGGGGTGCGAAGAGAGCGGGGGCATCTACGATTCCTATGGGGGTAGTTTTGGCTAACCCAAAGAGGGACTGGTCGCTACTACTGACAGGTTCGACAGCTTCTTGCAGGATAAGTCGCGCGGAGGTGAGATTCGCCACCGGGTGCAAATGGTCCTCCATGCGCATATACAGCTGCCCGCTATCGGCGCGAATCAATTCCGCTTGTCCTGGATCGATGGCAGGGCGAAAAAACGCCAAGGCAACCGAGCATATGGCGATTAATACGGTAGCGGCGAGACCAAAGAGTACAGCCCGTCGTCGCCTGCCTAGAGGATCATGCAGCATGCGCTCATCACCGAGGATCAGTGCGTGTTCAACGCGGCGCCACAGAAATTTGTGCCCAGTAACTTGGGCTTTCGTGGTCGGAGTAACTGCCATCAGAGGTTATTCAAACCTTTCTTATTTTAGGCAGCCAGAATAATTCCCCGTGACCCCCACACGTCGAGCCCCACGCTCTCAGTTAGGCGGTCTGTTCAAATAACCACAGTAGTATCTGTCAGTTTAGTAGATGCTGAGGGCTCCATGAAGGGCTTTGGGGCCACATTTCCCTATCAATCGAGCTTGACGCGCTTCTGTCTCGTCATATCTGCACGTTCTCCTAAGGCAGAGTCTTCGGGATAATCCACCCCGACAAGGGTGAGCCCACGGGCGGGAGCCACGGGTATTTGTGATGATCGAGAGGATTCTGCAAGCAGCGAGGCAGCAAAACCAGCAGGGCGTTTACCTTCCCCGACAACGAGGCAACAGCCCACTAAGGAGCGCACCATGGACCAACAAAAAGCGTCGGCGCTGACATGGGCCTCAAAGGTATGGGGTTCAGTAGGTGTGGAGATATCGTGCCAAGTGAATTCTTGCAAGTCCCTGATGGTGGTGGCACCTTCCCGGAATTTACAAAATGCTGCAAAATCATTAAGTCCCACGAGCTCAGCAGCGGCTTGCTGCATGGCATGGACATCGATATTTTTGGGCCAGTGCGCGGTATCGCATCGCCTAGTGGGTAGCGCACCGCGAGGGTGAGTACTAAGACGATAGACATAATGGCGTCGCAGGGCTGAAAAACGGGCGTCGAAACCTCCGGGAGCATAAGAAGCATCGTGGACACGCACGTCTTCTGGCAGCAGGCGCGCCAACCTCCTGACAAGGTTTTTGGGGTCATGATTGAGACTTCTGGTGTTAAGAGCCTGAGGATCGATATCAAAATGAGCCACTTGGCCGGTGGCGTGAACACCTGCATCGGTGCGACCCGCAACGGTCAGGTTAATGGGGCGTCGCATGATAAGAGCGAGATTATCCTCCAGAACTTTCTGCACTGTACGCAGCGAGGAATCTCCTTGTTTGGCCCACCCGTGGAAGTTCGTGCCGTCATAGGCGAGGTCGAGGCGTATGCGAGTAGTGGGGTTCTCAATCACGCCCTATACCGTAGCAAAGCTAGCTATCAGCAGCGAAAAACCCCACCGAGCAGAGTGGATCTGCACGGTGGGGTTTGTAAAGACTGGGTAGAAAATTACTTCTCTGCCTCGGTCTCCTCGGCCTGAGCTTCCTTGGACGCTGCAGCGCGCGCTGCGCGGTTCGCTTCAGCGGAGACGGTCTCCTCGAGGACGAGGGAGATCTGGCTCATAGGAGCGTTGTCACCCTTACGGTTTTCGAGCTTGATGATGCGGGTATAACCGCCGGTACGCTCAGCAAACTGAGGTGCGAGCTCATCGAAGAGATGAGCAACAACGTCCTTGTTGTTGACGAGCTTGAGCACGTTACGACGGTCGGCAATGCTGCCGGACTTCGCTTTGGTGATCAGCTTTTCCGCGTATGGACGAAGCAGCTTGGCTTTGGCGTCGGTGGTTTTGATTGCGCCGTGGGTAAACAGCTGAGCTGCGAGGTTAGACAGAATGTGCTTCTGATGGCTCGCAGAACCGCCGAGACGGGCGCCCCTCTTTGGTGTAGGCATTTGGTTCTCCTCGTTGACAGGTGTGATTGGGCGCACCCAGCAGATAATTTTTTTAAGCTGGGTACTAAAGGCTATTTACTCGGACTCTTCTGGATCCAAATCAACATAGTCACCGGTTTCGGCGTCGTAGCCTTCAAGCTGCGATGGGTCGAAATCCTCAGGTGAATCCTTCAAGGTCAAGCCCAGATTAGCGAGCTTGATCTTCACTTCGTTTATGGACTTTTGTCCGAAGTTACGGATATCGAGCAAATCGGATTCCGAGCATTCTGCTAGTTCACCCACAGTGTGGATTTCTTGGCGCTTGAGGCAGTTATAAGAGCGTACCGAGAAATTAAGATCGTCGATAGGCATATTATAAGCCGCAATATGCTCAGTTTCTTGAACCGATGGTCCGATTTCCAGACCCTCTGCCGCATCGTTGAGCTCGCGGGCGAGCCCAAAGAGCTCGACCAAGGTCTTGCCTGCCGAAGCGAGAGCGTCACCTGGGGTCATAGAGTTCTTGGTCTCCACGTCGATGATGAGCTTGTCATAGTCGGTACGCTGCGCGACACGCGTTGCTTCGACCTTGTAGCTCACCTTCAGCACTGGAGAATAGATCTGATCCACAGGGATCCGGCCAATCTCATTGCTGGAGCCGAACATGGTGGCAGGAACGTAGCCACGGCCACGCTCCACAACCATCTCGATATTCAGTCGTCCCTGCTCATTAAGCGTTGCGATGTGGAGGTCCGGGTTGTGGATTTCCACGCCGGTCGGTGGCGTAATGCTGCCGGCCGTTGCAACTCCAGGACCTTCCACGTTGAGGTTAATCACAACTGGGTCCTCGGAGTCAGAGGACAATACCAATCCCTTGATATTGAGCAAGATATCGGTGACATCTTCCTTAACACCAGCGATGGTGGTGAACTCGTGCAGCACTCCGTCGATCTTGACGCTGGTCACTGCCGCACCCGGGATGGATGATAGCAGCGTACGACGCAGCGAATTACCAAGCGTGTAGCCAAAGCCTGGCTCGAGTGGCTCGATGGTAAAACGGGATCGAGCGCTATCGATCTTCTCCTCAGTGAGGACTGGACGCTGAGAAATGAGCATGGAACTCTCCTAGATTTGACGCCCACTATATGACGTCGGCGAGGGCGGAAAGGGTAAAAAGTTGAGTGAATCCGAAGATACTTGTATGCGCCCGAGCTGTACTCAGCCCAGGCATGTAAAAGTTTTACTTCGAGTAAAGCTCGACGATGAGCTGCTCTTGCAGTGGAACGTCGATCTGAGCACGCTCGGGCAGCTGGTGCACGAGGATACGCAGGTTAGCGGGAACAACCTGAAGCCACGCAGGAACAATTGCGTCGGTCAGGTAGTCCTGAGCCTCTTCGAACCACACCATCTTTTGCGACTTCTCACGAACGTCGATGATGTCGTACTGGGAGACGCGGAAGGAAGGAATATTTACCTTCTTGCCGTTGACCAAGAAGTGGCCGTGGGAGACCAGCTGGCGGGCTTGGCGGCGGGTGCGCGCTAGACCTGCACGGTAAACGACATTGTCGAGACGGGACTCGAGCAAAACAACCAAGTTCTCACCGGTTTTGCCGGGCAGGCGGTTAGCCTCGGCATAATAACGACGGAACTGCTTCTCGAGCACACCGTAGGTGTACTTGGCCTTCTGCTTCTCTTGGAGCTGGAGCAAGTACTCCGACTCCTTGATGCGGTTGCGGCCGGCCTGTCCTGGAGGATATGGACGGCGCTCGAATGCGCGGTCTCCGCCGACGAGGTCGACGCGGAGGCGGCGGGACTTACGGGTTACTGGGCCGGTATAACGTGCCATAGTAAGTTACCTTTTTCCTTTCCTTAAACGCGACGACGCTTGGGTGGGCGGCAGCCATTGAATGGCTGTGGGGTGACATCAGAGATTGACGTAACTTCCAGGCCAGCAGCCTGGAGGGAACGAATTGCGGTCTCGCGGCCGGAGCCCGGACCCTTCACAAAAACTTCAACCTTCTTCATGCCGTGCTCCATGGCCTTGCGGGCAGCATTCTCAGCAGCGAGCTGAGCGGCAAATGGAGTGGACTTGCGGGAACCCTTGAAGCCAACGTGGCCAGAGGATGCCCAAGCGATCACAGCACCAGAGGGATCCGTAATGGACACAATGGTGTTATTGAAGGTGGACTTGATATAAGCGTGGCCTGCAGCCACATTCTTCTTAACGACGCGACGCCCAGAACGGCGTGCATTAGCGCGTGCTTTTGGAGGCATGGATTACTTCTTCTTTCCGGCGATGGTCTTCTTCGGACCCTTGCGCGTACGGGCGTTGGTCTTGGTGCGCTGGCCGCGAACAGGCAGCCCACGACGGTGGCGCAGACCCTGGTAGCAACCAATTTCGATCTTGCGACGAATATCTGCCTGGACCTGGCGGCGGAGGTCACCCTCGACCTTCCAGGTTCCCTCGATAACGTCACGCAGAGCAGCAATCTGCTCATCGCTCAAGTTGTCGGTACGTAGATCCGGGGAGACGCCGGTCTCCTCGAGCAACTGCTTAGCACGGGCGGGGCCAATGCCGTAAATATAGGTAAGTGCGACTTCCATACGCTTATTGCGTGGAAGATCTACACCAGCAAGACGTGCCATAGTGGCGGTACCTTTCCGGTTGTTGCGGTGGTTTTCTCCATGCTCGTCCCTGCCAATTAACCCCCTCACCCGGATCGGAAGCCGGGATGAGTAGGGCTTTGAAATAAAAGTGCAAGGCTTTAGCCACCGCGGCCAAAGGTGTGGATGAAAGTCTCACGCTAGAAGGAGCCTGGAGCTATTCCTTTAGGGAATAATGCCCAAAAAGCCCCTGCCACACGTGAAAATTCAGTGAAGCATGAAGGCGAATAGTTTATTTATAGCGGTAAACAATACGACCACGGGTCAGGTCATAGGGAGAAAGCTCCACTACTACCCGGTCCTCGGGAAGAATACGAATATAGTGCTGGCGCATCTTGCCACTAATGTGAGCAAGAACCTTGTGTCCGTTATCGAGCTCAACACGGAACATAGCGTTAGGCAAAGGTTCAACAATGCGACCTTCAACCTCGATAGCGCCTTCCTTTTTAGCCATATCCTCTGCATTTCCCCAGCCTGTCGGCCGGTTCGTTTGATTACCACTGGAATAGCACAGACAAAACACATCTGCACCATCTGCCCATAGTACACATACCCTGGATATTTTCCTAACTGACAACGGCGTGTCACCACCACAACCCCGCTAAATATATCCAGAGATACCAAAAGAATACGCGGCTATCCCCATATCGTGAGAATAACCGCGTTCTAGATATTGGCAGTGAGCATTGGGGGGGATTCGTTCAGCCCCCACTACTTTCAGCCTAGTAAATGAAGACCGGGTCACCTACCTGTAAGTGATTCCAGAAGGCAATGGCGTCATCGCGGTAGAGGTGAATGCAGCCGTGCGACCAAAGATCAGGATCACCCTCGTGGAAGGCTTGGCCGTTATGGGTGAAGTAAATAGCATAAGGCATGGCGGCATTGTTGAAGACATAGGATACCTCGTCTAGTACCTTGCGGGTCACGCGCAGGTTGCCAGTTTGAGTTTCCCAGCCAGGGGCTCCAGCAGAAATGCGTACATTTCCGCCCTTTACATGTCCATCCTCCTGCAGCCATGCGCGCTCGCGGGCGAGATCAACACATACCCGGGCGGTTTTGGGGCAGGGGCCATAGTCGAAAGTGCGCTCGCGCTCTTGGATAAGGCCTGGGAAAACGAAATTCACGGCACCATCGGTTGCGTTTTTAATACCTTCAGCAACCTGGGGATTGAATGTGGCATCTGCGTGACGATATATATTTTGGCGAGTCTGCCAAGCTCCCTCGCGCACGTTGCCGAGAATATCGGAGGAGCCGCCGACAAAGTCTTGGGCACCTGCTGCTGGGGTGGCGGCGAGGCCAAGAGCCATGGTAAAGGCTGCCGCAGCCGAGGCTACGCGGCGTTTCGTCGCCGACTTCTTATTCGTGTGCTGAGAAATCATAGCTACCACTATAACGGTCTGGAAAAGCGAAAGCGAAACTACTCACACTATAGTTGACGAATCCACCATCCCCGCCCCTGGTGAAGCGATCATGGGACTTAGAATATTGGATAATAACCGGGGGAATCGAGGGTCCGCCCCACCCTCATTCCTTATCTGCCTTAATAGCGGGGAGTGAGAATACGTGGCCCCGCAGCAGTAGCTGCAACAGTATGCTCCCAGTGGGCTGCCCACGTGTCGTCTTCACTCACTACTGTCCAACCGTCATCAAGCACAATTGAATAAGGGCTACCCAGAGTTAACATTGGCTCAATGGCTAGTACCGACCCCTCTACGATCTCTGGGCCTCGCCCCGCCTTGCCTTCGTTGGGCAGCCACGGATCTTCGTGCATGGTGCGACCAATTCCGTGTCCGCCATAGTCAGCCACGATTCCGAAGGAATAACCCCACTTCTGCTCGGCCTTCCGCGTAGCTTTCTCTAGCGCATGTGAAATATCAGTGAGGCGACGACCCGGCACCATCATGGCTATACCCTGGTGGAGCACATACTCCGTGGCCTCATTAAGTGCCTGGATATCGGCGGCCAACTCACCAATGCCGAAGCTAATAGCGGAGTCTCCCACCCAGCCATCGAGTGTGGCGCCGCAATCAATGGAGACGAGATCTCCTTCGTCCAAGCGCACGTCCGGATGCGGGATACCGTGCACGATCTCTTCGTTAACGGATGCGCAAATAGATGCCGGAAAACCTTCGTAACCCTTGAAAGTGGGAATCGCGCCGTTGCTGCGGATAATATCTTCGGCGATGCGATCGAGCTCCAGCGTACTCATGCCTACGCTCGCGGCGTCGCGCACGGCAGTCAGCGCCTTCCCCACGATTTCGCCAGCAGCCTGCATAGCATCTAATTCGGCTGGGGTTTTGGGTTTGATAGTTGTGCGGCGTTTACGAAAGGCCATGAGTATTCCTTGGAAATAGTCGAAAGGATAAAAGACTGAGGCAGTTATACCTCATTGCCTGCTCCGTGTGGCAGGTACGGCCGCCAGGACTATACCGAGGCGGCGCGGCATGTACATAGCTATAAAGGCCGAAAGCAAGACCGTTCCTCCTTACCTCACTCGCATGAGCAGAGGCTAGTTGAGCTGGTCAAAGCTTTCGGCCTGGTACAAAGGGGACGATTAAGCGTTTTAGGAGCGAGCTTTTCTTAGCGCGTGTGCACTGTTTTAGCGACCGAGGGCCTGAAGCGTGGAAGAGCTGATATCTTCGATACTTCCCTCGGCGTTAATTTTGAGGATCTTCTCGCCGTAGTGCTCAATAAGTGGCGCGGTTTCCTCGCGGTAGACCCCAAGCCTCGTGCGAATTGTTTTCTCATTATCGTCGGCACGGCCACGAGCGAGCATACGCTCAACAACGATATCCTCAGCAACATCTAACTGCACCACTGCATCAAGCTGATGGCCCTGCTTCTCGAGCATGGTATCTAAAAGATCGGCCTGCTCGACGGTGCGTGGGAATCCGTCGAGGAGGAATCCCTGTGCTGCGTCCTTCTCGTTCAGGCGAGATTCCACCATGCGCGCAGTGAGATCGGTAGGCACCAATTTGCCTGCATCGATATACTGCTTTGCTTCTATTCCGAGTGGAGTTTCTTCGCCGATATTGGCGCGGAACAGATCACCAGTAGAGATATGCGGCACACCCAGCTTTTCGGTGAGGATAGCTGCTTGCGTGCCCTTGCCTGCCCCAGGAGGGCCGAGGAGAACAATACGCATTATTTCAGGAGTCCTTCGTAATTGCTTTGCAGCAGTTGAGATTCAATCTGTTTGACGGTTGTCAGGGCGACCGAAACCATAATGAGGATCGCGGTGCCACCGAAAGGTGTTGAGCCCGATTGAGAGCTCACCCCGAACTCGAGCATGAGGTTTGGCAATACAGCGATGAAGCCAAGGTAGAGAGAGCCCACGAAAAGCAGGCGGTTCATCACATAGGACAGGTAGTCTGCAGTTGGCTTGCCGGGACGGATACCAGGGATAAAGCCGCCGTATTTTTTCATATTGTCAGCTTGGTCGTTCGGATCGTACTGAACCGAGACATAGAAATAGCTGAAGAAAATAATGAGGGAGAAGTACAGCACGATATACTGCCATGACGATGGCGTTTGCAGGTACTGAATGACATTGCGCTGCCACCAGTTATCGGGAACCTCAAAGGTATTGGAGTTCACGATCTGGGTAATGAGCACGGGCATATAAATCAGCGACGATGCGAAGATGACCGGGATCACGCCACCCTGGTTGACCTTGAGCGGCAGATAGGTGGACGAACCACCATACTGACGGCGTCCCACCATACGCTTGGCGTACTGGACGGGGATGCGGCGCTGCCCTTGCTCAACGAAGACCACGCCAACGACCAAGATGATGACTGCGAAGACAACAAGGCCGAAAACGAGTTGCCCTGAGCTGGCGAGAATATTAGCACCATCGGAAGGGAGACGGGTGGCAATACCGGCAAAGATAAGCAGCGACATGCCGTTGCCAACGCCGCGCTCAGTGATCAACTCGCCAAGCCACATCACAAGAATGGCACCAGCAGACATTGTGGTAACCAAAATGATGAGGGTGAAGATATTGCGGTCTTCTTGGAGGACTCGAATACCTGAGCCTAGGAGTTGCTCGCGGTCTGCGAGTGCGACAATACCCGCGGACTGCAGCAGCGCCAGCGCCAAAGTGAGGTAACGGGTGTATTGGTCCATCTTAGCCTGACCCGACTGCCCCTCCTTCTTCAGCTCCTCGAAGCGTGGAATGACTACGGTAAGCAGCTGGACAATAATCGACGCCGTAATATAGGGCATGACACCAATGGCGAAGATCGATAGCTGCAGGAGCGCGCCACCGGAGAAAAGGTTAATCAGGGAATAAACACTCGATGAGTCGGAGGTTAATTCCCTAATGCGCCCCGATATTGAGGCGTAATCTACACCTGGCGATGGAATTTGGGCTCCCACGCGGTAGAGAATAATCAATGCAAGTGAGATGAGGATTTTCTTACGAAGATCCGCATCCTTAAATGCCTGGATAATGGCGGACACTCAGGCCTCCCAGGTATTCGCCGCCGCTAAATATACTCAAAAAATCATCCACTCTTTTTGGCCATAGTCCGTCGATGGAGGCGGTACATGGATCAAACATCAGTGGAGACTTTTCAAGCGATATAGCAGCGCTAAATACTTCGTGCTCGTTGATTAATCTCCCGCGCTTATAGCTTATGACTCTCCTAGCGGCAAACGCTCAAAAGTCGGTGCACTAAGTGCGCGGAAGAAAATGGACAATGTTTGACTTTTGTACTCTACCACCATCTAAAGCCAGCGGCATACTACACTACTCCCCTCATCCCCCTAACGGGAGCAAAGGCAGGGGGTAAACCTCGTTGATCGCCACCGGAAGAACTACTGATCACTCCCGTCTCGACAGTCACACTGAGGTCGCGCCGCTGCCCTTTGGTAGATCCTTATTGGATATGGTCAACATAGCCATCGGGGCCCGCATTAAGCCAGGCATAACCGAGGCCCATGAAAACACCACCGCCGATGAGGTTGCCGATCCAGGCAAATAGCCAGTTCTGGCCTATCTGTGCGGAGGTGAATAGTTCTGGCAGCGGAGAAGATGCAAAGCCAACAATACTCGTCAGCGAGAAGTTTGCAATAACGTGCTCGGTCCCCAGGCCCACAAAGATGGCGATGACAAAGAGAAGCATGCAGAATTTAGCAAGATAGTCTTTCAGCAGCAATGCGCCAATAATGCCCATATTGACCACGAAATTGGCCACAATGCCTTCGATGATCCAACCGACGGGGTCTTTATCTAATTTATGGGAGAGTATCTCCGCCGCTAGATGGGTATCAGTCATATGAGCGAATACATGCGAACGGGAAAGGAGGAATCCCACGATGAGGGCCCCGATAAGGTTGAAGACGGTGCTGAGGACCAAAATGATGGTGGCGTTCTTCGCGGAAATCACGCGGCGGTAGAGCCCAAAACACATATACATCATATTGGAGGTCGTCAGTTCCGCCCCCAATAAAATGATTGCCGCCAGGCCCACAAAGAACAGCATGGCAAAGACTGGTCCACCGAGGCCTGGGGCTAGGGCTTCGACCTTATCCCCCATATGGGCCGCAAAGGCAGTACCGAGGGTGAGATAGACTCCGGCGAGAATGGCGCGAACGGCCAAGCGGGCTGGTGAGTGATTGAGAAGGAGCACTTTTTTTGCTACCGATTTGTCGATCACATCATTGAGCGTCATCCCGTAATCCTTTCACGTCCACGAACTCAGCGAATTCGTGTTTTCTTTAGCGTCAGTACGACCTTGTCGCTCAATTAACGCACGGACGTTAAGAACGATTGACGGCGCACACTAGCTCCTAACTCTAAGTCACCAGGCCCAAAAAGGCAGAAGGGAACCGCCGTGAAAAAAGTCATATAGTCAGCCTTACCCGCCCTGGGATCTTAGGCCAAAACTCTCAGCAGCATGTGCACTTGAAGAAATCATAGGCTGTGGGCCCTTACGGGAGATGAAGAAGGAGAGCTATAGGCACAGAAAACCCCTCCCTCTATGCCACAACAGGATAGAGAGAGGGGTGATCTTTTAAGCGTTAAAACTATAAGGCCAAATTATGCCCTATTATGCTTCGGAGACAGATCCACCAGCTGCTTCGATTTTCTCAACAGCTGACTTGGAGAATTTCTGTGCCTCAATGGTGACCTTGACGGTCAGCTCGCCCTCACCGAGCACCTTTACGGGCTTATTAGCGCGCACGAGACCAGCGGCTACCAAATCGGCGACCTTAATATCTCCGCCTTCTGGGAAGTGCTCCTGCAGATCAGCAACGTTGACTACCTGGTAGATAACCTTATTGTTGTTCTTAAAGCCCTTCAACTTAGGAAGGCGCATGTGGATTGGCATTTGACCACCCTCGAAGCCAGCCGAAACTTGCTTACGAGCCTTGGTACCTTTGGTACCGCGACCGGCGGTCTTACCTTTGGAGGCTTCACCGCGGCCGAGCCGGGTCTTTGCCTTATGTGCACCCTTAGATGGGCGCAGGTCGTGAAGCTTAATTACTTCGCTCATTGTTTACTCCCCTGCCACTTCTTCGACAGTGACCATGTGGCGTACGGTCTGAACCATACCGCGCACGGCACCATTGTCTGGGCGGACGACGGAGTGGCCGATGCGCTTGAGGCCCAAAGCGGCGATATTTTTACGCTGCTTAGGGTTGGCACCCACCAGTCCCTTGTTCTGGGTAATCTTCAGGGCCATGATTTAAGCCTCCTGTCCCGCGCGCTGGCGCAGCATACGAGCTGGTGCGACCTCTTCGAGGGTCTTACCGCGGCGAGCGGCTACCTCTTCGGGACGAACCAGTTGCTTCAAGCCGTCAACGGTAGCGTGCACCACGTTGATAGCGTTGTCGGAGCCTAAGGACTTGCAGAGAATGTCCTGGATGCCCGCGCACTCAAGCACTGGGCGAGCAGCGCCACCAGCGATCACACCAGTACCAGGAGCAGCGGGGCGCATCATAACGACGCCTGCAGCTGCTTCACCCTGGACTGGGTGGGTGATGGTGCCGGCAACCATAGGTACGCGGAAGAAGGACTTACGTGCTTCTTCTGCACCCTTTTGGATGGCTGCTGGGACTTCCTTGGCCTTGCCGTAGCCTACGCCAACCATGCCCTTACCGTCGCCCACGATTACAAGTGCGGTGAAGCTGAAGCGACGACCACCCTTGACAACCTTGGACACGCGGTTGATGGTAACTACGCGCTCAATATATTGAGAGCGCTCATCTTGCTGGTTACGACGATCGTCGCGGCGTCCACCGCGGCGCTCATTCTTATTTTCATCGGCGGAGCGTCCGCCTTCACGCCGTTCACGTCCGGACATTTAGGCGTTCCTTCCGTTGTTGTTATTAGAGATGATCATTAGAACTTCAGACCACCTTCACGAGCTGCGTCGGCCAGTGCAGCAACACGGCCGTGGTACTTATAGCCGGCACGGTCGAAGACGACCTTTTCAATGCCAGCTGCCTTGGCGCGCTCAGCGATCAGCTGACCGACCTTGGCTGCCTTAGCCTTCTTATCGCCCTCAACTGCGGCTGCTTGCTCCAAGGAGGAAGCGGCTGCCAAGGTGTGACCCTTGAGGTCATCGATCACCTGGACGTGCATGTGGCGAGAAGTGCGGTGAACAACAAGGCGTGGAGCCTCAGCGGTGCCACGCAGGTTCTTACGGATACGGTAGTGGCGGCGTGCGCGGGCGATGCGACGGCGGGTGGAAATATCCTTACCTACCGGCAAACGCTTTCCGTTGTTATTTTCGGTTGTGCTCATGCTTTACTTACCCGTCTTTCCGACCTTGCGACGGATCTGCTCGCCTTCATAACGAATACCCTTGCCCTTATAAGGATCATCCTTACGCAGGCGACGGATAATGGCGGCGACCTGTCCAACCTTCTGCTTGTCGATACCGGAGACGGACAGCTTAGTGTTTCCATCAACGGCGAAAGTGATTCCCTCCGGTGCTTCGATCAACACTGGGTGGGAGTAGCCGAGAGCGAACTCAAGGTTCTTGCCCTTAGCCTGTACACGGTAGCCCACACCGAAGATTTCCATCTTGATGGTGTAGCCCTCGGTGACGCCAACCACGAGGTTGTTCACCAAAGAGCGGGACAGACCGTGGAGTGAACGGTTCTTGCGGCTATCATCTGGGCGGCTCACAACAATGTGGCCATCCTCCAGCTGCGCCTTGATCGGCTCAACGATGGTGTGAGACAAGGTGCCCTTAGGGCCCTTAACCTCTACAAACTGGCCGTCGATCTTAACATCGACGCCGGCAGGAACAGCGATGGGTGCCTTACCAACACGTGACATATTCTCGCTCCTCCCTTACCAGACGTAGGCGAGAACTTCTCCGCCTACACCCTTCTCGTGAGCCTGACGGTCAGTCAGCAGACCCTGGGACGTGGATATGATAGCCACGCCGAGGCCGCCAAGAACCTTAGGCAGATTGGTGGACTTTGCGTAAACGCGCAGACCTGGCTTTGATACGCGGCGCAGTCCAGAAATGGAACGCTCGCGGCTTTGGCTGTACTTCAGTTCGAGAGTCAAGGTCTTACCAACCTTGGCATCGTCGACGGTGTAATCAGCAATATAGCCTTCTGACTTCAAGATCTCAGCAATATTTGCCTTGAGCTTGGAGGAAGGCATCGACACGGTGTCGTGGTGTGCGTGGTTAGCGTTACGCACGCGCGACAGCATGTCGGCAATAGGATCAGTCATGGTCATAGATAGAGACCCTTATAGCCTTTCTCGTTGCGGTTCCACGCCACCTTCATCACGTTACCGCACGCTTTTGGCCACTCTCGCCGCCCTCACTCAATAGTGGGGAAGCTCGCTGCTCTTTGGTTGCGGTCGCACAAGGCGGGGGGCCTACAACAATGTAGGTTGAAAAATTGTCTTGGGGAGCTTTTGATGACCACACAGATTATCCAGAAAATAACCTGCTCGGTGCATAAAAGTCCAAGCGATAACGCTACACGCTTATACCCCCACATGCAACAAGAGGCACAAGCCCCCATCGCCCTCGCTTATCGACGCCTCTGCGCACATCTTAACGTTTCGCCCGCTGCTGCCCTCATCCCCGGCCTTTATCCCCGGTGGCTCTGCGGAACGCCTATACGGGCTGGTTTAGCCCGTAGGTTAAGAAACGTAAATGATACGGAATTCCACCGATTGTCTCAGCAGACAATCTTCATACAAGGCTTTCACCGGTAGGCTATTCGGCTCTTGCACCTCGTGACTGGTGTGCGCTCTTGCTCCCAACTTCCCCGCTGACATCTCAAGTTAGGTAAACCTATCCCAGCCCGCGTATGGTGAGCATCAACCACGATATATATTCACGCCCTACTCGGCTGCAACTGCCACAAGGTATCTCTGCTTTTGCCGCTCTTGTTAACGTAAGACGTGCACTCAACAGTTGCGAGGCGATGATCATATCACTGGTGTGAATTAAAACAGTAGAAAGGACATATGTCTTGAGCGCATTTCGTATCAGCCGTCTAGTGGCCATGATCAGCCTGAGCAGTCTGCTGCCAGTATTCCCAGTAGCCACTGCCACGGCGGCACCCGCTCTCATGGATTCTCTCCGCTGGGGCATCCGCTCGTCTTTTAACTCCTATACCAACGGACCTACCTTCGTCCACGGTGGGGCGACCCAGCCTGACCCGGGAAACTATACTTTCACCTTTCCGCTCAAGGACTATAGTTTCGATGCCACTCGCGAGCATACAGAAGCTCAATTCGAAGGCGAGGTTGTTTACCGGAAATACTGCAATGGCCAAGACGGTAGCGACCTCAATGTGTACTGCGATCTGGATCTGTCAATCAAGGATCCTAAAGTTGTAATAGATAAGGAAGGCTCTTATCTTTATGCCACCGTCTCTTCACGCCAGTATCTAAAGAATGAGGTTTACTCCCCCAATGAACCCGTAGCCATTGGAAAGCTCGCGACCACTGGAGGCATCTTCGCAGCCAACAAGGCTGAGGGAACTATTTCCTGGGAAGATATTCCCGTCTCCCTTACGGCAGAGGGCGTTAAGACTTTCTCGAATTTCTACCGTGAAGGGGGCTCCCTCGATGCGATTTCCTTCAGTACTCATGGCGAGGGTCAGCGTCTATCCAGCGATCGGTCGAATCTGCGAGCCGAAAGCGGTGAGTGGATATCGCCGAAAGATTATGATTCCGCCCGCCATAATCTTTACCAGCACGGCAACAAAGCACTCGTGGCGGTGACGGGCGAAGGTCTCCACATAGTAGACCCGCAGCTTGGCGATAGGGCTCAATTTGCTGCCCCTCTTGCTACCAATGGAGTCAATGCATTCGATGCGGACCATGGCTATTTTTACTACACCAAGTGGGACCCACATACCCACGATGGATACCGCCAAGGCTTTAGCTCTGACTTATTCCGAGTGAAAGTCACCGCTACCGGCTTCGGCCAAGAGGAACGGCTCGGTAGCACCAACAATCCTATTTTCGCCCTCGCCGTCCACCACCAGACTGGGCGTATCGTAGCAATCAGCGTGGCAGAGAAGCCCCAGTCTTTTGATATTCCAGTAGATGAGCGCACGGCCGAACTGTATATCGTCGATCCTGTCACGGGCACCCTCTCTGCTCCCCTCACCCTACCCAACACTTCAACACTTCTGGGAGCAGCGGTTACTGATGAGACCACGGCCTATGCTCCCACTTTCTTTGCGGGGTTCACGGCACCGCGCCTGCTCAGCATGGACGATGGTTCTTTTATCTACCACAGCTTGGCTGCCCCTCGGCTGAAAGATTCTGATCGAACTTTGCGCAATATCCTGGTGCATATCAATCCAGATGATCCAGCCCACCTAGCCGAGTATCTCCCTGCTTCCACGAGCTATCAGGGCACCCAGGTCCTCGAGGGCATCGCCACTGATGGTGAGAGGATCATTCGGTGGGATAAGAATGACGATGCTCAATATTCTCTCGCGGAGAGTTTGCGCTACCAATCGGGCCGGCTCACCCAAGTACGCAGTCCACAACCAGTAGATTCCGTCGTCGGAATTTCTGGCGCCACCTTCGATAGCCACGGACACCTCGTTGTAGTCGACGGCGTTCATTCGAAGCTCGTCTGGATCAATCCCGATACCTTGGAACGCCTTGAGCAAGAAGGTGACTCCCCGCGAGATTTCAGCATTCGCGATGGCAACGGATTATTCGAGGTCTACCAAGATAACCTGCTCGCACTTTCCGACGGCAGCTTCTTTATCCCCACCTACCGGAAGGGTATCGACGAAAAGTACCAACTCATTCGCCTGCGCGATGAATCCCGCGAGCCCTTGAGCGCCGAAACGACAGAAGAAAAGGCACTTAATAAGCTCAAAGAGCAGCAACGCATCTCCCTACGTATCGCGCAGAGCACGGAAGAAGAGGTGCGTAATCTGCAGCGGGCCCATATCCAGGCGTTGAAAAATAAGAATGAGGTAGAGGCTAGAAATGTAGCCGCCCGACTCGAACTGGCGATCAATAGCTATAACAAAGCTAAAAAAGCCTACGAGGAAATTTTTGGCCGCCCCTATACCCCACAGTTCCCCGACATGCCGAGTATCCCTGACAACCCCACCCCGCTACCACATCCAGATGATCAAGATTCGTCTGGTTTAAGCGGCGGCGCTATCGCTGGAATCGTTATTGGCGTTCTTGCGATCATCGCGGCAATTATTGGGGTGGCGCAGCACCTAGGATTACTCGCGAGGTTTTTCTAGGTTTTTGGTGGAAAATTGAAACTCTCTCCCAACGGGCCTCTGGTTTTCATATAACCTAGGGTTGGTGTGGGGTCACCCATTCTCACCGGCCTTAACCCCCTAAAGGAGTGGAGGCCCGTGGCGAATAAGCAAAGAATGAGCTCTGGAAGCGCGATCAGCACACCTTCACCAATCTCATACAGCCGTTTTCCACAGGCCCGGGTCCATGCAATCGCTAGCCAAGGATCTCTACGCCTAACCTAGGGGGCCTTCTGACACGCCTGAAGTCAGCCTTCTGGCTAGAGTTCGAAGGCCGTCCCCCTCGCAGTTCTCGCATATCTTAATCATGCACTCGATGAATGTTAAAGGGGGATCCCTAGGGGACAGGCAGGAAGCGCCACCTTACCGCTACTTCTAGGGTTCCATCTCATAGCGACTTAAACTCACGTCACTTGGTGTGAACCCAGATTGGTTGAATCCTTCACCCACGCTGAGCAGGCACAGTGTTAAGACCACGTGCAATGTGCGTTCCTGTTCCCTGGTGAGGGTTGAGCCTCAACGGATTCATTGCGACAGTGCTACGACGAGAGCCCACCTGAAAGCAATCTGGATAGTTCAGCATTCGCATTCAGAAGTTGAATGATGGTCTCGGTTTCTCACAGACCCCAGCCCTGTACACCCTCAACCCATGAGGCCGCTTAGATAACCTCCTAAAATTCTAGGGAGTAGGTATAACGTGTCCGTGCGTGATGCACTTCCCTGAACCTAGATTTGGTGTTATGATTGCCCTAGCTCATCAACCATGCGTTGAAGGAGTATCTGGAGCCGTTCAATATGTGGGCGGCTCTTGCTGTTGCCAAAAAGTATCACATTCCTTTTTAAGCTTCCGACGGCGATGCTCGTGATCGATATAGTATGCAGTAACAAGCAAGGCGTATCGTTCACGCTGTTCTATCACAACGATATAGTCAAACTCAGGCCTGGTGATCACGTAGCGCAGTTGCGAAGATCTCTTGCGGTCAATCCACCAACGAATGTCTGTTTCCTTGGGGAATTCGATATTGAAGATTTCAACGAGAAGTCGGATCCAGCGAATCCGAATGCAGCGATGGGGTTCTATTCTTCGTGAGGCTTCTGATCCTGACCCGCCAGAGATAATATGCCAAAAAATTGCATGACGTCCATCAACTTCGGGGTGCCTGCGGAGACTGACGCTTAGGCCATCTCTTTTCCAAGGAAGCGGACGATCAACTAGATCTGCAAGGAATATTTGGTACAGATTCTCGATATATTCATCGAGGGACATAGATCGTTGATCGAAAGCTGGTCCCGTATGGAAGGGTCGGTGCGGACTCATTTGTGAGCTCGCCACCGATAGATATTCATTTTCGTTTCCGAGGGCAGCGTGCTCTGAATCAGATTAATCCCTGAGCGTTCCCTGATTCTTTCAATCAGATACATTTTAGCTTCACTCGCCGTATCCCCTCGATTTGCGTAATTGATAGCGCCGATTAGTAGATCAGCAAGCTGTAGTAGACCGACTTGGTACGATTCCACAATTTGCATTCGGCGGATATTGCTCCTGCTGAAGTCGTACTCCGCGTTGATGAGTGATTGAGACAGGCGATCGATTTTGTCTTGACCGTTGGTATCTTTTTTATCGAAGTAGACGAATGCCTCGTCGTGGGCGGGGATTGCGTTGCGGATGAGATTAAACATCATGGTGTAATACCAATCGTCGTGCGTCTGACCAAAGCGCGCGTGATCGAGACCGCGCTTGGACGCCACAACGGCTCGAAAGCTCAGGTCATCATCATCAAAGAAGTAGTCAATAATATCGCGGTAGAACCCGAGTTTCGATGGGGAAACCTTCGTCCACTTAAGCTCGAGCGTACCCGGGATCTGGTGCTTAGCTCGGATCTCTCGAAGTCTTACTGCCACCTCGCGCGATCGTGCTGCAGGACAAATTATTGCACCTAAGACCATGTACGGCTGACCATCATTGGGTAAATGCGTACTCTCATCGCAGTAAATATTTAGTGCGGGCACGACTAACTCCCTCGAGTGGACATTATAAGCAGTTAAGCACAGGCCTGCCTTTTCGGAGCGGCAAGCTCGGCGAGTGTATCGCTAATTAAATATACCGAAGCCTGCTGTGGAGATCTGTGAAGTACCCCCGTGCACATAGAGGCTCCCGTGAAGAACCATAAAAGGGAGTCAGGGATCGTGACTCTCAAACCTTTGAAATATATGCGCACACTAAAGTTTGCGGTCACGGTGATAAAACTTGACCTCTACAACGATGAAGGCTTCCATGTATATCTTTCTGGACTCGGTTGGTCCCTTACATTGCCGACGGTGACAACGAACAACCTTTGAGGTCTCTAACTAGTCGGGCAAGCACTTCGACCTCAAAGTTATGGAGATAAAGGCTCCCGCTCGCCCCGCGGTATATGATTCCCTAAGCCCGCCCCGCCACAGGTTTGAATACTGGATAAAAGCTCGCCACCTTACGATCGATGGAACTCTTACCGGATAGGGACCAGGAGAAAACGGGAGCTGACACGAGCTTCCTGCGAACTCCCCTTCGTATCGCAGAAAAATGGGCCCAGACTAAGTAACTCTTCGCTACTAGGCGATGCCAGCCAGGCACTTAAAAGACGCCGCTTATTTGTCCTCTGGTGTAATCAAGACTCGAAGAGTAGTGCCGAGTCCTGGAAGGTTCTTCCCATCGCAATGTCGCCAAACCGTCAAACTGGCAGAGTCGAACTTCACACTTCTATTGAATGCACGCCTGAGATAAAGTTGATTCATAATGACGTTGGGGCAGATACAGTTTAGAAATATCTAAAGATGGCCCTTACCTACTCGTTCGCTTTTTACAAACCTAGGCGTAGAGATCTTGAGAAGTGCGCTAAGAGGCACTTCTCTCGTGAAGTCTCTGAGCTGGGCAAACAGAAATATCTAGATATTTTCAACAATGTTTAAGGAGATAAAATTGGCTCGCGTGAAAGTGGGGTGTAAACTCCCTGCTAGGTGCCCACAAAAAATGGGCGGAGTTGCAATCCACCTGTCGCTATGAAGCGAATTGAAACTTTATCCTTTGTGGGTGTGGGGTGTATTCGTTAGGTTCTGTTGCAATCCACCTGTCGCTATGAAGCGAATTGAAACAAACCAACAATGACACAGTGCACTGCCGCTTTCCCGGTCGCAATCCACCTGTCACTATGAAGCGAATTGAAACTTTGGTATCACGTATGTATGAAAGTCGTGATATAACCTGTTGCAATCCACCTGTTGCTACGAAGCAAGGTAAGGTCTTGCGCAGCAGACGGAATTTATATCTCTGACAAAATGGTCGGGCATCGGATCAAATTCCCCTATCCCCTTTTCAGTTAGACATCTCTCTGAATACCGAACTCTCCGTTCAAGGCCCGCGATTCTTCTATTCACTTTTATCAGCACACCTTTGTCGCTGAGAGGGAGCCAAGCTCTACTTCTTCCCTCTCCCATTGCTCCGCTCCTATCAGTCCGCCCCGGGGCCCACGCGAGTTTAAAGAGGACCGCGTACGCGGACTAACGGAGTTTTAGCAACACTCCCTGCATTAGTGCAGCCCTCCCGCATTCCGCATTAGTTCCCCGCCCGCTCTCGTACAAAACTTATGGGTACTCGTTTCCTGGACACGACCTGCGATCAGGCAATATTAGGTAAGCCTAATCCCTGTGCTATTTTGGTAGAAATATCCAATACCGCCTAGTCTCGTTTTTCCCTGTTCCCGAAAGGCAAGCAACTCACTGTGCGACTTTTAGCAATATCACGCGCCCTTTTGATCACCAGCACCAGCCTGGCGCTCCTACCACTCCACGCAGTAGCCAGCGAAGTTCCGGTGGAAGAGCTTCGCTGGGGTATTCGTACCAGCTTTAATAATTACACCGGCGGTCCAACCTTTTTAGAGGATGGGGTTACTTTTACCGATCGGACATTCCACTTCCCACTTCAGAGCTACCGTTTTGATTCCGAAACCCAGCGCACTGAGGCGCAATTCGGTGGTGAGGTTCGCTTTCGCAACTATTGTGGCACTAAGGAAAAAGCTCGAGACCTCTCGGCTACCTGCGATCTTGATATGACCCTTCGCAATCCCAAGATAGTTATCGATAACTCAGGCTCGTACCTCGAGGCCACCGTGCGCAGTAAGCAGTACCAGGATAAGAGTTACTATGCCCCGAGCGAGCCAGTAAAGATTGCTCGGCTCTCCACTGCCGGCGGTGCTTTTAAACAAGATACGGGCTATATCAATTGGGAGAATATTCCAACCACGCTTACGACCGAGGGCAATCGTATGTTCTCCGAATTCTATGAACCAGGTCAAGGGCTCGATCCGCTCTCCTTTAGTGCCAAGGGGCAGGGAGCACGGCCTGATTCTGATACTGGTTCGCTAGAGGTCATGCAGCAGAAGTGGCGCTCGCCTGCCACCTATGATCAGCACCATGGTTTGTACCAATTAGGAGATAAGGTTTTGGTATCGGTGGGTGGCCATGGTCTCTATCTCATCAATTCCGACATGAAGCAGATAGCCGAGGTGGATTTCCCATTGTCGCGCCATAATATTGCCGCGTTTGACGCCGTTCACGGCTATTTTTATTTCAGTGAATCCCCAAGTAGATTCGATCGCTTCAGCTCTGTCATTAAAAGAGTAAAGGTCACCAGTTCTGGCTTCGGGCAAATTGAACCCGTTGGCACAACCAAAGGCACTGTTTATAGCATTGGGGTGCACGATACGACTGGCGATATTATTGCCATTTCGGTGGAGAACAACCAATCATCGACCCCTACGGTGGAAAAGATCGGCCACCTCAATATTATTTCCGGCGGCGATACTCCCGCTATCAGCTCCGATATCGTCCTGCCTTCGGCGGCAGAGCTCTTTGCTACGAACGATATTGCGGGTGATAGCCCCTACGCCCCCGGTTTTGCGCCAGAGCCCATGGCCACAGTGCTGCTCAGTATGCCTGATGGCACTTTCGTTTATTCTTCGAATGCGGATATCTATCTCAATGGTGAGAATTCGGCCAAGCGCAAGGCCTTGATCAGCATTGATCCCCGCGCCCGGGAGCCTGAGGCGGTGGCAAAATTCATGCCGGGGTCACAAGAGGATAATTCCAATGAGTCGATGCCGGCTATGGCTAATAATGGGGCCGACATTATCCGCTGGAATAATTTCACCTCAGCCGGTAGCAATCAAGTTCAGCGGCTGATCTATGCCAATCGCGATGTGACGGCGGATCAAGGCTTAGCAGCACGCCCCGATCTCACAGGGTGGGCAGGAGTTAGTTGGGATAGCCAGAATCAGCCAGTCATGTTATCTGGTGAGCGTGGCCAGCTTATATGGTTCGACCCCTCAACTTTCACACCTGTCACTCATGATGGAAAAGAGCGCGTTTTTGATATTCCCAATGGGCGCGAAACCTCCAATAGGACCCAAGGCAATTTCCTTGCGCTTGCTAACGGATCTTTTTTCGTACCCACTGTGGTGGAAAATAATACCAGCGGGATCGAGCACTATGAGCTGGTGCATATTGTCGATCCCACGCGCGAAGCTCTGAGCACCGAAACCCCAGAGGAAGCCCACCGGCGCGAAATTCGCGAACATAAGCAATTGGCATGGCAGATTTTCACCGATAGCCGCTCTCGCCTGAACAAGGCGCTAGAAAATCTCGCTGCGGTGAATAAAGCAGGCTCTGATACTGAAGTTACTGCCGCTCGTATGCGCGTCGACGAGGCACGACAAACCTATCTCGCCAGCCGCGAGAAGCTCGCTGAACTGTGGCCAGAGAAACTTCCTCAGAATGATGATCTGCTCAATCTCTCTGAGGACGAGACCCCGGCTCCTACCCCGATACCCGAAAGTGAAACCGGACTTAGTGGTGGCGCCATTGCGGGCATCATCATTGCGGTTCTTGCAGCTATTGGGCTCATTGGTGGCTTCATCGCGCAGCATCTCGGGCTGCTGGCTCAGTTCCTTCCGCGTATATAGATCTTTAAGATGAAAGGACATATCATGCACAATTATCGTCATTTATTGTCTGGTGTGGCGCTTGCTAGTGCACTAGCCACTGGCGCCGCATTGCTGCCTGCCTCTACAGCTGTCATTCCTCAGGGGATAGCTCATGAGACTAACGTTGATGGCTATGAGATAGAGACTAGTGATGCCATGCCGCATAAATACTATGTGGACAAGGCTGCTGATAGTGCCCAGTATATGGGCGAGTTGCATACTTTCCACGCCCTAAGCCAATTGCGCCACGTCTATCACACTGCTGCCTACCAGCAAAAATACGCAGATTATACGCAGCGTACCCCGAAGATGAACCAAGCCCACCAATTATCTGAGGATAATTGCTATATCGCCAAGGCTCGGTTGGGTCTTGCGATGATGAAGGTGGAAGGTGATGCTGCAGCTAGAGCTCTTGATCTCAGCAAGGTGGGCTTTGACTTCAACGAAAGTAAACGGGCACTAGAGTTGCTGCGCCAAAGCTCCACAGAGTTACTGGCCCGCCGTGATGCTCTAAAAGCGCAGGATAGCCTCGATAAGCGTATTGCTTTGATCAATAACCGCGAGAAAATCGTCTCCGATGGTGCCAACCGCCTTCGCGATATTATCGGTGACCTCGAGGCAGGCACACCTACTGCAGAGATCTCCCCGTTCGCGGTGGTTAATTACGACATTGCTCAAGGTTTTGTAGATTGCGAATTGGGCTTAAGTACCGACGCCGCGTGTCGGAAGCTCAACAATGATCGCGACGAGAAGCGCTATCCAGGCCACCCGTTAACCGACCATGCTAAGCAGTTGACTGTTACGGTCGTAGATCCGCTGGTTCCTAACACCGGTATGCGCCCCGCTATAGAGCGCGATGCCGAGACAAATCAACAGCTCTTAGAGCTGGCCTACGGAGCACTCCCGAAGGCCAATCACGATCCCGCACCTTCTCACACTCCCTCCCCAGCTCCGCAACCTCCAACGACATCTGCGCAGCCAACCCCTGACCTTGAACCTGATGAACCCGCCAATCCTCAGGATATGGGCGTTGGACGTATAGTGGGCATAGTGGTGGGGGTCATTGCTGGCCTCATCGGTTTGGCAGCGATCGTTATAGCAGCATTCAATCACTTCATCCCCCGCTAATTACTCCTCGCATACGGAATAGAACCCCCTAGGAATTTCTCCTAGGGGGTTTCTGTGGGCTCTATTCGTAGCGCAGCGCTTCGATGGGGTCTAATTTTGCAGCCTTATTGGCGGGATACCAGCCGAAGAATACTCCGATAATTAAACAGAATCCGATGGATACTAGAATGCCCCAGAGCGGAGGAGCAGTCACCCCGCCCATGAAATAGGAGCCAATCATACCCAAGATCGATCCGGTGGCAAGGCCAATAAGTCCACCGATCATACACACGACAATGGCTTCGATAACGAATTGGCGTCGGATATCGCGCCTAGTGGCACCGAGGGCTTTGCGGATACCGATCTCTCTGGTGCGCTCGGTGACGGTAATGAGCATAATATTCATTACTCCGATACCGCCCACAAAAAGCGAGATACCGCCAATCGCGGCGATGGCCGCGCTGATGGTCGAGAGGAAGGTATTGAGAATCGCCAAGCTCTGCGCCCCGTCGAAAACCCGTACGTTGTAGTCGGGGTTGTCCTGGTAATAGGATTCGAAGAAGGATGAGACTTTATCCATAAATTCCGCAGGCTCAATGCGCGGCCCTTTACGCAAAAAGATATTCTGCCAATAGTTCTCCTCACCGGTGAAGTACTCCTGGAGGGAATACGGCATAAGAGCGGCATTTCGCGGGCCGCTGATATTGAAGAGGTTTCCTTCTGCTGGTTTCTGCACGCCAATCACGCTCACACTGACGAAGCTCTCTTCGGATTCAAAATCGAGTGTGGATCCAATAGCGCGCTTAACATTTCCTTTAAAAAGCGCCTGCGCCAGCTGATCTGAAATCACCGCCACAGGACGGCTATTGGCAATATCGTCGGCCGAAATCCCGCGACCCACCTCAACCGGAATATCCCGCAAAGTAGCATAATCTTCATTCACAAAGCTAACGGTTCCGTCCGCGTCTGCTTCACCAGAGTTGAAATTACCAAAACTAGCCGATTGATCACCGATGGCAACACCGGCGAGGTCATCACCCATAACCTGACGAAGGCGCTCGATCATATCTTCGCTAATGCCATCCTCGGGGTCCTCGAGTGGTCCGAAGTAAAAATAAGCGTCTTCCCCGCCGAGCTCTTCGAGCTCTTCTTCGCTTAAAGTGGGCTGGATCTGCAGGGAGTAGTCGGCCGCACCAAGGCTGGCCAGACTGGAATTGGCATTCACTTTCAGAGCTTGCCCGAGGGTAAGAATAGCGATCACGGAAGCAATACCGATAACGACACCTAAAAGCGTCAGCAATGAGCGCAGTTTATTGCCGGCGATATTACTCCATGCGAGTCTCAGCGATTCAAGTACGCTCACTGGTGGTCACCTCGATTTGTGGCCCGTTGGGTTGCCTTAATCAGCTCAGGATCTCGGGGAGCCCTGGGACCGCGCAGCACTCCATCACGCATCGTGACCGTGCGGGTCGTCTCTTTAGCCAGCTCGGGGTTGTGGGTAATAAAGACTATGGTGCGCTGCTGTTCTTGATTGAGGGTATGAAATAAGTCCATCACCATGCGGCCAGTTTTGGAGTCGAGGGCACCGGTGGGCTCGTCGGCAAGAATAAGCGAGGGGTTATTAGCAAGGGCGCGGGCAATAGCGACACGCTGCTTCTGCCCACCCGATAATTCACTCGGCGCGTGCCCTGCGCGGTCGGCCATACCCACCATATCCAGTAAATGCATAGCGCGTTCTTCGCGCTCTTTGCGGGATTCACCTGCGTACATCATCGACATTTCCACATTTTGCCTAGCGCTAATGCGCCCAATGAGGTTGAAGTTCTGGAAAACGAATCCGATGTGTTTACTGCGGTAGCGCGAAGCCTGATCATCGCGAAGATCGAGGACGTCCACCCCTTCGAGCAGGTATTTTCCACGTGTGGGACGATCGAGCATCCCAATGATATTCATCAACGTGGATTTACCGCACCCGGAAGCCCCGACAATGGAAACAAATTCCCCGTCAGCGACGTCGAATTCGCAATTATGCAGCACAGTCAACTCATTCTCGGTATCAGCATTGAAGGTTTTGTAGATGCCTCTCATATCAATAAGCTGCGGCGGCATACTATCGATTTGAGTCATTAATTAACCTTCTCCACTGTGACGTCATCCCCAGATTGCGCGGTGGTTGATGGTGCAGCAGCGGGGTCTTCGGCAACCTCAACCTCATCATCCACATCGGTTATGAAGCGCTGATAGTCACCTAGGATGCGATCACCCGTCTTCACCTCTCCGCCCGTGACCTCATAATCGAAGTCAAGTTCCTTACCCAGGTCGATGCGGCGCTTGCGAATAATATCGGTGCCATCCTCCTTCGCGACAACGAGCACGAAATTTCCGTCGGGACCTTTAAACACGGAGTCTTTGGATACGAGAGGGTTATCGCTGGCTTTTTCGGTAATAATTTTCGCTTTAACAGAGCTGCCTAATAGGAGGCCGTCTCGGTCGCCTATAACCTCAATTTCAATTGGAAAGGTAGGTTTGGAGGAACTAGTTTGTCCAGAACCTGCTGCTTGGGGGTTCATAGCGGTAGAGCCATCGGTGCTAGCAGCCGGTGAAATAAAGGACACGCGACCCTTAAACTTCTTATTCTCAGTAGCGGTGGTGGTGAAATCTACCTCTTGTCCTACCTTTACCTTGGAGATATCGATCTCTTTGATGGTGGAGTGGATAATGAGGCGACGGTCATCGGCCACCATCATCAAGGGACCGGTAGCCGGGGTGCCTTCTTTGGCATCTACGCGGGTGATAATTCCAGATATTGGGCTGCGCACCTCGGCGGAGGCAATATCTACTTGCAACTGCTGATTTGATGCTCCATTGGCCGCACGGCTCGCCCGCGCGGAGCGCATCGCATCATCGATAGCGGCTTGCTGGTTTTGTACCTGGTTATCGACACTGCGCTGTGCTGCGATGACATTGGTCGCAGCATCCTTCTTAGCATCAAAGGCCAGAGCTAGTTCCCGCTGGGCATTCTGAAGCTTTAGATCCACGCCCCCGAGGGTATTATTGAGTAGATTTTGCGCATCGTTGAGGTTACGCAGGCTGGCTAAGAGTCCCGCCGCATTGCTGGCAGTGGTAAGACCAGCGCCCACATAGTTCTCCGGATAGCGCTTCAGTTTCTCCTGCAGGGCTTTTACTAAGGCCTGGGTGGAGGCGATATCAGCGTCGAGACGGGCAATCTCGATGGGATCTGTGGCCAGGCCGCGTTGCGAGATCAACTGGGCCAGTTTGGTATTAAGCGCGGCTAGTTCCGCGGTATCGCGGGCCTGGTCTTCTGCGCGATAGAAAATGGTGGTACCGGTGCGAGCCGCCTCAAGTGCTGAGTTTAAAACCTGGTCCCGTGCTGCCTCGACGGCTGCGGTCTGGCCGATAATGCTCGGATCATTGCCTCGATCAACCTGGGAGCGCTGGAAATCATACTCCGCCTGAGCGCGCTGATATTGAGCGTCCGCCTGGCGCAAGGCGGCTTGCGCTGCGGATATTTCCCCGTTGAGGCCATCGTTATTCAGGCCCACAAGCTGATCGTATTGGCGCTGTGCCGCTTGAATTTGGCTAATCGATGCCGCATCTTGGGCAGCTTGCTGCGCTTGTGCAGTAGCAAGCTGGCGCTCAATCTGACTGGTATCCATACGCGCAAGGATCTGGTCTACTTGGACGCGGTCGCCCACTTTGACAGATACCTTATTAACCGGTGCTGCCAGGTTTGTGGTTAGCGCCACCGAGCTTTGGGCTTCGATGGTGCCAGAGATGGATACCTTTTTTGCGTTATCTCGCTTGGAGAGCTCCTGGTAGTCAGCTGCACTGATTTCCTGTTTATTGTTGGAGACATAATAGATTCCCCCGCCCGTTGCCAGGGCCAGCGCTAGTAGCACCGAACCTCCGATAAGTACGCTCTTATTTGCTACGGCTGATATGGCCACGATGACTGGCTGACCTTTCTATTGGCTCTATAAAGCGATGTCTCTTCTTATAAGTAACGCTAACAAAGGGATAGCATTCTTGACCACCCTGATTATCCAAAACGGGGTGAGGGCAAACCCTGAGTTATTGACAGTGTTCTTCTCCCCCACCCTGAGGGTTATGTCATCTGAGCGGGAGATTTACGCGCTCTAATCGGTGAGGTTACTGGTGCTTGAATTCCGGGACGCGCTTATGAGCGAAAGCATCCATCCCTTCTTTTTGATCCGCGGTAGCAAAGAGGGCATGGAAAGTACGACGTTCAAAAAGCAGGCCTTGCTGCAGTGTGCTCTCATAGGCTGTATTGATCTGTTCTTTAATGAGGGAGGTTGCAATAAAAGAACGCTCTGCAATCGTGGTGGCGACCTCGAGGGCAGTATCGAGGAGATCGGCTGCGGGAACCACCCGTGCAACCAGGCCTGCGCGCTCTGCTTCCTCGGCATCGATCATTCGACCGGTTAAACACATGTCCATTGCTTTCGCCTTACCCACAGCCCGGCTAAGCCGCTGCGAACCGCCCATACCTGGGGTGATGCCGAGATTAACTTCTGGTTGGCCGAATTTTGCGGTATCACTAGCGATAATGAAATCGCACATCATAGCCACTTCGCACCCTCCGCCCAAGGCATAGCCGTTGACCGCGGCAATAATCGGGGTACGCGCAGAGCTTAGGCCATCCCAGCCAGAGAACCAGTTACTGAGATACATCTCAGGTGCGGATTTCGTGGACATTTCTTTGATATCCGCGCCTGCGGCAAAGGCCCGCTCACTGCCGGTGAGCACAATGGCACCGATATTTGGGTCTGTGTCGAATATGTTTACGGCGGCAACGACCTCCTCCATGAGTTGCTTGTTTAAGGCATTGAGGGCTTTGGGCCGGTTGAAGGTAATCAATCCGACGCGGCCATGCGTCTCAGTGAGGATGGTTTCGTAGGTCATTGCTGGCTCCTTAAAATGACGTGGGCACAATAAAAATCCCGTGTATGGGGGTTATCCTCAAGGCTAGCGTAGGAGAGCCAGTTGCCTGCAGTAATATTGACCACCTTTTACTCATCTGACTGTGAGGCGATAGGCGGAGATAGGCGGCGAAAAACAAAACCACCCGCTCTCGTGATCATCACAAGAGCGGGTGGGAAAGTAATGCTCAGGCGATCTACTCGCCTTAGTACCTTTATGCTACTTCTTGAATGGGAAGCCGAGTTCACGCAGGAGAGCGCGGCCTTCATCATTGTTGGTAGCGGAGGTTACAACGGTGATATCCATACCGCGCTGGCGGTCGACCTTATCAACGTCGATCTCGTAGAACATGGTCTGCTCGGAGAGACCGAAGGTGTAGTTACCATGACCATCGAACTGCTGATCAGAGAGGCCGCGGAAGTCACGAATACGTGGCAGAGCAACAGTGAGCAGGCGATCGAGGAATTCCCACATACGGTCGCCACGCAAGGTTACGCGGGCACCGATGGGCATACCTTCACGAAGCTTGAAGTTAGCGATCGACTTCTTAGCGCGACGCAGCTCAGGCTTCTGGCCAGTGATGGCGGTGAGATCTTCCAAAGCGCCGTTAATCAGCTTGGAATCGCGGGCAGCGTCGCCCACGCCCATATTGACAACAACCTTCACGACACCAGGGATCTGCATGACGTTATCATAGGAGAACTCTTTATTGAGCTTGGTACGAATTTCCTCGCGGTAGCGAGTCTTAAGACGTGGAGTGTAATCGCTCATGATTAGATGTCCTTCCCATTACGACGAGAGATACGGACTTTCTTGCCGTTCTCATCGAGGCGGTAGCCAACGCGGGTTGGCTTGCCGTCGGAGTCGAGGACCATCACGTTGGAAACGTGAATAGGAGCTTCTTGGGTCACGATTCCGCCGGACTCTGCACCACGCTCTGGGGCAGAGTTTGCTACGTGCTTCTTGATGCGGTTAACGCCTTCAACCAAAACCTTTTCGGTCTTAGGATAAGCCTCAATAACCTTGCCTTGTGCGCCCTTATCGGGGCCGGAGATTACGACGACCATGTCGCCCTTATGGATCTTCATAAGATTAAATCACCTCCGGTGCAAGGGATACGATCTTCATGAATTTCTTATCACGAAGTTCACGAGCAACGGGGCCGAAAATACGGGTGCCCTTAGGCTCGTTATCGTTCTTAATAATCACAGCAGCGTTCTCGTCGAACTTGATATAGGAACCGTCTGCGCGACGGGTTTCCTTCTTGGTGCGAACGATGACAGCTTTGACAACCTCACCGGCTTTAACATTGCCGCCGGGGGTTGCTTCCTTGACTGTAGCGACAATTACATCGCCCAGACCAGCGAAGCGTCGGGTGGAGCCGCCGAGGACGCGGATGCACAGAATTTCACGTGCACCGGTGTTGTCGGCGACCTTCAGACGCGATTCTTGTTGAATCACTAGGGGTCTCCTTGACCTAAATTTTATGTGTGGCAGAGTTCCGGACTGACACACGCGGTCTATGTACTGCTGCCTCCATTTTCGGCCCCGAAGGGCATTCAAGCCGCCGTTGCCCCGGAATCGGGCATCGCGAGCTCAAACCTATAAAAGGCAACCCAGATAGTAAACCACACCCACCACTTGCTTTCAAGCTTGCCATTTTGGCCCCCTATTGGACTCACACCTTCATGGAGTGGCCTACGCGCAAGTCCACCATAGAGTTGGAGGTCAAAAGCGGAATCCGCCAAGTGCACCGCCATAGCTTAAGGTTAGCGTGAAGTTAGCGTGAAGTTAGCGTGAGATAGCCAATTACACCTTCGTGCTCGTCCAGGCTCTCAGACAGATACAGGAGCCAGGCGCTTAGCTCCGGCCCCCATTTGAAGTGTATCTGTGACGAACCTCGGAGCTTCTGCTGCCAAATATTAGTGGAGCTTTTCAATTGAGGCTTAAGTATCTTCCTCAGTGTGCGAAGAATCGTTCGTTATTCTCACTCTGATAATAAGCCCAGTGGGTGCTGATGTTGTGACCTCCACCGCAGAGCTTTTCTTGTTCACACCCACCGCGATGATGCCAGATACCTCCTATCTGCGAATATGACTGAGCTCTCCGTTAGTTTTTATCGTTCTAGGTATTAAGCTTCAACGTGAGAGTGAACTATCCCACCTGCTAAACCATATTTTTTCAGAACAGCCTACTCGCCCAAGGTCCGCTACCACCTCACAGCGTCAAACTCATATATCTCTGCTACTGCCCATTTCTTTACCTTTGACCCATCAGGCATGGACGTACATAGACCTTTTGTCCATCGCCACTTCTTTGAGCAGATAGCGCTTTGTGTCCAACAAAACCTTTGCCTCGCACACTAGGTGTGGGAACCACCCGTCCCAATCAAACTCCTTGGCCTCATCGAGCAGTGATTGTGAATCAGGCTGATCCCATTCGATGGCAATATTCGGATGGTCCAGCAGCGGGATTGTGCGATCACTTTTTCGCCATTCCAGCATTCACACCCTGATAGCATGATCGTCAGTCAAGCGACGAGCGAGACAATTGACGTAGGGAAATCCAGCCGCATCGGCGATGAAAATGAAACCTTTCGGCTGTGGATCAGGCAGGTCAAAGGGAGTCGAACCGTAATAGGATGCCTCAAAGGTGTCCCCGGGCTCAAAGGATTGGACCCACAAATATGCCGGCCCTGAAGGTTCGTGGATCAGGAAGTATAGAGTGAACTCACCACTGCGTTTATCAATATCGACGAGAGTATAGCCTCGCATCACTTGTTTAGTGGGTTGATCTGGATGGGCAAACCAGCAGCGAATAAAGTCTCCGCCGCATGGTTGGCACTGCCGAATGAAATCCGGGGAGCTTACCCGTACAGCCTTCATTGTGGGACTGTGGTCCCAGATTCGTAAAACTGTGCACGTAAAATTTTCTACTCGTAGGACCCTCATGATGAGCCCGTACATACTTTTACCTACCTTAGACGCCCCTGCTTAATCTTCTGCTTCGCCGGATTCCTTATATCTACGGTCACCATAGCAATAAAAGACCTCGAGGCTAAGGCTTACCTCAATTATACGACTTTGAGTGGGCTTGTTCGATCACTCATAGTGTGCGCATCCACGTCTCGAGGGGCCTACGTCCGTGGCGCACGCGATCGCAGCACAATGCTGCATCCTTATTTGTTGAGGCATGAGGATGCAGCATGAGCTTTTAGGAGCACGAGCGTTCGATAAAAAATCTAGCGGTAGGATTTGAGGCTGTCCGGCCATTGGGCGTCGTTGAAAACCAAGTACTCTACAACGGGATCAACCTCGAAGACTGGAGGATCACTCACTTCAATTTCAGCAGAATCAAAGCTGGATCCGGTCTCCATCCGAGTAGGTGCCTCTTCAGAGCCGAAAGAGGCCGTGCCTTTAAAGCGAGCCCCTTCGAACTGTGCATCCTTATAAAAGGTAGCTGCATCGAAGATGCTCTCTGCGCTAAAAGTTGCGCCATTAAAGCCAGAGTGGGCATCAAAGGAGGCGTCACGGAAAGAAACCTTCTGGTAGAAGACCGAGTTTAAGAACCATACGCCCTTGGCAAAGCGTGCCCCGTCAAAGATGGTTTCGCCACCGAAGGTGGTGTACTGGAAGTCAGTATGCCCGGTGAACGTGGACGAAACGAAGCTCGCCTTATCGTTGATTTTCGCCTCACCAAAGAAGGTATCGCCAGCAAAGGTCACCCCGCTCAACCACAGATCCTTCTCAAAGCGGGCTCGTGAGAAATTCACATTTCCCCGGAATTGGGCGTTATCGAATCTCACGTCCTCAGTGAAATTAGCCCCGCCGAACCACGCTCCTTGCCTGAATACGGTATGGAAGAAGGAGGCCTCAGCGAGGAATTGGGCATCAGTAAATACGGGATCAACATCGAAAGATGCGTAGTTGAATACAGCTGGGCGAGTAAATGTGGCCCCGCTGAAGTCTGCCACCGAATCAAAAGATGCCTGACTGAGATCAACCTCAGAGATGAAATAGGCGTGGCGGAAATCGAAACGGCAATCGGACCAGAGCTGTTCTATTGGCTTGAGCTGCTTCTTCCCCGCTGCAGTTTCGAGGCCACTAGCAGAAACTAGATGCTCGGAGAATACGCCGAAGATCGTTGACTCAACAGCACGCTCTCCATCGGTATCGTCTCCGCGATGACTGCGCAAATAACCACACAGGATATCCACCACTCGCTGTTTATAAGAGCCACCTCGGATATCGGCAACATCTGCAAGGGTATAGATGCCGGCAATGCGAACCTGCGGGGAATCTGAACCTAATTTTTCCATGGCCTCATCGAGACGGCGATCGGTACTCAAACCGTCCTCGGCCAGCTGATTAGTCGCAGAATCGCGGCGCTCCCAATATCGAAAAACGAAATAGGCGCTAGCAACCAGCGCAATAATGGCGTATTTGAAGGTTTCGACTTGAGTAAGAGCCGCAAATTGGTAGCTGGATGCAGGATCTCCCAGCCAGAGCGAGGCCAGTGTGGCATAAAGAAATAAAACGATGACGAGCGAAACTGCGAGCGCACGCAGCACGGATTTATTGGACCAGTGCTTAAGCGCACCCCAAACGTTGGCGATCTCGCGTCCGATCGTGCGCACCAGGGCAGCCATGCGCACCTTATAACTCGGCCAGTTCTTTTGAAAATTTTCGGAGGAATCCTGTAGCTTCTCACTCGCTTCCTGGAATTTTTCGCCCGCCTCGAGCTTCACTTTCTCCGTAGCCTCGGTGAGTTTAGCGGAAGTTTCCTTAAATTTTTCGCTCGCTCCCTCCCTCACCTTTTCTGTGGTTTCGGTGAGCATGGCGGAAGTTTCTTGGAATTTCTCCGTTGCCCCCTCTTTGACTTTTTCTGAAGCTTCAGAAAACTTCTCTGAGGCCTCGTAGAGTTTCTTAGCACCCTCTTGTTTGACAGCATTCAGCTTTTCTTGAGCAGCGGATTGCTGCTGTCCCTCTTCCACGACCCCAGCGTCGAGCTCCTGCTCAATATCGGGCTTTTCCACCCCGACATCTGCGCGCAGCGCCTGATCGTTGTTTACAACCTGCGCCGGGTCAGTACCCTCCTCTGGGGTGTCCAAGGCTTTTAGTTCCACGGTAATGTCACCGTCAATATCAGTTTCTACTGCGGTCACCGCATAGTGGTCCGCCTCAGTATCGGTAGCCTCGAGCGGGGTTTCTGACTCGGAAGTGATTGAGATATCTGCTGGTGTTTTCTGCTCTGGATATTCTTCGCCTGTGTCTTGAGCCATGAGGTCCTCTTTTGTTGGGGGGGAGAAAATTCTGATACCTCACGATTTTACCGCTCACAGCCATATCCTGCGCCCGAATAAATGCGGAAGCAACGACGTTTCACAGATTCTAGCGGTAAAAACGAGGGAAATATCATTTCGAGAGTGAAGTAAAAACAAATCTGAACAGCCCCCGGTAGCGCTACTCGATTCTCTACACTTAATGTCGTACTGCTGACATCTGCTCCCGATGCCCTGACAAAAAGATATTCAAAGAGCTTACATCGAACCAAAATTTTTACTCTGACGCTTTTGGGAAGACTAACTCTCCGAGCAACTTAACTAGGGACCTCCGGGCACTCCCGAGACAATCCCCTATAGAAAGCGTCATATTCGCGCGCCAATCTGAACTTATCGCCGCCTTGCGCAAACTGTAATTAGTCTGAAATCGAAGTTGAAGAGTTGATGTGGTAGAGGTGAGCCTGATGAAAGTGGGGGATGTCGGGTCTTAATCATCCTCGGCCTCTGATTGGCACTGTTTACTGTTCTTAATGCCCAGCTCCTGGGCATCCCACTGCACGAGACCGCTCCATCCTCCGCCAAAAGAGCGACGCCCACAGTTTAATTAAGGAGTGAAGGTTGTGATCGTGTTAGGATCAATTCCTGTCACAAGAGCTTTGTTTCCCAAATGCCCTCGCAGGTTCTACACGGATGTACTATCAAAATGTCACCTAACATCCGAAACTCGGATTATTGCGCTAGCACAGCTCTCGTTGGTAACTGAATTCAGATCAGATTGTGTGTTCAGCTTCGGTTACCAAAATCAACTCTGTTTTATCGCGGGGCATAGCAGCAAGTATCCTTATCTCATCGTAGGCCACTAGGCCCCGCATCTAGTTTGACGTCTTGAATTTAGGTTCTGGCCAACTACTCAAGCTGTCTAAAGTATGCCGAATACCATCAAATCTGACACTTAATCTTACGTCACGGCATCACCCGTTCCACTAAAAAGACGAGGCCTTATTGCCCATCCTTTGCAAATATCCCACTGCAGTTCCGATAACTTCACTATTTAAGAATAATGATCTCATGGGGCCAATACTTATTAACCTCATAGAAATAAACGCCTGATAGCGAGGGACTCTAAACTCACTACAACCGCAGGTCTCTCTGAGATCGATCATGCTGAAAAATGCATCAGCGAAGAGCCAATCGTCTATATCTCCAGAATGTGTGAAACCGGTTGGCAATCAAGACTTAAGTAGACACCACCGTCGGGAACTTCATCTCTTGTGACCAGTGATCGTGGACTAGATCCAAGCTAATGTACCGTTAACAGCAAATCTTGGCACCAAAATTAGCTACCTTCAACGATGATTATACCCGTTTTCGGTGCTCTCAAATATCACCGATTAATTCAACGCTCCTTATAGACGCTCGCTGTCGTTTAAGAGATATGTGCATGCACCAGATGCATCTGTATGAGTTGTTCTGCCTTATAGCCGGTTACTCGCCAAGCTTAGGTTTCGCAAACGTAAAACTGAGACTTGAATGGGAGAAAGTATCAACATGCTTCGCTGTGATAGGATGTTGAGGCTGGTTTGTAAAGCAGCTTCAGGCGATCTCGGTAGGTCAAAATCAGTTAGTTTCGGACTAGCAACCGCGCAATCGCTACTTAAATACATTCGTACAATGTCGAACGCATTACTCAAGAAATAATCGCGGGGCATCATACCTACTGCTTACAACTAGGACCTGCTTAAGACGAGCTAACCACCTTAAAATTTCGAATCTAAGTTCTGGGGTTCATACACTACGCAGATCCTGCGATTGACTACAGTCGGAGGAGGCTTTATGTCCATTCCCGGCAAAATGTGAATCTTTGTTGGTGAAACTAGGCCTAGCTTCCAACGTCGCTTTGAATTATGTGAAAATAACGCTCGTTGACTGAATCTATCTTGGCGCTATGTTTGCAATCTAGTGACCGCTTTAAACGCCTTGAAGTTTGAGTTCCTTTTATGCGTTAAAATGTCCTTCAACCTACAGCTAGCCAACGCAAGATCGGAAAATAAATGGACCCACTTAACCAGGAATGGGCAATAAACTTGGTTTCGGCAAACTGTGGAAAAGATTTTTAAGTCTGATGACACGAGGGTCCCCACTCACCCTAAACAGCAGATGATCATCATGTGCAGCTTGCGAACTTTCGAAACGGCGAGGAGCTGAAGTCAGATCTAAAAGCAAAAATACCGGGTACCGTGAGTATCTCAATCAATTCGATAAAATGTTCTACTTCCCTGATTCTCGATACTATTGGATATGGTGAAGTTGGAACCCTCTACTGAGCCTTTAATACAATATCCGAAGAAAAATGGGAAACCCCACCAACTTCGAAAACCTTTCGGCGATGAGTAATTGAGGCTAGCCTTCTCTTTAGTGATTGTCTACTCAAACGTGACTACTCATTGAGTCGAACGGCGGGCCTCCAGCTCAAGTTTCCTATGACTCTTATACTCGAGCAGATATTCTGAGATACTAATTGCGACCTCAGCATACAATAGGGCGTCAGCCTCTCCGTCGGTACAAGATTCTCCGTGAGCTACACGATTTCTCGAATTAACGAGCTTATCAAGCAGATCCTTTAATGAGGAGTCTGAATTTTGGCGATCTGCCAACCATTCATTCTCTGGTTTCCAGTTAGCTTCCATAGATTTCTTAAAAGCTTTCAGGCACTCCTCATTGCTTTTAGACTGCTCCCTACTGGAATCTGTGAAGTATCCAAGCGCTTCACAGACTTTCCCATACCGCGGATTTGCGCCCGTACTAGTGTTTAGCCCTTTTTCAATACTGCGAGACAGTTTTCCCGGCAAGTTCCCAACATCACAGTAGAGGGAGAAGCAATAAGCTACAACATGCTTCAAAGTCGATTCAACATAGGCACAACTTGACACTATTAGGAATTCCTTGAGCCTCCGCCTCAGCATGTCAGCCGAAAAATGAACTCTTACCAATCGATCGCTTGAACTCGAAAACTCGCCAGGTTCGGAACGAGATTTGCACACCGAGAGCTCTTCCCTAGACAATTTTTCAAGCAGAGAACTGACATCCCGAAGTCTGTCTCGCGAGTCATCCAAGATTTTGGTGTCAATTTTATCAATCAAACTTTGTACTTCAACCTTACTGTCTAGGTTGTTCACAATGACCCCCATCAGCAAATGCCGCAATGGCGAGCTCCATGCGAGACTTAACATTTTTTTCGTCGGCGGTTGATCTCGAGATCGCGCTCCTAAAGTCATCATCAGTGCGGCATTTTTCAATAATCCGCTCCAGTTCACCATCCGATAATGAGGAACAGTTAGCCTCTAGCCGTTTCATTAGGCCGACATAAATGGCATCCGACCAAGAGGTGTTCACCTGGTTTGAGCTTAGGCGAAGAATTGAACGGCTGTCCCCGACACTGTTTAGCCTACGTGAGGCCTCCTTGAAAAGAGATCCCGCTTTTTCAACTTCGGGAGTTAACCCATTCTCCATGAATTTATTCAAGAAACCTTTCAGGGGACGCGCGTACGATTCCCAGTCGAGGAACATTGCGAGAATGCGAGTTACCAATTCGTGGTCGCGCACGCGGGGGCTTGTTTGCCCGTAAAGATTTCGCCAGTCTTCTTCTCGATTAAGTTCTGCCACGAAATGAACCAATTTTCCAGGAAATGAGGCTATCCTTATTTCATGGGCTGTGAGCTGGGTTCCACCTGAATTCAACCGTTCAAAAATTTGATATACCGCTCGGTGATTAGCCGCTTTTGGCGTGGTGGATAGGATTATCGCTTGAATCAAAGAATTTTTCAATTTTCTCTGGAGGCGCGGTTCCAAATCGAAGTAAGCTTTACCCTTGAATTGTTCTGAGACGTTTTCAAGCTTAAACTTTTTGCCATCTCCGCCTTCCCCTGGCAAAAAATTTTGAAGGGTAATTAACCGCTGCTGCCCATCTAGAACTAGAAAATTCTCTTCTTGTTGCTTCACGAGGAATATGTTTGGAATGGGGTAACCAAGTAGGATCGATTCAATGAAGCGATCCTGCTGGGGCTTCTTCCAAACAAACGTCCGCTGAAACCCTTCGGTTTCGACTTCTTCATCATCGCTATCAAACCTCGGAATCAGGATTTCCCGTTCGTCCAAGCGACGAACCAAGCCTATGGCGTCAAAATCCTGACCATAGTAGGAAACCTCATAAGGATCACCGTTCGAGTAGCTAGTTTCTTCCTCTTCTTCATGCGTCAACGAGATAGGCTCAATATATTCTTTCCTACTGTCATCATCCTCGAACTGTCGAATGTTCACTCCATCACTCCCTTAGATAGATTTAATCTCGACAACAACTGTACTCCAACTCTTTGGATGCGACAATGGATTATCTTCTGTATCCTGCTGAATCCTTCTATTTCCCTACGACCTTCGGACCCAAGCTGGATTTAGCTAGGGTCTCGCACAAAGAAGGCCTTTAAAGGTTACAGTTCCTAGCAAGAAGCGAAGCTACAGCGCTGTAGCTATCTGTGTCCAAAAGGAATTCCGACACAAAGTTTTCTCCCTGATCGACAATTGAGCAGAGCCCAAAGGAGAATCGGAGCACAGCAAGGGTTGATCTCAAATTTTTCTTTTCGTCTGATCGCCCGTCCCGCCATCGACGGAAGTAGTAAGAACTAAACCTTAGCCCGCGCTCTCTTTCTGAAACGACCCACACCTAAGTTTCAAGATCTTTTGGTCCCCACGATTACCTACCACCACAGTGTTGGATAATTCAGTTACCCAACAGAATCTTATGATCAGGGTCGCATTATGCCCCGGATGACGGAGAGTTAACTCGTGTACTTATCGAGCGCTAAGCAGTTTAACCCTACAGTCGCGAAGGGTGAGATAACTGGTTTATCGAATGGGCGAGCTCAAAATACATCGGTGGAATCGAGTGTTCGCTTGAACGAGAAACTGGTTAGCCACCCTTAGGATCTCCCGACTTACGTGGGACATTTGCCATCTCCCGGTGACCAACCTCATGAACTGCATCTGTGATTTGTCTAGCGACCTCGGAACTAGAAATAGCTCTGGTGATGCACTCTAAAGACATAGCCCGCAATTGGCGAGTTTGGGAATTTCTTTTCAACTTAAATCGGACGTAACCCGCCACTGCCAGGTTACGTATGAACATACTCAAATTAACCAGCTTTCTGACGGGCCAGTTTTTAACCGGTAGGTCACACCAGAACTACACGGAGGAAGATGGTACTCACCTGCTAATTTCTGTCGCAGTGTACGATTTAATCCGAGGGAATTTTTCGTTCCACGAGCTGGTATATGGCTAATGTGCGGCGCTACACATCTCAAAGATTGGAATTTTCACAAGATTGACCAACACCAAGCTGGTACCAGCAGGTATAAGGTTATGGCAAGGCTCCAAAAACTCGCGCGATCAGCATTAGCCTTATTCTGTTAGGATTGTTGCGAGAGCTGGGAACAACAACTTTGTCGCCACAAGGGGCCGAGCCTTTAAACTTGTGGCCCAGCTTAATAGTAGCAGCAATGTTGCTGAGGGATAATTAGTTTTAACCAGGGGAAAAACGGATCCTGATACTTTATAAGGCTGGCTACTTGCAAGATCTCGGCTTTTAAAAAACTCAGAGTGATAGTGCTCGGTGGGAGACTTTTATTACCAGCCTCGGTTCACGTTATCCGTTAACCACACCGAACGGGGTTCGTTCCGTGTGAACCTTTAAAGCACTGTCGCAAACTCGTTTGTGACGCGCCTACTAACACCTTCTGAGCCAAGTAGGAAGAAGAAGCCAATTTGAAGAGAACACCCATTCGAACAAGAGCCAGATATCCTAAAAAATGTGCAGCACAGCGGAAATTTCGCCTAGTTGCTTTATCTAACTAATAAATCAGTAGATGCCAAGGTACTAACGAATTTTCTGAAATCTTCTTTAAACATTGAGATTGCCGGTGGACGGTGAAGGAGATATCTTGCGGGTGAGAAGGAGGGCGCCTCAGCACCATGCCGATTACACTACCGACCGTCAGCCATTTCAATGCTAAGGTCTAACTTAAATAACCTGACAACGGGGCTTTCCCTAAAAATAGACTGCAAAATTGGCCACCTAACAAAGGAGACCAGCGGCGGAGTTGAGCTATATGCCCACACTACGACCATTTCGTAGGCAGACTCGGGAATAGAACTATAATTATTGGGGCCTACTTCAGTAGGCTCGAGCTCAAGTGCCGTTGGAATGGTTTAAAGGCCCATTGCTGGCAACAAGTAACACCACACTAAACATCGAACCAGGGACACGGGGCGAGTACTCTATCCGTTAACAAGAGTAGTCCCAGTTATATTCCAAAAGTCCGACGATGCTATTTTGGGAAAATTTGATCCCTCCCAGTCACCTTCGTCAAGAGCAAAATGGAAAGTTGTTCGTCTCACGGTTAGCTATAGGGCCTACTCTAGACTACTTCCAGGTTACGGTAACTTCGTAGTCTTCCTTGTCTGTATGAAGGAGCAGGGATTTAATATGAGTATCGAGGAGCTGCTCAACGCGCTCCCCGGCGCGCTTGAGGATGCCATGCTCAATGGCCTGAGTTTCTGCCGCTTTACCTTCGACAGTAAGGAAGCGGGTCATATCGTCCACGCTGAGCTGGTTGAGGGGATTGTAGCTTTGATCGTAAACAATCACACTGTCGGGGTCGATCTTGGAGTCGATGATCTCTACGCGCGGTACTTTCAGCGTGACCTTCTTCGTGTTTTCACTCATATCAATAGCGATCTGGCTGAAGTCTTTGACCCCCGCTTTAACGGTGCCGTCGTAGGTAATGAGAAAATTCTTGCCCGTAAGTGGAACCGTCAGGCCGTAGATCTGGTGGCCTTCATCTGCAAATTTGCCCACATTGGTAAAGGTATATTCCTCCACAGCTAATTCCGCTATATCTTTGAAAGATGCGGCGATGCCGGTAGACGTTATGGTGGGTTCTTTTTGTCTGAATACCTGGCTTTGTGCATAAAAGAAGGCGGAACCCACAATAAGGAGCAATGTTAAAAGTGCTAAGCCGAGACCTATGAAAAAGCGGCGCATATGAATCCCCGATATTCTTTCTTTTTCTTGTGCGCCATAGCAGACGCGAATAAGGACACAGTACTGGCACAGTATTATTGAGACTGCAGTTAAACTTGAATTCCATATTACATACGCTTTATATCCGATTTCGACCTACGATAATCGACCATAAAATGAGCGGGCCTTAATGTGCGAGATCTTAAAGTGCCAGTGATGCTGCTCCTTGCACGCCATCTGGTGTGCCCCTTGCTTGCTAGCTCCTATGTGAGGCGAGGAACCACGATTGGGCGTCCACTCTCGGGATCTTTCACCAACCTGCAGTCCAGTTCATATACGCGCTTAATGAGCTCTTCGGTCACCACGTCTTCAACGGGTCCAGTGGCTTGAATTGCTCCGTCTTTCATCACAATTAAATGTGTGGCGTAGCGAAAAGCCAAGGTTAGTTCATGGAGGACCATGACTACCGTCACACCGTGGCGCTGCAAATCGCGAGCGAGGTTGAGCACTTCCACCTGGTGGGTGATATCCAGATAGGTGGTGGGTTCGTCAAGGAGCACTATGGGAGTGTCCTGGGCGAGCACTAAAGCAAGCCAGACTCGCTGGCGCTGACCACCAGAGAGTTCGTCGATACGCTTCTCGCGTAAATCGAGAACGTGGGCACGGCGCATCGCACTTTCTACCGCTTTTTCGTCAGCTTTGGTCCAGCGACCTAGGATATCTTGGTGCGGATAACGTCCACGTGCAATCAGATCGGCCACCACGATCCCATCGGGGGCCACTGGGCTCTGCGGCAGAAGACCCATCTTCCTGGCCACCTCTTTAGCCCCCAAGGAATAAATATCTGCTCCTTCTAGAAGGATGGATCCTTGGGAGGGGATGACGCGCACCAGCGAGCGCAACAGGGTGGACTTACCGCATGCATTGGGGCCAACGATAACGGTCAGTTCACCACGGGGAATAGTTAAAGTGAGATGAGAAATAATGGAATGAGATCCGTAACCAACGGATAGCTCACGCACTTGGAGGGCGCTATCCTTTGCGCTCGGTTGCCCTTCCTCGAAGATTTGCTGTTGATAATTCACGCTCATTGCCTCTTTATATAGATCGCCACTCTCATGGATAATTCTTTTGTCATCGTGCCGTCTGCCTAGGTGCGCCATTGTTGCACCAACAGCCAGATAAGATAGACCCCACCCAATAGTCCTGTGACGACTCCCACGGGTAATTGGGTGGGGGCAAAGAGCCGCTGGGCCAACAAATCGGAGACCATCACGAGGACAGCGCCCATGAGTGCAGCATTACCCATGCCCACCCCAGAACTGCGACTCATGCGCCGAGAGATCTGCGGGGCCGCGAGGGCGACAAAGGAAATGGGGCCAGCCACCGCAACAGCAAGCGCGGTTAAAAGGACACCCACCGCAATTAGTTGATTGCGTCGCACTTCCACCCGCACACCTAGCCCTGTTGCTAGTTCATCTCCACTGATGATGATGCTCAAGGGCCGGCTTAAGAAAAATGCTATGGGAATCAAGGTACCCATAGCTAGCGCAGCAACGCTCACATCGGACCAGGTTGTGGCGTTAAACGAACCCGCCAACCACTGCGCAGCAGTTTGAGCAGCGCTCAGGGAGGCCTTAACGATCATAAGTCCATTGAGGGCTTGCAGAATCGAGGCCATACCAATACCAACAAGGACCAGCCGAATGGCAGAGAGTTTTTTATGCTGCCTAGCAAGCAGATACACAATGCTTGCGGTGGCAACTCCACCCATCGCGGCTCCTACGGCAATCGCGGCCGGGGAGGCCGCAAAGAGAGTGATCATCAAAACCGCACCGGTAGCGGAGCCCACAGTAAAGCCGATGATATCGGGACTACCTAGGGGGTTGCCAGAGAGCTGCTGGAAAATACATCCCGACACTCCCAGACCTGCACCCACTAAAGTGGCGGCAATCACACGTGGCAAACGTTGATCGCGGACGAAGAATTGTCCCAACGGATCCTCGCTCATGCCCACGAGGTTAGCGACCGTTTCACTATAACTCATGGGGTATTCCCCCAAGCTCAGCGCGCCTATCATAGCGGTGGCAATCACCGCAGCAAAGATGGTGCCGACAATTACGGATCGTTTCTCTAACCGAATACCCTTAAGGGTATAAAACCGGGCATCGGATCGAGTTGGTGCTATCGCTGGCGTACTCATGAGAATGTCTCCAGATTCTTGCCCCGTACAATATAAAGGAATACTGGGCCACCGACGAGTGCGGACATAATTCCAGTTTGGATCTCCAAGGGGGCCACGACCAGACGCGCTGCGATATCGGCAAAGAGTAAGAATACTGGTGCCGCCACGACGCAGGTTGGGATCACAAGACGTTGATCCGCCCCACAGATAGCGCGTGCCATATATGGAACTGCGAGGCCAACAAACATAATGGGGCCGACCGCGGCTGTTGCGGCTCCACATAGGAAGGTCACAGAGATCACGACGAGAGTTCGAGTAAGCCCCACCTTTACACCGAGAGCTTTACCAGTTTCTTCCCCGAGGCTGAGAGCGTTCAGCGACGGTGCGACGAGCAAAGCAAGGAATAGGCCGAGAGCGATCATCCAGCTGATTGTGAGCAGCACATCCACCCCCCGCCCTTCAACGGATCCCGCTGCCCAGAACCGAAATTCATTAAAGGCATTCTGGTTGCTCAATAAGATCATTTGAACAAAGGCAGAAATAGCCATCGATATGGCCACACCAGCTAGTGTCAACCGGGCGGGGCTGACTGAGGCGCGCCCTACCCCACCGAGAACGTAGACACCGATACTGGCTAGTACCGCACCGATGAGTGAAAGCCAGATATAGCTGCCAATCCCTTGAATACCCAAAAATGCTACCCCGGTGACCACGGCCAGGGAGGCACCGGCATTGATGCCCAAGATGCCTGGATCAGCGAGCGGATTGCGGGTTAAGGCTTGCATGAGTGCTCCGGCCACACCGAGTGCTGCACCCACGAGCATCACCACGAGAGTGCGCGGAATTCGTTGATCGATCACAACGGTACGACTGATGGTATCTCCGCGCCCTGATAGCGCCTCGATGACTGCACTTAAGCTCAGAGGATTGGAACCCAGCGCTAAGGAAGCAAAAACCATGAGGACTAGCGCAGCAACGAGGAGCAGAAAACTCAGTCGCCGCCTATGCCTCGTCATAGATATCGCCATATAGCCATAGAGGGGAACGAGATCGCATATTTATTGACGCCTTTGAACCACGAGCCACGCATTAATTGCAGTCATGCCAACAAGGAGGATCGCCAGGCCAACAAAGAATCCCACATATGGGGCCGATGGAGAGCTGCCATTCGCTGCAGCTTGTGCCACATTTTGTTGCTGCTGCTTTTTCTTATCGAAGATTCCGGTGTTGGCAGGTGCTGAGGCTGCGGAGCCGGCGGCATGAGTATCTCCCGAAAACTCAGGGCGCGCAGCGGAATTATCCAGGTTCTGTGGGGCCTGGGCAGCTTGATTAGGCGAAGCCGCTTGAGCGGGGGCATCGACGTACTCGTCGACATAGACTACTTCTTCTCGAGGCTGCGCAGCTTGGCGATTACGTCCACCTGGTTGGGCGGATGCGCGATCTGAATTTCTTGATTGCCCCACGCGCCCCCGGGCGCTTTGGGTGGGGGTGGACTGAGTATTTTGATTAGTAGCGGGTGTCTCTACGGTGGCGGTGACTGTGAAGTAGGAATTGCCCACGCTGGTATAACCTAGGTTTTTCGTTCCTTCGGTGGCTAGATAGCGTAGGTAGTGCTCTCCGGGGGGCAGATCACATGGCACTGAGATGGATCCTGAGGCGGTACCGCTACTATCGATCTTTTGTCGTGCGATCACACCTTGACCTTGGACGCTCGCATCACCGCCGAAACCACGCCCGTCATCGATCTTGATATTGACCACTTCACCTGCGGGGTACCCGTTGACTTGGTAGCTCAGCGTCCCGCACTGTTCCACCACAGAGGGGGAAACCGAGGAGGATGTCCCTGGCGTATCAGGTCCTGCACCTCCTGGCGGGATCGCAAGAGCAGTAGGCAGGGCCACGGATACGATACCGCCTGTAACAGCAAGCACACTTACGCCCCAGCGCACTAGGCGGATACGAGATGAGGTGGCACAGTGGGGTACAACAGGAAAGATTGAATTCATAAGATATGTACACGTCCTTTTCGGCTCCAAGTTGATAGGTGAATTGCGATGGTTAGGCATGTTTTCTGCCCGCAGTCAATGAAACTCCAGCTGCAGTCAAAGCAGTGACGATGAGCGAGGCGAGGATTAACACCCAGTCGGTGGGGCCCATGAGCCCGTTAGCTTTAATGACTGGGCGAATGGTATCTGCTTGCGCATTCTGAGGAGCTAGGCCTTGTTGCTGAGCTTCAAGACTTGCAGAAGAACCAAGCCCGAGATCGAGCCATCCAACCAGATTCCCGCCGCGATCGCTGAGGCTGATGGCATAGTCACCATCGGGCAACCCGCTGGTATCCAGATAGACAGTTCCTGACTGATCTACCTGTACCCAGCCGGCGTCGATAGGTTCTTGGCCTGGAAGATCGGGGTAGACATAGAGATTCGCCCACTGTCCCGTCCATAAATCTGGAACCTTGATGGCTAGTTGCTCCCCCTCAACAGTGCCGGTGACATTGCCGGCATTCGAGAAATTCAATTCACCGATGCTTGTTACAGGTGGATCTACTGGTGATATTGGGCGGCTGTCGTAGCTCGGACCTTGTACCCTGTTCGTTGCCGTTGTGGGGGCCACTAAGCTACGGCGACGCACGATTCGGCGAGTAATGATCTCCTGCTCAGTTTCATCTGCACCAGCCGTATCACCCTGTGTGGCTTGATCCTCGTTATTATCTTGTTCATTGGGGGCAAGGAATTGAGTGTCGATGGTTTTTTCCAAGGTGGTCAGGCTGTTATTGAGAAGTCCTAATTCCCTAGCGATAACTCCATAAGCACTGGTTGGGGCGGTGGTTGTTGTCGTGGAGCTGATCGCTTTGAACTCATAGTCAACCCAGCCAATAAGCTCACCGCGCTGACCACGATTGCCATTTTGTACCACAAATTTCAACGGTCCCTCGGGAATGTCCTCGTTATTAGGCAGCAGTACACTCCTGGTATCGCTGAGTCTAAACCACTGATCTTTCCACGGAATTCTGGGGGAACCATCGGGGAGGTAGGTGGAAATATACACCCAATCCCCAGGCTGTCCCTCAGGTATCTCGATAATGAGGTCGGTATCGAAGGGGCGAATAGACACCCCGGCGCGATTAGCGGGTATCAGATCGGCCTTGTAATCAATAGGATCAGGGACTCCGTTGGGGCTGTACTCACCGTTGATAAAAGTCAGCGGAATGGACCGAGATATATCGCCACTTTGGAGAGAACCTGATAATACGTTGAGGGTGTGTTCCCCCTCGCTGAGCGGAGTGGGGGTTCCCCACTGCCCGCGGGTGTCTTCAGGCAGCCGCACGCGGTGTGAGAAGCTGCCGTCTGCGTCATTTGTGACAACGATATCCCATACAGTGAGGTTGGGGTGCACCGCAAATTCTTCGAAGTGTTTGATGCCACCGAAGTTAAATTTGATAACAACACGAGCTCCGCCGCCGTTGGGCAATGTATTGCAAAAACCGCGCCCTTCGACCAGCAGCGTATTATTCTCGTCGGGAAATTCCGAGACTATAGCCTCCGGTGAGGCGACAGGTGACTGGCAGGTGGGCTTATCAGATGGTGGTGCAATCCACTGCTGCCCCTCAACCCGAAGCGACGGGGTGACCACGGTTCGGGAAGTATCTCCCTCGACGAGACCAGAAGCGAAGTTAATCGTGAGCATCTGACCCGGGCTGAGATTGAGGGGAAGAGTTTGGGTGACATCAAAAGAACCATCCGGGTCGGCTACGAATTGCCAGAAGATCGTTCGATCTTTGACACCACTTTTGGGGTGGGAGAAGACATCGTCTGGGTCCGGATTGCCGGTATCTGAGCCACCGCGCTGGTACTGGGCAACTACTCCGTCTTTCAGATAATTCAATTTCACCGTAATAGTGGAACCGGTCCCTGCTTGGTTGGTCCACCCTGAACCCTTGATGCGTAGTTTGTCGCCAGATGTGGCATCTCTTTGTACGCTGAGCTGAGCATCATCGACGTCAATATCGATGTACTCGCTCTCGGCCTCGGCATCACTTACTGGCGTAGCCGTGGTTGATTCTTCATTGGCATAGGCCCATTGTGCTGGCGCGATGAGAGCAATAAGCCCCATGCTAAGCCCTACGCTAAGCCCTACGCTAAGCCTCAGTGCTGCGCTGCGGTAGATGGAAGTGTGAGTCATTATGGTCATGACATTTCTACTCTCTTAGACGAGTTTTTCTACGATATCGTCGATCAGGCGATTCATCAGGATCGGGCCGCCTGCGGATGTCCATACGGAGCCATCCACTGGGATGATATGGTCTTGCTGAAAAGCCTCGAGGGCACTAAAACCCGGAATATCTTTAGCTGCTGTAATGGCTTTTACGGCCTCTTCTACCCCAGCGCTACCGCCTGCTTGGGGGTTGTTAACGGCAGAGCCTCCGAGGGTGCCAAAGAATATATAGTCTGCGTCAATATCATGGAGATTCTCCAAGGAAACGGGGTCGGAGTGACCACGCCCTTCGCGATCTTGATTGGGTGGGCGTCGCAGTCCAACGTCCTCGAGGGCTCGACCAGCAGGGAGTTCCTTTAAGATCATGGAGGCGCTATTGCCCTGCCAGCGCACAACGCTAAAGGTGGAATCCGCGTAGGCGTCGAGTTCCTTAGATACTTTTTCAGTTTTTTTATCGTAGGCTGTGATCAATTTCTCGCCTTCATCGCTGAGGTTCATGGCGTCTGCAGTGATGCGGAGATTATCGCGCCAATCACCCCCCGCCCAACCGGTATAAACCACTGGGGCGATTTTGTTGAGGGCTGCAATCACAGGCGGATTGTTATTAATGCTGGTGCCGTCGACGAAAATAATATCGGGTTGAGCCGTGGCAATGGCTTCGAAGTTGGGTTGGGCAACATTTCCCAACAGCGGTACGTCACCTGCTATCTCAATAAGATAGTTGGGCAAGGTTGCTTGCCCGCGGCCTGCCACCGCCCCGACCGGGGTGATACCCAGGGCGAGGAGGTTATCTAAAGTAGGTTCAGATAGTGCTACCACGCGCTGAGGGGAAAGCGGTACGACAACGTTTTGACCATCGATATCGGTGATAGTGCGATTGGAGGATTGCGTATCCTGCGGCACGTCTTGAGATGAGCACGCTACTAATCCTGGGATCAGAAGGGCTGCGAGCCCCGCTAAGAGGTGGGGACGAAGCATGGATGGCAAGGCGTTCATGGATTCCTTTTTCATAAGCAGGTTGAGAGGGTACACATGATGCGGTCATCATGTAGGCGTAGGTCTTTATCTGCTGGAGAAGAAGACAGCACGAGGGGAATAGGGCCGCAACCCCATTCCCCTAGTGGATCAGTAATCCCGTACCTAGGTCTTCCTTTGATGAGAAGGAAAACCTAGGTAGGAATTTACGATCGCTTGGTGTTTTAGAAAGGCAGGCGGATGCCTAACTGCATCGCAAGGGTGCGTAAACCACCGAGGATCACGGCGAGTATTCCTAGCGATCCGACTATTGAGAGCACGATAGTCGCCCACTCAGGCAGACCGCTTTCGCTAGAGGTCCCATCGTTTCCGCTGGGGGATTGCGGTGGGGTTTGCTCCTTGAGCTTTAAAGCGTAGAAGCCGTCCTGCCGATCGTCGCCGACACCCGCGCGGGCCTTATTTGTCACATAGACGGTACCGTCGGGGCCGACATTCACATGGTTAGCTAAAGGCCCAACTGGAATCTTTGCAACGATATCCTTGGTTGCGGGATCAATAGCAATGAGGTTGCCATCACCACGGTTGGCCACATAAACGCGCTTGTCCACAGGGTTATAAGCGACACCAAGTCCGGTCGCACCAGTACGGATAGTCTGCTTCTTATTTCCGGTGTCCGCATCGAGAATCGTAGTCTCACCGGTTTTCTGGGATGAAATATATAGCTCGTTGCGTTCTGGATCGAGAGCCACTCCGGTTCCGCCAATTAAACCGTCAACCGTGAAGAGCTCAACGCCGTTAGTTTTCACGTTGATCTTTGCCACATGGTTGGAGTTTCGGGCAACGGTATAGAGATAACCCTTAGCCGAATCGAGTTCGAGATCCATCGCGAGTTTGAAATCCTCGGTCAAGGAAATCTCTACTGGATCTAGCTCGAGGTTTGGATCAGCGACCAAGACTTTGCCGTGGTCTCGATCTGCCAGGGAGAAGTACACCTTGCCGGTAGTTTCATCCACAATGGCATCGCGGGGATGCTGTGCGGTACCTACAGGCCATTGCTTTTTAAGTTCCAGTGTTGTTCCGTCATAGGCGGCAATGGCATCCTGGCGGGAGTTTGCAGCCCACAGCAGGTTATTTTCGGTATCGAGGGCGATACCAAAAGCAGCGAAGATACCATTTTCGTCATCGCGGTGAGCAATTTCGACTTCGTCCTTCTTGCTGAGATCCTGAGCATCCAGGCGGTAGAAGACGGAGTCATCAGTGCGGTTAGATCCATTAACGATCACTGTATCGGTACGAGAATCATAGACTGACTGGTAGAGACCAGTGGGGAGCATTACTGACTGCTGTTCGTAGTCACTAACATTGAGAGCCGCACTAGGGGCATTGATATTAGTGCCAGCCGAAATAGTGGTTTCGATTCCAGACGAGCTGTAGGTAACAGTTACTGGCTCCCCGAATGGGGCATCGGCGGGGACCATCACATTGTCTATCGCCACTTGGCCGCGATCATCAGCGCTAACAGGAGCACTCAACCAGTTAGCACCATCGGTGCCCACGCGTACGACCTCAGCTCCAAGTGGCAGGTTGGCCACGCTGACAGTCACAGGTGCGCCCTGCGGCGCTCCGTCGCTAACTTCAGCATATGCGGTAGTGACAAGTGTGAGTTCTTTGCTCATGCTGCCAGCGGTGACGACGATTTTGTGAACGCCAGCTAGCGCCTTAGGTTCCGTCATACGCAGGCTAGCTTTGAGAACTCCATCATCGCCCACGGTGAAGGTGCCGAGTGAGAAAGCATCTTCGCCTATGGTGACAGTTGCTTCTTCACCGGCGGTGAAACCGGGTACTTCCATCTTGATGCGGAGCAGGCCAGCTGGTCCATGGCGGTTGTCGGCGGCGTTACCTCGAACTGAAGTGATTTCGGGAGAAGATGTGGGGGCTTCAATGACCTTTGTCATGCAAATGCCATCATCTACGCCGGTGTTATTGACATCGAAGGTGAGGTGAGCAGAAATAGCGGTACCACCATCGGTGCCTCCGAGGACCGAAATGACATGCTGGCCATTTTCCAGGTTCCCAGGTAGGACGACGGAAACATCGAGGTTGCCATCGGCGAACATATCAGCGGGTATTTCTAAAGTATCGGAGCGCCCTTGAAAGCCTTGAAGTCCGGAAGCTTGTGATTGCGCAGCAAGGTCCCACTGTTTATCATTGCTGTCGATTTTCAGCACTAGGAATCCACCAGGGCGAGGGACAACGTCCGTTGCGGTGATACGGACAATATCGCCTGCGCGGAAGTTTTTCGTATCAGCGCCGACAATTTTCAGATCGGTTCCTATGATGCCGCGAGAAGCGCGCGGTTGGACGCTAGCGCACTCAGCATCGTTAGCGAAGGCAGGGGTGCTTGAGACGACTCCGAGACCGGAGCCGAGGAGAGCGGCACTCATGAGTCCTGCCAGAGCGCGTTGGGTGCCACTTATTCTTATTTTATTCATTGAAGTTTTATTCATTGAAGAAAAATTCCTTTGTTTGTAGATACCAAAATTTGTCAGGCGACTTATATAGGTTCAAGAAAATAGCGATCCCACCGTTGTCACCGATAAGTTGTAACTTATATTCAATCTTTCGATTGATATAACCAGTCCTTCGTTGCAAATCCTAAGGTAAGCCACAGCGCAAATCAACGCTTTTTCCCACTTCAAGCCAGCTTTTATAGGTAGATTCGGATACAGGTATCACATGGGAGGTAAATCTATCCTTAGCTAAACCTCTAATTAATGAGGTCACCCTTAGTGGAATGTGGCATGAGAGCTCGAACAGCTCCCAAATGTTAGATACGTCATATAATTTGGACTTGTTTATATGTCCATGCCGGTACGGGGGCGGGATCTACCCCCGTACCCAGTCAGCGAACTAGATGATGACAAGAGCTAGCAGCCTCAGAATGGCAACCGAATACCGAACTGCATCGCTAGATTGCGCAGGCCGCCTATGATCAATCCAAAGATACCCAGGATACTTGTGATGGAGATCAGAACTGTGGCCCACATTGGCAGCGGATCAGAACTCGACATGTCATCGCCTCGTTGCTCCTTTAGCTTGAAGGCGAAGAGTCTATCTTTGGCCTCTGGATCAGCTTGGCTTGCCTTATTGACCGCATAGACAGTGCCGTCAGCGCCGACCGAGATATGGTTCGTATTCATACCGGCGTCCAGACGGGCCACAACCGTATCGGTCTCCGTATCAATCGCTACTACCGTACCTGCCTTGCGGTGAGCCACGTAGATGCGACCATCGCTCGGATTGTAGCGGGCATTCAACGCTGATGCTCCAGTAGGAATCTCGGTAATGAAGTCCATGGTATCGGCGTCGAATACCACGGTATTACCGGTTCCCTGCGCGGTGATATAAAGCTTATTGTGTACCGGATCCAACGCGACACCCGATGCGGATTCCACTAGATCTGAATCCATGCTCTTTGTCGTCACCTGCTTATTCGCCGAGGCGATATCGATCTTGGCAATATTCGGGTTGACCCTCGAAGTGGTATACAGCAAGCCCTTGTCAGCATTAAGAGCAAGTGACATTGTGATGGCAAAATCTGGGCCGAGATCAATGGCTACGGGAGCATCAGCCTCGAGATCATAGATATGCACAGCGCCGGTGGCACGAGAAACCATGGAAACATAAGCCAAACCTGTTTTCTCATCGATAACAACATCGCGTGGATGCGCGGTACTCCCCTCGCTCCACGTCTTCACCAGACTGAGATCGCTTTGGCGATAGACACTGACGGTATCTTGCAGTGTATTGCTCACCCAGACGAGACCACGCTCATTATCTAACCCAACACCAAAGGCTCCACGCACGCTCTCACCTGTGGAATCACGATCTTGAATATCAAGAGTTTGCTCTATCGTGAAGGTCTTAGCATCAATCTTGTAGATCGAAGAATCCTCTCTGCGATTTGCCCGCGTGACAAATAGCTTGCCAGTCTTATCGTTGATGGCACTCTGGTATAAGCCCTTCCCTAGTTCCATCGACTGAGAATCATAGAGTTCCGTGGCTATGAGATCACGAGGGGCATTGACCCGCTCACCGGTGTCAACCGTGTAGTCGCGACCAGCTATGGAGTAGGTGGCCCGCACCTTCTCACGGAATGGTGCGTCGGCAGGAACCATCACTCCAGTTTGCTCCGCTATTCCACCCACGGCGCTTACCGGGGCGCTCAACCAGTTCTGCCCCTCCACGCCAACACCCGTAAGTTCAGTACCATCGGGGAGATTGACTACTCGCACAGTAGCTTGGGAGCCTTGAGCGGCATTCTCACTAATCATGGCATAACCAGTGGTCAGCAGACGGAGCTCCTTTGTGGTCGTACCATCGCTCACAGTAAGCATATGCGCTCCTGCAAGAGCACTGCCCACGGGTAGAGTCACGGTAGTTTTTAATACACCAGCAGGATCAACCACGAGATCATCGGGCAGAGTCAGCGCTTGGGTACCGATACTCATCGTGGGTGTGGCGCCTGCCATCATCCCCTCGACGACGAGGGAAACGCGGATCTCGCCGGCCTTGGCACGTCGAGAGTCCGTGGCATACCCGGTTACACTTTTAATCTCAGGAGATTGGATGGTGAGGGTGCCACACAAACCGTCGTCAGCTGCGGTGTTATCCACAAAGAAGGGGACAGAATAAGACAGTCGTTCGCCCCCTTGCCCTCCACCTAAGACGGTCAGGAAGTTTTGGCCATTAGGAAGATCCTGCGGAAGGACAACGTGGATATCCAATTCGCCATTAGCAAATAGATCGGACGGAACTATTAAGTTCGGGGATTCCGTTTCTGTTCCCGAAATTTCGAGGTTTGATCCCTGAGCCTGATCGGCGCGAACCCAATTATTAGCACCTTTATTAATTTTGATAACCAAAGGGTTTTCAGCGCTGCGAGGGGCGACCCCGCTGGCGGTTAGATGGATGGTATCTCCCGAACGGAAATTTTTGACATCAGCATTGTCAATGGTGAGGGTCATATCCTCGGGAGCCATATTGCCGGGCGCCTGCACAGAAGCGCAAACCTCGGTGGCAAATGCGGGAGTCGTAGCAACGACGCCGAGCCCAGAGGCCACCACGGTTATACTCATGAGTCCAGCGAGAGCGCGCTGGTGAGCTTTGGGGGCGAGAAGATTCTTCATATAATCACTTTCCGTTTTTTATTTGATCCATACCTGCAAGTGCAGACCGCTAATCTGTTATCTATTAAGGGGCCACATAGCTCGACTTGGGGGGAATAGATTTTCAGCATCACCGTGAGCAGGCCATGGAAACCAGAGGGTGTATCTGAGCATTTGGGGAGATCTGATATCAAGCTCGATATCACCTCCATATACGTAGAAAATCTGTAGAAAATCTTGGGGAGCCAGATGCAGAAGTCAACCTTTTGACTGATTTCTCAACCGTACTCTCGCTTGATGAGCTTAAGCCGGCCCCACTGGGCTCTCAACGGGGCAAATCCGCACTTGAGGCGATAATGGCACCTCGCGCTGAATGACGTAAAAGGTGACCAGTCTTTTTGTAAACGCCTAATTGATATGGTTAGCCAAAGCTTTTCAGAAGCCGGATAACCTCACGCGCCCCGATTGATTCTCAAAAAGTTGAATACCTCACAAAAACTCGGGGGTAAAAAAGCAGCACACCCACTAAATGGGCAGTCCATACCCATGACTATCCCTGGCCACCGGCTTGCAATCGAGTAATCATCGGATGATTCAGCCAGAAGGTGGAAAATAATTAGCCTCGATCGCATCGTCGTGCTTTAATGGGTACATCATTTTGGTTAGGCTTAGTTAACAAAAAGTTGTACTACGTTCTAGCTTAAGGCTTCGGCTGGAATGTAGACCTGATCACAAATCGGCTGCACCGGCGACGGCAAAAAGATGAATAGACGCCTGACACTGTCATTTTCTTTGCACACCGTACTTTTGAATTCCCTTAATCCCCTTAATCAGCATTCCTTTAATCAGCGAAAAGAACTCCACAGCTATGCATTCCCCATCACAACATCTCTGTGTCACCGGAGCAGCCGGAGGAATAGGACGTGCCGTCATCGCGCATGCCACTGCTCGCTACCGGGCGATCACCGCCATCGACCAAGACACCGTGGATATCCGCGATGAAGCACGGGTACGTCAGGTCGTTGCCCGCGCCGAAAATCAACACGGCCCAATCGATGCACTCATCCACGTTGCTGGCGTCATGCAGCCCGATCGCTGCTTAGAAGAAGACCATAGCTTCTTTGGCAACCAGAATTTTGAGGTCAATATAGGAGGCACCATCGCTGTAGTCTCACCCATAGCCCAGGCCATGTGCGCCCGGCGGCGCGGAAGCATTGTTGTGGTTTCCTCTAATGCCGCAACGACTCCACGCATCGGGATGGCCAGCTACGGGGCGTCAAAGGCAGCCGTGACAGCCTGGACTCGCACCTTAGGGCTCGAATGCGCTCGCTACGATGTCCGCTGCAATATCGTCTCCCCAGGGTCTACACTCACGCCCATGCTCACCGGTATGTGGCCAGATGGCGTTGATGCAAGCGAGCGCGTCATTGCCGGCACCGCTAGTGAGTATCGCCTCGGAATTCCGCTGCAGAAACTCGCCCAACCTGATGATATTGCCCATGCGTGCCTCTTCCTCGTCTCCCCTGAATCAGCTCATATCACGATGCACGATCTGCGTATCGACGGGGGCGCAACTCTCGACAGCTAGGCTCTACCGGTATCTTGCGATTGGACACTTTAATGGCTATCCCCCAGATTTCTCCTTACGGTCTGCCCCAACCGCCAGCTGTGCGCGCCGCAGATTGGCAACTCAATGTGTATCGAGCGGCCTTGCTGATTCACGATATGCAAAATTATTTTATCCGCGCCTATCACCCTGATCAGGAGCCCATCCGCACCGTCATAGCCAATATCGCAGCCCTCGCCGATCGAGCTCGTTCCCTTGACATCCCCGTCTTTTATTCGGCGCAACCCCCTCGGCAACACCCCCACCAGCGGGGTCTTCTTAACGAGGTGTGGGGAGTTGGAATGCAGACCGCTCATGATGCGGAGATCATCGCCCCCTTGGCGCCAGAAGCAGGAGATCATGTGATTGAAAAATGGCGCTACTCGGCTTTCGAACGGACCTGCCTAGCTGGAGCACTCTCGTACAGTGGGCGCGATCAACTCATCATTACTGGAGTCTACGGGCATATGGGATGCCAAGTCAGTGCCGGCGATGCCTTTATGAAAGATATTCAGCCGTTCCTTATCAGTGACGCCATAGCTGACTTCACCCGCGACGAGCATGAACAAGCACTATTATGGGTGGCCAAGCGGTGCGGCGTTGTTCTTCCTACCCGCCACGTGTTCAAACAATTAGATCCTGCGGGAGGAGAATAATATGCGCAGCTTTATTTTTATTTCACCAGAAGAAAACCTCAGCGCCCACGGGATTGCTCAGAAATTCTCCACCGTGCACGATGGAATTGACTACCTCAATAATGGCGGAGAAATTGTTCTAGGAGCTCTTTCCTTCCACCCTGATCGCACACCCTATCTTTTTGCTCCGGACAGTTTTCAGTTCTCTTCTACCACCCCTACCCTTACTGAGCAGGAATCACTCACCGTCGTATCCGTGACAGATTCTCCTAGCCCTAGCCAGCACTATGAATCAATCAACCGCGCTATTGGTGATATTAAAGCAGGGAAGGTTGACAAGATTGTGCTCTCCCGCGCGCAGCGTTACCGCCTCCTTCACGAACCGCACCCCGAGGCCATCCTGGCGCGATATATGCACAGTGCCGGCACCGGCTACGGCTATCTCAGCGCAGTAGGCAACGGCGAGTACTTCGTAGGACCCAGCCCAGAAATTCTCCTCCTCAAGCGCGGTAAAAGTTTCATCTCCTTGCCCTTGGCTGGCACTGCCCCGCGCAGTGAGGACTCTACAATCGATAACCAGCGTGCGGAGTTATTAAAAAACTCGCATAAGGATCATATTGAGCACGCCTATGTTACCGAAGGGCTCCGAGAGATTCTCGCTCCGCTAAGCCGCACGTTGGATATTCCACGCCACCCTTCACTCATTCGCACCACGCATACGTGGCATTTGGGGACCCGTATTCAGGGAGAACTAAAAGAAAATATGACTGCCCTTGAATTGGCCTCTCTATTACACCCCACGGCAGCAGTCAACGGTTACCCAAAAAACCGAGCTCTTGAGATACTCAAAGAGCGTGAACCGGATCGCGGCTTTTATGCTGGCACGGTGGGGTGGTCGGACCGCCATGGCAACGGTGAGTGGCGGGTGGCTATCCGGAGCGCGCTCATTGGTGGACGTGATGTCACCGCGTACGCTGGGGGCGGAATTGTAGCCGATTCGGTAGCTGCGGAGGAACTGGCAGAAACCTCCACGAAGTTGGGGCCGATCCGCGCGGTTCTCAATCTTGGTCCAGAAGTGGTGCATCCCGTGCCCCAAGGACCGCCTCATCAGAGCTCCGAGAAGGACTCGATATGATGACCTATACCCCCTACCCACCAGAGCGCGCCGCGTATTACCTCAGTAGGGGATATTGGACATCCGATACCTTCGCTGATTTCTTTGCGCACCAAGCGCAAAAATATCCACACCACACTGCACTCGTAGCCCAGGACAGTGGAGGAGACATACACCGCTCCAGCTATCTGGACCTCAACACACATATCGAAGCTACCGCCGCCTTTTTCGCCGAAAGTGGAATAAACAACGGCGATTTCGTGGTCGTGCAGCTTCCTAATATCTACGAATTTGCCGTCACTATTGGCGCCCTCTTCCACCTCGGGGCACTGCCAGTATTCGCCCTACCGGCACACCGTGGCCACGAATTACGGCATTTTATTAGTCAGAGCAAAGCTACAGCACTGGTGTGCGCCGCCGAATTTCAAGGATTTAATCACGCGGCACTCGCGGATTCTTTGCGCGAAGAATTTCCTACGCTCACCGTTATCATCGCTAGCCCACATGAGGACCACAGCGACAACCTCTACCTTCACTCCGGCGTGTGGCTCAGTGGTGCTACCTACCCGCGCCACGCTGTCGATGCCTTAGATCTTGCCTTTTTGCAGGTTTCCGGAGGAACCACCGGAACCCCTAAGCTCATCCCTAGGACCCACGCCGACTATCTCTATTCGGTGCGTGAATCCGCTCTCATATGCAGCCTCGACGAGCACACCCGCTTCCTTGTCATTTTGCCGGTGTCCCATAATTTTACGATGAGCTCCCCCGGGGTCTTAGGGGTTTGGCTCAAGGGTGGCACTGTCGTCTTTTGCACCGATCCCTCTCCCTCCACGGCCTTTAAGATTATCGCTCATGAGGCTATTACCATGACCTCATTGGTACCTCCCTTGGCACTCGCATGGCTTGCTGTTCATGCCAACACCAAACCCGATCTCTCTTCGCTGGAGATTCTCCAAGTAGGTGGGGCTAAATTCTCCAGCGCTGCAGCCAGCCGCATCGGCCCAGAGCTCGGGTGTCAGTTGCAACAGGTCTTCGGGATGGCCGAAGGTTTGGTGAACTATACCAGATATGATGATCCACCTGAGCTGGTCACCACAACTCAAGGCCGTCCCATCTCCGCTGATGATGAGATCAGGATCATTGATGATTCTGGCCAACCGGTAGCCCCAGGTGAACCCGGTATTTTGCTAACCCGCGGCCCGTATACCATCAATAGTTATTTCAACGGCGCGGACCCAGATTCCTTTAGCCCAGACGGCTTCTATATCACTGGCGATATTGTCCGCCAACTCCCCACAGGCCACCTGATCGTTGAGGGTCGTTCCAAAGATCAGATTAACCGCGGAGGCGAGAAAATCTCCGCCGAGGACATCGAAAACCACCTCATCACCCACCCCCTGATCCGCGACGCCGCCCTCGTGGGCGTAGCAGATGACATGCACGGGGAGAAAACCTGTGCCTTTATCGTGCGCGAAGTACTCACCACTGACACCGAGCTCAGCACTAGTGGTCCTAGTAGGCCTAGTAGGCCTAGTGGTCTCAGTGCTGCAGAACTACGGCAGTATCTACGCAACCGTGGTGTAGCAAGCTATAAAATTCCCGATTTCTTCGAATTCGCCCAGGAATTTCCACACACCGGGGTGGGCAAAACCAGCCGCAAAGAATTACGCGCTTTAGTACTCAAATATATCCAAAGCACTTCGGAGTCCACACCATCATCAGAGTAAGGAGCACACCAATGAAACTGACCGAGACACAATTAAAAGATGAACTCGCCACAGTTTTAGGCATTTCCCCTGAGATCATCACTGCCGACGCTTTAATGGTTGATCTCGGTCTTGATTCCATGGGGCTCATTATGTTGGTAGAGAAATGGCGAGCCGATGGCTACGAGGTGGAATTCAACGACCTGATTGCTGCCCCCACCTTTGGTCAGTGGCTCGACATTCTCAGCACCTAAAACCACAGGACATATAACCATCGTGCTGCCACTACTAGGCAGCCAAAAAGCTGGGAGTTATCAGTGTTTTATCGCGATGCAGAGATCATCGATGCCTGTGCGACAATGAACAACCCTGCGCACTTTTTATCCCAGCTTCTCACCCAGGGAACCCCACTACATCACCCCACCGGGATCGAGATGACTTTCCTTGTGGATCTCTGCGAGCTTGACCCCGCCTACGGGGTCTCTCCACCAGATGACGTTCATGTATGGATTAATCGCCTGACCGATAAGACACGCCACGCTCACGGGTTGATGCGCCAGGTCCCAGGAACATCCGTGTGGGTCCGCACCTTGACAATTCCCCCAACTGTGCGCGCTTCCTATTGCTTCCGCATCAATGCTGGCCACTATCGCCCTCCAGGGCACAATAATTATCCTCACTTCTTCGACCCCCACGCCCGATTCGGTCATCTCATTTCTGAAGGGAGAAAAGGGCTCTCGCTCATCCGCGGGCGGTCGGCTCCCCCACACCCTATATGGGATGCACTCACGCACCCACACCCGGCGCGCTTCGATTGCTCACCCGAGGGTATCTACTCCTATTTTCCGGCAATCCCTTGTGCTGATTTGCCCCTGCTGATTCTGCTCGACGCCGATATATGGTTTCAGCGTCTCCACCTTGAGGTGGCGCTCGATCAGGCCATCGCGCACGGCATGATTCCTCCGGTTGCTGTTATCGGCCTTGGTTTTTCCTCGCCCGATAAGCGTCGCCAGATGCTCACTGTAAATCCCGAGACTTCGCATTATATTGCTTCCCAATTACCTCTTATGGCCCAGCAATTGGCTAAGACCCGCGGCCATCGCCTCAGCAGCGCCAAGCCTCTCATTGCAGGTCAGAGCCTTGGGGCTTTTCAGGCGCTGTATATAGCTCTTAATTGTGCTGATCTTTTCGGGGCGGTTATTGCGCAGTCACCGTCGCTGTGGTGGCACCCAGGGCCGGAAGCCAGCCCGCGCGATCTAAATAACCAGGTGCTTCCATGGCTGGTCACCGAACTCTATGAGCTGAGCATTCCACAGCGCCTACCCCACTTCTATATCTCCACAGGACTGCGGGAGGATCAACTCCTACCGCATGTTATGTCATTAATAACAGCCCTCGATGACCTAGATTGGCCCCATTCATTTTCTCTTATCGACGGCGGCCATGACCTCGCGTGGTGGCGGGAGACGCTTTTCGACGATCTAAGCGCCGCCCTCAGCGAGTACCCACGCGCCCACCTCGATCCTCGCGCTTTTTCGACTACCTATCCCCGATAAGGACTCATCATGCATTCCCCCACTACCTACATCGCTCTGAGTCCCACGCAGCAATCTATGTGGTTCGCCCATATGCTTGACCCCACCAGCGCGCAGTACCAAACCGCGGAGCTCATTATTTTCGACGGCGAGGTAGATATCGATCTCCTCCGCACGGCCATCACGCAGTGTATTCAATCGGTGGAGGTTATCAATGCTCATTACGATAGTCCGCACCGCGCCGTGCTCCAGCCGAATCCGTGCCAGGTGACCGTGGTAGAGGCGCCCGTTGATTACCCTAGAAAGTTCGCCCGCACCATCATGCTTACCCGGCTTAATGGCGATCTCGTGGGAGAAACACTCTCTGCTCACTGGCTGTTTAGGGATCAAGATCATAGGGTGTACTGGCTGGCTCGCTTTCACCATATCTGCTGTGATGGTTTCTTTGTCAATGCTCTTATCCGCTGGATAGCGGATACCTACACCGCCTTCGTCAATCACGCGCACTTACCGTCGTCACCCTTTATTCCTCCTGACTATGTGGCAGCAGAATTCACCCTTGAACCGCCCACTCCGAGTGCGGCGACACGCGATTATTGGAGTGCGACTCCGCTGGTCACCCCACCCCCTTTGCTGGAACCGGCGGGAGATGAACTCATGGTCAGCGCTAGGGCCACTGTAGCTGCTTCGGCGCGCCGATCATTTATGGCTTTAGCGCGCGAGTATCACGCCCAGGAGCTGGAGTTATTATTGGCGAGCTTGGCTCATTATTGCGGTGTGCTCTCAGGCGTCACCGAGCGCATTAGTATCGGGGTCCCCATGATGAACCGCCCCCTAGGACAGGCGCTGGTAAGCCAGGGCCCCTTAGTCAATGTTCTAGGCCTCGACGTTGATCTTCATATCCCGCAGCCTGGAATCGATATCAACGAGGTATCTAAGGCGCTGAGTCTCCTCCGCGCCCATAGTGATATCAGCGCGGCCCAATTGCGAGCGCTTAAAGGGATCTCGGATCCCTATGAGCGTTTTATTGGGCCGCATCTAAATTTCCGGCCCTTTAGCCCGAGGTTTCAATTTGCAACGATCCAAGCACTCCTGGAGACCATTGCCGTGGGGCCGATTAATGATTGCGAATTCATCATTCAGTCCACACCATTAGCGGAATTAGAAATAATCGTCTTGGGTCGCGGCTCCAATAACGCGCACCTTGTTCGCGACCACGCCCAGCGCTTCGCTGAGTTTATCAGCACACTAGATATCTCGGGTGGCCCCCTCTTTGCGGGAAAATCTGTAGCTACGGCGCATGAACGTATTTCCATTGCTCATTACCAAGGGAAGCAACGAGCCATCGAGTACCAGACCCTCGGAGAGATGATCACCGCTGCCCGCAAGCGATATGGTCAGCTGGATAAACTTCTTGGTACCTTTGACCTCGGTGGGGAAGATCTGCGTTGGCTTAGTGCTCCCGAGGTATGGGCGAGAGTTGATAGGCGATGCGCGGCTCTGCGCAGCTACGGTCTCCAGCCCGGGCATATCGTCGTCCTGCATATAGAACGCGGAATGGAATTCCTTCTTACTGTCGCGGCTCTTGCTCTCATGGGAGTGACGTGGTGCCCAGTAGACCCCACCCTGCCGCTAGCGCGACGCACCTATATGATCGACGCCAGCGGAGCGGACGTGGTAATGTCTGCCACTTCGCTCGATCACCCGATCCCTACTATAAGGGTCACCGATTCCACCTGCTCAGCTCCTACGTCCCCTATCCGATCCCCCCATGCGCATCCACAGTGCGCCTATATCCTTTTTACTTCCGGATCCACTGGCGCCCCGAAGGCGGTAGCAAATTCTCAGGCAGGTATTGTCAATCGACTCAGCTGGATGTGCGAGTATTACCAGATAACACCTGAGGATATTGTGCTGCATAAAACACCCAGTTCTTTCGATGTGTCAGTATGGGAGTATCTCTTAGCTTTTACTCACGGGATCCCAACTGCGATTGCGACGCCACTAGCTCATAAGAATCCAGCCGTCATTGCCTCCCATCTCACTCTGGCGCACGCCACGATTTGTCATTTTGTGCCTGCCGCCCTCACATCCTTTTTAAGTTTCACTCAACACCCCTCGAAAAGAGACCAGTGGGACGCAGCTCGCTTTAATCTGCGCGCCCTTATCTGCTCAGGTGAGGCATTGGAGGCAAGCCTGGCATCTCGCGCTCAGGATTTCTTTGATGCTGATATTCATAACCTTTATGGACCCGCCGAGGCGGCGATTGATGTCACCGCCCATACCTTTACACCGACCGATCATCTGGTCCCCATTGGGGCACCGGTGTGGAATACCGATATCCATATTGTTGACCCCTATTTCGCGCCCCTGCCACCAGGCTTTAGCGGCACTGTACTGATTGGTGGCATACAGGTGGGATTGGGATATATAGGGCGCGAAGATCTCACCGCGCAGCACTTTATTACCCTCCCCCACCTGGGCCCCACCACGCTCTATAACACCGGTGACACGGCTTATTGGTTGAATGGGGAGCTGATCTATACGGGGCGAGCAGATAGCCAGGTGAAAATTCGCGGCCAGCGTGTGGAGCTCGCGGAGATCGAGAATACCCTATCGAAGCTCCCCGAGGTGCTCGCCGTGGCGGTCGTTATTGACCACAGCCATGGGGACCCCAAAATTGTGGCTTATTATATTCCCGCTGATCGAGAAGTTCCCGAATTACTCGATCGCCATGCACGCTCCTTCCTCGCGGAATATATGGTGCCCTCGTTCTATATAGCGCTTGACGCTTTCCCCATGACTCCCAATGGCAAACTAGATACCCAGGCCCTACCAGCCCCCGTCCCAGAGCACACAGGTGGCGCAATAATTTCACTCGATCCCACGGAACAGGCAGTCCACAAGGCTTTTGAAGAGGTTCTGGGGCAGCGTGTCAACGATGCTGATCAGAGTTTCTTTTCCCTAGGCGGTCATTCGCTTAGTGCGGTGGACTTGGCGCTGAAATTTCCGCAACTTAGTGTGGCAGATATATTTGCCCACCCCACGATTTCCGGCCTGGCTAAATGTCTGAACTATTCAACAGATGCTGGAGGTTTCGATCCGGTTATTACTCTGCGTCCGCATCACGGTGGGGCAGCTATTTTCTGCTTCGCTCCAGCAGGTGGACTCACCTGGTCCTATTCCCCCTTGGCGCACCTCCTGGAAGAGTACGATCGGCACTCAGGTAGCGGCATTTTTGGTATGCAATCTCTGGGTATTCTCGATACTGCGCACCGAGCAACCAGCATTCAGGCACAAGCGCGAGCTTCACTAGATAAAATTCGAGAGCTGTGGCAGATCCATCATTTTAGCTCTGTCGTGCTTGTCGGCTGGTCGGTGGGTGGCGTTGTGGCTCATGAAGTGGCCTGCCAACTTCAGCACAGCTGGGACGGTGTCGCTATCAGCGGACTCTATCTCCTTGATGCCTACCCTCCTCAGGTATGGCAATCTGTGCCGATCCCCTCTGAGGAGGAGTTATGGGCAGGAGTTCTCGCCATGGCAGGGCTCAAGCGCGCCGATGATACTCCCCTGAGCGCAGCTGAGATCATCGCGGCCATGAGGGATTCCCATGGAGTTTTTTCCCAGTTGCGTGACCACGAAATTGATGGCATTAGGACAATGGTGGCGCACAATGCATCGTTGATGCGTGAGCACACTGCAGGCTTTTACTCTGGGCAAGCGGTGCACTATACCGCGGGGCTAGATCGAGCAACCCGGTTACCGGAGATTACGGTGAGCGCTTGGGATCATCTGATTGAGCACCTGGAGTGCGTTGAGTATCCCGTCAATCATCCAGGGATGGTGGGAGTAGAGGTTCTAAATGACCTGGCTCAGCGGATTTCGCATTAAAAAAAGACCCTGTGAAGATATTTTTTTCACAGGGTCTTTCAACCACACAGATTTAGCGTGCCTTCTCGACGATTTCTACGAGACGGAAGTGCTTATCTTTTGAAAGTGGACGGGTCTCTTCGATGCGAACCAGATCGCCAATGCCGGCAATCTCATTCTCGTCGTGAGCCTTTACTTTCGAGTTGGTACGGATGGTCTTGCCGTAAAGAGCGTGCTGGTGACGGTCTTCGAGCTCAACCACGATAGTCTTCTGCATCTTGTCAGAGACGACATAACCGGTGCGTACTTTGCGTGCGCCCTTTTCCTTCTTGTTCACTTTTGCCTCACTCATAATTAAGCCTCAGCTCCTGGAACTACAGACAGGCCAAGTTCGCGCTCGCGAATGACAGTGTAGATACGAGCAATATCGGTCTTCACTGCACGCAGGCGGCGGTTATTGGTCAACTGACCGGTTGCGGCCTGGAAGCGCAGGTTGAACAGCTCTTCCTTAGCCTCAGAGAGGCGGGTTGCTAGCTCCTCGGCGTTCAGCTCGCGAAGCTCGTGTGCGGGGGTACCGTTAGCCATTAGAACTGGTCCTCCTTCTTAACAATACGAACCTTGCAAGGAAGCTTCTGGCCTGCACGACGCAGCGCCTCAAGAGCGGTTTCCTCATTTGGGTAGCTCATCTCGAAGAGAATGCGACCCGGCTTGACGTTTGCAATCCACTTTTCCACAGGGCCCTTACCGGAACCCATACGAACACCGAGTGGCTTCTGGGTCAGTGGACGGTCTGGGAAGATATTGATCCAAACCTTGCCACCACGTTTGACGTGGCGGTTAATTGCAATACGTGCAGACTCGATCTGACGGTTGGTGATATAGGCGGGCTCGAGAGCCTGGATTGCGTAATCACCGAAAACAATGCGGTTACCGCCCTTAGAAACGCCACTACGGTGTGGACGGTGCTGGCGGCGGTATTTCACGCGCTTTGGAATAAGCATAGGTCTTAGCCCTCCTGCTTCTGCTCAGCGCGCTGACGACGCTGGCCACCGCGACGCGGACGTGCGTTGCGGTCACCGCGGCCACGGCGCTCTGCTGGTGCGTTGATTTCACTCTCGCGACGGCCGCCGACAACGTCACCCTTGTAGATCCACACCTTGACGCCAATGCGTCCGAAGGTGGTGTGAGCCTCGTAGGTGCCGTAATCGATTTCGGCGCGGAGGGTATGTAGTGGAACGCGACCTTCGTGGTAGCGCTCGGTCCTAGACATTTCGGCACCGCCGAGACGACCAGAACATACAACCTTGATGCCCTTGACGTGAGGCTGACGCATAGCGCCTTGGATTGCCTTACGCATAGCACGGCGGAATGCCACACGGTTGGTGAGCTGTTCGGCTACCGACTGTGCAACCAGCTGTGCATTGGCGTCAACGTTCTTGACCTCGAGGATATTGAGGGCAACCTGCTTACGGGTGAGCTTCTCGAGCTCGCCGCGCAGACGGTCAGCCTCGGAACCACGGCGACCGATCACAATACCCGGGCGGGCGGTGTGGATGTCGATGCGGACGCGGTCGCGGGTGCGCTCGATAACAATATCGGCGATACCAGCGCGGTCGAGGGTTTTGGTGAGGAACTCGCGGATCTTGATATCTTCTGCGAGGTACTCTGCGTAATTCTTATCGGCGTACCAGTGGGACTTCCAGTCGGAAGTGATACCCAATCGGAGACCGTGTGGATGGATCTTCTGTCCCACGTTTATGCACCTGCCTTTTGGCTCTCGACAACCACGGTGATGTGGCTGGTGCGCTTGCGGATCGCGAAAGCACGACCCTGGGCGCGAGGCTGGAAACGACGCATGGTGGGGCCCTCGTCAGCATAGGCTTCAGAGATGACCAAGGTGCGTGGATCCAAGCCGAAGTTATTCTCAGCGTTGGCCGCTGCGGAATGAATCACTTTAGCTAGTGGCTCAGAAGCGTGCTGGGGAGCGTACTTCAAGATAGCCAGAGCTTCTTCGACTGACTTGCCGCGTACGAGATCGATAACACGACGAGCCTTCATAGGGGTTACGCGGACGAAGCGGGCGGTCGCGCGTGCGGAATTGATTTCGCTCATCGCTTATCGACGTCCCTTCTTCTTATCGTCTTTAATATGACCCTTGAAGGTCTTGGTTGGTGCGAATTCACCCAGTTTGTGGCCGACCATAGAGTCGTCTACGAATACTGGAACATGCTTACGACCGTCGTGAACGGCGAAGGTGTGTCCAATGAAATCTGGGAGAATGGTGGAACGGCGGGACCAGGTCTTGATGACCTGCTTCGTACCCTTTTCGTTTTGAGCGTCTACCTTCGCGAGGAGGTGCTCATCGACGAACGGGCCTTTCTTTAGGCTACGTGGCATCTTTCCTTACCTCCTCTTAGCGCTTCTTGCTCTTATTAGACCGGCGACGCTGCACGATCATATTGTTGCTGTACCGGTTCGGGTTGCGGGTACGGCCTTCCTTCTTGCCCCATGGGGACACTGGGTGACGACCACCAGAAGTCTTACCTTCACCACCACCGTGTGGGTGGTCGACCGGGTTCATAACGACACCACGGACGGTTGGGCGAACGCCCTTCCAACGCATACGGCCAGCCTTGCCCCAGCGCACGTTGATTTGATCAGCATTGCCAACCTCACCAACGGTAGCGCGGCAACGGATGTCGACGCGGCGGATTTCGGAAGACGGCATACGCAGTACAGCGTATTTACCAGCCTTACCGAGCAACTGGATGGATGCACCAGCAGAACGGGCGAGCTTGGCGCCGGCGCCAGGCTTGAGTTCTACGCAGTGGATAACGGTACCAGCTGGGATATTACGCAGTGGGAGGTTGTTACCAACCTTGATATCAGCATTGGCGCCAGCTTCGAGCATCTGCCCCTGCTTGAGGCCCTTAGGAGCCACGATATAGCGCTTCTCGCCGTCTACGTAGTGCAGCAGGGCGATATTAGCGGTACGGTTCGGGTCGTACTCGATATGAGCGACCTTAGCGGGGATACCATCTTTGTCATTGCGACGGAAGTCGATGAGACGGTACTGGCGCTTATGTCCACCACCCTTGTGGCGAACAGTGATGTGGCCGTGTACATTACGGCCACCCTTCTTGGGAAGTGGGCGAACCAGGGACTTTTCCGGGGTCGAGCGAGTGATCTCCTCGAACATGGAAACGGAGCTCTGGCGGCGACCCGGGGTTGTCGGCTTGTATTTACGAATAGCCATAGTTTTTCCTTACCTCGACTCTCTTAAGCGCTCTGGCCGAAGATGTCGATTGTGTCGCTGCCCTCACGGAGCGTCACGTAGGCGCGCTTGGTGGCTTTGCGGGAACCAAAACCGGAGCGAGTGCGCTTGCGCTTGCCCTCTCGATTAATGGTATTCACGGAAGCTACCTGAACGCCGAAGATCTGCTCGACGGCAATCTTGATTTCGGTCTTATTAGCGGTCTTAGCGACGTAGAAAACATAAGTGTTTTCTTCCATCAGACCATAAGACTTCTCGGATACAACCGGTGCGAGGATAATATCGCGGGGATTTGCGATCTTAGCCATTAGTTCTCCTCCTTAACCGCACCCTGGGTGCGGGTGATGAAGGTATTGAGAGCCTCGACGGAGAATACTAGATCATCAGACTTGAGCACATCATAGGTGTTCAGCTGATCAGCGAATAGCACCTGGACATGCTCTAAGTTGCGAGCACTCTTTTGGGCAGTAATATCCTCACGGCCGACGACGAACAATACGTTGCGACGATCGGTGAGACGCTCGAAGAACGTCTTTGCGGACTTGGTCGAAGGGGTTTGACCAGGAACGAGCTCTTCCACCACGTGGATGCGTGCGTTACGTGCACGATCCGACAGGGCGCCGAAGAGAGCGGCCTTGATCATTTTCTTCGGGGTGCGCTGCGCATAATCGCGTGGCTTAGGGCCGTGCGAAATGCCACCACCGGCGAAGTGAGGTGCGCGGATCGAGCCCTGACGAGCACGACCGGTTCCCTTTTGACGGAAAGGCTTACGCCCACCGCCACGGACTTCACCGCGAGTTTTGGTGGAGTGGGTACCCTGGCGCTTAGCAGCGAGCTGAGCGTTGACTACCTGGTGCAGCAGCGCGATTGAGACTTCACGATCGAAGATCTCTGCTGGCAACTCAACGGTGCCATTGGTGGCACCTTGAGCGGTGTGGACGTCCAATGTTAAATGGCTCATGCGTGTGCACCGCCCTTCACTGCGGTCTTAACGGTCACGATGCCTCCACGGTTGCCCGGGATTGCACCCTTGATCAGGATGAGGTTAGCATCGGCGTCAATCTTCTGAACCTTGAGGTTCTGGGTTGTGACGCGGTCGGAACCCATGCGGCCAGCCATGCGCTTGCCCTTGAAGATGCGGCCTGGGGTAGCGCAAGCACCAATACCACCGACACGGCGGTGAGCTGCTTGGTTACCGTGGGATGCACCCTGTCCGGCAAAGCCGTGGCGTTTCATGCCGCCGGCGAAGCCTTTGCCCTTGGAGGTACCGGTGACGTCGACGAAGGTGGTGCCTTCGAAGATATCAGCGGTGACTTCCTGGCCGACTTCGTAACCAGATACATCATCCATGCGAATTTCGGCTACGTGACGGCGCGGGGTAACTCCGGCCTTGTTGAAGTGGCCGGTGCCTGGCTTGTTTACTTTGCGTGGGTCGATATCGCCAAAGGCGATCTGGATGGCGCTATAGCCATCGATTTCGGGGGTACGAATCTGGGTTACAACGCATGGCCCAGCTTCAACGACGGTCACCGGTACTACGCGGTTCTCTTCGTCGAAGATCTGGGTCATACCGAGCTTGCGGCCCAGAATGCCCTTGATCTCAGTTTCACTCATTATTTATTCTCCGGATGCCAAGAAAGTCGTCGATTACACAATATTCACATCGACGCTGGCCGGAAGATCGATGCGCATGAGCGCGTCGACCGTCTTCGGCGTCGGGTCGAGGATGTCGATGAGGCGCTTGTGAGTGCGCATCTCGAAGTGCTCGCGAGAGTCCTTGTACTTATGGGGAGAACGGATAACGGCATATACGTTCTTTTCGGTTGGCAATGGCACTGGGCCTACCACTCGTGCACCCGTACGGGTGACGGTCTCGACAATTTTGCGTGCAGACGCGTCAATTGCTTCGTGGTCGTAGGCTTTTAGCCGAATGCGGATCTTTTGTCCCGCCACGCTTTCCTCTTCCTCGCTTGTCCCACTTCCACAATGGATTGGTGGGAATCGCTTCATCTTATTCTCTATAACGTTGTCCAGGAGTTCTTGGGATACCTGGGCGCAACGCCAGTTTCTTACTTGATTGTCTATTCCAGACTTGCTAGGAAAATGTCGAACATGTCGATGTGGCTACAAAGCTCACAAACTTTGGCCTTTTCACTAGCCCTCGGGGTACAAGACCCAAGAAGTCAAGCCGGAAGGGATCGGGCGCTAGGTTTTCACCTAGGTGATCACTTACGTACTGCCGCTGTTTATTTGCCATGCATCCACGTCACTTATCCTGGCCTTCAAATAGAACTCGCGTGAGCTCATTCTCCTTGAAGAAACCTCCTAGATGCTTCAGTAATAACAAGGCCGCTAACCCTCGTAAGGAGGATCCGTACCTCTTAAATACTAAAGTCACCTTAAGTGAAGGTGTCATGTTTGCTTTGCCAGCCTCACTGAAACCGCTTGAGGGCGATACCAGTGCACCTGTCAAAGCAACCTGATCATTAAAACATGTATGAAGGAAAGTTGCAAGCTAGATTGCCAATTTGTTTCAGCACTTGGCACACCACCTTTATCACTTCATATCCCCCTTGAATGCCGATCGGCTCCCTAACGTAGCTGCGGCGGCGGAGATTCTATATAACACCGGATGACAGGTCGCGCAATCTACCGCGCAATCTACCGCGCAACCTACGAGGTGGAAAATTGTACGAATGGCACAGAAGCCCCCCTCGTGGGTCTATATGCTCGCCACGAGGGGGGATTCGGCTACTCTCGTTTTGCTCCTAGGGTGGACCTTTAAGAGTGTAGATCACGCGGGGTGCGGCCATTCTTATAGGCTTCAAGCCTAGAGTCGTCGCATTCTAGTTGGGTACGCGGCCATTTCAAGAGAGTGGCTCCGGCCTCGTAGGTGCTCTGTAAGAAGGCAAGGACTGCAGCGCGAGGATCGGCCGACTGGCGAACTACCCCATAGGGAAGCAGGAATTGCTGGAATTCCTCACTATAATAAGCGCCTTCGGGGGCGATAGCTGCGCGCTCGAATCCTTCGGGCACGGGGTAGGCGTAGGCATAGAATGCTCCCTCATCTCCCCCACCCGGCCAGAAGCCGCAGCTGGATAGTTCGTGCGAATAACCTTCAACCATGACCCAGTCGCCACAGTTGGGCGCGCCGCCCGGGTGGCGGGGGGCGAGTTCTCCACTAAAGCGCGTGCATGCAAGATCAAAGGAACCAAAGAAGAAGTGAACGGGACTGACCTTGCCAATATAGTCGGCACGGAATTCACCGATGAGATTATTCGCCTGCACAAGTTGGTGGAAAAATGCCTCGATTGCGCTCTTATCGTAGGCAGCGTCGGTCTCATTTGTGCGGAAGTCAGGTGCGGGGTCTACTTCGGTTGGGATAGGTCGAATATCGAATGGGACCTCGATCGCCTCCATTGCCTCTGCCACGAGACGGTAGAACGCGGCCACGCTCATGGATTGCAAGGCAAAATGTGCCCGCTTTCCATTTGAGCGACGGAAGTGGATCTCATGGGCGAGAAAGTCGAACTCAATATCAAAGGATCCGTCTTCAAAGGGGATCGCGGATGTACTTAGACCCGCTGGGGTGACATAGAGCGCCACTTGCCACCAGTGATTGACGAGGGGTGCGTAGGCCATGCGGATCTTACCGATGATTTGTGTCCACATATGAACAGTCGTGCGGGTTTCCTCCCAATCGGCAACTTTGAGCGCAGGCCAGCCGGAGTGGAGAGAGTGGTTCATGATTTAAGCTACTTTCGCGTACGTGATGGATAGGAAAGTTGATAAGTCAACTACTTATAGTTTAAGCCACCCCACACCTCGGCGCCAGCCGCTGCACCGGGGCTTTTAGCACTATGCTCTCGATCACATACACACATCGCCAAAGGATGATGAGAAGTCACTAAGGAGTACCTCCTATGAGATCCAATGAATAAAATTGGATCATCATCACCCGCAGCTCCGCCCTAGACCTCACTACCTAGCCCCGGAAGGATGCTCATCAACCCGATACCACAAAACAACTGGGAGAAGACTTGATTTATCCAGTTCAAGACTAAGAAAACCGGTATTTTTGGCCCCTAAACCTAGCTTCAATAGGGAGAAAATCCAGCAGCAATAATCCTCACATCACCGCTGTGGGGGTAGTGGACGGATCGAATATTATCGAAATTTTTTTAGCTTCTGCGAGCTGTAATTATTAAAAGTCCGCGTAGAGCCGTAAATTATAAGCACAACAATTGCAATAATTCCGCAGGCTCCGTATTCACAATGCCGGAGTAGATGTGGGATACTGTCGTTTTACGCACCAACGCCGGTTTTAAGCCTCCTGGAGAACTTTAAAGCCCTGTGACTTTCGCACGTGATGGAGAAAACCATTGTTCAAATATCTACTGAGGAAAGCAGCTAGCTGGACGCTCATCGTCTTTCTGGCAACAAATATTACTTTCTTCCTAGCGTCGGCCTTCCTCGACCCTCGCTCGAATTATATTGGGCGGAGGCCACCGTTAACCCCCGAGCAGATTGACACACTCCTTGTGCCCTATAATCTCAGCCCCACCATCCCCTTGTGGCAGCGGTGGTGGAATTGGTTAAGCGATATCCTGCTCCACTGGAACTGGGGCTATTCTCCAACTGGATCCCTCGTTAATGATGAAATTAGTTTCCGCATCTGGGTATCCGCTCAACTGATGCTCGTCGCTACCCTCATAACCATCGTCCTTGGAGTGTCGGTGGGCGTGTACACAGCGTCTAGGCAATACCAGCGAGGTGACCGAATCTGGCAGGCTATCTCAATCGTGGCCATGAATGTCCACGTCGTCGTCGCATCGATTATCGTTGTAGCCGCAGCGATTAAGATCAACGACCTAGTAGGAGCTCGTATCCTCTATGTCACCGGGGCCTCGAACCCCAGCGTGGAGGGATTCTTTCCCAAGCTCGTCGATTATGCCCAGCACCTCATTCTGCCAACAATCGCTCTCGTAATTATTGGCTATGCTGGCTACCACTTCATGCAGCGCTCCCTGCTACTCGACAATATTAACGCCGACTATGTACGCACAGCCCGAGCTAAAGGGCTGACAAAGGGACAGGCTATTCGCCGGCACGCATTGCGCACCTCCATCATCCCGGTCGCCACCTCGGTCGCCTTCGCTGTTCCCGGCATCTTTACGGGCGCGGTACTGACTGAAAAAATCTTCGCATGGAACGGCATGGGCGTGTATTTTGTGGAAACCATATCGAAAAATGATGTCCACGGTGCCGTGGCCGTTGCCGCCTTCGGGGCTGCACTCACCGGCGTCTCCGCAATTTTGGCCGATCTAGTCGTCGTTGCCCTCGATCCTCGAGTACGAGTGAGTTAATACCATGAACGATAATAATCAACGCCCCACAGGCGATATCGACGAGGCCACCTCAACGGTGATGCCGCCAGCAAACCTCCACGTCGGTGCAACTGTGCCCCATGGCTCAGAGATTCGTTCCGATGAGAACGAATCCCAACCTACCCCTCCCGAGACACCGGAACTCGTCCGCGGCACCTCCCGTCTCACACTCTACGCACGCCGCTTCATGCGCAATAAGGGTGCGGTCATCGGCTCGGTCATTTTTGGGCTCCTCGCTCTCTTCGCAGCCTTTGGTGGCCTGCTCACCCCGTGGTCGTTTACAGAACCTGATTTCCTTAACCTGTCAAGCGCTCCATCGTCCGAGCACTGGTTTGGCACCACCGACGGTGGCCAAGACCTTTTTGCACAGGCCGCCCATGGTCTGGGACGCTCTCTCATTATCGGCGTGAGTGTTGCACTGTCGACCACCATAATCTCCGCCATCGTTGGTGCCGGAGCGGCCCTTCTCGGCGGCTGGGTAGAAAAGATCATTCTAGCGATTATTCACTTCCTCCTCGCGGTTCCCAGCTTCCTCATTTTGGCGCTGCTGGTTTCTGACTCCGGCGGCGACTGGAAAGTGCTCATCTTCGTAATGATTCTCCTCGGCTGGATGTACTCGGCTCGCGTGATTTGGTCACTATCCATCTCCGTGCGTGAAAACGACTTTGTTCGGGCTGCTCGCTATATGGGCGTATCCAAGTCACGAATTATCGTCCGCCATATGCTCCCCAATATCAGCTCGCTGTTAGTGATCCAATTTGTTCTCGGCACGGTATCGACAGTTATGGGCGAGACTGGGTTGTCCTTCCTCGGCTTAGGTGTCAAACTCCCCGATGTGTCTTTGGGAACCTTATTATCAGGCGGCACCGCCACTGTTCTCACTGCTCCGTGGCAGTTTTATATCCCAGCCACGATCTTGACCCTACTGACGGTCTCGTTAGCGCTTATTGCTGACGGATTGCGCGATGCCATCGATCCCAACTCAAAGTCCGGAGGAAACGCATGAGTTCGCCTAGCTCGTATTCCCTCGAAGGCACAACTGCCTTAAATACCCCAATACTCTCAGTCCGCGACCTTAATGTCTCTTTCCCGTCCGAAGCCGGTGTTGTCAATGCTGTGCGCGGTGTGTCTTTTGACCTCTTTCCTGGTCAAACTCTAGGAATTGTGGGCGAGTCCGGATCGGGGAAGTCGGTCACCTCACTGTCTGTTATGGGTCTCCTTCCGGATTATGCCAAGATTGCAGGCTCGGTTCGTTTCGCCGGTGAAGAACTAATTGGCAAAACCGACAGTGAAATGTCACGGATTCGCGGTAACGGCATCGGTATGATCTTCCAGGATCCGCTCTCGGCACTGACCCCCGTCTTTGATATTGGCACCCAGCTTGTAGAAGCGTTGCAAGCGCACCAAAGGATTTCCAAAGCCGATGCACTCAAGCGGGCCATAGAGTTATTAGATCTTGTCGGTATTAAAGAGCCGCACAAACGGGTGAGGTCCTTCCCCCACGAATTTTCTGGTGGTATGCGCCAGCGCGTGGTCATCGCCCTTGCGATTGCAAATAATCCTCGTGTGCTCATTGCGGATGAGCCCACCACCGCGCTCGATGTCACCATCCAAGCGCAAATCCTCGATGTCATTAAACTCGCCCAACGCGAGACTGGTGCCGCCACTATCATGATCACCCATGATATGGGTGTGGTGGCCGAAACCGCCGATGACGTCCTCGTGATGTACGCGGGGCGGCCTGTGGAAAAAGGTAATGTCTTTGAGGTCTTTGCCCAACCGCGGATGCCCTATACCGTCGGCCTCCTCGGATCAACCCCCCGCCCTGATATTTCCTCAGACGAACCCTTAACACCTATCGTGGGCAATCCCCCCGTGCTCGTGGGACTGCGCGATCGCTGCCAATTCGCCCCCCGATGCCCAGTGGTACAACCACGCTGCCACGAAGAAGAGCCCTCCCTCAATCTCGTGCCAGGAACCCAGGCTCATCAATCGGCTTGCCTTCGCTCTCAAGAGATCCTCGATGGCAGGATCGATGGTGAGCGCATGTACCAACTACCCCCACTGAGCCCGGATATTCTTGCTGAAATCCCACGCGACGAACGTCCAGTTACGCTCAGTGTCAAGGATCTTCGCAAGGAATTCCCGCTGACTAAAGGTGCTCTCATTAAGCGCAAAGTTGGCACCGTGAAGGCGGTCGACGGATTGACCTTTGATATTCACCAGGGTGAGTGCATGGCTATTGTTGGTGAATCTGGTTGCGGTAAAACCACAACTCTCCTTGAGATCATGGATCTTGATCCAGCCCACGGCCACGTGATTCTCAATGGTATTGATGCATCATCGATGACACGCACCCAGCGTCGAGAAGCGCGAAAACAAATCCAGATTGTCTTCCAAGATCCCATGAGTTCGCTCAACCCCCGGTTGACGGTAAAGGAAGTTATCGCTGAACCGTTATATGCGCTCGGCTTCGACGGCGATATTGATCGCCGAGTCCAAGAACTCATGACTTTGGTCGGCCTGGATACCTCCCAAATTGATCGCTTCCCCGGGCATTTCTCTGGCGGTCAACGCCAGCGTATCGGCCTCGCTCGAGCCTTGGCGACCAATCCCAGTGTGATCGTTCTCGATGAACCGGTATCTGCCCTCGACGTTTCGATCCAAGCGGGTGTAATTAACCTTCTTGAAGACCTCAAACGCAAGCTCGGTTTATCGTATCTTTTCGTAGCCCACGATCTCTCTGTCGTGCGCCATCTTTCCGATAGGGTCGCAGTGATGTACAAAGGCCGCTTCGTGGAAGAGGGTGAGGTGGATGATATCTTCGATCATCCGCAACACGAGTACACCAAGCAACTGCTCGAGGCGATCCCCATCCCCGATCCAACGGTTGCGCGTCGATAAAGACTTTGCCCCTGTGGTGTCAGGATTATAAAGTATCAGCAATATACATGAGTACTAAGATCCTGGCACCACCTCTATAGTTTGCTTAGAGAGCGAAAAGGTTTCTGCACGAGGTTGCGGTCGATTGATCCGTCGTATCGCAGTCTCGTGCAGAGATTTTCTTCATCATGAGAAAGGCTCTGGACTCACGGGCATGATAACCCGGTGCCCTCTTGACGTCCGCTTATACCCACCCTCACACGATCAATGAAGGAGATTTTTTCCTTATGAAGAAGAATATCCGCATTGCAACGATGGCTGCGCTATCTGTTGCTGCTCTGACCCTCGGTGCGTGCGCCGACGGTGCCACCACGGGCACTGGCTCCCAATCAGCCTCCGGCCAAGGCTCAGCCGAGTTCGAGATCAAGGCTGCTGGCGATTATAACCCGCTCGAGCGCGATCAGATCAAGGATGGCGGCGAGCTGGTCTTGCCTATCTCAGAAATTCCCGAGCAACTCAATCGTTTCCACGGTAATAGCTCGGCTGATACAACCAGGATCTGGCGCTATTTCAACCCACAGATCGCCCTTTTCGACGGTGATGGCACCTGGCACGCCAATCCCGCCTACCTCACTGATGTCAAGGACGATATCGTAGATGGGAATTTGGTACTCACCTGGGATATTCACCCTGATGCAACCTTCAACGACGGTACCCCCATTGACTGGACCGCCTTTGAGAACACCTGGAAGATGAATAACGGCTCTAACCCTCAGGTGGTTCCTAGCGGCACCGATGGCTATGAGCGCATTTCCGCTGTCACCCGGGGTGACGATGATAAGCAAGTAATCATCACCTTCGATGGCACCTACCCGTGGTGGCAGGGCTTGTTTAACTCGATCCTGCACCCAAAGGTTAACGATCCCGCGACTTTCAATGAGAGCTATATCAACACTCTGCATCCTGAATGGGGTGCCGGTCCATTCATCGTGGACAGCTTCGACCCGAACGCCAATACCGTAACCTTCGTTCGCAATGATAAGTGGTGGGGCGAGACCGCCAAACTTGAGAAGCTGACGCTGCGCGCCATGGAGAATCTGGCAACGATCAATGCCTTCAAAGCTGGCGAGATCGATGCCGCCGGCGTGAGCAGCAAAGACAACCTTGCCACCGCTCGCGGGCTGGGTGATGCTATTGATATTCGTTCCTCGGTACTTACCTCCAATGCTTTGATGATGCTCAACGCCCAGGCACCACAACTGGGCGATATTAAAGTTCGCGAGGCTATTGTGAAGGGCATCGACCGCGCACTAATCTCAGAGATCCGTTTCAATGGTCTGGACTATACTGAGGAACTGCCAGGCTCACTGACCTATTTCACCTTCCAGCCGGGCTACGAAGATAACTTTAGTTCTGTAGGGGCTTTCGACCCAGAAAAGTCTCAAGCGTTGCTCGACGAAGCTGGGTGGGTTGCTGGTAGCGATGGGATCCGCGAGAAGGATGGCCAAAAGTTCAGCATCCGCTACACCATGCTGGGCGACTCCGCAATTGATAAGGCATTTGCCTCTGCTTTGCAGAAGATGATGAAGGATATTGGTGTGGATCTTTCCATCCAAGAGCGCCCGTCATCTGATTTCTCCAAGATTATGGCCGCCAAGGACTTCGATCTCTTCTTCCTTAGCTTTAGGTCTTCTGATCCTTTTGGAGCCGCGTACTTCGGTCAGCTCTATAATACCGACTCCGAGCTGAATATCTCGGGCACGGGTTCTGCTGAACTCGATGCCAAGATTGACAAGCTCCAAAAGCTACCCACCGCTGAGGAGCAAATTAAGGAAGCGAATAAACTAGAAGAGGAAGCTTTTGCTACCTACGGTGTTGTCCCTATGTACAACGGTCCTCAAATGGTTGGCGTAAAGAAGGGTTTGGCTAACTTCGGCGCCACCGCTTTCGCTGATCTTCCGGTAGAGAATATCGGCTGGGCTAAGTAATAAGATTCTTTTTTAGTATTCTCCTGTCGGCATAATGCCGGCAGGAGAATTTCTCTATTTAGGGGTAGAGATACTCCACACCAGCCACCCCTTTGAGAAGATCGGGATCTACGGGAATACCGACCTTGAAAACTGTAAGGTCCCCGGTTGGTTCTAGAATCATCAGCTGCACCATAGAGAGTGTCGGTATACCTGCTCTGCGTAGTGCAGAGCGAATATCAGAGGGGGATACATGAGTTTTGCGTAGCTGATCGTCGATCATCTCTCCGTTGGCGACGATGACCTGGGGGTGGCTATTGATGACTCGCTTGATATACCGACCGTCGCGGATCATCCCAAAAATGGATTCCATGACCATAAGCGTGCCGAGTCCCACTATTCCCGCCATTAAAGTGGGCGGGTGACCGATAACTGCACGTCCTGCCACCGCTCCAAACATGACAATAACAACGGCATCGAAGGTGTGCATCTTGGAGAGCACCCGGGCTCCAAAAATCCGAACCAATACGATAAAGCCGAGGTAGGTAAAAATCCCCGAAAGAATCACCACGGGGATACGCCAGGGATCGATCGTTAACTGCTCGTACATATAGAGCCTTAATTGGTCCATAAAAACTCAGCTTAGCAGCCTTTGGTATAAGCGCTTGATCAGTTTCATCAAGCCCGTTATGGGCCTGGAAGACATCACCAGCAATCTGAAATCTTAGCCTGGGAGGTTCAGCATTTCTGAGCGTTATAATCTCGCAGAAGTAAATGCCTGTAGGAATGCCAAAAACCGCCCCATCCCCTAAGCGGAGATAAGGCGGTGATTAGTGCGCACCTTTTAGGGTGCGGTGATCATTACTTGATGATCTTGGTAACGCGGCCGGCGCCAACGGTACGGGAGCCCTCGCGAATAGCGAAGCGCAGGCCCTCGTCCATAGCAACAGGCTGGATCAGGGTGACGGACATGTCGACGTTGTCGCCAGGCATAACCATCTCGGTGCCCTCAGGAAGCTTCACAACACCGGTCACGTCGGTGGTGCGGAAGTAGAACTGTGGACGGTAGTTGTCGAAGAATGGGGTGTGGCGGCCGCCTTCGTCCTTGGAGAGAACGTAGACAGAGCCCTCGAACTCGGTGTGAGGAGTATAAGCGCCTGGCTTTACAACAACCTGGCCGCGCTCAACGTCTTCGCGCTTGATGCCGCGGAGAAGAAGACCGCAGTTGTCGCCAGCTTCGGTGTAGTCAAGGAGCTTACGGAACATCTCGATACCGGTAACGGTGGTGGAGGTGCTCTTCTCGCGGATACCGATGATCTCAACATCCTCGTTAACCTTGAGCTGACCGCGCTCGACACGACCGGTGACCACGGTGCCACGGCCGGTAATGGTGAAGATATCCTCGATAGGCATGAGGAATGGCTTGTCGGTCTCGCGCTCTGGGTCTGGGATGGACTCGTCGCAGGCGTTCATGAGCTCAACGATGGACTCGGTCCACTTAGCGTCGCCCTCGAGAGCCTTCAAAGCGGAGATGTGAACGATAGGAGCTTCCTCATCGTAATCCTGCTCAGCGAGAAGTTCGCGAACTTCCATCTCCACGAGCTCGATAATTTCCTCATCATCGACCATATCGCACTTGTTAAGAGCAACGAGGATATAAGGAACGCCAACCTGGCGAGCAAGAAGAACGTGCTCACGGGTCTGAGGCATGGGGCCGTCAGTTGCAGCTACAACGAGGATAGCGCCGTCCATCTGGGCAGCACCGGTGATCATATTCTTGATGTAGTCGGCGTGACCTGGAGCGTCAACGTGAGCGTAGTGGCGCTTCTCGGTCTGGTACTCAACGTGGGAAATGTTGATGGTAATGCCGCGCTCTTTTTCCTCAGGTGCCTTATCAATGGCATCGAAGGCGAAAGCCTGGTTCAGATCTGGGTAAGTATCAGCCAGAACCTTGGTGATAGCAGCGGTAGTAGTGGTCTTACCGTGGTCAACGTGACCAATGGTACCAATATTTACGTGGGGTTTAGTGCGCTCAAACTTGGCCTTTGCCACAGTGTGTCCTCCTGGACTTTTCGTGGTGGCCACGAACCTCGCAGCCACAAAAATTGATGGTGCTGATCCTTCTCACCTCGGGGATGATCTGGCGCTCAGCGATTACTTATGCCAGTTACATGATCCTAAGGTTCCACCGCATTTTTTTCAAACCGCTAGTGAAATCTCGTGGATATAGGATCTACTAGGGTAACGGCCACCTTAAGCCACTTTTAGAATTATATCTAAGAAAAATGACTCAAGGAAGCCACTACCCTAGTTACCCAGATAGCCTCCCATGTACTGGACTTTCAACGGAGGCTACCTGGGTGAGCGTCTAGCTACCGTTGCGCTCCGCGATAATCTCGGCGGATACGCTCGCAGGAACCTCAGCGTAGGAATCGAAAATCATCGAGTAATTGGCACGACCCTGGGTCTTAGAACGCAGGTCACCAACATAACCGAACATCTCCGATAGCGGCACACGTGCCTTAACAACCTTCGCACCGGCGCGGTCATCCATGGCGTTGACTTGACCACGGCGGGAGTTGATATCGCCGATCACGTCGCCCATATACTCTTCCGGAGTGATCACTTCGACGGCCATCACTGGCTCGAGCAGGACTGGCTTTGCCTTAGCAATGCCTTCCTTGAGAGCCTGGGAACCAGCCAATTTGAAGGCCATTTCAGAGGAGTCAACGTCGTGGTAGGCGCCGTCGAGCAGCGTGGCCTTGATATTAACCAAGGGGTAGCCAGCGAGGTAACCGTACTGCATGGCATCTTGGATACCTGCGTCGACGGACGGGATATACTCGCGAGGCACGCGACCACCGGTCACGGCATTCTCGAAAGCATAGGTAGCAGATTGGCCCTCTTCGAGGGTCTCTGGGTCTGGGGTATAAGGTTCGAAGGCAACAATGACCTTTGCGAACTGGCCGGAGCCACCGGTCTGCTTCTTGTGGGTGTATTCCACACGATCGACGGCCTTGCGGATGGTCTCGCGGTAAGCAACCTGGGGGTTACCAACGTTAGCTTCCACCTTGAATTCGCGCTTCATGCGGTCCACCAGAACATCTAGGTGGAGCTCGCCCATACCACCGATAACGGTTTGGCCGGTTTCGTCGTCGAGTTCCACGGTGAAGGTTGGATCCTCTTCAGCGAGCTTTTGAATAGCAACGCCGAGCTTCTCCTGGTCAGACTTGGTCTTAGGCTCGATGGATACCTTGATCACAGGATCCGGGAAGTCCATGGACTCCAAGATGATCTGGTTATTGGCATCGCAGAGGGTATCACCGGTGGTGGTTTCCTTGAGCCCGATGAAAGCGTAGATATTTCCAGCGCGAGCCTGGTCGACAGGGTTCTCCTTGTTGGCGTGCATCTGGAAGAGCTTGCCAATGCGCTCCTTCTTGCTCTTTGTGGAGTTAGCAACCTGGGTGCCAGGCTCCACAATGCCGGAGTAGACGCGCACGAAGGTGAGCTTACCGAAGAAGGGGTGAACAGCGATCTTGAAAGCGAGAGCGGAGAAAGGCTCGTCGATAGAAGGCTTACGGGAGACCTTGGTGGACTCGTCGCCCACAGCGTGGCCGATCACTTCGCCAATATCGAGAGGATTCGGGAGGTAATCAATGACGGCATCGAGCAAAGGCTGAACGCCCTTATTGCGGTAAGCAGTACCGCAAAGCACTGGATAAACCTCAGAGGCAACGGTCAGCTTACGGATCGCAGCCTTGATCTCCTCAACGCTGAGTTCTTCACCGCTGAAGTACTTGTCCATGAGGGATTCATCGGACTCAGCAACGGTTTCGAGCAGCTTCTCGCGGTACTCCTCAGCCTTCTCTTGCAGATCAGCTGGGATTTCCTCGATGGTTGGCTCAGCGCCTGTCTCGACTTTGCCGCGCCAGGTAATAGCCTTCATCTCGAGCAGATCAACAACACCGTCGAAATCATCTTCTGCGCCGATCGGCAGCTGCAAAACCAATGGCTTGGCGCCGAGGCGGTCGATGATGGTTTGCACGGTGTAGTAGAAGTCAGCACCGAGCTTGTCCATCTTGTTGATGAAGCAGATACGAGGAACATCGTATTTAGCGGCCTGACGCCACACCTGCTCGGACTGGGGCTCTACGCCCTCTTTGCCGTCGAAAACGGCTACGGCACCGTCAAGCACGCGCAAGGAACGCTCCACCTCAACGGTGAAGTCAACGTGACCTGGGGTGTCGATGATATTAACCTGATTGCCATTCCAGAAACAGGTCACAGCAGCGGAGGTAATGGTGATGCCGCGCTCTTTTTCCTGCTCCATCCAGTCGGTGGTCGAGGCGCCATCGTGGGTCTCGCCTACCTTGCGGTTGATACCGGTATAGAAGAGGATACGCTCGGTGGTGGTGGTCTTACCGGCATCGATGTGAGCCATGATGCCGATATTGCGGACCTTGTGGAGGTCCTTAAGCACTTCTTGTGGTGCCACGGTATTCCTAACTTATGTAGCTGAAGGGATAATAGTTCTAATAGTAATCCACATATTGGGCGCCTTAATAGCGCCCGCAAGCGTTAAGATTACCAGCGGTAATGAGCGAAGGCACGGTTAGCCTCAGCCATTTTGTGGGTATCCTCACGACGCTTCACAGAAGCACCCAAACCGTTTGCGGCATCGAGGATCTCGTTAGCAAGACGCTCAATCATGGTGTTCTCACGACGCTGACGAGTGAAGGTCACCAACCAGCGCAGGGCGAGAGTATTGGCGCGAGCGGCACGAACCTCAACAGGAACCTGGTAGGTAGCGCCACCGACACGACGGGAGCGAACCTCGAACTCAGGCTTGATATTGCCCAGTGCCTTTTCCAAGGTGAGCACCGGATCGGTGCCGGTCTTTTCCTTGCACTTATCAAGGGCACCATACACGATGCGCTCGGCAGTGGACTTCTTGCCATCAAGAAGGACTTTATTAACCAGCTGGGTCACAACTTCGGATCCGTAGACTGGATCCTTGATAACTGGACGCTTGGGAGCTGCATTCTTACGCATTGTTTACTTCTCCTTCTTTGCGCCGTAACGGGAACGGGCCTGCTTACGGTCCTTCACACCCTGAGTATCGAGGGCGCCACGGATGATCTTGTAGCGAACACCTGGGAGGTCCTTCACACGACCGCCACGCACGAGCACCATGGAGTGCTCTTGGAGGTTGTGGCCCTCACCTGGGATATAAGCGGAAACCTCGATGCCGGAGGTTAGGCGCACACGGGCGACCTTACGCAGAGCGGAGTTAGGCTTCTTAGGGGTGGTGGTGTACACACGGGTGCACACGCCACGACGCTGAGGGGAACCCTTTAAAGCTGCAGTTTTTACCTTTGCAGTCTTATCATGGCGACCCTTGCGGACCAGCTGCTGAATAGTTGGCATGAACAGTCTTTCTCTTCGATTGATCCTCATCCATCCGGAGGAGGAAATTTCGCTCACTATCTGGAATTTTCTTGACGATTGCGACAATCCCTATATGCCCCTAAACAAACAAAAATAGGGGCTCTTTCCGGGGCCGCTACCGTTTTTCTTGAAGAATCTTGAAGATCTAACTAATTGCTAGAATCCAGGCTCCCAGTAGACACTGGGCAAAATTCCAAGACTCCCACATATGGGACTATTGGACACTCTAGTCCCACGGACATGGGCTCGTCAAATTCTAAAACCCAGCAATGATCAGTGCCACCGGGTACGCCGCTAGTATCCACGCGGGTGGAAACTGCGGCTCAATCTCCACGCTAGGGGCACGGTAGTGCAAAAAGACCACACCGAAAGCCGGAGCGACGGCAAAGGTAGCGCCCATTAAGGCAGCGGAGAGCATCATAGTATTTTCACGGCCTTTGAGGTAGAAGAATACGAGGAAGAACACAAGGAGGATGGCCCCTGGCACGAACCCACTAAAACGCACTCCCAGTTGGGCGATAAACGCCCATAATAAAGCGGCCACGATGATGGCCACGGCCACTAGCGGACGCGAGCGCACCTTTTTAGACTTCAGCGCTTGGTAGCAAATGATGCACAATACAAAAGCCCAAACAAAACTCTGGGAACGCATATCGATCAGCCGCCCACTACGGGCAAAATCCTCTGCACATTCACTCACAACGCTTAGCCCTAGGGTCAACAAAACAAGGTCCCGCGTAACCGTAAGATGCTCAAGTGCAATAAGGAAACAAAAGGCCAGAAGTGGATAGGCGGCCCAGCTGAGGATCTCAAGGATGATCACAAAAGAAAGATTCCCAAAACTCGCTTGGGCAATATCCGGTACCAAGCGACGCTCGATACCGAGGCTGATCACGTGGAAAAGCAAGAAGATGCTCGCAATGATGAGAAGGCCGCGGATTTTGAGCCCTTTGGCTGCGAAATTACTGGTCATCATAGCCCCTAATCATAGTAATGAAGGGCGCCTTACTTATATATAGTAAGGCGCCCTGAAAAAATCTGTGCGCTATTCTTAGCCCTTGACGGAGCCCGCCATAGACTCCTGATAGTAGCGCTGCATGACGATGAAGAGGATCACGATAGGAATCGAAACGCACACTGCACCAGCAGCGAACCGAGCGAACCAATCGTGGATATATTCCTTCTCCAGCATCTTCCACAATCCAAGAGCTACCGTGTAGTTATCCTGGGTGCGTGCGATTGCCTTTGCCAGCACGAAGTCGAGCCATGGTACCAGGAAGCCAATAATAGCTTGGTAGACAATCATGGGCTTGGCAATAGGCAAAATGATCATATAGAAGACCTGCCACCGCGAGCAGCCATCTAGATAAGCAGCCTCATCCAAGGACTTAGGAATGGTGTCCATATAGCCCTTCATGATGTAGAAGCCCATACCGGAGCCAGCGGAGTAGACGATGATCAAGGCGATATTGGTCATCGAACCACCCGTAAGACCCATGGCCTTCAAAATGAAGTAAATAGCAACGACGGCCATAATGCCTGGGAACATGCCCAAGGTCAGCGCGAGGTTCATATAAACCTTGCGGAACCTAAAGCGCATACGCGAGAGGGAGAACGAGACGATCAAGACGAAGAATACCGAAATCAGCATGGTGAATACCGCGATGACAAAGGTATTGAGGAACATCCTCGGGAAATCGAGAACATCGCGTTCGGTAAAGAGCGCAATATAGTTATCGAAGGTGTACTCCGTGGGGAAGAACGTCGAGGAATAAGGTGCCGTATTCTTATTAAAAGAGTTGGCAAAAATCCAGATAATGGGCATGACCCAGATTATGGAGAGCGTGCCTAATAATGCGTAGCTTAAGATATCCCCCACCCGGCGGGCAGCCCGCTGGTCGGTCATCTTGGCATCAGTGTGATCAAGGGTCTTACTCACTGGAAACCCTCCTCATTGCGGTAAGAGCCGGAACGGCGATAGGTAATTAACGCCACGGTGGACAAAACGATGAAGGTCAAGATACCGATGACGGCACCAATATTGTAGTCGCCCTTGTCCACAGTGAGCTTGTACAACCAGGTAATCAAGAGGTCAGTCTTACCAGCCGAGGCTCCGACTGGGGTCGGATCACCACCGGAGAGCAGGTAGATAACGTTGAAGTTGTTCACATTGGCCGTGAAGGTAGTAATGAGGTACGGGGTCATCACGAACAACATATAGGGCATGGTGACACTGCGGAAGGTCTGCCACCAGCTGGCGCCGTCGAGGCGCGCTGCCTCGTAGAGCTCACCGGGAATATTCTGCAGAATGCCGGTGACCTGCATGATGGTATAAGGAATACCGATCCAAAGGTTGATAACAATCACCGTGACACGGGCCCAGGTGGTATCGGTGAAAAATGGCAGCGCCGAATCGATAAGACCATAATCGAGTAGCAACCGGTTGATAGCACCCTGAGGCTGCAGCATAGAGCGCAGCACCAATAGCGATACGAACTGTGGAACAGCTACCGAGAGCGAGAAAATCGCCCGCCAGAAGGATTTACCGCGGGTGGTACGGCGGTTAATCACCATAGCCAAGAACATGCCCAAGAAGTAGTTCAAGAAAGTAGCGAAGAAAGCCCAGACGAGGGTCCAGATCAACACACCAATGAACAGGTTAAAGTTCACTTGGCCGCCGTCGTTGCTAAATACTTGTCCGAAGTTTTCGAAACCGACCCACTTGAAGTTTTGGGAATTATTGGAATCGAAGCTGGTAAATGCCATCGAAATCATGAAGATCAGTGGCAAGACGGTGAAGATGAGAATGCCGGCAGTTGGCAAGGTCATAAACAGAATAGGTGCATCTGTATTCAGCAGTGCTTTCAGATCGCCCTTGAAGCTACGAGCTTGACCGTAGTTTTCAATCTGTACCTGAGCTTTGAAGGCGCTGCGCAAAGCGATGGTGGCAAACCATAAGAAGGCGAGGACTCCGACGACGGAGACAATGCCGTTTAGCAGCACAACGATCGATGGCTCTGAGGTGACGTAGGTCCAGAAACCGTCTACCTTCACCCGGGTTTGACCGCCCTCGCCACCAAGCTCGGGCAGCGCAGCGATCTTAGAAAAGCCTTTGGTAATAAAGAGAGTGACGCTTAAGATCTCGATGGCCAGCAGCATCACACCTTTGACGTACTGCTTGCGCGCGAGATTGCCTAAACCGAAGACAAAAAGGGATAGCTTGGTGAGGATATCGCCATCGCTCCACGCTTGCCCAATCTTGAACTCGGCTTCTTGGCCGCGGTGCTTCATTGGAATTCTCCTTTGTGAAAAGAGGGGTACTCCCAGCGTCGTCAGTATCTCGATTCGACAAAAGCCCTGAAGCAGATCGTGCTATGGAGGCAGAGCGCTTCAGGGCTTGTTATCAAGTAGCTATCGAACTACTTGGAAGCTAGGAAAAACGTGCAGCCTTATTTGTAGGCGCTGAACCAGGCTTCGGTCTTCTCAGCTGCATTAGCCTCGGTGACCTCACCGTTAGCAAGAGCCTTGCCGAAGTTATCAGCGGGCTCCCAGAAATCGCTCATCTCTTTGAAGGTAGGCTGCAGCACGGAGGCATTAGCAACGGTCTCGAAGAGAGCGACGGCCACTGGATCCTGAGAAATCTCGGGGTCATCAACGAGGGTCTTATCAGCAGGGATCACACCGTTGAGCTGGTAGTGAGCCTTCTGAGACTCGCTGGAGGCGAGGAACTGAGCGAATTTAGCAGCTTCAACCTGGTTCTTAGAGGTTGGGTTATAACCCACAGCCTTAGAACCGGAGAAGGCCTTGATCTGCACATCTGCACCGTTGAGCTTGTAGGTTGGCAGAGCAGCGACAGCGTAGTCATCGCCTAGAGCCTCTTCAGCGGCCTGCGCATCCCAGGCGCCGGAGAAGACCACGTCGACGGAGCCGTTTGCGAGTCCGCCCATGCCGGCGCCATCAGCGTCGTTAATGAAGTTCGGGTTCTTGGCAACGCCTGCGAGGTACTCGGTAACGGCGGCTGCGTTATCGCCGGCCTTAATGCCGTCAGCCTCATCCAGGCCGTCAGCACCAAAGAACGTGGTGCCAGCACCTGCATAGAAGCCTGAGAGGTACCACGAGTTAGAGATTGGGAAGGAAACCTTAGCCTTGTCCAACATGGTGTCGAAGCTCTTGACATCTTCGGTGCTCAGCTTGGACTTGTTGTAGTACATGAACCAGGTATTTGGCTCATAAGGCAGCCCGTAGAACTCTCCATCGCTACCCACGACGGAGTCAGCCAGGGACTTTTCAGCCTGCATATCGAGCTGTGCCTTGCCATCGTCGGACAGTGCGCCAATAGCATTAGCGGCCATCAGCGAGCCGAGCTGATCGTTGGCGAATACGTACACGTCAGCAGCAGCGGATGGGTCCTGGGTCACGGTGGTAGCAGCATCAGCCGAGGACACCACGGAGTTCTTCCAGGTGATATTCAGATCTGGATTAGCCTCTTCATAAGCCTTCTCCATGGACTGTAGCCAGGCATCGGAGTTGGTCTGATCTTCTTGGGAGGTCCATACGGTTAAGGTGATATCGCTGCCGGATGCGGAACCTGCGGCATCATTGGTCGAAGCGTCGTCATTAGAGCAAGCAACCAGGCTAGCGGAGCCCAAGGCCACAGCAATTACTGCTGCGAAGGCTTTGCGAGTGTTCAGCACTGTACAAACACCACTTTCTTGTAGAAGATTCTCTCCACTTTTGAACAAAAGGGAGAACTTTTAAGATATGTGCGATATGCAATGTTCTTTTTCCTACCAAAGGAAAAGGATCCTGCTAAAGCTCAATAATCATATCTAAACACAGCGCACCACCTGAACAAAGACGAAGAAGGCTGTTAGCAGAGCATGAAGGGGGCTTATGCTGTGAATTTAGAATCACGTCTGCTAAAAAAATGAAGATAATCACATTTTGACCCGCAGTTAGTCACAGTAAAGCCCCCTTCCGTCGCCCGAAAAAGCCCACGAAAGGGGGTAGAAATTAGGATGCTGCGAAGCTCTCTAAACTCCTCAGAGCACCAGCAACGATGATGATATCGCCCGACTCGATGCGCTGGCCGGGAACGGGGCGAGTGAACCTACCCCCCTGCTTACGCACGGCCACAATATCGACCCCCTGAGGAGTTTCCTCCACTCTTAAACCCAAGAAATTTACCGGCGGAGCCAATTTGATCATGGAAAAATCGTGATCGAATTCCACATACTCCTCCGCCGCTCCCCCAATCAGATGGGCAATCCTGCGGCCAGTATCGCGTTCGGGGCGAATGGTGTGGTGCACCCCAATCCGTTTGAGTATCTTCTCGTGAGCGTCTCCATCGGCCTTAGCCCACACATTTGGCGCCCCTAAATCTAAAATGGATTGCGCAGCAAGAACACTGGCCGCCAAATCGGATCCGATGGCAATCACGACCCGGCGCGCCTCCTGCACGCCCAATTGCTTAAGGGCCGCCTCATCGGTGCCCGAGCCCACCACGGCATGACTAAGTTTCTCGGTCGCCCGCGCCACCACCTCGCGGTTCATATCGAGGCCGAGCACTTCCACACCCTGCTTTTCCAATTCTTCAGACAATGCCATACCAAAGCGACCTAAACCAATAACCACCACGGATTGGCGCCGAAATAATTTAACCAATGAACGGCCTTTCTTCAGGGAAAGAATAATGTCGCTGCTGGTCGCGGGCTGCCAACGCCGCCACCACGGTAATCGGCCCAATCCGTCCAGCGTACATCAATATAATGAGCACAATCTGAGCGCCTTGGGGCAGGGCTGAGGTGATACCAGTAGACAGTCCTACCGTAGAAAAGGCACTAATGACCTCAAAGACCAATTGATCAGTGGCGAAGTCTGGTGCCAAGACTATTACGATCATAATGGAGGAAAAGACCAGAAATGCCGCTATGGTTACCACGGCCAACGCCTGCCGTAAGGTACGGTCAGGCAATTTGCGACCATAAATAGCCACCTCATCGTCGCCTTTGATCTCTGCGATCAACACAGCAACTAAGACTCCAACTGTGGTTATTTTCACCCCACCGGCGGTCCCCCCAGATCCGCCTCCAATGAGCATCAAAATATTGGTAGCCATGAGTTCATTGGGGTGAAACATCGATAGGTCGATGGAGTTAAACCCTGCCGTACGCGAGCTCACCGAGTGAAAGAAAGCGGAGAAGAGCTTATCCCCTGGGGATAGGTGCGCGAGCGCCCCATTCCACTCAAAGAAAGCCGTCACAATCATGCCAGCGGACAATAGGATGGCCGTGCCATAGAGGGTGAAAATCGTCGTCAAGCTCAGGTGTCCGCGCGTACGCACCCGCTTGGCTAACTCTAGGAGCGTCGGAAAACCCAGACCGCCTAAAATTATGGCTAGCGCGATTGGCCAGAGCATGACTTCGTCGCGGACATACGGCACGAGGTTATCGGAGGCGAGCCCGAAACCAGCGTTATTAAAGGCAGAAATGGCGTGGAAGCTCCCCTCCCAGATAGCGGCCGGAACACCGAGGCCATAGTGGTGATAAAAACGCAAGCTGAGACTCATTGCCACCACTATTTCTACGACGAGCGTAAATCCTATCGTGGCTGCGAGGAGTCCCTTGACTTCACCAAGATGCAATCCCCGGCCCTCTGCGGATGCATTAAGTCTGGAGCGAACCCCCATTCTGCCGGCTATTGCCCACGAGGCTAGGGTTGCCAAGGTCATAATTCCCAGTCCGCCGAGCTGCACGAGGCCGATAATGATAAGTTGACCCAGATGCGTCCAATAAGTGGCAGTATCAACCACCACGAGACCGGTGAGACAGACCGCGGAGGTGGCGGTAAACAAAGAAACTAGGATGCTCGACTCCTCGGTGGCATGCGAGAACGGCATGCTTAGAAGCACCGTACCCAGCACAATGAGGCCCAGAAAAGACTCTGCCACCAAGCGGGCCGGCGACCGTCGAAAACGCCTCATGAATCACATCCTAGTCACTACTAACATGGTATTTATGGAAACGCACAGCGGAAAAAGCTGGCTGGAAAAAGCCACATTTTATCAAATCTATCCCCAATCCTTTGCAGACTCCAATGGTGACGGCATCGGAGACCTGCGCGGCATCATCGACAGGATCCCCTATTTACAACAGCTTGGCATCTCCGCCATTTGGCTCAACCCCATCTTCGACTCCCCCTTCAAGGATGCCGGCTACGATGTGCGCGATTACTACCAGATAGCGCCTCGCTACGGCACCACCAACGATCTCAGCGCGCTTATCGACGCTCTCCACGCCGCAGGTATCCGCCTCCTGCTCGATCTTGTACCCGGCCACACCAGCGATGAACACCCCTGGTTTATCCAATCCTCCTCCCCTGATAAGACCCCTGAGGATGACCGCTATATCTGGACGAACTCATGGTTTGGCGACGCCGATTCTTTGCCTTTCGTCGCCGGAGTAGCTCCGCGCAACGGTTGCTATGTGCTCAACTTCTTCCACTCCCAACCGGCTCTGAACTACGGCTTCGCCACACCGAAGACCCCGTGGCAGCAGCCTACATCCTCTCAGGGGGCGCAGCGCAACCGCGAAGAGATGGCGAAAGTAATCACATTCTGGCTCGATAAGGGTGTTGATGGATTCCGTGTCGATATGGCTGATTCCTTGGTCAAACACGATCCAGATAAGAGCGCAACCATAAGGGCGTGGCAGGAGATCTTCACAAACGTCAAGAAAACGCACCCCGATGCGATCTTTGTTGCCGAGTGGGGAAACCCCAGCCAGTCCCTGGAAGCCGGGTTCGATATGGATTTCTACCTCGATTGGCCGGGGAACGGCTATAACCTACTGGTTCGTGCCGATAACGCTTTCTTCTCGGCCGTGAGCTCGAGAGCAGCCAGCGACTTCATCGACCAGTACCTCCCGCACTACCGTGCCAGCGTCGGCGCGGGCCATTTCAGCCTGATTACGGGCAACCATGACAATCCACGTATCTCCCACTACCTCACCGACGCTGAGTTGCGGCTCTATTTCACTTTCCTGCTCACCATGCCAGGTATTCCGTTTATCTACTACGGCGATGAAATCGCCATGGACTATCAAGATCTTCCTACCCATGAGGGCGGCTATACCCGCACCGGCGCGCGCACCCCTATGCAGTGGTCAACGAAGCCACAAGCGGGATTTAGCACGAACCCAAATACTTACCTGCCCACTTTCGCTAATCAGGGCCCTGAGAAGACGGTGGAGCGACACGAGCAGAATCCCCAATCGCTGCTGCACGTGGTGCGCACCCTGATTAAATTGCGCCGCGATACCCCGGACCTCCACGCCTCAGGGGGTTTAGAATTCCTCTCCGATATCTCCTCCGATCGGGTGCTACGCTATCGCCGCTCATCGGTAGTGGTCACCATCAATATGTCTACTGAGCCAATAGAGATCCGCGATGAAGGCGAGATTCTCTTTGCTCTCAACGCTGACCTAAATTCGGGTAAGTGGTTGCCACCTGCGAGTGCGGTGATCGTCGGCCAGTAAAAACACAGCGTAGTGGGGCGGGAAAAGGTTATCCACAGGGGTCTAAAGCTCGCCGCGCGATAACAGCCGGCTCAGGTTAGGCTGAGGGCATGAGCTACCGCACATGGATCACCGCACAGCGCTCCGGCGCCGCGATGTTGAACCATGTGCGCACGCACTCCATCACACCCGAGGAGCTTGAAGCGGGTGCGGGGATCGATTTAAGCCGCGCAAAACACCTCCATTGGTTGGCACGGCAATTCGATCGTAAGCACTTAGCGCTCGCCGCTCGCTTGGAGCTGAGCGTCGATCAGGTTGATGTGATCAATAAATATATAAAGAAGATCTCAGCATCTATCGATACTCACGTTTTACGCGAGGAATTCATCCGCCGAGCACCCTCCATGCTGCTTCGCGATTTGCGAACTTTCATGACCCGGCGGGTGCGCGAAGAAAACGCCGGGATGGAGAAACCGATGCCGCAGGCACGCTTTTCCATGGGTACCGTCCCCGACGCCCACGGGCGAATCCACTTCTCTGGGTGGTTAAGTGAAGATCGCGCTCACATGCTGCGGGTCAGGCTCGCCGCCGATGCCCGCGCCCTACGCGCCGCACACGAATCACTGACGCTTCTCGACGCCATCGGCCAAGCCGCCATCAACCGCCTTATCACGGGATCACCGGAGAAAAAGCCCATCCACGAGCCCTGTTTTATTCTTCCGCTCGAGGCTGGAACCAGGTATTTTTCCGATGGGCGCATCGCTACCAGTGATGGCGCGACAATTAACCTCAGCCAGTTCATCAACGAGAAGATCGGCACATTCGGCTACGTTATCTGCTGGGGGCTGGATGCCGAAGGTCGCCCAGCACCTGTCAGCTCTGCTCGAATTCAGCGCACCATACAGGGCCGCTACTTTAATCCTTATCAAAAATATATTGCCGCGATTGAGCATCTAAGCTGCGTGCATCCGCGTTGCGATATCGCAGCGATCAGCTGCGATGGACACCATATCGAGGCCCATTGCCGCGGGGGACCGACCACCTACGACAATTTAGCGCCCCTGTGTCGGGTGCATAATCGTCTTAATTGCGACGTGCCAGGGATCAGTTCGAGGCACGGGCGAATCGAGAAAGATCCCAAAACTGGGGTTCCCGGGCTGCGCCGTTCTAAACGCGGAAAGCTCGAATTTCGGACGCACCCCAAAAGCGTCTCCCAGTGGGCACTCGAGTACTACGGAAAGCAATCCTAGAAAGGCCGCTACGCATATCGCTTAGTGGCCTACTCGACACACTCCAAAACCGTTCCACTCAGGGGGCCCACCACATATTCATGGCTTAGGTTTATAGGAGCGGGGTTGTGGAATACCACACCTTGGTTGATATGCACTCGGTAAGCTCCTGAGGTAACAGGGTGTAGCCAGTGCCTATTTTCCCCATTTAGCATAACAATCGCGTGCCGGCCAGGGCCGAAGGCATCGTTAACCCGATAGCTTAGGCGCCGCCCCTCAGCGCTCATGAGCTCCATGAGATACTGCGGATCGTAGGTCCACGAGTACTTTTTACGAAAAGTATTTAGGTGGCGAACAAAACCCGCTTCCTTGGCGAAAAGCTGGGCACGGTCGTAGTCAAATTCGTTGACGGAATCAGGGCTCTTATAGGAATTTTCATCTCCACCCTTGGTACGTAGAAATTCCTGACCTGCGTGAAGGAAGACCATGCCACGCGCTAGGTATTGGGTGAGGGTGGCTAGAGTGTGGCGTTGAGCGATCTCCTCCTCAGGGGCCTGTTCCAAACCGGTGGTACCACGTAGTTTGTCGTACATTGTCCAATTATCATGGGCCTCGTTGTAGACCACTGAGTGACTGGGATCCAAGGGATTGAGGGCGTCAAATAACTTGCGGGCATCATCCCCGCTAGCCCCTGAGATGAAGCCACTGCCAGTGCGGATGAAGTTACTCCCCTTCACCACATCGCGATAGAAATCATTGAACATACCCACACCTGGCATGAGGGCAGCATTGCCCTGATGAGCGCCACGTACCCCCTGAGAGTGGTTGCCCATCTCCCAGCCTTCTCCGATGATAATGATGCCTTCATCCACCGTATCGAGCGCCCGGCGCACGGCGTTCATGGTGTCTACGTCGTGAATGCCCATCAAATCAAAGCGGAATCCGTCGAGGCCAAAGGTGCGGGCCCAGTAGAGAACAGAATCGACGATATATTTACGCATCATCGACCGCTCGGATGCTGTTTCATTGCCACAGCCGGTGGCATTGCAGAATGCGCCTTCACTGGTGGTGCGGAAATAATAGCCTGGAACGGTGAGTTCGAAGGGGTGCCTTTCGGCCTCGTAAACGTGGTTGTAGACCACATCCATGATTACCCGCAGCCCGCGCGCGTGCAGGGCGTCGATGAGTTTTTTCAGCTCGGTCAGCCTCAGCAGTGGGTCGCCGGGGATGGTGGCGTAGGAGCCTTCCGGGGCATTGTAGTTCTCTGGATCATATCCCCAGTTGTACTGGGCGTTGTAGCTGAGATCGCCGGCTTCGTCGACGCTGCCGAAGTCGAAGATGGGCAGTAGTTGGATATGGGTGACTCCGAGGGAGCTGAGGTAGTCGAGCCCTGAGAGGTTGCCCCGTGTGGTGCGGGTGCCAGCTTCGCTGAGGCCTAGGAATGCGCCTTTATGGGTGATTCCATTGTTCGGCCCGATGGTGAGGTCGCGGATATGAGCCTCGTAGATGATCGCGGTGCGCGGATCTGTGAAGCTGTCGAGTCGTTGAGCTGGTCCGAGTAGCGTGTCGACGTCCACAACAACGCCCCGCTTACCGTTGATGGTCACGCTGCGGGCATAGGGGTCCACGCTCGTCGTAGTTGTGCCATTTGGAAAGCTGAGGCCGAAATGGTACTCGGCTCCGTGGAAGTCACCGTGACATATAGTTTCCCACTCCCCGTGATCCCCTTGGGTCATGGGGTAGGCCTCGGAGCGAAGATAGAGGGTAACCGTAGCGGCAGTTGGTGCCCAGAGCCTAAAGGTGGTGGCTGAAGGGGTATACAGGGCGCCAAGTTGTCCGTCGTAGTGGGGGTACTGTCTCACCAATTTCTCCTTGTATTGTTCCTGGATCACTATAACAATTTGCTTCGTGGCTAGCTATCGGAGTCGAGGTGAGTGATATCCATACTGGCTTTCTGCGGTAAATCGATCAGCATCTTCTCATCACGGTGGCCTGGTAGCACCTTGTCGTAGTAGGAGTGAGCGGCCTCGTCCATGGGGATAAAGCGCGCTTGTTCCTGGCTTAAGAAGTAGCGGTGATCGAGGATTTCATGGAAAATCTGTGCCGGCTCGAGCTTATCGGTGAGCTCAGGGGGCATAGCGTGAATGGTGGGCAAATATTCTTCGCTGTACCATGAGCGCGCCGCTTGTTCGATGGGTTGCCCGGGCGCGTAACGACGAATCTCAGAGAGCAATCGGCGAGCCTGCTGCTCTTCAACCTCAAGACCCAAAAGGCTGATGAGTTGGTTGGAGTGGTGGCCGGCGTCCACGCTTTTCGGCCGTGCTGTGATCGTGCCACTCGACCCGGAGATTTGAAATTCTTCGATATCGAAGCCCATTTCGGCGAGTTTTTCTACACGTTCTTTTACGCGCCAGTACTCGCTGGCGGGTACTTCGATTTCCTCGGTGAGTTGGGACCAGAGATCGAGGTAATAGGTTTCGATGGAATTACCCAGGGCGATGGGGTCGATTTGCTCGTCGAGCGTACCCCCTGAGGCGAGGTCCATGAGTTCGCCGATCACATTCACCCGGGCCACCTCGAGATCATGCAGGCGGCGGTTGGTTGACAGTTTGGGCTGGAATTCTCCCGTTTCGGCGTCGACCAGGTAGGCGGAGAAGGTCTCTGCATCGCGCCTAAATAGGGTATTCGACAAAGACACATCGCCCCAGTAGAAATTCAACAGGTGTAGGCGTACCAAAAGGATTGCGAGGGCGCGGATGAGCTTATCGGCCACCGCGGGCTCGAGGGTTTGGGAGAAGATTTCGCGGTACGGGAGAGAAAAGCGGAGGTGTTCTGTGACCAAGGCTGCGGTGAGTTTCTCGCCGTTTTCATCACGTCGCCCTGTGATGACGGCGATGGGGGTGACTGCGGGCGCTTTGACGCGGCGCAATTCGCGCAGCATGGCGTATTCGTGGTGCGCGGTGCGGCGTCCGATTTCTTTAATGGCGGCGATGATACCCCCTGAGAGGGCTTGGGTGGCGTAATCGGTTCCAGTGGCGTCGCCGAGGTGAACGAAGCGTACCACGTGGCGGGAAATGCCGCGGGGTAGGGTCACGACAACGTCGTCGCCCCATTCTTCGAGCGGGGTGCTCCAGGGCAGGGGCAAGAGGCTCGCGGAGTAGGCGGAGCCGTCGATGTGCATATGGCTGGTCATATCCGGATTCTTCCTGTGTATAACAGTGATAGCGCCCGCACCCCCCACCAGGCGTGGGGAGTACGGGCTAAAGGTGAGGGTCTGTCTAGGTTACGCGGGCAGGCGAGTGCCTGTCGACGCGGAGAAATTGTGCTGTCCCTCAGGGGTCACGCGCACGTGAATGGTGGTGCCGCGTGGAGGTGCGATATTAGGAGCTGCGCGGATAACGAGCTGCTTATTGTCGGTGCCCTCGATATGACCGTAAAGGAAGGAATCGGATCCTAGTTCCTCAACGAAGTCGAGGGTGACTGGGATGGTGTCGCCGGAGGCGTCGACAAGCTCGAGGGCCTCGGGGCGGAAGCCAATGGTGATACGACCCTGGTCCTCAGGGGTGATGGCGGCGCGGGTGATATCGGTAATTGGGATACGTGCATTGCCGATGGTGGCCACGTTGCCCTCGAGGGAGCAATCGAGAATATTCATCGCTGGGGATCCAATGAAGCCGGCGACGAAGACATTTGCTGGGGTGTCGTAGAGTTCGCGGGGGCTGCCGACCTGCTGGAGGAAGCCGCCGTTGAGAACGGCAATGCGGTCACCCATGGTGAGGGCCTCGGTCTGGTCGTGGGTGACGTATAGCGTGGTCACACCAAGTTTGCGCTGCAGGGAGGCAATCTGGGTACGGGTTTGCACACGCAGTTTGGCGTCGAGGTTCGACAGTGGCTCGTCCATGAGGAAGACCTGGGGCTTACGCACAATGGCGCGTCCCATGGCCACACGCTGACGCTGACCACCGGAGAGGGCCTTTGGCTTGCGGTCGAGGTATTCGGTGAGGTCGAGGGTGGCGGCGGCTTCGTTGACGCGCTGATCAATTTCGGCTTTGTCCATGCCCGCGATCTTGAGGGCGAAGCCCATATTTTCACGCACGGTCATATGTGGGTAGAGGGCGTAGTTCTGGAAGACCATGGCGATATCGCGCTCTTTGGGGGCGGCGGTGGTCACGTCGCGGTCGCCAATGAGGATGCGGCCGTCGGTGACATCTTCGAGGCCGGCAAGCATGCGCAGGGTGGTGGATTTACCGCAACCGGAGGGGCCGACGAGGACGAGGAATTCGCCGTCGGCGATTTCGAGGTCGAATTTATTAACGGTTGGCGCTTTCGCGCCTGGATAGACCAGGGTGGCCTTATCGAAGGTTACTGATGCCATGGGTGGCGTCCTTTCATCGGCAGGTACGTGCCGAACGATCCGAGTGAAAAAAGCTTCCAGCTACGCCGCTCATGCCTGCTTATCAGGCCGGCGCGCTATAGTCCAATCTATCTATTTAACCCACGCCACTCAAATATTGGGAGAGTTATCTTCGTCTCCTGCAGATCTGCTGATACCTGTGTGGGTTTTGACTTATCCCCGCTAGTTTTCTATAGTTCTATAGATAAAATTCTATTGACCTATAGAATTTCTCCACTAGCTGATCAAGGACCCCTTATGGATTCAACAGCAACAGGGGCATGGCTTTTGGTCTCCTCCTCCCTCGTCCTCCTTATGACCCCCGCCCTCGCCCTCTTCTACGGCGGCATGTCCCGCGGCAAAGCGGTCCTTAATATGCTGATGATGTGCTTCGCAGCTCTTGCCATCGTGCCCATCATTCACGTCCTCTACGGCTTCAGCATGGCCTACGGCGAAATCTCCATCCTCGGGTTTGTGGCCAATCCCTTCCACCCCGTGGATTATCTCAGCAGCGTTCATACCCCCACAGCCGAGGGCTACCCCATCATTTTTGATGTCATCTTCCAGCTCACCTTCGCCGTCATTGCCTGCGCAATTATCGCCGGCTCTATCGCCGAGCGCACCCGTTTTCCCGCCTGGCTTGCCTTCATCCCCCTCTGGGTCACAGCGGTCTACTATCCTCTCGCCCATATGGTCTGGGGTCACGGATTTTTGAGCCACTCCACCCACAGTCTCTCCGCATTCCTTTTTGGCACCCACAACGGTGAGGCGATCATCCAGCCCATCGACTTCGCTGGAGGCACGGTCGTCCATATCTCCGCTGGCACCGCAGCGCTCGTCTTGGCCTTACTCATTGGCCCGAGACGCAGCTTCACCAAGCTCACTCACCGCCCCCATAACCTCCCCATGGTCATGTTAGGTACCGGTCTTTTGTGGTTCGGGTGGTGTGGATTTAATGCCGGCTCCGCGCTATCTGCCTCAGGACTGGCCGCCCTCGCATGGCTTAATACCACCGTGGCCGCAGCCGCTGGAGGCCTCGGCTGGCTTGCGATCGAGCGCTTCCGCGACGGTTATGCCACCACCTTAGGCATGGCATCGGGCCTTGTTGCGGGACTCGTCGCCATTACTCCCGCGGCAGGCGCCTTAACCCCTCTGACCTCAATCTTCTTAGGTCTGAGCGCGGGAGTGTTGTCCTCGAGCGTGATCCGCATGAAATACCGTTTGCGTATCGACGATTCCCTCGATGTTGTCGCAGTCCACCTCGTTGCTGGCCTCTGGGGCACGATAGCCGTGGGATTCTTAAGCGCCGATCGCTCCATTGAGCTGGTGATTATTCAGATTCTTGTGGCACTTTTCGCCATGGTTTACGCAGGCGTATGGACACTCATTATTGGTTTGGGCATCAAGCACACCATTGGCTTACGCCTGGACCCGGAGACCGAACACAGTGGCGCGGATACGGTCCACGGAGAATCCGCTTACGATGATGGAGGCGCGAGATTCGCCCATTATTAAGATAATTACATAAATGTAATTAATCCCACTAATCCTATATCTAGGGGGCACACTCCTCGTGAAACCCCGAAAGCCAAGGGGTCAAACCACAATATGTAGGGATTGCAAAGCGACACGCTCCCATATATGGTGGCGTAGCGGGTCGGCAGTGGGCTACATTCTGAAACCATGCTCACTGAATACCTCAACCGCACCGACTGGCGCGTCAACGCCAACGCCAACCAGGACTACTCCCTCGGCGGCATGATCCTCAATACCGCCGGCAAAACTGTAGCCAATTATTGGCTCGACGATATCTTCTCCCCCGCCGCTGCCACCGCGCACCGCGAAGGCGCCATTCATATCCACGATCTCGATATGCTCTCTGGTTACTGCGCTGGATGGTCACTGCGCAACCTGCTAGCTGAGGGTTTTGGTGGGGTTACCGGTGCTATTGCTTCGCGCCCTCCTAAGCACCTATCCGCAGCGCTCGGCCAAGTGGTGAATTTCCTTGGTACCTTGCAAAATGAATGGGCTGGCGCCCAAGCCTTCTCATCTTTTGATACCTATATGGCTCCGTATATCCGCCGCGATAACCTCAGCTATGACCAGGTTGAACAGCTCATGCAGGAATTCATCTTCAACCTCAACGTCCCCTCCCGCTGGGGCACCCAAACTCCATTTACTAATCTCACCTTCGACCTCACCTGCCCTCATGACCTCAAGGATCAGGTGCCCTTTATCGGCGGCGAGCCGTGTGAGTTCACCTATGGTGATCTCGACGCCGAGCGCGATATGATCAACCGTGCTTTTATTGCGGTGATGACCGAAGGCGACGCTGACGGGCGGCCTTTTACCTTCCCCATACCCACCTATAATATTGCGGAAGATTTCGACTGGGAAGCACCGCTGACCAAGGAATTATTCACCATGACGGCCCGGTATGGGCTGCCCTATTTCCAAAATTTCATCAATTCCGATCTCAACCCCGGCGATATTCGCTCCATGTGCTGCCGCCTCCAACTGGATCTGCGCGAGCTTCTCAAACGCGGCAACGGTCTCTTCGGTTCCGCCGAACTCACCGGCTCCATCGGCGTGGTTACCCTCAACTGCGCCCGCTTGGGATATCTCTTTAAAGGACAGCGCCACGAGCTCTTTGATGCCCTCGATGCCCTCATTGATCTCAGCGTAGACACCCTGGAAAAGCGTCGCGCATTTGTCGCCAAGATGCTAGATGCTGGGCTTTACCCCTATACCAAGCGCTGGCTGCCCAGCTTGGATAATCACTTCACCACCATTGGCGTGAACGGGCTCAATGAGCTGGTGCGCAATTATAGTGACGATATCCTCGATATCACCGACCCTGAGGGCAAGCAGTTCGTCATCGAGATCTTAGACCATATCAACGGCCGGCTTACCCAAGCCCAGGAAGACACTGGCCACCTCTATAATCTCGAGGCCACCCCTGCTGAGGGTGCCACCTACCGACTAGCCAAGGAAGATATCAAGCGCTATCCCGATATCCTCCACGCCGGCAGCGCCGAGGAGCCTTATTACACCAATTCCTCGCAGCTACCAGTGGCACATACTCCTGACCCCTTCATCGCCCTCGAGCACCAAGATGAGCTCCAAACGCGGTATACCGGTGGTACAGTTTTGCACCTGTATATGGGGGCCGCGATGAGCGACGGCGAGGCCTGCGCCAAGATGGTCAGGCGCGCACTGGAGAACTACCGACTCCCCTATATCACGGTCACCCCAACCTTTAGTATCTGCCCGGATCACGGCTATATCTCGGGCGAGCACCCACACTGCCCGCGGTGTGAGAAGGACACCGAGATGTGGACGCGCGTTATGGGTTATTTCCGCCCCATGGCCAGCTTCAATATTGGTAAGAAGGGCGAGTTCCATGAGCGCCAGTACTTTAACGAAGCCCTCGTCTAAAAGCCTTCCGGTGGCGGGAATTATCCCGTTTTCCGCCACCGATTGGCCCGGAAATATCACGCTCACCGTGTTCACCCAAGGGTGTCCACTACGCTGCGTCTACTGCCATAACCCTAATCTGCAGCCGCTGACACGTGGCGCACTAAGTTTCGATACCGCCCTCGACCAGGCAGCCACTCGCCGCGCCTTACTCGACGGTATCGTGATTTCCGGCGGAGAGCCCACCTTATCCTCAGGCCTGGGCCCAGCCATCGCGAAAGCCCACCAGGAGGGTTTTGCCGTGGGGCTGCATACCTGTGGCTACTCCCCCGCCGCTATTAGGCGCCTTCTGCAATCCCCGGATTCCACTCCAGATTGGGTGGGATTGGATATTAAAGCGCTGCCCGATGATATGGAATATGTCATCCAACGCCCCGCCCATATTGGCAATCGATGCTGGGAGAGTATGCACTTATTCGACGAGGCCGGCGTGGATATGCAGGTACGCACCACCATCTTCGCCGATAGCCCACTCGAGCACCACCTTAGTACCCTCGCAGAAAAGGTCGAGGGTTATGGCCACGAGTTGGTGATCCAGCATGCTCGCGCCGCCGACGGCTCACCGTTTGTTCTTCACTAAGAATCTTTCGCCTACAGCGCAAAAAAGCACTGCTCCCTCCTTACAGAGAAAGCAGTGCTTTTTTAGCGGTAAATTACCTACATATCGAAGGCTTCATCGAGGGGCACCGATGCTCCGGTGAAATCACCGTAGGAGTCGTCACCGTAGATCGAATCACCATAGGTAGGAATCGAGTACGCCGCATTGCGGGCAGCCTCAGTGGGCTTGACCGCAATATTGCGGTAGCGCGAAATACCCGTACCAGCAGGGATCAGCTTACCGATGATCACGTTCTCCTTGAGACCAATGAGCTTATCGGAACGCTTATTAATAGCGGCGTCCGTGAGCACACGGGTGGTCTCCTGGAAGGACGCAGCCGATAGCCACGACTCGGTAGCCAAGGAAGCCTTGGTAATACCCATGATCTCGCTGCGCAGCTCAGCTGGTTGGCCACCAACGGCCAATGCCTCAGCATTTGCGGCCTTAGCCTCAGCCAAATCAACCAAGGTACCTGGCAGGAATTCGGTGGAACCGGATTCAATGACGGTACCGCGACGCAGCATCTGGCGGATAATGATCTCGATATGCTTATCGTGGATCGCCACACCCTGAGCGCGGTAAACGGCCTGGACCTCGTCGACGAGGTGCTGTTCCACTCCGCGGCGGCCGAGGATCTCGAGCACATCGTGCGGATCGGCGGGGCCGCGCAGCAGGCGGTCGCCCACCTCAACGTGGTCGCCGTCGACAAGCGTGCGCTCGAGGAATGCACCTGGGTTGGAGCTCATAGGAGCCTTGGTATTAGCAAGACCCTGACGCTTCGAGAGCTTCTCGTAGACGATGTCATCGGAGCCATCATCAGGAGTGATGGTAAGCGTATAGAAATTACCCTCATCCTCGAGATGAATGGTGCCAGCAGCAGCGGCAATCGGTGCCCGGTTCTTTGGCACACGAGCCTCAAAGAGCTCCTGTACACGAGGCAGACCACCGGTAATATCGCCGCCGACGCCACCTTGGTGGAAGGTACGCATGGTCAGCTGGGTACCAGGCTCACCAATGGACTGGGCAGCCACAATACCAACGGCCTCGCCGATATCCACCTGCTTGCCAGATGCCATGGAGATGCCGTAGCACTTAGCGCATACACCTGTTGCCGTCTGGCAGGTGAGCACGGAGCGTACCTTAATCTCTTCGACACCAGCGAGCACCAGCTTGGATACCAGCGCATCGCTTAAGTACTCGCCAGCCTCAGCGAGAACCTCATCGTCCTTCTTCACCGCAGTTGCTAACGCGCGGCCCAGGACGGAGGTCTCTACCAAGCTATGGGCGCCATAACCAATAACGGTGCCCTCGGCGTCCTTTTGAGCCACGGCAACAGGAACCTTGATACCCAGGCGGGTCTCGCAGTCGTCCTCGCGCACAATAACATCCTGTGCAACGTCGACCAGACGACGGGTGAGGTAGCCGGAGTCAGCGGTACGCAAAGCGGTATCGGCAAGACCCTTACGAGAACCGTGGGAGTTGTTGAAGTACTCCAGCACGGACAGGCCTTCACGGAAGGAGGTCTTAATCGGGCGGGTGATATATTCACCGCGCGAGTTCACAACCATGCCCTTCATGCCGGCCAGCGTCCAAATCTGACGCATATTACCAGCAGCACCCGACTTCACGATCATTGGAATCGGGTTGTCATCAGGATAGAGATCCTCGACAGCCTTACCGATCTCATCGGTGGCATTCTTCCACAGCTCCACCAACCGGTCATAGCGCTCGCGCTCCGTCAGAGCACCTTGCTCCCAGTACTTGCGCTCGATCTTATGGGCTTCGGCCTCGTATTTATCGAGACGCTCATCCTTATCGTCGAGCACGAGCACGTCAGCCATGGAGATGGTGACACCGGAACGGGTAGCCCAGTAGAAGCCAGCATCCTTCATCTTGTCCATGGTTTGAGCCACGGTGATCATGGGGTACTTAGCGGCGAGATCATTAATCACATCACCGAGCATGATCTTGTCAGTGCCGCCACCCTTACGAACCATCACACCTTCAAGGTAGGGATAGTTCCAGGGCAAAAGCTCATTGAAGTAGATACGGCCCAAGGTGGTATCGGCGAGCCAGGTTTGGCCCTTCTCCCACCCGTCGGCGAACTGCTCTGCTTCAATATCTGCTGGCGGACGCAGGTGAGAGATGCGGACCTTAATCTTGGCCTGCATACCCAATTCCTTGCGGTCATAGGCCATAATGGCCTCGGCCACGCTCGAGTACACGCCCGTTGCCGGACCTTCGGCGGTTGCTGGCTTATAGGCGCCCTGGCCACCGAATTCTTCCTCCGTCTTGTCCATGGTGAGGTAGTAGAGACCTGTGACCATATCCAGACGTGGCATAGCCAGAGGCTTACCGGATGCTGGGGACAAAATATTATTAGAGGCGAGCATGAGCACGCGGGCTTCAGCCTGTGCCTCTGCCGATAGCGGCAGGTGCACAGCCATCTGGTCACCATCGAAGTCAGCGTTAAAAGCTTCACAGGCAAGAGGGTGGAGCTGAATAGCTTTACCCTCAATGAGCTTGGGCTCGAAAGCCTGAATACCCAATCGGTGCAGCGTCGGTGCGCGGTTGAGCATCACAGGGTGCTGCGCAATGGCTTCTTCCAGCACATCCCACACCTCTGGACGCTGGCGTTCCACCATGCGCTTGGCTGATTTAATATTCTGCGCATAATCGTGCTCCACCAGGCGCTTCATCACAAAAGGCTTGAAGAGCTCGAGAGCCATCAGCTTCGGCAGACCACACTCGTGCAGCTTCAACTGCGGACCAACAATAATCACGGAACGACCGGAGTAATCCACGCGCTTACCCAGCAAGTTCTGGCGGAAGCGACCTTGCTTACCCTTGAGCAGATCAGAAAGCGATTTCAGCGGACGGGTACCAGGACCAGTCACTGGGCGACCGCGACGACCATTGTCAAAGAGCGCATCCACGGACTCCTGCAACATACGCTTCTCGTTATTCACGATGATCTCAGGCGCACCCAGATCGATCATGCGCTTGAGGCGATTATTGCGGTTGATCACGCGGCGGTAGAGATCATTGAGATCGCTGGTAGCAAAGCGACCACCGTCGAGCTGCACCATGGGGCGCAACTCTGGGGGGATCACCGGAATGCAGTCGAGCACCATGCCCGCAGGATCATTGCCGGAGCGCTGGAAAGCCGCCACGACCTTCAAACGCTTGAGCGCGCGCATCTTCTTTTGGCCCTTGCCATTATTGATAATTTCGCGCAGCTTCTCGGCCTCGGCATCGAGGTCGAAATTGCGGATCAGGGTTTGGATTGCCTCTGCACCCATACCGCCGGTGAAATAATCCTCGTAGCGATCAACAAGCTCTTCGTAGATCTTGTCATCGATAATCATTTGCTTCGGGGCGAGCTTGACAAAGGTTTGCCAGATCTCGTCCAGGAAATCGATATCGCGCTGTGCTCGCTCGCGGATATGCTGCATTTCCTTTTCCGCCGCGTTTTGCACTTTCCGACGCGCATCTGCCTTAGCGCCAGCGGCCTCTAGTTCTGCGAGGTCCTCCTCGAGCTTCTGGGCGCGCTCGGAGATCTCCGACTCGGCTTCTGCCTCACGGTCTTTCTTCTCCAGCAGCATTTCAGCTTCCAGAGTGGACTGATCCGAATGGCGAGCCTCATCATCAACGCTGGTGATGATATTGGCGGCGAAGTAGATAATGCGCTCGAGATCCTTAGGTGCAAGATCTAGCAGGTAACCCAACCTAGAGGGCACACCCTTGAAATACCAAATGTGGGTGACGGGAGCAGCGAGCTCAATATGGCCCATGCGCTCACGGCGTACCTTGGATTTGGTCACTTCAACGCCGCAGCGTTCACAGATAATGCCCTTGTAGCGCACTCGCTTATATTTACCGCAGGCACATTCCCAGTCCCTGGTGGGGCCGAAGATGCGCTCGCAGAACAGGCCGTCCTTCTCGGGCTTGAGGGTACGGTAGTTGATGGTTTCGGGCTTCTTGACCTCACCTTTTGACCAGCGACGAATATCGTCGGCGGTGGCTAGGCCGATGCGGAGCTCCTCGAAGAAGTTGACGTCGTACACGTAACTCCCTTTCTTAAAAAGTTTTTTTCTTGTGGTGGTGATTCGGTCCGCCCGCCACCCCTACACATGCACACCTTTTTTGGTGCATCTTAGTGGTGGCAGACCTAGCATTCTTAGGCGCTATCGGCGTCGGAACGCTCATCGCGAGAGAGGTTAATGCCCATCGAGGCACCCGCCTGATCGAAGTCATCCTCATCGGAGCCGGACAGTTCCATCGGAGTGCCGTCGGCGGAGAGGACTTCAACGTTGAGGCAGAGTGACTGCAATTCCTTGAGCAGCACCTTGAAGGATTCGGGGATACCCGGATCTGGGATATTCTCGCCCTTCACAATGGCTTCGTAGACCTTCACACGACCCACCACGTCATCAGACTTGATGGTCAAGAGCTCTTGCAGGGTATAGGCGGCGCCATAGGCCTGCATCGCCCACACTTCCATCTCACCAAAGCGCTGGCCACCGAACTGAGCCTTACCGCCCAGTGGCTGCTGCGTAATCATGGAGTAAGGACCAGTAGAGCGAGCGTGGATCTTCTCGTCCACCAGGTGGTGGAGCTTGAGGATATACATATAGCCCACGGCCACGGGGTACGGGAATGGTTCACCAGAACGACCATCAAAGAGGGTGGCCTTGCCCTCGCCATTAACCATGACATCGCCGTCGCGGTTGGGGCGAGAATTGCGCAGCAGACCAGCGATTTCCTCATTGGTGGCACCGTCGAATACTGGTGTTGCCGTCAGCGTACCGGGCTCTACATCGTAGAGATCTTCCGGCAGGCTCTCCATAAGCTGGGCGTTTTCCAACACCTCCGGATCAATCGACCAACCAGCAGCAGCCAGCCAGCCGAGGTGAACTTCGAGCACCTGGCCAATATTCATACGACGCGGCACACCGTGGGTATTGAGGATAATATCCACTGGGGTTCCATCAGGGAGGAAAGGCATATCCTCCTGCGGCAGGATCTTACCCACCACGCCCTTATTGCCGTGGCGGCCGGCGAGCTTATCACCGTCTTGAATCTTGCGCTTTTGGGCAACATAAACGCGAATCATCTCGTTGACGCCTGGCGAGAGATCGTCATCATCCTCGCGGGAGAAGCGACGCACGCCGATAACCTTACCGGTCTCACCGTGTGGCACCTTCATGGAGGTATCACGAACCTCACGGGCCTTCTCGCCGAAGATGGCACGCAACAGGCGCTCTTCCGGAGTCAGCTCGGTCTCACCCTTCGGGGTGACCTTACCCACTAAGATATCGCCGTCGCGAACATCGGCACCGATGCGCACAATGCCGCGCTCGTCGAGATCCTTGAGCACGTCCTCGGAGACATTCGGGATCTCGCGGGTGATTTCCTCAGGCCCAAGCTTGGTATCGCGAGCATCGATCTCGTGCTCCTCGATATGGATAGAGGTAAGAATATCCTCCTCCACTAAGCGCTGGTTGAGAATAATAGCGTCCTCGTAGTTGTGGCCTTCCCATGGCATAAATGCCACCAGCAAGTTCCGACCCAAGGCCATCTCACCGTTATGGGTACCAGGACCATCAGCGAGAACCTGGCCCTTTTCTACACGGTCTCCGATATCAACGAGCGGCTTCTGGTTATAGGACGTTCCCTGGTTGGTGCGCTCGAATTTGCGCAGCAGGTAGGTCTCGCGCGTGCCATCATCTGACATCACGGTGATGAAGTCAGCGCTCATATTCTCCACATAGCCGGTGGCCTTATTGATCACCAGATCGCCGGCATCATAGGCGGCGCGCAGCTCCATACCGGTACCAACATACGGCGCCTCAGAGCGCACGAGTGGCACAGCCTGGCGCTGCATATTCGCGCCCATCAGAGCACGGTTAGCATCGTCGTGCTCAAGGAATGGAATCATGGCGGTAGCCACTGAGACCATCTGGCGTGGGGAGACGTCCATATAGTCAATATCCTTGCCGGATACCACCTGGATATCGCCCTTCTTCAGGCGAACCGTCACGCGCTCTTCGGTAATGACACCATTCTCGTCATATTCGGTATTAGCCTGAGCCACCACGTAGCGATCTTCTTCATCCGCAGTGAGATAATCCACGTGATCGGTGACAACTCCGTCAACGACCTTACGATATGGAGTCTCGATGAAGCCGAAGGCATTCACGCGGGCGTAGGAAGCCAAGGAGCCGATCAGACCAATATTCGGGCCTTCGGGGGTCTCGATGGGGCACATACGGCCATAGTGAGAGGCGTGGACGTCACGGACTTCAATGCCGGCGCGCTCACGCGAAAGACCACCTGGTCCCAGCGCCGAGAGACGGCGCTTGTGGGTGAGCCCTGAGAGAGAGTTATTCAGATCCATAAACTGCGAGAGCTGCGAGGTTCCGAAGAATTCGCGGATCGCGGCAGATACCGGGCGCACGTTAATCAGGGAGGTCGGGGTGATTGACTCCGCATCCTGGGTGGTCATGCGCTCACGAACCACGCGCTCCATGCGGGACAGACCCACACGCACCTGGTTTTGAATGAGCTCACCGACGGTACGCAGGCGACGGTTACCGAAATGGTCAATATCATCGGTTTCTACCGGGATGACCTCACCCGTGGGGCTGGTCATCGAGGTTTCACCGGCATGCAGGCGCACGAGGTACTCAATTGCGGTCGCGATATCCTGCTCGGTGAGGGTCATCAAACCCTCGTTGTCGCCGCCTAAGCCCAGCTTGCGGTTGACCTTATAGCGGCCCACCTTTGCGAGGTCATAGCGCTTGGCGCGGAAGAACGAATTATCAAGCAGCGACTGCGCGAGATCACGCGTAGGCTGCTCACCGGGGCGCTGCTTGCGGTAAATCTCCAGCAATGCCTCATCAGTATTGGAGACACCATCAGATTCCAGCGTGGACATCATCACTTCAGAGAAGCCAAAGCGCTCTTGGATCTGCTCGGTGGTCCAGCCTAGTGCCTTCAGAAGGACGGTGACGGGCTGACGACGCTTGCGATCAATACGCACACCGACCGTGTCGCGCTTATCCACATCGAATTCTAGCCATGCACCGCGAGAAGGGATCACCTTCACTGAGTGCAGCGAACGCTCGGTGGATTTATCGATGGTTTGATCGAAATAAACACCAGGGGAACGCACCAACTGTGAGACCACGACACGCTCAGTGCCGTTGACGATGAAGGTACCTTTTTCGGTCATCATCGGGAAGTCACAGATGAAGACGGTCTGGGATTTAATCTCGCCGGTTTCGTTGTTAATAAACTCGGCGGTGACATAGAGCGGCGCCGAGTAGTTAATATCTTTATCTTTGGATTCGTCAATAGTATTCTTCATCTCTTCAAAGCGTGGTGAAGAGAGGGAGAGAGACATATTGCCGGAATAATCTTGAATCGGGCTCAGCTCTGCGAGGATATCCTCCAGGCCAGAGGTCACTGGGACCCCTTCGCCTAATTCAGCTTGACGTCGTTCGCGCCAATCAGACGCGCCGATCAGCCAAGAGAACGATTCCAGTTGGATATCAAGAAGACCAGGGACTTCAATAGGTTCATTAATTTTCGCGAACGATTTACGTTCGGGAGCCCCTGGTATAGTTGAGTTGAGTGGGCGGGGGCTTGCCAAGATGGGTCCTTCCAGCACCTCACGCGGATGGCGGCCCCGCAATATTGGCCACCACAAACCGCTAGTATTTGAGCAATTTCGGTAATGCCATAAGAAACCTGCTGGTGCTAACACCGAAAGACCTCAACTATCCAGCTTTTTCAAAAAGCCGACCAGCTAAGGTCTGTAAAAAAGGAACAAGTGTCCTAGGGCAAAGGTCAAGTATAGAGCACCGAGGACACCATGTAAAGCCCATGAACAGAGTTTATGGGCAACAAAACCACACTGTAGAGAATTCCTAGCGCTAAAAGCAACTTAGCCGCGCCCGCGGCGGAAAGACCCAATACCACCGGCAATAATCGAGAGGGCACCGAGAGCTGCAAGAATATAGCTAAAAGTCCTCCAAAAATCGCGGCGGGAAATCTCCGACGCAGCCGCGCGAAGGTCCTCTCGATTCTGCTCAGTCATGCGCCCATTAAAATCAAGAAGAATCCCTGCTTGCTCACCATCTGCGTAGCGGTATATATCGGTGATCTGCTCCTCGAGATCAACCACAACCCCGCTCTCGCGATCAACATAGAATACCCGCTCGGCTGCGTGCTCGAGATAAGCCGGCTGACCATCAATCTCTAAGGTGGTGAGCAAACCAGAGCGCTCCGCATTGACCTTCTCCGGGTCAATGATCTGGCGGTAGGCCATCATGGTGCGCCCATCCTCCTCTACCTCAGACTCATAGACGGCAGGGTAGCTAGTAGCCAGAGTCTCATCAAAGACCATATAGCTTGTTTTCTCAGCTGCTGTAGGGAATTTCCACCACACACCGTCAGTATCGGTATCTCGAGGGATTCCCGCTAATTGATCAATCACACGGATAGGGCTCAGAATCTCACCCGTTATACGGTCGAAGGTATAGGTGGAGACTGCTGCGGTATGCAGGCCCTCTAGATCGTCCAGCCCAGTGCGCCGCACTGAGGTGGCGAGCCTAATGGTGGCCGTATCTTCGTCGCTGGGACGAATCAGACTTGCTTCTACCTGTTTTGTCACGGACGCTTTCTCGGTTGCTTCCAGGGTGAGATCAGAAATGGTTGCCTCAGGATCCACCAGGGTCCAGGTATAGCGGGTGGGATCAAGGGGCAGCCTGGCGTCAAAGCGTCCTAGTTGGGCTTGGAGTAATCCGCCGACAAGCAGCGCACAGCCTAAGCCGAGCAGCAGAACACTAAAGATTCGTGACTTTGGAAGCATGTGCACCATCCTATAACACCTTCGAATAATCCCTTGGGAGCGCTTATATGCGGTCATACAATAATGCTCCCCTACCAGTGGAAGGGGAGCATTATATTGAAATTCCTGGTCTAGTTTTTACGGCGATTAAACCACCAGGCGCCACCTAAAAGACCAGCGCCAGCGATAAGGAGCCAGAACACCCCGAAGCCACCCGAGCGCGGTAACTCACCGGTAGTAACGTCAGCTACCTTGATGATATTCGGTTCTGTAACTTCCGCGGCGGGGTTCACTCGCCCCTGAGGTTGACGCACCTTGAGCTGATTCCCGTCAAGGAAAACCTCGAGTTCAACCGGTTGCGCGAGAAGTTGGTAGCCCTGCGGAGCCTTGGTTTCGATCAGGATGTATTTACCCAGACCGATAATGTTCTCGGTCTGGCGCGTATTATCCCCCGCATTGGTCTGGGTGAAGTTGATCGCATCCCCCTGAATTTCCCATGAATCATTTGCCCGATAAACGCTAAACTGCCAATCCTTTTCCAACGGAATAATCGCTGTAGAGGTATCCACCTTTTGAAGCACTAGGCTGGTCAACGGATCCTCTGGAGCCGGAATATCGGCACAGGCATCGTCACGAGCAATCAACCGACTGCCGATTGACACCGTGGCCTCGTTGAAAAGTCCGTGGCCGCCACCGTTTTGGGGGTCACAGATTAAGGTAGTGCTTGCCTTATCCTGCAGCTGAGGCTTATCAAATTCTGCGATCACGAAAAAGGTTTTCGACGCATCAGAGTCCAGATCGAACACATCACTTGGCAGTTTGTGATTATCTGCCGGCCTCATCTGATATGGAGAAGCCGAGTCTTCTCTGATTCCGACGGAAATATTCCTAGCGCTAGGAGAGAAACGAGGTTGATCCACTAGTTTCAATTTCCCGATCTTCGTACTGTCGTTGGGATTAGTAACCTTAACGCGATACTCGATTTCGAGCTTGCCCGACGCATTCTCCCGTGGTCCTCGAAAAACCTCCTTCACCACCAGCGGAGGTAGAGGGAGATCAATGCAAGCTTCAGCTGTGAGATCCTCGGTTGTGCCGGCACCTTCCTTCGCTACAGTAACTTTATTGAAGCCGCCATTTCCACGTCCCCCCGCCGCGCATTTAAGGGAATTCGGAGATACCCCAGAGATGAGCTTCGGCTGGAATCGAAATTGGACAAGCACCCGGAACTCCAATGTCTCACCAGCTCGGACTTTTACCTTGCCCGGCACGTCACCGTGCTGCAGTACTAGCGGTCCGTTGACTGGACTTATCACCGTATTTTTGTTGGTGTCCAGATCGATCAGCACCACTTTAAAAACATCAACGTCTTCGCTAAAACCGAGGTAATCTACGACTGTAAGTTCACGATCAACGTAGATCTCCCGATCTGTGGATACAACTGGGCCATTAGTTTGATTTTCCTCAGCCTTATTATCCACCGTTACCGTGTAAGTGGCCTGGTAGAATGGTTCCCCATTCCCGTTCGGACGCCACGTAATTCTGTTGCCATAAACTTCCTTAGACACCCGCGGCGGAGCGATCTTGAGGTTGACAATGTCAATGCACGCTTCCGCCTCAGCCACCTCCGACTGGCCGTATTCGATACGGGCTTTGTTGTATGCACCATCTCCAGGTGTGGGTTTTGGTTGGCATGCCAATCTAGACGGATTTAGCGCTGCGGCGTCTAATTCGGTATAGACTTTGATCCGGAAAGTCTGAGTAGCTCCAGCTTCGATGACATGGGTGTTACCATTTTCGCCTGGGATCACATATCCTTTGCCATCTCCGGACTTTACTAGGGGTGTTTCGCCTCCAGACTTAACCTGAACCACTTTGATAATCTTCTCAGCCTTGGCGAAATCTGGGGTGTCGTAGAGCAGATATTCGCGGCTAATATTCCGCTTACCCGCTTCAGCTTTATCATTTCGCACCGTCAGGTCGTAGGTGAAAATGTCTACCCCATTCGACTCCGATGCGATTGGGTCTTTCGATACCTCTAACTCAGTTGGATCTGGTTGAGAGACATTCCCCCAATAGGGCACCAAAAATCCATTCCGCGCAAACTTTAAGTCATTCCTTAGCACACTTTCTCGCTCGTTAGTCCCATAGCTGATTTTCATTGGGGTGTTTGGGGGGATTTTCAACCCCAAACGAGTAACGTCTACTGCGCTACTTCCTCTGCCGCTATCAATAAAAAATTTAATACCCTCGGGTGACAGGAATTCAACCTTGGACTTCCCCCGTTGGGAAGTCGATACTCGAATGCCCATTTTATTTCGCGGATCATCAATATACTTACCGCGAGATTTAACTGGGTGAGGAGTTAGGATATAACTGCCGTGATAGTTATCGCTCAGGTCCGTGGTGACCACCCAGTCAGTCGTGTCTAAAATATCGAGGATTTGAAAATTCAAGGCTTTACGGGCGTCTCCCCTGACTATTCCTAAGTCGGGGGGGCCCATCCTTGCATATCGCAAGGGTTCGAAGACACCGAAATTTACTCCGTAAAGCACTCCGCCCTTTGTACCGCCAATCGTAAACTCCTGCGAACGGTAGGATAGGCGAGTGTTTCGATTGTAGGTCGCTGTTTGAACATTTTCCCGGCTATAGAAACGACCTTGCTCACCATAGTTCAGAACTTGGCACTCTCCCCCCCTTGAATTGCTTTGCCGCTCCTGCGAAAAATTTATAGTCGTGTGATCGGGTTTTCGATGGAAAGGAGAACACCACCCTGGGTTGTTTATTATCTTTCTAGATATGCCACCATCTGTCGTTACGTTATCGCTGCCCGTATTAGGGCCTGGGAAACTGGGATTATCGGAACGAGGTGCGACTTCTTTAACTGGGTACCGGTAATCCTCTACCTCCCCGTCTTCGTCCCTAGCACCGAGGAGCTCGGAAGGGAGGTGATCTCTCTCGATGAACTGCTGATATGCATCTCGGCCCGCCGAGACCCGGTCAAAACCGCCGGGTTTTGGTGCTGCAGCAGCTTCTGTATAGCCAGAATCTGTAGGCAAAATCTTCCAAGTTGAGCGCACTTTTGGCCCAAAATCCCGGTAAACAAATTCGAAATTTTTACCGCTCAATCGTCCATTTGTGGCTCTACGCTGGTCATCTACGAGCTGCACGATCACATGGTCTCTATCGGCAGCATTTAGATCAAAGCTGCGCTCGTACTGCATAGGGGTATAAATGTAGTGGTTTCGAGAATCAACTACGTTTCCGGTTGCTTCTTCATAGATATGAACTCTTATGCCTCCTATTTTGGGATCGCTAGGTTTTTCCTGGGCCCCCCTGTCTCGAGACTGGGCTTCCCAAAAGTCCGTTGGAACCCCTTGGAACTCAAAGAATACACGCGGAAAACTGGGGCGGATCCCCGAGTCGTCTACAATCCGCCCGGATACCCTGCGCTCGGTATACTTACGTCCTTCATATTCACCAGTTTTTAGATCAGTGACTGTGTACTCAATCTTGGGGCCAGCCGAGACTGATGATAGCTTGAGGGGCGAGTCGCCGAGTACGCTATCCAAGAATTCACTTGTCAGTAGCTTCCAATGGGCATCTTCTTCGACTCCCATCACCGTATACGTAATAGAGAACTTGTCGCCGCGCTGGATTTCAGTGGGCGTATCCGCATTGGTGGAATCTAGATAAAGACGAAGAACCTGCCCAAACTTTGCATCCTCTTGAGATTGTCCGAACGAATTTTCCAGTTCGTCGGAGGCAAGCTCGAAGATATCACCGCTTGCCTCCGTGTCGCCGAATGAAGCAGAGATAATTTCCTTTACTGGATCGTTATTTCCCAGTTTTTGAATCAGGAGAAAATCGGGGGAACTTTGCAGCTCCGGCACGTTTGTAATCACGCCTTCGAGCGTACGAACAACGAGTCCAGATTCTTCATCTGCTGAGATGGTTCGACTCGTGAAATCAGCGGATAAGTTGCCTTCGCTGTTCTCAGAATTCTCTGCGAGAGACTCTTGTTCGACAAGAGTCGGCTCCCCTTCGATTGAGGCGTCTGATAGCTGAGCAATCTCGGAAGTGCCAGCCATCTCCTCTGCCGATTGAGCAAAAGGAGCTACGGTCACAAGCAACCCAGTCGCTAGCATTGAGGCAAAAAGGGCCTTGCCGTAACGAGATAGAGAGTTTTTCATAAACTAGTTCCTTTTGTAACTACGACGAAGTACTGCAATGCCCACGAGCAAGAGCACCAGTCCAAAGATGGCTATGGGTAGGCTATTGGCCCCTGTGTAGGCTAGATTTCCCGGAATCTTGGGTATCCCCTTTTTGGGATCATTCGGCCTCGGGGGTTCGTCTGGCGACGGAGGATCTTTGGGAATTGGAGGATTACCTGGTGGGTCAATTGGAGGAATAGGAATAGGAATCGGCACTATTGGAATATTCGGATTACTACACGGAACCTTCACAGATGCCTCATCGGTTGCCACACCATAACGGCCAATCAGATCGAAATCCGGATAACCAGGAGGGGTGATATAGCCGCGGAAGGTGATGCGATTCTTGTTCTTAGAGGCATCGCGCGAGGTCTGGGCTTTGAAGCGCAAACTAAGATGTGCGTCTGGGTTACCCCGTCGAACTTCACTGACCTTGATCAAGCCGCTTTCGGTGAGCGTTACGCGCACGACGTTGTCTGAATCCACGTCGATGATATAGTCCCCACCGTCAAGGCGTACTGGATTCTTGTCATTATGGTAGGTGCCATAATATACATCTTCGCTATCGGGAATATACGTTTGCGATTGCTCGAGCGGTACGGAAATCTTGAATGTGGAAATTCGCCCGTCGCGTCCGGGGGCTGGCAATGTAGTCGACAGCCCGTATTCGAGATCGTCGCCTGGGTTCACACAGCTGAGGTTATTTGATAGCTGACCAGTAATTTTCTGGTCTTTGGCCTCCACTCTCACGCTATACTCCCAACCGCTGCGATCTTGATTGGTGGTAGGCACCGCCACCATAAAGGGAGAAACAACCGTAAAATTCCCGCGAGCTGCAGAATCCACATCCTCGGTGACGTAGTAAAGGCCCAGGTCGAGATTGTTAAACCGGGCTATGCCGTCTGCACCGGTGACTTCACTTACTTTAGGTGTCAGGCGAGAGAACTCTTTTCCCCTCTGGTAAAAGTCCGCTATCTTAAACGATTCTGCCAGGCGCCAGCCGTCGTTGGTGGTGAGATCAACGCCGTTGATCTTCTGCACTGAGAATTTGATCCCTTCCAGTGGATCCAATTTTTTAGGTGCGTTGGGATTCGACGGATCCCCGTATTGCATGACGGGGTCGCCCTCGCTTTTATGAATACTGAGGGAGGCTTTTTGCGAGGCGTCGATAAGCGAAGGCGATGGCCCGCCGTCTGCGGCAACTGCTAGCGGGGTGGTGACCGTCATACAAGCCACCGTGGCCAAGGCGGCAAAGAGTCGGCGGCCTTGGTGGCGTTTCGTTTTCTGTAGCATTCGTTATCCTTAGCCTTCTGCGCTTTCGCTCAGGCCGGTAGTGGTTTCCGCTTTTTTGCTGTCGCGGCGCGCTTTTACAAACTCCCGAATCATCAAAATCATGAAGATGAGTGCTACTGCTAGCGCAACATACATCCACCACTGCAATGGTTGACGAATCGTGTCAATCGTTTGAAATTCTTCTTCATCTACGGGCTCCATGGGCACCCGCTCCGCGTGAACGAGGAAGCGGTGGCTGTTGATGCCGTAGGGGGTACACGTAATAAGTGTTATGAGGTCTTGCCCTGGAACGGGGCGAAGGTTGTCCGTCTCCGTAGGCAAAACTATTTCGGTGTGGCGTACCTGATACTTCATTTTCTCACCGGAAACGTCGAGGTAAATAACATCGCCGACATTGACCTTGATCAGATTATCCCAGAGGGTAGCCACCGATAAACCCGTGTGACCTGTCAGAACCGTATGGTTACCCACTCCGCCCACTGGCAATCCACTGCCGAATAGGTGGCCTATCCCTTTGGATAGAACCGTCTCGGTGGTGCCGTGGTAGATCGGCAAATCAGATTTTATGGATGGGATATATATACGTCCCATCACAGAGGTCAGATTGAGCTGTTCGAGATACTCTTGGTATTCGACGTTATCTTGCGTTACTCGCTGTAACCAGGGGTCCAAAATAGGACCACCTTGCTTCTCAGCGTTCCATTCCCGGGCTCGCTCGATCTCCGCGGCAAGCTCTTGTTCGTCTATGGCACCTACCTGTGAGGTATATGCCTGGACTTGGTGGCTTTGCTGCGAATTTTCATAGATGGTCCCCACCACTGGGTACAGCAGGAGGATGAGACCAATCACGCTGAAGATTACCGAGACTGGGGAGACGCGCTTGCGCGGGGCAGGAGCGTGAGGGGCCCTATGGCGGGCAGTTACAGTCATAGGTGACGCCTTCGGTTTGTTTAAGTTATTTTATATAAGATCGTGAAAAGTGAAGGTAAGGGGCTAAGCGCTTGGGCTTAGCCCCTTTTAGCCTTCAGCTAGCAAATAGCAACGTTTAAGTCTTGAGACTTAGGCGTTACGACGATTGCTATAGGCGGAATAACCGCGTCCAACCAGCAAGAATGCACCACCGGCGAGCAGCAGGTACATGACACCAGCACCACCTGTTAGTGGCAGGTTGAAGCCGCCATTCTTCTTAGTGTCCACAACATCTTGGGATACAAGAGCGACCTCAGCATCGGCCCCCTGTTTGGTTAAGATTTGGAACCGGATCGGTTGGGCTGAAAGTTCATAACCCTCAGGTGCTTTGGTCTCTACCAAGCAATAAGCATCACGAGCATTCTCATCAACGGCTCGGCCGTTGCGGTAGTCATTAGCAAGGAGACCCTTAATCTCAACGTCATTCGTCGCTCTGATTCCTTGGCGAAGTGGCGTTGCGCTGTCATCGATATCGCCATCTTTGGTGCAGACGTACAGAGAGAATTCAGCACCGTCAAGGGGTTGATCATCAGCGTTCTTCTTCACAATGTCTACATTGCCGTAGAAGGACTTAGGATATTCAGAGTCTGGAGGTGTTACAGGAGGAACATTCGGATCCTCTGGGGTCGGAGGCTCTGGTTGGCCATCACGCATTTGAATAACCTTGAACTCGTTGATGATAGGAGCTACATTATCAAGATCGGTATTCTGCTTCACTGTGAAGGTTGGCGTGATAACCAGTTGAGCGGTCTTGTTATTATTCAGGTCATTAAGGCCGGCTTCTGTGAAGGTTATGACCAGGTAGGACTTGTTATCAACACCAGCAACCTCACCCTTGGTTACCTCATACTTGCTACCATCCAGTTGGGCACCAGCAAGCTTAACTGTCAGAGGATTATCACTGGCGTATTCCAGGCGATCAGTGGGGTAGAAGTCAGATACCACGTACTTGGTGTAGTTTTCGCCAGCCGACAGTTGCGAGGTGATCTCGTAGGTCAACTTCTCACCGTTGATCTTGGCTGCCTCATCCTGCACGGTCTTAGAAGCATCGTCCCGCTTGGTATTCTTGGGGTAAACGTGAACTGTCTCCAACCATTCATTGCGGTTAGTTGGATTGGTTGTTGGGAGAGCAACATAGAACGGCTTTTGAGAGATCTGGTGCCCCGCTGGAGCCTCGGTCTCCGTTACTCGGTAGAGACCGATTGGAAGATTCTCCCATTTAGCAACGCCTTTTCCATCGGTTGTCTGCTCAGTTTTGTTAGGGAGAGTCTCAAAGTCAATATCTTGCAGATCTTCGTCGCCCTTGGAAACTTTCTCGGCTTTCTTCCAACCATCATTTGTTGTCAGGTCGATCGAGTCTTTTTTGACCTTTTCAATCTTGAACCTCGCACCCTCTAGGGCTTCGCCCAGATTTGCGGTGTCGATCTCGGTGCCGTTACCCGCTTTACCTGGAGTGTTATTGGAATACTTGTGAATGACCAGGCTGAGGCCATCCTTGGGCGGAATAGGGTAACCCGACTGTGCTACAGCTGTCACGGGCAGGCCGGTCATCAGGCCTGCAGCCAAAGAAATCGCCAAGGCGTTCTTAAGCATTTTCATATAGATATCTTTCTACGAGAGGAGCTCCGACTCCTAAAAGTCCTAAAATTCCAGATAGAAACGAGCTCCCGTGCGGTTGAAATTATAGAGCCAAACCGCTCTCGATAACGATGGGATAAGTCTCGGCGGTTGGCGTCTGCGGGGAATGTTAATACAATCGGGCGCGCCATGTAAAGCTCGCTTTAACTGTCTCCAACCAGAGAAAAACAGTGAAAGTCATTAACTATTAGGAAATACGAATACACTGCTAGAAGGGCTTTTATTCACGAAAATCTACCCTGTCATTTATGGTATATAAACAGGTATTATAAGTACCGGCAATAAAGATTCTCGGCTCTACTTATGATCGCTAAATGTTAACAAAACGAAAAATCCCCACCCAAGTGAAATGTCTCACCTGTGTGGGGAATAAGTAAAGCTGGAAGATTACTTAAGGGTAACCTTTGCGCCAGCCTCTTCGAGCTTAGCCTTAGCAGCCTCAGCGTCGTCCTTGGAAGCGCCCTCGAGGATAGCCTTAGGAGCACCCTCAACGAGTTCCTTAGCTTCCTTCAGGCCCAGGCCGGAGACGAGCTCGCGAACAGCCTTGATAACGCCGATCTTCTTAGCGCCAGCATCCTCGAGAACAACGTCAAATTCGTCCTTCTCTTCTTCAGCAGCAGCGCCAGGAGCAGCAGCGCCAGCAGCAGCAACTGCAACAGGAGCAGCAGCGGTTACCTCGAAGACCTCTTCGAATTCTTTAACGAACTCAGAGAGTTCGATAAGGGTCATCTCTTTGAAAGCCTCGATGAGCTCGTCCTTGGTGAGCTTAGCCATGGTGGTATTCCTTTCGGTGTGGGTGGGACATCCAATAAACCGATATCCCTAAAAAGTGTTTATTTATTTCAAGAAGCAGCGCTTTTACACGCTATGCCTCTTAAGCGTCCTTCTTCTCCTGGAGTGCAGCCGCGAGGCGTGCAACCTGGGAAGCGGGAGCGTTGAATAGGCCTGCAGCCTTTGCCAAGTTGCCCTTCATGGCACCAGCCAGCTTTGCGAGAGTGGTCTCGCGGTTATCCAGCTCAGCGATGGCATCAACCTGAGCGGAGCTCAGGGCGTTGCCGTCCATGTAGCCACCCTTAACAACGAATGCCTTGTTGTCAGAAGCGAACTTCTTCATCACCTTGGCAGCGTCAACAGCTTCGCCCTTAATGAAGGCAATAGCGGTTGGGCCGGTGAAAAGGTCATCGAGGCCCTCAATGCCAGCTTCTTGAGCTGCCAGCTTGAGGAGGGTGTTCTTGGCGACGTTGTACTGGACATCAGCACCGAGAGCTTTACGCAATTCGGTGGTCTGAGCAACACTCAGGCCACGGTACTCCGTAAGCACAAATGCGTCGTGCTCTGCGAAGCTCTGCTTGAGAGCTTTCAGGGCAGCATCATTCTTCGGGTTAGCCATTACTACGCCTCCTTTCCTCTTTATTGATTCAAAGGTTTATCCGCCGGAGCTTTTTCTTTAGAACAAGACAAAAGCCCCGTACAAGAGCACAGGGCGCAACACTTAATTCCCACAAATGGGAAAGAAATGAGCTCTAAAGTGACTCCTGCGTGGGCCGATCTCAAGCGATAAAGCTTTTCGATACTTTCAAGCGCGAACGCTGACCGACGGTCTACGGTGAAACTTGAGCGACAAGCGAGGTTATACTCACCTGCTTTCAAACTTCATCTGGCACTATACCGTACGACCGGGTAGATACCAAACTACCGGTGCGATTTGCATATGTCTTGTACACCTCCAGATCCATACGAAGCAAACAGATAGCAGCCCCCGATTACCCACCGCCGTCGCTGCGCTGACACTGGAAACTCACGGCCGGTGGCTAGGATCGAATACTAGCCAGCTTGACCGAAGTGCTCGGGCAGAAGCGATTGCAGACCCCCGTCCTGTAGCCCACTATAAAAAGATTGCACGCAATATATAAAAAGCGCTTATTTGACCACCCGTGGTTTATCTCGACTGACTGGCCGGATTCTATTGCAGGAATTCTAACGGCGGCGGTCAGTGCAACTAGTTTGATATGGATTGTACGCAACCGTATAAAACCCTTCAACAGACCCCCGGAGTATCTCTGGGTGAGGAGAACCGGGAGGATTTATAGCAAAAGAAAGAGCATATGAAGAGGGGTATTCTTCATATGCTCTGCCAATTATCTGTGCGTTAAGCGCGTCGCTTCGCTAAGAATATTCCACCGAGAATCAGTAGTAGGGATGTGAGGAGCCACGACCACAGGCCCTGTCCACCAGTTTCTGGCAAGGTTCCTGACTGAACATTCATCACTACCAATTTCAGAGTATTATTTTGATCCACCGTCACCACAGTGCCGTCTTTCGCCTCGTCGAGAAGACGGACCTTCTTCGTTTGATCATTAGGATCTTTGTAAACTTCAAAACCGACAGACTCCGGGAAGAGACTATATCCAGACGGTGAGACCGTCTCGATCAGGTAGTACTGACCGAGTTTTAACTCAAAGGAGTAGCGGCCAGATCCAGCAGGATCCTCCGTAATAGTCTCCAGCCCAGCAACGGGGCTATTTCCTGCACTATCGGTTGCGACCATAAATACAGCACCCGCAAGACCTTGCATCTGAGCATCCTGCTTTTCGATCTCCACGATCGCAGGAGACGGTGTCCGTTTATTCTGATACACACACCGAATATGCTCGCCGTTTTCAATACCACGAATCCGCAATCCAAATTCACCGTCATCTGAATATCGCGATGCAGGTAATTCTTGTAGCTGCGGATCATTGCTGTCGTAGCATAAGGCATTTCTCACCTGGGCAGCCGAATCAGACTGTTTGACCAGCTCCCATTCACTTTGCTGCACCTCCGCCACACTGACTTCCGCACGGCTTGTAGTGTCCTCTAGGCCGATACGGTAGAAAACTAAACCGTCTGCGTCGGTCTTTTGGGCACGCGGAGAGTTCAACTGCACACCCGGACCCGTTGCGTCACCCACAATGTCCCAGCCAACACCAGCTTCTGGGTTCTGACCATTTTCATCCAGAATGTGCTTTTCCACGGTCACACTGGCACTACAGGAGACGATCGATCGGAGCGTATCTGGGATCTCATCATAATCGCTGAGCAAAAAATAATCGGACCTATCTGCGTTATTCGCCGTATCGCTGTATCGAGTGAAGCCTGATATCGACTGCAGGTTGTACTCAGAGTCACCATCTAAACCCGTGGTTCCTCTTCCCACACCGATGCCGATTATCTTGGTACCCTGTTCTTTGAGGCGGTTCGCAGAAGCAATTGCGGCTTCCACGCGAATGAAATCGGTCATGGATCCACCCTGATTATTTTCCTCCGAATATTGCGGGAGCCTATTCGTCGTGGGGTTTCCGTCTGTCACGAAGAGAACTGCATCATAAATCGGGCCGCCTGTACGGCCCTCTTGAGCCTTGGATACTTCCATCAAGCCAGCATCCCAGTTCGTACCCTCGTTACTATCGGTGTACTTGCCCCATTCACGGATCTGATCTTTAATTTTTTGCGTTTGACTTGGGTCGTTGAGATCGTAGAGTTCCGGCAGGTTGTCAATATCGGGCCTACCAAACAGCCTATACGGTGGTTTAGCCGGTGAATCAGAACCTAGCGAAAAGATGGAAACGTTACCTCCGGATCCTTCCATGGTATTGACGAGTTTTATCATCGCTCGGGATAGGTCATCAGTTTTCCCAGCTCTCTTAACGGAACCAGAGAGGTCGCCAACGATGGCGAAATTCAGGCCGCACTTTTTCCCTAAGCGTGGGTTCTCCTTGGGGATAATGAAACTTCCGCTCGATGAGCGATGACTGTCCGTTATGCTATAATTCCTCACCCAATTCGACTCATAAGCGCGCATGAATGTTTCTGATTTGTCAGAACCATCACCAGCTTCTATCACCACTCCGGCTTTCAGCTTAGGCGTGAGCTGCGCATAGCTCTGCAGGCGGGAGAGACGATCACCACTATCGGAAGGGCCCGTGCGGACCTTGTCAATGAGGTTATAACCTATGGGCACGGCCACTGGTTTAATCCACACTCTTTCGTTTGTGGGGATCCTTCCCCTTTCTCTGCCCACCGGGATCCTAATATCGCAGAAGCCAGTGAAGTCCGTCGTACAGCTAGCCCAATCTTCATTTACTCTACGCAGGGGTTCTCCGTAGCTTAGCGCCTTCGTCATAGAGGAAACCTGAGATCGTGGGTTACCGCGGTAAACCTGCAAAGTAACGCCAGCTAGTGGACTAAAATACTTCGAGAAACGGCTGGCTCCTGCATTAGATGCTGTTTGGCCGTCCCATAATCGGTCGGAACCGGCACGTACTCTAACGATGGCTACTTCACTATCTGGGAGGACTCTTCCCGCAACGGTCCTCGCGCCTTCTAACTGCGTATCGTCATCAGAAGAGGGTACTTGCTCATCGCTATCTTCGTTAATATCAACATCTTCGGGCTCTACGAACTCACCCTCTTCAGGCGGAGTCTCACCTTCGTCGGTGATTTCTTCAGTCGTTGTAAGTTCGGGCGCGTTGGAGTCGCTGGTCGGGGTTGGTTCGCTCGTAGACACCACAACCTCATCAAGCACTGCCTCACCCCCCACACTCTCGGTGACCTGTTGACCTAAAACCGGGCTGGTCACCCCTATCAAACTACCCGCAGCAACCAACACCGCTACCTTAACCGCTAAACCATTCTTCATTCTGTATCCCTTTTAATATGAACGGATCACGATAACCATCCGCTCGTGCCATGAATTGAGTTTTATAACCACACCAAGGCACTAACAGGTAGAGCATTCCAAGCCCACCTCGTGCCCACGACGTTTTATTGTTGTGAATTTCTTCTCCGATTCACCGCGAGCACCCAAAAGCCCGCAAGAATCAACAGACCAGCCAACCCAACAAGACCAATGACCCCAGCACCCGTCATCGGCAGAGACTTCATACCCTTCACCGGTGGCGCCGGAGGTGTCGTGGTACTAGGGGGAGGCGGTGTATTCGTTACAGGTGGTGGAGGAGTAATTGTTACAGGAGGTGACGGTGGAGGTGTTGGCGTCGGAGTCGGTGGTACTTCAAATTTCGCTGCAAGAGCGAGGTTATAACTCCACTCCCCTTGCTTATCAATAATGGGAATAACGATGACATCTTCTTGTGTCTTGCGGCCATCACCAGCAGGAGGCGTAGCTTTAAAAAGATATACGCCAGGTTTCAAACCACTAAATACCACTGTCCCCTGAGCATTTGTGACCTCGCTATAACTATCACCTTGACCAAGCCTCTTAGCCTGAGTAACACTCAACCGAGCGGCTTTGGTATACCCCTGAGTCGTATTAATCGGATCAGTATCGAGTTTGGTGAGCGTAACCGTATACCCCGCAGACCCCTCCCCAGACAGACCCGAATTAGACGGAATCCTTATTTCAACGGTGATATCACGATCAAGGTCAATGGTATCTGCAGCAGGAGCAGGATTAGCGAAACCAGTCACCGCTGCATGAGCCTGCGGCGAACTCACCCACCCAGGTTCACCGAAACCTATAGTTGCTGCGACAGATAACGCACACGCCGTAGCAAGGGGTACGCCTATCCGCACAATACGTGCAGGTTTAATAAGATACTCGTCCATTACAGTTCGCCTTCATAGTCAATATTGTTGTTGTGATTTAGTTGTTGGAATTTCAAGCGACGTTTTTCATGAATCAACCACCACACAAGGATGAGTAGTCCGAAGATGAAGATCGCGCTGAGCGCATACACCCACCATTGGCGTGCGCCCGATTGGGGGGAGTTCAACAGGGTTCGATCTTCCTCAAGGAGGGGCATTCGTTGTCCGCGTACGAGCAGACGGTGGGTGTTGATCCCGTAGGGCGTACAGGTCACTAGGGTGACCATGTCCTTGTTATCCTCGGCTCTTAAAGATTCGACTTCGTTCGGTAGCACCGTTCGGACCTGGTCAACTTGATATTTGAGCTGATGCCCAGCCACCTGAATGAAGAAGGAATCGCCTTCTTTAACGTTTTTCAAATTGTCAAACAGTGTGGCATTTGGGAGTCCGGTATGTCCGGTCAAGATCGAATGTGATCCCGCTCCACCAACTGGGAGATCCGACCCGAATAGATGGCCTATACCCTGCAACAGGGTATCTTTTTGGGTTCCGTGGTAAATCGGGAGGTCTGATCGAATACTGGGAATGGTCAGGCGTGCCATTACGTCTACTGAGTGAAGCTGCTCAAGATAATCCTCATATGCTGGGTTATTTGAGATGAATCTTTCGATCCATGGGTCTAGGATGGGGCCGATTGCACGCTCCTCGTTGTAGCGGTGAGCGTCTTCCCATTCGCGGTCTATAACTGGTGCTGGGATATCTTTGTGTATTTCTGCATACTGAGCAGCTGCGCGACTTTGTTGCCAGTTATTCCATTCTGTGGAAACAACTGGGTAAATGATGATAAGCAGCCCCGAGAGCACGAGGAGTGCTGGCAGTAGGATATGCCTAAAACCTGAAAGGAAACCGTAGGAATTACTACGATCTGGAAGCGAAAGCTGAGTCAATGTGGTTCCCCATATGGTGCAGACCCACCGATATAAATGGTGTGGATACGCTGCTATTTTTCTGAATGAGACAATTGCTGGTGCACCGGGTGAGAAGGGAGCTCGGTGGTGGCGAGCTCCCTTCTCACCTTCAGTGCGTGTGGTTGACGCCTATGGCCTCAACCTTTGACCTGTTTTAGGCCTTGGGTGAGGTGCGTCGAGCTAACCAAGCACCAGCTGCGATAATCGCAGCACCAAAGGCAGCTAAGATACCTACGCCGAAACCACCGGTCATCGGTAGTTCTGGGGTCGTATCTTTTAAGTTCTCAATCTTGCCGCCGTTGATTGGAACCAGATCGCCTTGGATTGACTGAGCCTTGGTCAGTGTGAACTCAATAGGCTCAGCGAGCAGTTCAAAATCAGCTGGGGACTTTGTCTCAACCAAGCAATACGACTCATATTTATTGGGTTGTCCCGAGTTATCTGTCCAATCGTTGACGTGTAGACCGTTGAAAGTCACCACACCATTGCTGTCCGAGGTTGCAATAGCGTCCGCCTTATTGATCTGTGCGATATCGAGCAGGTCAGCATCCAGCGCGCTCTTCGAGCACTCTTGACCGTTCTTAACACCATAGACTCGGAATTCTGCGCCAGCGAGCTTGTTGTCTGTGTTGCCAGCTTCAACCTTTTCGAAAGTGATACCCGCGTAGTAGGTCTTCACCTTATCGGTTGTCTGAGGCTCTTTATCCTGATTCGTCCCTGGCTTATTTTCGATAACATCCGCGGTGTTTTCAACAACTCCGTTTGTATCGTCTTTGACCGTCGCAGGAATCGTTGCCACAACTTCTTGATTATTCGCTAGCTTGTCTAGGCCAGCAGGTGTGAAGGTAATAGTCACGAGATTTCCGGTTACCGTCACGGTGTAATCAGTACCAGCGGTAAAACCTGCAACCAAGACTGCATCCGCAGCGGGTGGGGTTAATTTCGCATCGAGCTCATCGGTGATGACAAATTTGGTTCGATCCTGCTTGGCACCCACTGCTTGAGCATAGGCTTTGATTGTATAAACAATCGTATCGCCTGCATTCATTCCGGAGTCGACGACTTCCTTAATGGGTTTCTTCGACGAGTAGTTCTTAGGGTATGCAATAGGATTGTAGTTCCAGCTGGTTCCACCTTGACCGGCATTATCCTGTGTCATTGGAATGAATGCGATAAAAGGTTGAGCCTTGCGGAAGGTAACTCCAGCCAGCGTTGGAGTGGTGGTTTCCACCACGAGGTAAGCGCCGAGTTCCAGATTCTCGAACAGAGCCTGACCGGCAACGCCGGCTGCGCCAGTAATGACCTCATCGCCAACCTTGTCTACCTTGCTAAGATCGGCTTCCTCACCGCTGAGGTAATCTGCGACGTTTAGGCCTGCAGCGTTTTTAAGCCCCTCATTGGTTGTGAGGTCAACACCTTTGATCTTGTAGATTGTAAAGCCCGCACCATCGAGGGCTTCGCCCTTGACTTGATCATCAGCGTTACCCGTTGGGGTTCCAAGCGATTCTGGATCTTTTTTCTTGTGCAGGGTCAGTGAGCCGGTTTGAGTGGGGTCAATGAGGGCTGCGCTCGCAGAGGTCGAGGCTCCAGAATTTGAGCCGCCAGTATTGGATTGGGCTAGGGCACCCGGAGCTGATATACCGAGCGAGAGGCCGACGATGGCCGCGAAAGTTACGGAGCGGGCCGTACGGGAATATTTGTGCATGTGAACTGTCCTTAGATCAGTGGATTGAGTGCAAATGTGATCACCCAACGAGAGGAACTTGTGTCTGCCCCTCCTCCCCAACGTCAAACCTGATCTGCATAGTGAGATCGATATGAGCTGCGGTGGAAGGGCAAGGCCGTGGGTAGCATATTAACTACACTCAGGTAGCATATTGGCTACACGTAGCGTAATGTGCTACTTTGTGATGAGAATCACTTATATTTCGGGGGTGTTAACCCGCCTCCTCACCAGCCAAATCCCCTGACAGCATGAGGTTTTAGGATTTCACCACACCGCCCCCCCCTAACCTGGCCGCTATGGCAGCCCCCCATTGAGGAGAGTGCACACAAACAGGCCAAGACTGTCCACCTTCCCCTGCTATGTATATGCCTCCAGGGCACACCCCCGCCCCTGATCTCAGAGAGTCCAGCAACGTATGCACATATTTCCAACCACCACTGTTCTCAGACGCACAGGGAATAGCTAGAGCACTAGCCTTGTTCATACGAGCTAGATACCAACGCACTCAACGCGTCACTGGTTACCACGACGGTCTTGATGTACCCGTAATTGGCCGCGCACATCGATGTGAACCGAGTACAGATGGCCTTACCGCATCGACGCCAAAGCTCACCTGATATCGGCTCCCCCTCAAGTCGCCGAAGAGTATGGCATATAAATCCAATGAACCCTACGACGAGTACAGCCAGGTCACAGCACGTCAGGAGATGCGTGCAGCCATGAGTGATTGCCGGAACCCACCCCTTGTAGATTTGCACCATATCAGAGCAATCCACCTGATTTTTCACCATCGCGCACCTTGTCACTGCACGCCGGTATCTTTTTAGCTCTCGGCGCAGCTCATTGTCCTTTTTAAAACTCCACCACCTGACCGCAGATCTACTACCCCACGAGCGGGCATTTAGTGGACAGAGAAAAATATCTAGTGTGAAGCCCTATATTTTTGTCCCTTTATTGGGTAAATTCTTCATATATGGCTCAAATAGCTGCGCACAATGATCCGAAGGCCCGCTCACGTAATGCTTCACCACCAAAAAGAAGCAATGTCAAAATGTTTCTCGCGGTTATATTAATTCTTATCGGAGTAGGCGTTCTGGTTTACCCCGTCGTGGCTACTCAGTGGAATAACTGGCAGCAGCAGCAAGCAGCTGATGAATATGCCAAGTTGGAAAAGGCGGCCCCTCCTGAGGTGCTCGATACCGCATGGGAGGATGCACTCCGCTACAACCTGGAGCGCACAGGCAATTCTGGCTTCACAGACGCGTGGCGGGCTATAGCGGACGAAACCTCCCCGGCATACCAGCAATATCTGCAGTATCTATCGCAATTGTCGGATACTGATGCCATGGGCCAGATCATGATTCCGTCGATCAAGTCAAAATTACCCATCTATCACGGCACTGGACCACATGCCCTTGACCGCGGTGTTGGGCACCTATTTGGAACAGATCTACCGATCGGGGGCGACAATCGCCACTCCGTATTATCCGCACACACTGGGATTCAAACCGCGACCTTGTGGGATAACTTAATCAACGTCAAAAAGGGTGAGGTCTTCTATATCGCGGTATCCGGCCACAAACTGAAATATCAAGTAGATATGATCAAAATTGTAGAGCCTGATCATTTGGATGATCTCGGCCGCGAAAACGGTCGTGATTTTGTCACTCTTGTTACGTGTACACCCTACGGAATTAATAGTCACCGCCTGCTAGTTCGGGGACACCGGGTACCCATGGATAAGGACGAGTCTAAAGTATTCGAAGCCTCTCAAATAGTGTGGCAGTGGTGGATGTGGGCCCTCATAGCTGCCGCAATCATTATCATACTGACACTCTTAGCGTGGCTTATGAAAGGCACTCGACGTGCGGGCAGGCACACCGCACTATGAGCTGATTTTTTGCTCAGGCTTCTCAGTACTAGCAATAGCCCAGCCTGAACCAGTGCAACCAGAGGTGGCTGATCGCAGTAGCGCATCTATCCCTAGGTCCACTCACATCTATGCAAAGCCACATACTCGAGGTACTCCTGAGGGCGGGGACCAGAACCCGCATAGCGGCCTTTTGTCGGTAGCATCGACTCGCCCACACTGCGCTCGATGGTCGTAGCAAGCTCAACGAAATGAACAAAACTCCCGGGCAGATAACGCTCAACGTTCTCTTAATACATCGGAGTAACCGGGGGCAATGTTGACTAGAGATCACAAGGGCGCCCCCCACTCCACATACAACCCCCTTATGGTCTTAATGGATTCACCATTAAAGCCCTCTCCCCGATCAGGGAGAGGGCTTTAAAACCGAGCTATAGAACTTTAGTTCTTAGCCGAGGTAATTCTTCTGAATGGAGGGATCCACTGGAACACCAGGGCCAGAGGTAGAGGACACGGTGACCCTCTTGATATAAATGCCCTTAGCAGAGGAAGGCTTCAAGCGGTTGATCTCATCAATCAAAGCGCCGTAGTTCTCGGCGAGCTTCTCTGCATCGAAGGAGGCCTTGCCCAAGATAGCATGAAGGTTTGCAGCCTTGTCCACGCGGAAAGAAATCTTGCCGCCCTTAACCTCCGAGATGGCCTTGGCTACGTCGGTGGTCACGGTGCCGGTCTTAGGGTTTGGCATCAAACCACGAGGGCCGAGTACGCGAGCCACGCGTCCGACCTTAGCCATTTGATCGGGGGTTGCGATGGCAACGTCGAAATCGGTCCAGCCGTCGGTGATCTTCTGGATCAGCTCGTCGGTGCCCACGAAATCAGCGCCGGCAGCCTCTGCCTCGGTAGCCTTTTCGCCTGCGGCGAAGACGGCGACGCGCACGGTCTTACCAGTGCCGTGTGGCAAGGAAACAGTACCGCGAACAAGCTGATCAGCCTTGCGGGGATCAACTCCCAGACGGATAGCCACGTCAACGGTAGCGTCGAAGTTCTTTGACGAGGTCTCTTTAACAACCTCGAGGGCCTTCAGTGGCTCGTACAGACGATCTTTGACGATCTTTTCCGCGGCGGCCTTATAAGCTTTGGATGACTTGCTCATGATAGATCCTTCTCTCGATAGATATGAGGATGGTGTGGTGAGTGGGCCGAAGCGAGCCCTTCCACTGTATATACAAATATTTATCACCTCAGCCCTTAGAGGAGGACTCCAGGTGAAGGGTGGTAAGAAAACTTCTAGGGCTTATTCCTACCACCTTTAAAGAGGGAAAGTATTACTTAACCTCGATGCCCATGGAGCGGGCGGTGCCGGCGATAATCTTGGCTGCAGCCTCGATATCGTTGGCGTTGAGGTCTTCCATCTTGGTCTGGGCGATCTCGCGCACCTGATCCATGGTGACGGAAGCGACCTTATCGGTGTGAGGAACACCGGAGCCCTTCTTCACACCCGCAGCCTTGAGCAGCAATTTGGCTGCTGGTGGGGTCTTGAGCTTGAAGTCGAAGGAACGGTCTTCGTAGACGGTGATCTCCACAGGAACAACGTTGCCGCGTTGAGATTCAGTGGCAGCGTTATAAGCCTTACAGAACTCCATGATGTTGACGCCGTGAGCACCAAGTGCTGGGCCAACTGGAGGAGCTGGGTTAGCAGCGCCAGCCTCGATCTGTAGCTTGATCAGGCCGGTGACCTTTTTCTTTTTCTTTGGAGCCATCTTTACTACCTACTTCCTATGTTAACGCTAAGCACCCCTGGTCTTTGAGGAATCCACAGGACCAACGTGTGGGGGATGTATTACCCAAGATGGTGATGGTAATACCCACTTGCGCCCGGATGCCCCGCGAAGAATTGCCTTTGACGGATTATTCAACGCTCAAAGCCACCGGTTAAAATTTATGGTGTATGCGCATCAAAAGACACGCGGGATACCACTCTACAGGTCAGTGAAATATTTATCAAAGCCCAGCACATATATGCTTTGGCCCCACCATAGAGGCGGGGCCAAAGCGTTGATCTTTTCCCTAGATCACTATACGTTCGTGGCGGTGCGGGGTTGACCAAGTTAACCAAGTTGACCAAGTTAACGGAGTTAACTGAGTGAGCCAGAGCGAGTTAGCTAATCTTTTCCACCTGGTCCACATTGACTTCCACTGGGGTTTCGCGGCCAAAGATGGAAACGAGAACCTGCAGCTTTGCATTATCTGCATCGATGGAAGAAATAGTGGCAGATACACCCGCGAGCGCACCGGTGAGGATGGTGACAGCCTCGCCTTCTTCAAAGTCCACGGTCACCGCTGGCTTGGAGGTGTCTAGTGGCATCTCCACCACCATCTCTCCCTCGGCCTCAGCTTCGGCGGCGGTCGCAGCATGAGCAGACTCCTGTGGCATGAGGAATTTAGCAACATCGCGGTGCTTGACCGGAGTGGCATTGCCCTCATTGCCCACGAAGGAAGTCACACCCGGGGTTTCGCGCACCACGGACCAGGCACGATCGTTGATATCCATGCGCACGAGAACGTAGCCTGGTAGCAATTTCCGCTTAACTACCTTGCGCTTACCATCTTTGATCTCCACCGCTTGTTCCACCGGAACCACAATCTCGTAGATCGAATCTTCTACCTCGAGGGTCTGAGAGCGCATATCAAGGTTGGTTTTCACCTTGTTTTCGTAGCCAGAGTAGCACTGGATGATATACCAACGGCCGGGTTGCTTTTTCAGTTCGCGGGTAAAAGCACGCAGACGAGCCTTATAATCGCCCTCTTCATGACCGGGGACGTCCGCGCCTTCTGATACGGGGGTTTCACTTAATTCGTCGAGGGACTGCGAGGCAGGCTCTACCAGTTCCGGGGTGGTCTCGGGCAGTTCAACCTCTGCTTCGGCAAATACATCGCCGAAGGTATCTGGAGTTTCATCGCTCATGGTCATCTTCTCGCTTTCAATTGGGCTTTTATATGAGTTGCTATAAAGAGTAATCGTGGGAGCCTACGCCGCAGCTTGATTATCGTGGCGGCGTGTCCCACGTCCCCAGTATGGGGCGGTGTGGGACGGTATGGGAAAAATTATCCCGCCCTCACCTCGAATTGGAAGCTATTTTTTCGCTTCTATTTTTTAGAGGTTACGGCGGGAGAAATATTAGGTTATGTACTACTAAAAACGATCCTAGCGGTGCGTGAGAACCTTCTCAACTCCCAAGCCTGCAAGGAAGTCCACACCAGCGACAAGAGCGGTTAAGGCGATGAGGAAAGCGAAAACAATGAGGGTGTAGTTGACCATCTGACGTGAGGTTGGCCAGATCACCTTCTTCATTTCCGAGCCTACTTCAGGCAGGAAGGAAACAACTGCATTAGCTTTCGAGGAGGTCGGCTCTGCGGCCTCGGCGACTGGCCGCGGTTGCTTTTTCTCATAATCAGCAGTGGAGGTTGTGCTGACACCGGTCAGCTGACGCTTACCCGTAGGGCGTGCGGCACCGCCTGGCGTTGGCTTATCTTCGCTCACGCGACTCTCCTCAAAAAAATTTTATTAGTTGGAAATATATAGAATGCTACGTCGCGTGGATATTCATCCACCCGCAAGAGCTTAACTATATCAAAGATCCACTGCTATCCCATTACTCTCACCCTTACGGGGAGGTCGAGCGCCCATCAGGGCTCTACCGGTGGCATAAATGGAGGCCATGCTTAACAAGGGGTGGGGGCAATAAAAAAGAGCCCCCTGACAGAATCGAACTGTCGACCTTTTCCTTACCATGGAAACGCTCTGCCGACTGAGCTAAGGGGGCACTGCTTCGATGGAACAAACAGATCATGTATCTGTGCTCTTAGTCGCAGCGTGGATCAGATTACAGATATATTAAATTTTTTACAAATTATCCCCATCCTCCCAGTTCAGAGAGGGTTACGGAAGCAAAAAAGCACCAACCTCTTTGAGGAAGGATGGTGCTTTTTCATCTTGCAGGGGCGACAGGACTTGAACCTGCAACCTACGGTTTTGGAGACCGTTGCTCTACCAATTGAACTACGCCCCTATTTATCTTTAGTGATGTTGAAAATAGTACACGATAAAGTGTTTTTTCTTCGTCACCGTAGCGATGGCGAGAATTGAACTCGCGACACAGCGATTATGAGTCGCTTGCTCTACCACTGAGCTACACCGCCATACCTGATTCTTTGGGTTCAAACAAAGAAACAGAGCCCCCTGACAGAATCGAACTGTCGACCTTTTCCTTACCATGGAAACGCTCTGCCGACTGAGCTAAGGGGGCAGATCTCAAGAATAGGATCGATAAAAAGGTAATACCATATCGATCGTCTCGGGAACTGCGAATACTCTAACCCGATCCCAAGCTAGAAAACAAATCGCCTGCTCATCGGATCAAAAATGAAGATAATAAGAAAAACCCCACCGTGTTAGTGAATAAACGGTGGGGTTTGAATCTGTGCCAGGTAGAAGATTCGAACTTCTGTAGGCAATGCCGACGGATTTACAGTCCGCTCCCTTTGGCCGCTCGGGCAACCTGGCGTGCAACACTTTCGTGGTGCGCTTAAGTACCTTACTATATACCCGCTAGCAAACTACAAATCGCCACCTTAACAACCCTATTCTCAGGTTCTCTGGGGAGAACAGCCAACCTTAGCCAACGCGCGCCACTGTAAGGCGCGCTAGCGTGCGCAACGCCTCGGTGGTGGAATTTTGGGGCAATAAATCTAGATTCTTTTCGGCCACCGCCATAAAGCGATGAACATCCGCAAGCGCTTTGTCACGCCCCTTCGACTTTCCCAGTAGTGTCAAGGCGCGGGCGATCTCCTCATCGCTACGCAAAGGGCCAGTAAGAAGGAGGCGTAATTCCTCCCCGATTACAGAATCTTCCTCGAGGGCGTAGAGCACCGGCAAGGTGAATACTCCCTCACGCAGATCCGTCCCCGGCGTCTTACCGGATTGGGAAGAATCAGAGAAAATATCGATAATATCGTCAACGATCTGGAAGATCATACCAATCGCGGAACCGATGGCTTCTACAGCTTTTAGGGTCCTCTCATCGGCACCGGAGTGCAGGGCCCCCAAATAGCCCGCCGCTGCTATGAGAACGCCCGTTTTCTCGTCGATGACCTTCATATAATGATCAACCGCATTACTCTTACCAGCACCGAGAGTTTCCCGCATCTGCCCGGTCACGAGACCACCAAAGGTTTTGGCGAAGTGGGCTACAGTATCGGCCCCTAATTCCGCCATTAGCCGCGAAGCGTGAGCAAGCAGGATATCGCCGGCGAGGATGGCAATCGAATTAGTCCACCGTGCATTGGCCGATTCCACCCCACGGCGTTGAGTTGCCTCATCCATCACATCGTCGTGGTAAAGGGTAGCCAAGTGCGTCATTTCAATAACGATGGCGGCTTTGACGACATCATCGTTCATGGGGTTGGGCCCGTAATTGGAGGCTAGTAACGAAAACATGGGGCGAAAGCGTTTGCCGCCCGCTTTAGTTAAATGCATGACTTTGTCGGTGACAAAATCTTCGCCTTTATTGAGTTCTGCCCGCAGCGTGGCCTCGACTCGAACCATTCCTTCGGCGATTTGCTCGTTGAGAGCATTATCTCCCAGATCGAGGCGTGTACCGATAGCAGAATCACCAGTATGTTGGCGAAGTTCGGCACGGTTGCTCATGCTTTATCTACCTTCTTTTTGTCACAGCCGGTGCGAAGAGTGGTGAGGACAGGAAAGTTAAAGAAATTCTCATATCACCACACCACTTTATCCAACTAACCCCTCAACCGTAGCCGAAACTCGGCCCTTTACATATCCGTGGGGTGGCTAAAGGGCTAGAACCCTTGCAAGAATGGGAACGTGCAAGAAAAAAGGTTAGCAACAGATATTCTCATCATTGGCGCTGGACCCGCCGGATCAAGCGCCGCCCTCTATGCCGCGCGCGCAGGCTATTCCACCATCCTCGTGGACGCCTTAGACTTCCCGCGCGATAAAACCTGCGGAGACGGTCTCACACCGCGGGCTATTACGCAACTAAAAACCCTCGGACTGGCCGAGGAGATCTTAGACCGCTACCACTCCAAGGGATTGAAATTACACGGCTTCGGCGGTGATATCACAGCCCCGTGGCCGGATGGCAGCTTCGGGGATCAAGGCTCAGCGATGCCCCGGCGCGAATTCGATCACCTTCTTTTCACCAAAGCTCAGACAGAGGAAGCGGTTAGCACCATTACCGGGGCTGCGGCTAAAAAAGTGGAGTTCTCCTCCTCGCGGATTAGCCAAGTGGAACTCTCAAACGGAACTATTATTAGCCCGCGCTTCGTCATCGTCGCCGATGGCGTGCGCTCTACTTTCGGAAAATTGCTGGGCAGGACGTGGCATAAAGATAATGTGTACGGGATCGCAGCGCGTTCCTACTGCACAACCGAATATTCTCATGAACAGTGGATTCACTCCCACTTAGAACTCACCAGCCCCGATGGCGTCACCCAACCTGGCTACGGGTGGATCTTCCCCCTTGGTAACGGATATGCCAATGTGGGATGTGGCGCACTATCAACAGAGTCTAGGCCGGCGCAGATCAATACCAAGAAATTGCTCTCCCACTATATTTCTTCCTGCGAAAAAGAATGGGGTTTCGGAGATCCGGAGAATATCGCCTCCGCCCTTCTACCCATGGGTGGATCGGTGTCTAATGTGGCTGGAGCGAACTGGATGCTCATCGGCGATGCCGCCGCTTTGGTTAATCCGCTCAATGGAGAGGGCATTGACTACGGGATGGAATCAGCGGAGTATGCCATTGGAATCCTCGATGAGGCCAAGGATTTTACGCTGATGTGGCCAGATCTCCTCGGTCAGCACTACGGTGAAGCTTTCCTCCTTGCGCGAACTGCTGCGAAATTACTAACCTATCCCCGCTTGCTTGATTATCTTGGCCCAATTGGCCTAAGGCGGCCACTGGGCCCGATGCTCATGCCCGCGGCGGCGCGTCTTATGGGTAACCTTGTCACCCCTGAGGATCAAGACCTTATTGCCAGGCTCTGGCGTAGCGCAGGCGCTACCATCAAACGTTATTCCGCCGCCCCTACCCTGTGGTCGTCGACTGTGCCCACACGCTAGGCCCTGAGTAGATCTAGGTAGGGCTGGGTGGCCCTGAGTAGGCCAGGTAGCCCCTGGTAGGCCCTGGGTGGGCCTTGGGTGATATTAGCTGGCCTCCGCTGGTTTATAGGCGCAATGCAAAGCCACAATGCCAAAGGTGAGGTTAGTCCAGGTACAGTCACTCCACCCGTTGGCATCGATAGCGCTGGCTAATTCCTCCTGCTTGGGCCACGCCCTGATGGTCTCAGCAAGGTATTCATAACTGTCAGGGTTCGAGGACACAACCTTAGCTATCGCCGGTAATAGCCGCATGAGATACTCAATATAGAAGGTGCGGAAAATTGGAAGCGTCGGAGTAGAAAACTCCGCGACCACCAAGCGCCCCCCTGGTTTGGTCACGCGTGCCATCTCCCGCAAACCGGCTTGGTAATCGTAGATATTGCGCAGCCCGTAGGAGATAGTCACCGCATCAAAGGTGGCATCGGGGAACGGGAGTGCCATACCATCGCCGCAGACCTTAGGCACGGCCCTCTTCTCTCCGGCAGCTAACATTCCTTGGGAAAAATCACAGGCTATAACCCACGCCCCGGAGCTGGCCAGCTCCTCGGTGGACACAGCGGTCCCCGCGGCGAGATCTAGAACCCTATCGCCTGGGCCAATACCTAAGGCCTGCCTCGTGCGGCGACGCCAGCGGCGGTCCTGGCCGAAACTTAAAACCGTATTGGTGAGATCATATTTCTCCCCCACTTGATCGAACATGCGCGCTACATCGAGGGGTTTTTTATTCATATTTGCCTTAGCCACGCCTTAAAGTCTAACAAGGGCGGATCACGATTGCGCAGCAGCTCTTAGCGCCTGGCTGCTAATTGACGCAAAATGAAACGTCGGAAAGCAAAAAGCAAAGCCGCAATAATGTGCACTACTACCAGCGCACTGAATGCTGGAATAATGGCCAGCGTCCAGGTGCGGCCTTCCACTTTAGCCAGCTCAGGATTAGAACGGGCGTAGGTGATCCATACCCGCTGCCCTACACCCAAACCAGATGGATAAAGCAAACCCGTGCGCGGAGAATGATAAACCCCTTCTTCATCCTGGTATTCAATTGCCGTTTCCAACGCCGATACCGAAGTCACCCGCGCCAGTGCACGGCCTGGATCCTTGCCAATCGCATAATCATTGAGCATGGGGCCGATGAGCATAGCCACGCACCCAATAACAGCCGCGAGATAAATCAGAACTAGCACACGCCTACTCATTCGACGCGCGACAGCCGGATGATAAACGGGGCGACGAACACTCAAGCGACCAGACATACCGCTTAAGTCTAGTCCCGTGCGCTAAAACGAACCTTCTGCTGCAATTCTTGGTGCATCACCCGGCGCGTATCGCGCACCGTCTTCGCCTCAATGATCTTTATTCCCGGCTGCTCACCGGCATCATCGAGGGCACGCAATAACTCCGCTAAAGAATCGACCCTCTCATAGTCATAGCCATAGGCTGCACTTAACGCTTCGATATCCACCCCGTGGGTTGTACCAAAGGCGAGCTCGAAACCTGGGGCATAGGATTGATCGCCCACCTCAATGGTTTCAAAAATGCCCCCGCCATCATCATTAGCTACCACGATGGTGAAATTCTCGGCTACCGGTGAATAGACGGGAGTAAGCAGCCCCCCACAATCGTGGAGGAAAGTGATATCACCCACCAAAGCCAGAGTATGCGGGGCCCTAATGAGATCGGGTTCGCGCGCCTGCACGGCCAAAGCAATACCGGTTGCCTGCGAGAGATTGCCATCAATACCCGCAGCACCCCGTGGGGTATACAGGTCCACCCCGTCAAAGGGGGCACCGACAAAGGATATATCTCGAACCGGATTGGAGGGTCCGATAAAGAGGGTATCGCCTACCCCAACGGAATCCGCTACCGCTGCGGCCACATGCAACCCTGTAAAGCCGTAGTCGGGGTGGGCGATGGCCTCCCGCACCGCCTCAATGGCGAGCTCGCTTACGGCGTGGCAGATTTTTATCCACTCTGCACTGACCTCACCGGCCGTTTTAATGCGGCTGCCGCACTGGGCCTCCCGGCGCGCCGGGTTGGTCAGCTGCGCGGTGCGCGAGAGGATAATGAGCTCAATTCTTTCATCGTGAAGCAGATTCATTACGTCGCGGTGCAAGGTGGGATGACCCACCACCACGACTTGTTCTGGCTTAGTTTCCACCACATACCCATCTGCTGATACGTGGGTGCTATGGAATAGGCTGGCGGCTAGGGGGTGCACTGGGTGATAGGGTGCCGGTGCGGAGGGTTCAGCGATGGTGGGCACGTCTTCGAGCCCTGGGACGCGCCATGCTTCATCACCCGCGATGACGAGGGTGCGCTTGGAGAGGTCAAGAGTAACCTCCCCATGGTCGACTCGTTTAATTCCTCCCTGCACCTTTTCTACCGGGGGTTCCCCGGGAGGCATTGAATCCACCAGGGGCTGGGCGAAATGACAGTTGATATGGACAAAGGTGTGCTCGAAAGCCGTATCGAGGGCGCCGATATCAGCCTGGGTTGAAATGTCGATCGTGGGTTGGCCAAAAATCTGGTGCTGATCAATAGTTTGATTAGCTCCTGTTCCCACCAGATATCGCGGCCGATCGGCTGAGATGATGGCCAACGGGGTATGGGAATGCAGCGATTCGATCACCGCTGGGTGGCAGTTGGCTACGGCAGAGCCTGAGGTCATGAGCACTCCCACATGGCGGCCCGTGGCGCGCGCCATGCCGAGAGCGAGGAAAGCGGCAGAGCGTTCGTCGATACGCGAATGGATGCGGATATCGCCGCGCGCAATCAACGCTAGAGAGAGGGAGGAATTACGCGAGCCTGGGCAAATCACAATATCGGTGAGGTGCCGCGCTAACTCGCGCGCAATCTCGCGGGCGAGTTCAGGGCTAGAAAGATCCGCATTATTCATGCGATCGATCCTAATGCCCGCAAGCATAAAGGCGCTAACCTCCCCGCAGCTGGTCACATTGAGCCCCATTGTGCGCACGTTAGAGCTCAATTAGCGGCTCATAATGCCGCTCAGCTAGCAGCCTCTTGAGGTTCCTAGCGAATGATCTTAACGGATTTCAATTAATCTTGATCCTATGAATTCATCCGTTTTCCTTCGGTTTCGTCAGTTAGCGCTGGTGGTCATCCTGTTAGGAATTGCCATCATCAGCTTTGGACCGAGTGCACAACCCACCGCCCCGCAACAAGCCCTACCCGACGGCAAAGACTCCACCACGGTGGCGCAGGTTCTTGACTCCCGCCCCGGCGAAGAAACCCTGCCCGCCCTCATTCTCCTCGAATCGACTCAAGGAGCCATCGATCTCCAGGTGGTGGGCCCCTTCGCCGCCGAGCTCGGGGCCCCACCTATTCCCAATAAAGATGGCACAGCCGCATTCATCCCTGTGACCGTGCCAGCTGCTAAAGCCGAGGACAATAACGCTCGCATTAAAGACCTCCGCGCCCAAGCTCAGTCTCTCGACCCCTCCATCAAGGCCCAAGTAACCGGGCCTGCGGCAATCCGCGCAGATCTGGCTAATGTTTTCTCTGGCGCTAATTTCCTCCTTCTCGCAGTGACGGGAATTATCGTGGCCATCCTCCTCATTGTGACCTACCGCTCCCCGTGGCTGTGGCTGATTCCCCTGCTCGTGATCGGGGTGGCCGACCGTGTCGCTGCCACCGCCTATACCTGGGTCTTAAGCGCTTTAGGAATGGTGTGGAATGATTCCACTTCAGGTATCCTCTCGGTGCTGGTATTCGGCGCTGGCACCAACTATGCCCTGCTGATTATCTCGCGCTACCGCGATGAACTGACCCGCCACGAGGACCGCTTCGCCGCTATGGCCCATGCGTGGGCGCCGACGGTGAAAACTATTGCGGCGTCCGGGGCAACCGTGATTATCGGCGTGGCCTGCCTGCTTCTTTCTGCTGTTCCCACCACGCGCGGGCTCGGCTTGGCGACGGTGGTTGGGATAATCGTGGCCTTCGTTTTCGCGGTATTCGCCCTTCCTGGTATCTTGCTACTTTTCGGGCGGTGGATATTCTGGCCGCGCAGCCCGGGCCTCAACGAAGACAAGCACTCCTCCCTCTGGGATCGGATCGGACAATATGTGGGGCACCAGCCGGTTAAAGTCACAGTGGTCTCGCTGATCTTTCTCTCCCTCGCAAGCCTGGGAGTAGGGGCGATTGAAACCGGCCTGGATCAGCGCAATCAGTTCGTTACAACCCCAGAATCTATTAGTGCCGCCGCAGATCTTGCTCGGGCATTCCCCGATCAAGACGCCACCCCCCTCACCGTTATCACCCAAGAGCCGCAAAAAGTCTCTGAATTACTTCAGAATCAAGGCTATGTGGTGCGCCCTGATCGCCCCGCCGAGCAGTGGAGTGTCTTCAATGTCTCAGGGGCAGATGTCAATGAGGTGCGCGAGGCAGTGCGCGAAACTGATGCACTCGTCGGTGGGGTTGATGCGCAACTCATCGATGCAGAAGAATCCGCCGCTCGCGATCGCATGATCATCTTCCCGCTCATTTTGCTGCTTATCTTCATCGTGCTTGCTGTCATGCTGCGCGCTCTTATTGCACCAGCGGTTATGACCTTCTCGGTGTTGCTCACTAATCTCGCAGCCCTTGGCATAGGCTGGTGGATCTCCACAGCCGTCTTCGGTTTTGAGAAATTTGATAGCTTGACCCCGCTCTATGCTTTTGTCTTTTTGGTGGCCTTAGGTATTGATTATTCGATCTTCCTCATTAGCAGAGCCAAAGAGGAGGCACAGATCTATGGCACTCGTATCGGGGTAATGCGCTCACTGAGTGCCACCGGTGGAGTCATTACCTCAGCTGGTATCCTACTTGCAGCCGTATTCGCCGCTCTCGGAGTACTTCCCCTGGTGGCGCTGGCACAAATTGGCGTCATCATCTTTATCGGAGTGCTGCTTGACACCCTGATTGTGCGCACCATCTTGCTGCCCGCTGTGGTGGAAATTATCGGTGAAAAATTCTGGTGGCCCACTCGGCTTAAAGAAGCTCAAAGCACTCAGTTAGACGCGTGATCCAGAAATCTCGACGGTCAGCTGAGGCTTTAAATTCCGCTACTCGGTCCATATCGGGTTCGAGTAATTCGGTACTCATATGGCCGTCGATCAGCGGGCGTTCAGCGGTGATATCAGCGACAAAAAGCCGCTGGGTTGCCAATCCAGCGGCAGCCGGGGGAACCTCGAAGCCATCGTCGTCATAAAAGACGGGCAAACCGGCGACCGCAGCGATCCCAGCATTCATGCCCACCCCGGTATCGAGGGCGCTAGCGACGGTGATATCAAGGCCGCGGGCACGGTAGAACTCTGCGATTTTTAGAACCGCGCGAGGTCCCCCCAAGGGAGCGGCCTTTACCACAGCTACATCGGCAGCCCGGGTTTCAGCCACATCGTACGGGTCCTCCACGCGCCTTATGGATTCATCGGCGGCCACTCGAACAATAAGTCCACTGCGCAGCAGCAATTCGCGCAGCTCTTTTAACTCAGCGGCACTGTGGCACGGCTGCTCCATATAGTCGAGCGGGCCCAGCCGGTGCGCTGCCTCTAGCGCCTGCGCAACGCTCCAGCCACGATTAGCATCCACCCTGATTTTGGCGTGCGGAACTAACTCACGCACCCGTTGAATGCGCTCGCAATCTTGATCCAGGCTGGTCCCCGCTTCGGCTACCTTCACCTTAATAGTGGTACAGCCCGGGAATTGGGCCAGCACCCCCTCAACCTCCGCGGCTGCAACGGCGGGGATAGTGGCATTGACAGCGATGAGTTCTCGGTTGATAGGTGGTGGTCCCTGGAAGGCCATCTCCATCCCGCAGCGCAACCACTGAACGGCTTCATGAGGTTCATACTCGATAAAGGGTGAAAATTCCCCCCAGCCCTCAGGGCCCTCGATCAGCACTGCTTCACGGTGGTTGAGACCGCGAAAAGGTACCCTCATGGGCAGGCTCACAATATGGGCGCGCTCAATGAGTTCGTCGACTGAGATATCACTGGGAGAAGATACGGTCATGCCCCTTACTATAGCGAGGCAATACTAAGGACAACATCAGTGCCGTTAAGCAGTGTCATCAAGCAGTGTCGCTAAGCTGAGCCCCCTCGAGTCGGGCCGTGGGGAGATATAGAATCCATGATAGCTCTGAAGTACTCGGATGATCTGGGGGCAGGCGAGCCGCGAGCCCGGAGTAGTCAGGAGTAGTCACTTGTGACTACTCCCCCAAGGCCAAGTCATATCAGCTCACCCCTTGTCGGCAGTAGTGACTTATATAGTCAGCGTTGCCCTGGCACGCTCGTGCTGTCTTTCCTGCCAGCCCTGTTTCTGCTGTCTGTTATGCCCGTCCGGGTGTCGATCTCACCGGTTATATGAGGGGGTGGCGCCCTTCATAGACTTTGGATTAAGCCAGCAACTAGACTACATAGGCATTATGGAGAAAAACCCTGCACCGAGCACCAGCCAACCATTCGACCCAACCCAATGGGCTACCGTCCCAGGTTTCGAAGATTTTACTGATATCACCTATCACCGCCACACCGGCGACGGTCGCGAATACGGAATCGTTCGTATTGCCTTTAATCGCCCCGAGGTGCGCAATGCTTTCCGCCCGCATACTGTCGATGAACTGTACCAAGCTCTTGACCACGCCAGGCGCAGCCCCGATATTGGCACTATTTTGCTCACTGGAAACGGTCCCTCAACCAAGGACGGTGGATGGGCTTTCTGCTCCGGCGGGGACCAGCGTATTCGAGGGCGCTCAGGCTACCGCTATGCCTCGGGAGAAACCGCAGATACCGTCGATGAGGCGCGAACTAAGGTCGAAGGTGGCAGGCTGCATATCCTCGAAGTGCAGCGTCTTATCCGCACCATGCCCAAGGTCGTTATTGCCGTGGTGAACGGGTGGGCTGCCGGCGGTGGTCACTCCCTTCACGTAGTCTGCGATATGACCATTGCCTCACGCCAAGAGGCACGCTTTAAGCAAACCGACGCCGATGTGGGATCCTTTGATGCCGGCTACGGCTCGGCCTATTTAGCGAAAATGGTGGGGCAGAAATATGCCCGCGAAATCTTCTTCCTGGGCCGCACTTATGATGCGGAGACCATGCAGCGCATGGGGGCGGTCAATATTGTGGCCGATCACCAGGACCTAGAAAACGAGGCCATCCAGGTGGGTCGGGAAATTAATTCCAAATCGCCGACGGCGCAAAGGATGTTGAAATTTGCCTTCAACCTCACTGACGACGGACTCATGGGGCAGCAAGTTTTTGCCGGTGAAGCAACCCGCCTGGCCTATATGACCGATGAAGCAGTAGAAGGTAAGGAATCTTTTCTAGAAAAGCGCGACCCCGATTGGTCCTCCTTCCCCTACTATTACTAGATCGCGAATCCCTATGTCTCGTTCTCGCTTACGCGCCATAACAGTTGATCCAGCTGATCCGCTGCCTTTGATGAGCTCCTTAGAAGAGGCGCTCAGCGGCCAAATGAGCATTCTTCCTTGTGGCCCTGACTTAAGCCAGAACGAGATTTTGCGTGGGCACTGTAGAGTGGGCGAACCCATTGACCCCGAAGTCGCCGTGGTGGTGGCTACCTCAGGGTCCACGGGAACCCCGAAGGGGGCGGAACTTACGCCCGCAAACCTCATCTCTTCCGCCGATGCCACCCATCAATACCTTGGTGGGGAGGGAGCGTGGTTGCTGGCCATGCCCGCACACCATATCGCCGGGTTGCAGGTCTTGGTGCGCAGCATTGTCTCCGGATATGAACCCGAGTTTCTTGATCTCAGCCACGGCTTTTCCATCCAGGAATTTGCCCTAAAGGCCGAGCGCTTGGCGCACTTCCCGGGTCGCATTTATACCGCGCTCACCCCCATGCAGTTGCTCAAAGCCATGGATACCCTCGCCGGTATTGAGGCCTTAAGGCTTTTTCAAGCCGTCTTAGTCGGCGGAGCTCCTCTGAGGCGCTCTGATTACGAGGCTGCAGGCCGTCTCGGGATCACCGTGGTACGCACCTACGGATCCTCGGAAACCTCAGGCGGCTGCGTCTACGATGGGCGCCCACTACCTGGGGTCACTATTCAACTACGCGGCGAGCGCATTGCTATCTCCGGGCCGATGGTTGCGCGTGGTTATCGAAATATGAGCGATTCTCCGGCCTTTTTTTCACCCGGCTCGTTCCTCACCTCTGATACCGGTTTTATTGACAATGGCCTATTAACGGTCACCGGCAGGATCGATACCATTATCGATTCCGGGGGGTTAAAAATTCACCCCGAGGTCATCGAGCAGGTGATCGCGAATATCGAGGGTGTCAGCGCCGTGTGCGTCTTAGGGATACCAGATCGACGTCTCGGGGAAGCCATTGTGGCAGCCTATACAGGTACTGCCTCACCAGCGACCATTATTGAGGCCTTCGATGAGATGCCGCGCTGGCAGTTGCCGAAACAGATCACGCGGGTAGAGTCCCTACCACTGAAGGGCCCCGGTAAGATCGATCGCCTTATGGTACGCGAGAAATTTATGCATGATCTGGGCTAACGGGTTTGAATTTCGGTGCGGGCGCGGGCAACAATAGAGTCTATGTCCTCTCCTACATTGCAGCAGTGGTTCCGCGGCGCCCGCCCCAATACCTGGGCTAATGCTTTCGCCCCCGTCATTGCCGGGTCTACCGCCGCGGCAATGGCAGGCAGTTTTAATCTCGGGCGTGCTCTCTTGGCCGTCATCGTAAGCTGGGCTCTCATTGTCGGAGTGAACTACGCCAATGATTATTCTGATGGCATTAAGGGCACCGATGATCAACGTAGCGGCCCTATGCGGCTGGTTGGAAGCGCACTCGCTAGTCCCCACCTAGTTAAGCGGGCTGCTTTTATAGCTTTCGGTATTGCCGGGATCGCCGGTATCACCCTATCGTTATTAAGCGCGTGGTGGCTCATCCTTATTGGGGTGATCTGTATTCTAGCGGCGTGGTTTTATACCGGCGGTACTCACCCCTATGGATATCGTGGTTTAGGCGAAGTAGCTGTCTTTATCTTCTTCGGCCTGGTGGCCGTTTTGGGCACCGAATTCACCCAATCTGGTCGCATCACCATAGTGGGAATTATTCTTGCGGTCAGCATCGGGGCAATGTCTGCGAGCGTCAATCTGATCAATAACCTTCGCGATATCCCCTCTGATAGGTTAACCGGAAAGATCACCCTTGCAGTGCGTTTAGGAGATAGTCGCACCCGGGTTCTCTATTATATTCTCGCCAGCACTCCGGTCATCGGGGCTTTGCTCTTATCCTTTATTGAACCGTGGGCACTTGTGAGTGTGGGCATCGTTCCACTTCTATGGACAGCGAGCGCGCCGGTGCGCGCACACGCCATGGGCAAAGATCTCATCCCTGTTCTTGCCGGCACGGGCAAAGCGATGATCCTCTTTAGCTTCTTGACGGCGCTCGGACTTATCCTCCCGCAGTATAGTAGTTAGCGCGCTTAGCGGGAGGCGAGTTCGTCCTGGACCCACTTTTTATAGGCTTTGCGTTGATAGTGCCACTGGGCGACCGCGGTCGTGGCCTTCACCCGCAGCCCTTTGAAGACAAAAACACTCAACGGCATAGCGATCAACAAGGCCAGCATGGCGGAGATAAAAATGGGCACTAGGGCCCCGATCATGGTGGCAATGATTTGAATGAGTGCCGTAAGCAGAATAAAAAGCGCAAGCCTAGCGAGGCCGTATAAGAGGAGGTTTTTCACCGCGGACCGGCGGATCGCTGCATCTGGTTGCTGTGACATATCTTCTAAGACTACCGTATGCCCTCCTCGGGTGATAAAGCAGGTAAAATACAGGCAGACCGTGATTATTCCCCAGATCAACGAGGTGAGTTTTTCTAACCGTGGGCCGCTTTATTCTCTTCTTACTCTTAATCCTGGCTATTTATATTGTGTGGCGGGCCTTCGGCCCCAGCTCATGGCAGCGCACCGTATCAACGGCGAATCCACCGCGAGAAATTAAAGGCCCCGACGACGATGAGGCTTTTCTGTGGGAATTAGAAAAGAAACGCTTTAAGCAGCGCCGCGCCGAGGAATTAGCGGCTCAAGAAGAGGCTGAACGCATCAAAAGAGCGAAGCAGCGGCGGATGGACGGCGACAATCCCGAAGATATATAAAAGCTTTTCTTAACTTAGGCTACCCTTTATAATTGGAGGTATGTCTCGCCCTGAATCTGCGCGCCGCGCGCCGTTGCGTATACCCAACGCTGAGCTCACGCACAGCACCGCCGAGATATTTAAGGTATTAAGCGACCCCACCCGGCTGAAAATCTTGCTCATAGTTGCCAGCAATGCGGGCCAAGAAATATGTGCCCATCACCTCACGGGAGTTTTAGGGGTCTCCGCCCCCACGATCACCCACCATATGAAAAAGCTGATGGCGGCGTCTTTGGTGACGCGCACGAAAAAAGGAAAGTGGGCATATTATGAGCTCGCCCATAACGCCCACTCCGCCAGGCTCATGCCCTTTATCGGCGATTATTTCTAATTGATTCCGGCATAAGAATGCAGCCCGGATACCACTAGGTTGATAAAGAATAGATTGAAAATCATGGTGGCTAGCGCCAGAATATTAATCCACGCCGCCTTGGTATCTCGCCAGCCGGCTGTTGCCCGCGCGTGGAGATACGCTGCATAGAGGATCCAGGTGATAAAAGCGACCGTCTCCTTAGGGTCCCAGCCCCAGAACCGTCCCCAGCTGGCCTCGGCCCAGATGGCTCCTAAAATGATTCCCAAACCAAAAAGGGGAACGGTAATAATAGCCGTGCGGTAGGCTACGGCATCAAGGACTCGTGCCGTTGGTAGTGGCCGGGCTATGGCGCCCAGGAAACCGTGCTCCTGGCCCTTGGGTTGCGCCATCCGGAGCAAATAGAGCACCGACACCACACCGGAGAGCATACCGATAGACCCGCCAATAGAGATGGTACCCACGTGGATGGGCCGCCAGTAGGATTGCAGGATCGGAACCACAGGAGCGGTATCAGCATAGAGCTTGGAACTGGCCAATAGGAGCAGCGCCACCACAGGAGTAATAATCCACGGCCATAGGGCCCGCATCTCTTTTTTGCGCAGGAAAATCGCCGCAATGATCATGGTAAACAGCGTGATCTCGGTGATATATTCGTACAGATTTCCAAAAGGGAATCGGCCCGCGGATATCCCGCGCAAAATCACCGAGGTGGCATGGATAATAATGCCCAGCCATACAACCGCTTGGGTCATACCAGAGAAGGTATCGGCGGAGTTTTTGCTTCGCACCGCTACTGTTTTCGCCTCCCGCTGGGAATCGACAACGGTTTGCGCCTTCATATAGTAAATAACTGACAGCACGAGAGCGAGAATATAGATGCCCACCGCACTAAAAAAGGCGGAATCTGAAAAAGATGCGAGCGTGTAATTAATATTCATCCCGCTTACCTCGTTTCTTGGTCCTTAAACTTGCTGCAACTATAGCCGCCAGCCTACCCAAAGATAAAGCCTAGCTGTCCTCATCCTCCGGCTCAGCGAGCCCAAGAATGCGACGATGAATCCGATAATATTCCTCACCCCACCCGGCGCGATCAGTGCGCGCCAACCCGGCTGTCTCGATGAGGACCGTGCCGTTATCTTGAGGATGCACGCGCACCCAGATGCGGCGGCGCTTGATGGTCACCGATCCAACCAGGGCCGAAAGGAATATTAGGGTGAAAAGGAGAACCCAGATCTGGGTGGGATCGTAGGCTATTTGATAATTGGCAAATTCCTCCGCACCCTCAAAGCGAATGATGGTGCCATCATCGAGGGTAATGTCTTCCCCTTGGGCGAGGTTGACGCGTTCAATTTTTTGTAACTGCCCTGAGCTCATCAAGGTGGGGTCGATGGCGAAGATACTTTGCGATTGTCCGGAATCGAGCCCGTTATCGCCGCGGTAGATATCGATAGCCACCGCCGGATCGCGCATTTCTGGGAAACGGGAGGCCAAGATATCGTTATTCTCCCCGCTCCACGCCGCGGTGGGTGCGAAGAGCCCTTGAATGGTCAGCTGATTCTGCCGGCGGGAAAAGAGATCGTCATACATTCCTACCGGTGGGTCGAAGCGCATCACGCCGGAGGAGAGGAAGAAAGTGGGGTCGTCGGGCCTAAACTGCACGGTTTGGGTGCGTTCTTCTCCATTTGGCCATATCACCTTTATGGTGGGGGCATAGCCATGGCCTTGGAGGTAAATGCGGTCGCCGGCGATTCTTAAGGGGTGATTGACCTCGAGGGTGGTCGATGCCCACGTGGATTCATCGCGGAAAATATCATCACCGATGGCATAGGAAAGATCAGAGCGGAAATTTTCGGCCTGGCCATTGGGTAGATAATCGGCCACGAAATTATGGGCTGTGAAACAAAAGGGGTGAAGCCCAGTACCATCGAAAAGCGGTCCGGCGCGAAAGGAGTCGAAGTTGGCGGTGGCAGTATTACAGAACTGGGAATTGATACCTGGTTTATCGGTGGCGATGATAATAACTTGCCCTTCGTAGTACACCATGCGGCCAATGGCCATGGCGACGAGCATACCCACAAGAGCGATATGGAAGATGAGGTTGAAGAATTCCCGGATATATCCTTTTTCAGCCGCGATACTGCGAATATGGGCGCGATCGTCGGCGGGTGAATACTCAGCAATATTCCAGCCCTTAAGTGCCGCACGTGCCGTTGAGAGGGCTTGAGCTTCTGTTCCTATAAAAACTCCCTGCCCATGCAGAGGTAGCCGGTGCAGATTTTTCGGCGCCCTCGTTGGTGGGGTGCGCATGGCCTGGTAGTGATCAATACTGCGCGGGATGATACAGCCGATCAGGGAAATGGTGAGCAGGACGGCTATGGCTTTAAACCAGGTGGAGGAAAAGACGTCAAATAGTTGTAGGCGGTCATAAATCTCAGCAATGCGTCCGTGCTCGATGAGGTACTCGTCAACATTGGCGGCATTGAGCGAGCGCTGGGGCAAAAGGGCGCCGGGGATGGCGGCGATGGCGAGGAGGCATAATAATGCGAGTGCTGTGCGCATGCTTGTCAGCCACTGCCACGCTTTTTTCACCATGACAACCCTTTCTTATTCATTCTCCGGCTCTCTATAGTAGCAGCGCGTAATTGGAGCTCAGCACTTGGATATAGCTAATGAAAACGGACCATAATCCACTCAGAAGCGCCAGCCCTGTAAGGATAAGGGCTATACCGCCCAGTCGGTGGATGATCACAGCGTGGCGGCTTAAGAAATCGAGGCCCGCCATGGCGCGTACCGAGCCGAGTGCCACAATGAGAAAAGGAATACCTAGCCCTAAGCAGTACGCGATAATGAGGATTACTCCCCGTAAGGCTGTCACCCCTTCGGTGCCAGCCGCGATGGAGATAATGGCCGCGAGACTTGGGCCTAAGCAGGGTGTCCAGCCGAGTGCAAATACTGCCCCGAGGATTGGGGCGCCGATAATGCTAGACCAGTGCCCAGCTGAGAGACTGCGCGTTGTTTGCAGGAATGGTATCTTGCCGAGGAAAACTAGCCCCATGACTATGGTGATAAGCCCGCCGATCCTGCTTAACCACTGATTATTTAAAGCCAAGACTCCAATGAGACCGAAGACGCTGGCAGTAGCTAGAACGAAAATAATCGTGAAACCTGCAATGAACAAAATCGCCGCGAAGGCGATTGTCATCCGCGAGCCTTTGGTTATAACGGCGCGCCCGTGGGCGTCGAAAGTGATATCGCCGCCGACAAGCGCTGCCAGATAGCTGATATACCCTGGTACCAGGGGCAAGACGCAGGGGCTTAAAAAGGAGACAAGTCCCGCTATCATTGCGGCGATGAGGCCCGCGATTAAAGGACCTGAACTAATTGTTGTGGCGAAAGATTCCCCGATGCCTTGGGAGAGAATATTGAGCTGCATTATTCTGATTCCAGGGGCGCAATGGCCTCCATTAATTCTTTTTCGGTGATGGCACGCAAGAATACAACGGCAGGTCGGTGCTGCTTATCAAGGATAATGGTGGTGGGTACCACCGAGGCGGGAATCCCGCCTAATAAGCCCGCCGTTTTAAAGGGTGGATCAAAGATGCTCGGATAGCTAAGGCCATTATCGAGCATAAAATCCTTAGCCAACTGCTTATTATCGCGGATATTGATGCCGAGCACCGTACCCCCCTCTTTAGTGAGGTATTCGTGCACCGTTTGAAGATCGTCGACTTCAGTACGGCAGGGCCCACACCACTGGCCCCAAGCATTGATAACGACGATGTGGCCAGCATAATTTGAAAGCCTTATCTCCGTGTCATCGATGACTGATGGCCCAGTGATATCTGCTATCTGTGCGCGCTCAGATTCAGGATAGGTGATGGTTTTTTGCCCACCGGGTGAGTGGAATTGGAAGGTTCCGCCCACCGCTACGGCGTCTTTTCCAGCAAGGCTATCATCGGCGCAGGCGCCAAGCAGCAGCGCTAGTACCCCACCAAGAGCTACCAGTGCGAAAGGATCATGCCTTGTTCTAGATCTCATACGCGGGTTCCGAATAGCGATAGTCGATAAGGACGTCATCACTAAAGACGAGAGAAGTGACGCTCGCAAGATTACAGCGACGCAGTGCAGGGTTGTGCCACAGAGGTTGCTGATTCACGTGGCGCTGCACGCACACAATGGGCAATTGGTGGCTGACTAATACCGCCTCATGACCATGGGCCTGTTCCCGAGCGGAGGTAACGGCCGCCATCATGCGCTCGGCAATCTCATGATAAGGCTCACCCCAACTGGGCTGAAGCGGATTAGTCATTAAAGGCCAATAGCGAGGGTGCAGCAGATCCGAGCGCCAGCTTTTTACTCGCAGACCTTCGAATTGGTTACCGGCTTCTAAAAGGCGCTCATCGATACCCACCTCAACCCCGCTGATGGCGGAAATTGGGGCGGCTGTTTCCTGGGCGCGCTCTAGTGGAGAGGAAAGGATCAGTGAAATATCGTGGCCGGACAACGAGTGTGCCGTCGCGTGAGCCATCGACTCCCCCCGAGCTGAGAGGTGATAATCCGGCAGCCGCCCATAGAGGATTCGCTCCGGATTGAATACTTCCCCATGACGCACGAGGTGCACGATGGTTGTTGTCATAGCTTATGGCCCTTTCTCGTTAATACACTGCAGGCTATGAATTTACCTTATCCGCCGCTGCTGCCGCCTGAGCTGCTGGGATCAGTGCCTTCTCGATGCGCTCAAAATCATCTGCGCTGAGAGCTGCAGAGCAGAACCACGTTTCGAAGACACTCGGTGGCGCATAAACGCCATGTTCTAAAAGAGCGTGGAAGAAAGGAGCGAAACGGAAGGTTTCGGCGGCTTTCATATCTGCGAAATTGTGGCCCTCACCACGAGCAAATCGAACGCTTAGCATGGTAGCGGCACGCTGGATGTGGTGCTCAACTCCGGCCCGATCAAGCGCCTGGGAAATGAGAGAATGCAGCAGATCAGCGTGCTTGGTTACCTTCTCATAGACTGCTGGGGTGGCGAGCTCGAGTGACTTCTTGCCCGCCGCCATTGCGACCGGATTACCCGAGAGTGTGCCCGCTTGGTAGACGGGTCCAACGGGTGCTAGGTGCTGCATAATATCGGCGCGTCCACCGAAAGCTGCAGCGGGCAGGCCTCCTGAGATGACCTTGCCGAAGGTGGTGAGATCGCCCGCTACATGGTCAACCCCGTACCAGCCGGAATAAGAGGTGCGGAAACCAGTCATAACTTCGTCGATAATCAGCACAGCCCCAAATTCATGGCAGAGATCTTTGAGCTGTTGATTGAAATTATTCTGTGGCGCCACCGCCCCCATATTGCCAGCGGCCGCCTCGGTGATCACGCAGGCGATTTGGTGCGGGTGTTCTTCGAAGGCAGTGCGCACTGCCGCGATATCGTTATAGGGGACGACGATAGTATCTTTAGCGCTCGCACCAGTCACCCCTGGTGAATCAGGCAGAGAAAGCGTAGCCACTCCAGAACCGGCGGCGGCTAGCAGTGAGTCCACGTGTCCGTGATAGCAGCCGTCGAATTTAATGACTTTTTCCGCACCCGTGAAGCCGCGCGCTAGGCGTACAGCAGACATGGTGGCTTCGGTGCCGGAGTTGACCATGCGTACTTCTTCAACGCTGGTTCGTTGAATGATCATCTCTGCAAGTTCTACCTCGGCCTCTGTGGGGGCACCGAAGGATAGGCCCTTGGCCATGGCGGTGCTGACAGCGTCGAGAATCTCGGGGTGGGCATTGCCCATGAGCATGGGCCCCCAGGAGTTAACAAGGTCAACGTATTCGTTACCGTCCACATCTACAAGGGTGGAACCATAGGCGCGTTCAATGAAGCGGGTTTGACCTCCCACTGAGCCGAAGGCTCTGACTGGGGAATTAACTCCGCCGGGGATGAGTTTTTCGGCGCGACTCATGAGTTCAGCTGAGCGGGTAGTTTTCTGGGTCATCGTGTTTTCTTTCTGTTTCAAGCTTTTTAGGCCAGTGTAAGCCAGTATCAGCGATTCAATACCAGTTTCAGGCCAGTTTCAGGCCAGTTTAAGACTCAGCGAGAGCGGGGTTGGGTTCAGCGTTGCCACAGATGGTGTGCGCCACGCCGCGCGCATGAGCAATAACCGCCGGCACCCCCACACCCTGAGCCCACGCACCGGTTGCATAAAGACCCGGGTAGTGCGCCAAGCCCTCAGTGATCGCAGCGACGGTCTCTAGATGCCCCGGCCCGTACACAGGCAAACCTCCGAACCAGCGTTGTACAAAGATTTCGTCGAGCCCTGCCGCAATGCCATCAAAGCCGGTGATTTTCTTGAGATCCGCAAGAGCGTGGTCAACAAGGACATCCTCATCTGCCCGGCAAATCTCATCATCCTTGTAGCGCCCGAAAGAGGCTCGCACTAGAGCGCCTCCGCGGCTACCTAGGTGAGGCCACTTCTTGGAACTGAAAGTGAAGGCTTTGGCTTTAATATCTACTTCATCGGTTGCCACCAGAATCCCGGAATTATCCGGGAGACCCCGATCGCTGGCGAATTTCATCCCGACGACCACCGAGGAAGCCAAGGGGATTGTACTGAAGTGGGGGCTGATATCGGGGGCGATTGTTTTTAATAATAAGGATGTGGTTGGTGCTGGGGTGGCCACCACGACGGCGTCATAATAGCCCTCGCCACCTCCTCGCAGTGCATACCCCCGTGCGGAATCGGTGATGCCGGAGATAAAAGCATCAACGTAGATACGTGCCTGTGACGCCTCCGCAAGCGTTTCGTAGACTTGCGCATAGCCACCCTTAAAGGTCGCGAATACATGGGGGCGGTATCCGCGTTCGTGGTTATTGCGGTTATTGCGCTGGCGTTGGGACAAGATCTTTTCAATGGCCGCCTTGAGACTGATTTTTTCTCCGGCCAACGCCATTTCATCGAAGGTGCGCGCCAACTGCGGCAACGTGGCTCTAATACCAAGATCTTCTGAGCGGGCCGAGTAAACCCCTCCTTGTAAAGCAGATACCAAGCGAGAATTCACGAGTTCGCCGTAGCGCTGACTGATCAGATCTCCGAGTGAAATATCAGGTCCATCCACTTCCCACTCGATCCCGGGCCCCTGGTCCTCTGCATCGATGCGGGCCGCTGTTTCCGCATCGATAAGGTCTTTAATGGAGGTACTCGCAGCTGGAATACCCATGATCGTATCGTCGACCATATCGTGTAGCTGGCCCGCGGCGTAAAACGAAGAGGGAAGCCCGGAGGGATAGACCAAGGAGTCCGCGAGACCGAGTTGCTTGAAGAAGTCCGTAGCGTCCGCGCGGAAATTCAGATAGGCTTCCGCACCCATATCTGTCGGTCCGGAGTGGAAGGGAACCGTATAGAGTTTGCCGCCTATGCGATCCGAGGCCTCGAAGATGTCAACCTCGGTGTCGGGGGCTTCTTGATGTATCTGCCACGCCGTTGTTAATCCAGCCAGTCCTGCTCCGATAATAGCGACACGCACGATATATTCAAGCCTTTCTCTTAGCGTATAGAACCACCACTGTGCTGCCGTCGATCACGTGGGGCTGAAGTATTTCTACGAGCGCCTCTCTTTGACGGCTCGAGGGTTTTTATATGGAACTACCTTGTTTTTCTTGTTTTCCGAAATCACTCTGCGAGCCTTGGGGTCAAGGGTGGACTCGCGAATTCTTATAAGTATCTGGCATCCTTGTAATTTGGCCCCATTCTACCTATGAGTGCTCACTGTGGGTGTGCACCTTGAGCGGTACGGTATCCGTGTACCGCATGCACGTGAATATTAGGCATGGGCGTGGATGATATCGACCGCGCGACTGAGCGCTTCTGGTGGGGTATCTGGGAGCACCCCGTGGCCGAGATTGAAGATATGGCCGGTTGCATGACCAGCGGCAATAGCGTGATCTGCTAGGGCGATAATATGCTCGATCTCGGCCTCCACCGCTGTATCGCCGGCGAATAGGAGCGCCGGATCAAGGTTGCCTTGTAGCACCTTTGGGGTGCACATTCTCCGGGCGGCTTGATCGAGCGGTACCCGCCAATCAACTCCCACCACTTCGCTCCCCGCTTCACTCATGGCGCCAAGGATTTCTCCTGTGCCTACGCCAAAATGGATACGCGGTATGCCGGCGTCAGCGATATGCTGGAAAACTTCACGGGAGTAGGGAAGAACAAATTCGCGGTAATCCCGCTCGTTGAGGAAACCGGCCCAGGAATCGAACAGCTGCACCGCATCGACGCCTGCTGCTATTTGGGTATCGAGAAAAGCATTGATGGTGGGCACCAGACGCCGCATAAGTGCATGCCACATATCCGGCTGGTGATGCATCATGGACTTCGTCTTCTCGTGATTACGTGAAGGACCGCCCTCGATAAGATAGCTCGCGAGGGTAAAAGGTGCACCCGAAAAACCAATGAGGGCTTGAGTATGATCGAGCTCGTCGAGGATGATACCAATCCCCTCAGTGAGTTCCGGCACGGAGCCCTCGAGGATAGGAAGCGCTGCTATATCATCAGCACTACGGATCGCTTGATCCATGACGGGCCCTCTACCTGGCACAATTTCCACGCCGACTCCCGCCGCCCTTAAGGGAACCACAATATCGGAGAAGAGAATAGCAGCGTCTACCCCGTGACGGCGTACTGGCTGCATGGTGATTTCAGCGAGCATACTGGGGTTAAAGCAGGAGTCCAACATCGTAGTATTCTCCCGCAGTTTCCGATACTCAGGAAGTGAGCGCCCCGCCTGCCGCATAAACCAGACGGGGCGGTGCGATGGCTTCAGGCCACGAGCAGCCTGCATAAAGGGAGCACTGTCTATATTGCGTCGGCGAGGGGAGATCATATACGAAAGTATGACACAGCCGACAATCCTAGGAAAGTAAGTTTTGCCTAAAAAGTTTTAATCCACATCGACCGCGCTTCGATAATCAAGGATGCTGCGAGCATCAAGATGGTGGCACCCATAGGATGCAAAAGCCCGAGAGCAGCAGCGGTCATAGCAGCGATATTATAGGTCCAAGCTAAAAGAAAATTGTTATTAATGAGGCGATTCATGCGCTTGGCTCCGGTAAAGAGCCACGGTATCGGTTCGGTAAGACCCCTTAAGAGGACAACATTAGCGTCGGTCGTTTCCAGCCCTGCAGGCAGTGGCATACTCGCCATCGCTCCCACCATCACGCCCACATCGGCAGCTCTAAAGCAACGCTTAGCCGAGTCATCGCCGACAACGGCCACTACCCGGCCATGGTTGTGCACACTGCGCACCGTCTGGGGTTTATTTCCCGGCTGGATACCTGCCAACACATGCGATACTCCAACCATATCCCCGTAGCGACGCGCCACCGGATAGGTATCACGGCTGAGCATCATGGTGTCGATGCCCTGATCCTCGAGGGCCTCAATGGAATCATTAGCATCGGGTTTTACCTCATCATGCAATGTAATAACGCCGCGATCTTGCCCCTTCCACCGAACGACGAGCGGTGTGCCCCCAGAGACAGCGGGGGCAGCCAACCGACCCTTGACATCAGAGAGATTACGCGGGCGCCACAGTTTCGCCTCTACGCTACGCATCTCCATGCCCCCATCAGCGGTGCGCATAGGAATCTCTACGACACCCCCGAAGCTACCTTGTTCATCAATATATTGGTGGCTCACCTCGATCAAACTCGGGATAGAATCATCAGAGGACGTATCCCGAGATTCCCGGGCTGCTCGCACCAGAGCCAGCGATACGGGATGTTCACTCTCCATACACAGGGCTCCGGCAACGCGAATCACGAGGTCAGCATTTTCTCCCGCATTCGCGGTAACCGTTTCCACTGACATTTCGCCTTCACTTAAGGCACCCACTCGGTTGAAGATAACCGTGTCCACCATATCGAGGCGACGCACCGTCGCAGAATCTCGAATCAGCACGCCTCGGCGCGCTGCTGCTTCAATTCCCTGACGGGTAGCCACCGACGCGGATACAGCTAGGGATACCGGCGCCACGCACCCCATCATAGAGAGGGCCGTTGCGGTGGCGAGATAGTAATTGTTGGTGAGCAGTGCCCAGATGGAAAAGACAGTCACCGCGCCCATAATTGCTGCTGGAACGAGTAGCGATGCCGAACGGGTAGCGAGAGCATCTGAATAATTTTGATGAAGACCCGAACGCCGAATCCACCGCGCTATTGCTACTAACCAGGTGCGGTGACCCGTTGCGATGGCGCGTACTTTCAGGTTCTTTTCTCCGTTGATGCACCCTGCGTACACGGTACTTTTAACTTTGACATCGAAGTGGCCGATCCCGAGGGCTCGACCGTCGATGGTGGAGGATCCGCCGATAACTATTCCATCAACAGGAATAATATCTCCTGCCGCAACGATGAGGTCATCGCCCACGTTGAGCTTCTGAACTGCAACTTCCTCTTCTTTGACTGCCCCAGTTGTGCGTTGTTTGGTTACCCGCAGGGCCGTCTGGCGGGCAGCGGGAAGATACTCGGCGAGCTCATCAACTAAGTTCTTTCGGGTTTTGCGTGACAGTAGGCGTCCCGCTAGCAGGAAGAGGGTCATCGTACACGCGACATCGAAGAAGAAGACCCCGGAATCATTAGCGGCGGGAGATGCGGTGAGAATTTCTGAACTCACCCGATAGCTCGGGCTCCCTGCCGAACTCAGCAGCATATGCAAGACGGAATAAACATATGCGGCGATAATAGCGAGGGAACTCGCAGCATCGAGAGCGAACATGCTGCGTCGGAAACCGCCGAGCATCGCCCGGTGGAAGGGGTAAGCGCCATAGGTAACAACAGGAAATGCAATGAGAGCGAGCACCCACTGCCAGTAATCGAATTGCAGGGTCGAATCGTAGCTGATCACTACCACGGGGATGGTGAGCAATAATGAGACGATCAGCCGAGCTTTCGTGATGAGGCTTCGTGCTGTGAAAAGTACATCTGTGGGGTCTTGGGGCTCGATATGCCGATCCGGCCCTTCCAGAAAACCCTCTCTGCGGGCAAGAGCGAAATCCTTCTGCTCTTCTTCGGCGAGCCTGCGCGCCCCCCGTGACATCCGCTGCTGCCGACGACGCTGTCGCAGTTGCGAGCGGGAGATTCTCCCCTCCTCCACATCCGACCACGCCATGCGCCGTCGAATCGAGGAGTCCGTGAGACGAGCAGTAATCCCGTGGCGGGCAAAGACTTGTTCAATAACTTGGATATCGATCGTGCGAATGGCACTCACCCATGCCATGGATGAGGTGTAAACGATGCGTGCCTCAACGCCCTCAATGTCGTTGATGGCTTCTTCTAGCGGTGCTACGGAAGCAGCATTTTCTAATCCCTTGAGCTCGAAGGCAAAAGAGGTGCGTCCACTACTAATGGCAGCGGCCGCCGCCTCTTCGGGGTCGTTGATATCCGAAAGAGTAAATGACGAGATTCCTACTCGCTTTGCTGCTTTCTTCGCCGAGGCGATAGCATCAAGAACCCGTGAATCGATGGCCTTAATATCGTTTTGATCCATAATTTTCCAACCCGTTACTGTCTCACAGCCTATTCAGCGGGAGAAAAAAGCTCCCCATCACTCGGCACCCGACCGACGAAGCCCCAGCTTTCCCAGAGGCACTCCTCACACACTACAGGGTCATGGGGCTGAGTTGAAGATTGACCTCGTGAGCTTCCTTTGGGCGTTCTTTCCTCGGAACTCCGCCTTTCTGAAGCAGGCTAAGAGAAATGAAAAGGCTCTGGGCTGCTATTTCATCAGCAGCTCAGAGCCAAAGTCATCGCCTAATCTTCTGTATTAGGACTTCCTGATCCTAGCGTTGTGGATTAGTGAAGTTCTTCATGAAGGAATCAACGATAGGACGCAGCCATGGGAATGGGCGGGTCCAATCAAAAGGTGCGTGGCGGTTTTGAGGCCAGGTTCCGGCAACAGGACCACCAGGAATCAGAGATACCAGCGCTGCGATAGCGAAAGTCGCTGCTGCGGCAATGGCGCCCCCACCGAGAAGGTTAGTCCAGAACTTCGGATCCTTAAGATCGGCGCTACCGGTCTTATCTTGCCCCGGCACTTCGCCTTGAGGTAGCTCAACACTAGGAGCCTCGCCAGGAACAGCAGTCTCCGGCACTACACCCTCAGGAAGCTCAACACTAGGAGCCTCGCCAGGAACAGCAGCCTCTGGCACTACACCCTCAGGAAGCTCAACACTAGGAGCCTCCTCAGGTACAGCGGTCTCTGGCACTACACCCTCAGGAAGCTCAACACTAGGAGCCTCGCCAGGTACAGCGGTCTCCGGCACTACACCCTCAGGAAGCTCAACACTAGGAGCCTCGCCAGGTACAGCGGTCTCCGGCACTTCGCCCTCAGGAAGCTCAACACTAGGAGCTTCTTCAGGTACAGCGGTCGCGGGCTTGGAGTCTGGATCGCGGGGATCGGTTGGCTCACCGTATTTGCCGGTTAGCTCGTCCAGATCATTAACGCCATCCTTATCGGTGTCGGCCAGCTGTGGGTCAGTTCCGATTGCGATCTCTTCGTCGTCGGGAATGCCGTCGCCATCGGTATCCACCACGCGATCATCGCGATTAGGGTTGGTGTACTCACCGAAGGCAGATTCATCTTGGATACTGCGGCCTTCGGTCTCATCGAAGCGAACCTTCAGTTCTTCACCGTCTAGGATACCGTCGCCATCCGTATCGTTATTAGTTGGGTTGGTGCTCCCTGGGAAATTGATGCCGTCTGCGTGTTGATCCTTGAAGGGGTTGAAGGTACCAGCAATTTCAGAGAAATCATCAATTCCGTCCTCGTCAGAGTCCTTCGCCTGAGGGTTGGTTCCGAAGTTCTCTTCTACGGGATCCGCTAGGCCGTCACCGTCGGTATCGACGGTTTGTACGTTTGGATCGGTGAAGAAGCGAGGATCGAGGGTAGGGTTCACAAAGGTCTGGCCCGTTGCCTCATCGACGTAGGTACCCAATTCAATACCATCGAGCACTCCGTCTTTGTCGGTATCCCGATCCTTAGGGTTGGTATTGCCCGCTGGACGTGAGGGATCAAATTTGGTCTCGAAATCCGAGAGTAGACCCTTCACCTCAGCGGCGTCACCGATGCCGTCATTATCGGTATCTGCTTCCCAAGGATCAGTATCGTAGTCCTGCTCCTCTTTATCGGTGAGGCCATCGCCGTCCGAGTCAGCTTTGTTTGGGTCGGTAGGTAGGGTGCCTGGAATGCCATCGTCAACGGTTTTATTGCCTCGGACCTTGACCTGCATTTCTTTTCCGTCGGGGATCAGATCTCCGTCGGTATCTGCGTTGTTGGGGTCGGTATTGCCTGCTGGCCACTCCGGATTGAAGGAATGATTCTTGAAGAGATCGTTCGACACGGTTGCGAAGACCTCATCGTAATCGGTAATCCCGTCCCCGTCGGAGTCAACGTTGTCGATCTTGGTACCAATTTCTAGCTCGAAGGCGTCGGGGAGGCCGTCGTTGTCGGTATCCTCACCGTCGGGCAAAGTTAGAGTCAAAGCACCGGAGGTGCTGTCGTTGGGGTCGGTCTTTTCACCGTCGAGCGTTTCGGTCTCCCCGGTGACCTCGTTGTACTTAACCTTAAGCTCCACACCGTCGCTCGTGCCGTCGTTATCGGTATCGGCATCGGCAGGGTTGGTTGAGCCGGGGGTATCAGGAAAATAACCGGTAGGGAACGTTTGATTGTGCGTTCCTAGAACTTCGTCGCCATCCAGGATGCCATCACCGTCGGTATCAGGATTGCCCACTTTGGTTCCGTAGAAGGCCTCATAAGCATCTGGGATACCATCGTTGTCGGTATCGGTCTCGTCATTTGCTCCACCGATAAGGTCGCGAAGGCCTTCGGGGAGATCGTTGATATCTTCCGTAACTGGAGCAGATTCATAAGCTGGCGCTTTTTCGCCACCCTGTGGAGTCTGAGCATCCGGCGTCTGGGTATCTTGCGCTTCAGTATCCGACGCTGGAGCGTCTGCTGCTGGAGCGTCCTGAGACTGCGCATCAGTCTGTGCATCCTGATTTTGAGATTCAACCTGCGCATCAGCTGCTGGGTTCTCCTCAGCAATCACTGGGACGCTCAGGGAGCCTGTTGCGGCTAAGGCGATAATTGCAGCTGCGGAAAGCCCTGTGCGGAATTTGCCAGCACTGAGGTTTTTCCCCGCATTGCGACGGCCATAGGTTTGCGTCATCGTGAACCTTTCTTTCGGAGCGCCTGTATGAGGGCGATATCCGCACCCCGTCTTGGTCGAGCTGGTTGCTCGTGGAGCCAAGCAATCAGTCGACCCTCAGGAGCTCCTGTAGTTAATAAGTTTTCTGTGAAGACCACGGTAACAAATAGGAAATAACTATGCACACCGGCTAAGGCTCTTAGTAATATCATCCCCAGAAAAGGCCGAAGAAACGGACCTCTTTCTTCCACTCACCTATGGTTTGATCTGCGCTTTTGCTGATATGCTACTAGATATTGGGGATCTTATTCACAGCATAATATATTTGTGATACCACTCACGGTTGTAAAGCATTTATATTCAAATACTTTTTATCAGGACTGGGAGCTCACTAAATACTTAGAAAAATCTTATAGTCATAGCAAAACCCCGCAGTTTCTCACGGCACTGGAGAACACCGTGAGAAACTGCGGGACTCTGATGGGTGCTGAAAGGACAATAAGGAACACCGCGGCGGCCTCATCCACCCGCTATATACGCCTTTCTATGACCGAATCGACAATAGGGGCGTGGAGTTAGTGTCATCCTCAGCCCAGCGACGCATCTCTTCTCGGCCTAAAAGATAAACCGCTAAGGCTGCTCCCACACCGATAAGAATTTGTAAGCTGCCGTTGATTGCTAACAGCACTAAGGACATAGCATTTGCCTCAGTGACAGCAAAGACAAAAATTCCCCGAACACTGAGATATATACATACATAAATAAGCAATCGTCGGGCCATCGCAGATCGCTTGCCCCGCTGCGACAAGGTGGTCACAAACCACGCAAAGACCCCGACGAGAGCGATAGCAACTAAGGCCGAGAAGCAAATACTGACTATTGCAAGGAGATCGAGCATCGCGGGGCCGGGTTTGAGGCCGGCATCCGAATCCGCATAAGCCTGTTGAATTTGTCGGATAAGAGTATCCCGGTGGATGATAGCGCCCACTGTGGCGATAATCTGGTGGAGAATCTCGATGAGAAAAATGCCGCTTAACAGTTTGATCGCAAAAGCCACTAATTCAGGTTTTGATCCCGGTTCGCTCATAATTCCTCAAAATCTACTCTCGTGGCTCCGCAAGCCAATAAATTTGTCTCTCCAGTTTAAAAGTTACGGAGCTTTTTTGCCGCATCCAACGCAAAATAAGTCAAAATCTGCTCAGCGCCTGCACGTTTAATAGAGAGCAGGGATTCCATCATCACGGCATCGAGGTCGAGCCACCCGTTACTGGCTGCCGCGTGTAGCATCGCATATTCACCCGAGACTTGGTAGGCGGCAACTGGGATAGGTGAACGATCTGCTACCTGCCGTACGATATCGAGATAACTCATAGCTGGTTTTACCATGACGAAATCGGCACCTTCGGCTATATCTAGATCGACTTCAAGCAGCGACTCGCGCGCATTCGCGGGGTCTTGCTGATAAGCGCGCCGATCCCCCACCAGGCTGGAGCCGACGGCTTCTCGGAATGGCCCAAAGAATGCAGATGCATATTTAGCGGAGTAGGCCATAATGGCCACATCATGGTAGCCCGCTTCGTCAAGCCCCTCCCTGATCGCGCGGATTTGTCCATCCATCATTCCCGATGGGCTGATAATATGCGCTCCGGCTCGCGCCTGCGATACCGCCATATCTTTATAACGGAGAAGAGTAGCATCATTATCAACGATCATCTCACCCCACTGATTCTCAGTGAGCACTCCACAGTGACCGTGATCGGTGAATTCATCAAGGCAGGTATCGGCCATAATGAGGATATCATCACCGTATTCCTGGCGGAGCACTGAAATTGCTCGGTTGAGGATGCCATCCGGGTCGCTCGCTTCCGTGCCACGAGCGTCTTTATTACCTTCGTCAGGGACTCCAAAGAGATCAATGCAGCGGATACCACACTCAATCGCTTGGCCGACGACTTCGCGCAAGGAGTCCAACGTGTGTTGATATTGGCCAGGCATCGAACTGATCTCACGAGGTTGAGATAGACCGTGGGCAATAAAGAGCGGGTAAATGAGATCTGCGGGTTGCAGCGTTGTTTCTGCAACGAAATCTCGCATCGTGGCATTAACGCGCAGCCGCCTAGGACGGCGTTGTGGATAGTGGGAGGTCATGATTAAGCCTTCATTATTATTCGAATTTCAACCTTGATCGTACTTGGTCGATGGTGACCCTAACCAGTGCGTCGACAGTGGCAACAGGGGGCATCACTGTGGAGTGTAGTCCGAGCTCCTCGGCCACGGCTAAGGTGCGGGGACCGATACAGCCCACAACACACCGCTGTGGTGGAAGACCGAAACGACTAACAAAATGTCGAGCCATCGATCCCGAACTCAAACAGATTGCCGCGTAGTCGCCTGCCGCCATGATCTCTAGCACCTCTGGTGGGGGCGGTGGTGCCTCCACGGTTCGATAGGCTTCGACGCAGTCCACCTCATATCCCAGCGAGGTCAACCCTGCGGGTAGTTCTGGGCTCGCCAGGTTGCCTCGAGGCAGCAGAACTCTCCCTGCGCCTTGGGGTTGGTGTGTGCCCTGTGCACAAAAGGGAGGAAAAATAGTGAGCAGTCCAGTGGCGTTATAGTGCTGTGCGGGCGGAACTACATCAACCGATTGGCCGAGTTCTTCGAGCGCACGTGCGGTTTTGACGCCGACGGCCGCTATTTTCACTCCATGGAGAGGTAAGGCCTCGCGGCAGGCATCAACAGCATTGGTGGAGGTGAAAATGACCCACTCATATGCGCCTTGTAATGCCTTAGATAAGACCTGTTGATCGCGGGTAGGTTTGATGGCAATCATGGGTACGACGAGGGCGCACATGCCGTGGTGCTCGATGGCGTTGACCATGTTTTGTGCCTGTCCGAGCGCTCGAGGCACCACGATTGTGGGCATCATAATGGCCTTAAGTCCTAATCGAGGAGCAACGCGGCTCCACGAGCAAAGAGCTTTGCCGCCACCTCTTCGCCTAGGTTCGCAGCCTGATCCACAGCCCCGGTTGCGTGGGCTCGCAGCGTGAGGCCGCCATCGAGTCGGGTAACACTTCCCACAAGAGTGAGAGTATCTGCCTCTAGACGAGCATAGGCGGCCACCGGAGCCGTGCAGCCGGCTTCGAGGTGGGCTAAAACCGCTCGTTCAGCGAGAGCACACGCTGTAGCGGGGTGGTCTGCTAGCTGTGAAATAGCAGCAATAGCGGCCTGATCGTCTGCGCGACATTCGACCGCCAATGCGCCTTGCGCAGGGGCGGGAATAAACTGCTCAGGATTAAAAATATCGGTAGCTTCGTTATTCCTATTGACGCGCGCCAGCCCCGCATATGCTAAAACAACGCCATCGAGTTCCCCAGAGCGCACCTTGGCTATGCGAGTATCAATATTGCCTCGTAAGGGGCGGGTCTGAATATCTGGACGCATCGCCCGCAACTGGGATATACGGCGCGGGGCGCCGGTTCCGATCACAGCGCCTTCGGGAAGGGCTGCGAAATCTAAGCCATCGCGAGCGATGAGACAGTCCCGGACATCAGCGCGCTGAGGAACCACACAATAAAAACGGGGGTCGGGCGCGGTGGGGAGATCTTTAAAAGAATGAACAGCGATATCGCAGTCTCCTTGGGCGAGGGCATCACGCAAGGCTTGGGTGAATACTCCCACGCCGATTCTTTCCACTGGGGCCATATTGACGTCCCCCTGTGTGGCGACAATGCGAAGATCTGCGTGGTACCCCAGTTGATGCAGTGCATCTCGGATATGGCCAGACTGCGTGGTGGCCAGTAGCGATCCTCGGGTACCGATTGTCAACATTTCTAGGCTCCTATTTCCTCATTGAGCGGCATCGCGTCGAGATCGACCGTAATGGATCGACCGGCTGGTGCGACCCCGAAAAGCTCCTGGAGGGCACTTTCGTAGGTGACGGCCCGAGATTCAGCCGCTAGTTGTTTCACGGCCACTGTGGGTTGGTGGAGCAATTTATCCACGACGCGCCGCATTGATCGCTCAACTTCGTGCAGCTCTTGGGCATCGAGCCCACTTGCTTTCGAGCGCAGCCTGGCCATCTCGGATTCAACAAGCTTCGCTCCGTGGCGCCTGAGAGCCGTCACCGCGGGAACGACATCCTTGATCCGCTGCTCAGAGCAGTAGGCTTTGAGTTCCTCCGCAACAATCGCTTGAGCTTGGGCGTCGGAGGGAATAAATCCACGGTCGGATCGAATGGCGTGAAGGCGTTCGATATTGACCAATCTGGCTCCTCTTTCGGTCACCGCATCCTCGATATCACGAGGCAGGGAGAGATCGATAAGAAGCAGCTCTGATTGACGCTGGTCCATGGCAGGGATATCGGCAGCGGTAATGGTGAAGTTTTGGGCGCCCGTGGCTGAAACAGCAATATCAACTTTGCGCAAAGCTTGAGTACGCAGGCCGAAATCAATAACCTCAGCCTCTACCCCTGATTCGCGAGCATGCTCAGCTAATCGCTCCGCGCGCGATTGGGTGCGGTTGGAGATGATGAGCTTGTTAATGCCCAGTCTGCCAAGGTGCGTGGCGGCCAGGGAAGCCATGACACCCGCCCCTAAGACGAGCGCGGTTTTCCCTCGAAAATCCTCCGCCTGCAGATGCCCAAGAGATTGCTCAAAAGCAAAGGACACCATTGAGGCTCCAGCTGCATCAATTTCCGTCTCGGAGTGGACGCGCTTGCCCGTATGGAGCGAGGCCTGTACTAGGCCGTGCAATTTCGGGCCAACGCTCTCAGCAGCAATTGAGGCTTGGTAGGCGGAGCGGACTTGACCAATAATTTGCTGTTCCCCCAAGACCATGGAGTCGAGGCCGGAGGTCACCACCATCATATGCTCGGCTGCGGCGTCATCGTAACGCACGTATAGAGAGGAACGCAGTTGGTCGAAATCGACCCCTGAATTGAGCTGGAGAACACTCACAATATCCGAGATTCCACCGTGAAAGGAGGAAGTAACGACGTAGACCTCAACTCGGTTACACGTAGAAATGATCATGGCCTCGGATATTGAGTCTCGAGCCAGAAGCTGGTGAGCCATGCGATCGCGGTGCTCGGGATCAAGACTTAATTTTTCCAGCAAAGAGACGGGCGCTGATTTGTGGGATAATCCCACAACGAGGACACTCATCGCCTGTTATCCCTTCTCTGTTCTCCACGTTCGCTTTGGTGTGCATCGCGTAGCCATCCGCCAAAAGCACGATAGATATCCAACTTTAGATGGATAATTCCTGCATATTTAAGGTTTATTTAACCTTGTCATATCACGCACTTTTTTACAACAAAGCCTTGGCTAAGTCGCTATTGTCCACCTCCCAGCAACTAAATTCCTCATCGTCGATGACCACAACGGGCACCCGATCCGAGAACTCAGCACAAAGCTCGCGATCGGTTTCCACGTCAATGACCAATAATTCCAAACCAGCCGCCTGTACAACCGGACGTATTTGCTCCCGCACCCGCACACACGAGCCACACTGCTTGCGCACCATCAATTCGACCTTCGATGCCATAGATCCTCCCCATTTTTATGCCGCGCTGATGACCCCACGGAATCTTCTTTAAATACCTCCTAGCCTAATACTTTTAGGCTGAGGAAGAGCAGCTGGTTTGTGCTTCCTATGCGCTACACCCCACGGGCTGGTATCAATCAAACTATCAACTGGCTTAGTACAAGGGCTACGGCGGAATATACGTGTGTCTGGCATGATAGATAGTAGCGTTAATCAGCACCTCACCAAGCCCCAAAAGGTAGTGACTACCCGCAATGAATTCCCCTCAACCTGCATCTCATTCAGGCGATGCCCCTTCACCCTCACACTCCGGAAACCCGCAGTGGCACCAGCGACCCGAAGATTTTCTGGCGAGCTGGAGCAGCACGCGCGGCAATATGCGGCGTTTTTTCGAAGAGCAAGCCTTCCCCCCTATCGACGATGAAGCCCAACGAACAGCTGGTGAAGCAGCGGCCGCTCTAGCAGCTAGCGAGCTCTTTGGACTAGAGCTCAGTGACTACGACTCTGGTTTAAAGTCCGTATCTGGAGCATTTGAGGCCGCGGGGCGAGGCAGAAAACAGCAACCGGACCCTACTCACCCGCCTACAGAGCGAGCGGCTGCCTTCTTCGATATCGACAACACCTTAATACAAGGGTCTTCGATGATTGTCTTTGCCATCGGTCTTTTCCGCAAGCGCTTTATTACAGTCGGGGATATCATTCCGATGGTGTGGAAGCAGATTAAATTCCGTGTAACCGGTCAAGAATCTGCGAAGGACGTCGCTATTGGCCGAGAACAGGCACTGGAGTTTATTGCAGGACGAGAGACCGCTGATCTAGTCGAGCTCTGCCGTGAGATCGTCGATTCCCATATGAGCGATCGAATGTGGCCAGGTACTAAGCAGCTAGCCGAAGAACATTTAGCTGCGGGCCACCAAGTGTGGCTCGTCTCGGCCACACCTGTCCAGCTGGGACAGATTCTCGCAGAACGCCTAGGGTTTACTGGAGCCTTAGGCACCGTTGCCGAGGTGGAGGATGGCAAGTTTACGGGTCGACTCGTCGGTGATATTCTTCACGGCCCCGGCAAACGCCATGCGGTGGCGGCATTGGCCACCTTAGAAGGGATCGATCTCAAACAGTGCACCGCATATTCTGATTCGGTTAACGATACTCCCATGTTGTCGATGGTGGGTACGGCGGTGGCTATTAATCCCGATCGCCAGCTTCGCAAGATTTCCAAAGCACATGGGTGGGAAATATATGATTATCGCAGTGTACGCAAGGCGGTGCGCACCTTTGGTGCTCCCGCTCTGATCACAGCCCTGTTTTCGTGGCGAACCTGGAAAGCTCGTCGTCGATCCTAGCTGGTACGGTGACACAGAAAATCCCTGCCCATAAGATTTCACCAATCGTTTCAGGTGATGCCTTGGGGCAGGGATCTTGACAGACGTTTTACTTACCGAGTTTTCTACGCTGCACTCGGGTACGACGGAGCAACTTGCGGTGCTTCTTCTTGGACATGCGCTTGCGGCGCTTCTTAATGACAGAACCCATATCGGTTTCCCTCGCTTACTAGATGGATGTACGTACTTCCGACGTCAGTCTTGCTGGCTCATTGCACGGACTGAATGCTTCCCAGCAGTCCGAAGTGCACTTTCGCCCTGCGGTGTGAAAATCTCAACAAGATACCGCATCCCAGCCATAAAGAGTAACCGTGGCCACCCATGGAGATACGATGCCGCATCCGCGAGAAATTCTCGTGCAAAAGCCTTGCCTGACACGAATGGTGTCAATCATACCGAGCATCAGCCATGAACAAAAATTAAGAGGGCAGTTTCCGCCTTGGGCACTTGGGGTACTTGTTCGGTTATCACACTACCGCGCCAAAGATCGGAGCATGAATCAAACAAGGGATGGAGCCACAGATCGAGCCACGCTTCAAACAAGGGATCGCTCTATAAATCGAACCTCAGGTCATATCTTGGCTGCTGCCGAGGGTCGGGCACTTATCTAGGACGACGAAAATGGCGGTATACAGACTGCATGCGCAGACCTATACACCGCCGTCGGCGCCTTCACAGGCACTGGGTTCACTGAGATATCTGATATTAACCTGCTTCGTAATACGAGGCATTCAGATATTCATTGACCGCTTTTTCGTGAACGCGGAAACTGCGTCCAACGCGAACCGCTGGCAGCTCACCGGAGTGAACAAGCCGGTAAACAGTCATTTTGGATACTCGCATGATTTCTGCGACTTCCGCGACTGTTAAAAAGGTTCCGTTTTCTTCTCTAGCCATAGTTAACCTATACCCTTCAGCGGCGAGCGCGCTGCAGGCTTCCCCTCCTGCAGAACAAAACACGCACGTGCTTCTACGATTCTAGCGTGAACGGTGTGACTGTTGCGAACAGAAGTTAAAAAAAGTACCCCTCGTTTTCATATCAACCTCGCTGAGCACGGTAAAGTCCGACAGCCGAGCCAGCTTGGATTGTCTGTGCAGGGGTATCTATTACCCTAACTCCCCCGAACGCTTCGCACACGCGGCCGTTGCCCGGTAGACCATGCCTCGGAAACCAGACTCTTCAAATTCGCGAATCGCGGCCGTCGTGGCACCACCTGGGGAGGACACATTAGCGCGCAGATGTGCAGGATCTGCGCCCGTCTCACGCAACATGGCCGCCGCACCATCCAGGGCGGTAATACTCAACTCTTGGGCAGCATCGCGGCTTAGACCTAAGGCCACTCCCGCGTCGATCATGGATTCAATCATGAGAAAGAAATAGGCCGGTGAGGATCCACTCATGGCGGTGACAGCGTCGATATCCTGTTCAAGCACTAAGCGCACTCGACCCGTCGCAGAAATGAGTTTTACCACCTCGTTTAGTTGCTCCTGCTCGACAAAGCGTCCCGGAGCCAAGGCAATCATGCCCTTGTTAACCAGCATCGGGGTATTAGGCATTGCGCGGACTACCGGCGCTCCGGCGGACAGAACCTCCTCGATAGCCGCGCAGCTGACCCCAGCCGCCATCGATACCACGGTGGTGGCGTCATTATTGGAGATCACATCAGAGATCTCGTCGGCAATATTCAGGAGCACTTTGGGTTTGACGCACAAAAATGCGACATCTACCCCGTCGACGGCAGCGGCTGGTTCGTCAAACGGAACAATGCCGTATGTTTCAAGCAGAAAGGTTCCCCGCTCCTCCCGCCTATTCGATACGTGAATATCCTTGGGGTTCGTGCCACCCTCGATCAGCCCCGCAATAAGAGCTTCGCCTATTTTTCCGCCACCAACTACTGCTACAGATGTCATGGTTCTACCATGCCAAAAATTTGAAGCAAATGCACTTAAGAAAAACCCCGCCTCTTATCTCAGGCGGGGATGAAAACTTAGAAGCCAACGACTAATAACGGCCCAAAGGTAATGACCAGGCCAACCACGGCTGCCAGCGCCATGGAGAAGATATCGTGTGAGGTGCGCAGTATCTTCACCACCACTACCAGACCTGCGGTTGCGCCGAGCGCAAGTGCCCCGACAACGCTCTTGCTGAAATGACCCCACAGATATTCGAAACCTGCAAAGACGCTGAAGCCAATAATGCTTCCCACAACGACCATGAGGATCACAGAGAGCACCGAGATAGAACGGGTCTCTTCCTCAACGGGAGCCGCTTCTTCTTCTTCAAAGACTGGGGTGGGCTGGCCTTCGACATCATAGCCAGTAGCCGGAGGCTTTTTCTCAGTGAGATCAGCAACCGCCACCTGCTTCTCCTGTGCCGGAAAATCAGAGGTGGTCAGGCGCACGGGTTCATCCTCGCGTACCACCGAGAGGACCACCGTTTCATCTGCGCTATCTGCCTCGTCCTCGGTGTTGACACTGGTATTAACGTTGTCAACAATAACCTCTGGCTCCGTCGACGTTGGAGTTGGGGTAACGTCCTCTGCGACTACCGTGACGGGGGTGTCTTCAGGATCAGGATCGAGGGGTTCCGATGAGTGTTTTGCTTCGGCGGGTTTTGCCTCCACCTTAGGGATGCTGCCGGTTAGTTCGGCGACAGAGACGCCGCCTTCGTCGAGGCTGCGGCGGCGGCGCCGGCGGGTGGGCTCGGCAGCCTCTTCCTTGCCGGCCCTGGCTAGGAGCTCAGCAACTGTAAGCTGTTTCTCACTCATCTTTCATTACCTTCCCAAGTATTCTCGGCTCTAGGTATCTGGGTAGCATAATCCTACAGCCATCTCTAGGTTATTCAACGCGTTATCATGAGCTTGTGCAAGTATAGCCCTAGTTGAGAAACTCTCAGAGGATTATATATTCACAAGAATTTTATCAGCCATAGCCCACCCGTATCGCATATTTTCCCCCGATGCGTCTAGGATATGCGGGTGTGAACGAGCATACGCGGATTAATCTGGGCTTCCCCCGAACCAGTCCAGCCGGGCGAAGTATCCTCTCGGGGGCGGAATTAGCACCGGATTTTCCCCGTTTATGGTGGCAATTTACCGACCCTGAGGATCCCCTCCATATTCTTGACATTGACCTCACATGGCTCGAATCGCATTATCGCTGTGCCTTCGGGACCTCCCGCTGTCACGGAATCTTAAGCGATGCTCCATCCGTGGGCTGCTGCAATCACGGTGCCTTCCTCGCGGATGAGGATGATCGCGTAGCGCTTTTCGACGCTGTTTCTCAGATGCCTGCCCGCTACTGGCAATTGCGCCCTGACACCACCGATGATGTCATTGATGATGTTCATCATCGCCCCGAGCTTTTAGAGCCGTGGTTGGAGTGGGATGAATTAGAAAATGAGGAGGGCGAGAACGAGCCCGCTTTAAAAACAGCGATTATTGATGGAGCATGCATCTTTGCCAATCGTCCTGGGTGGGCCTCTGGGACTGGATGCGCCTTGCACCAGTGGGCCAGTGCAACCGGTCGAGATCTCACTGTGGTGAAGCCAGAAGTGTGTTGGCAACTTCCCCTGCGCGGAATTGATGCTTACGAGCAGCGGAGTGACGGGCAGGAAATTCTGCGCACCACCATTACTGAGTACACCAGGCGCGGATGGGGCAATGGTGGTGAGGATTTCGATTGGTATTGCACGACCGCACCTGGTTGCCATGAGAACGCCCAACCGCTGTGGCGTAGTTGCCGAGAAGAATTATTGGCTTTGCTTGGCACTGCCTGCTTCGATATTCTCGAAAATCATCTCATCATGCGGGAAAATGCCCGCCTGGAGGCTGAGAAAACCATGTCACCAGAGCTGGTAGAAAGGCTTTTCTATACCCATCCCGCTACTCTTAGGGCTCGAAGCGATAACCCACGCCTCTCACGGTCATAAGGTGAATTGGGTTGCTGGGATCCTTTTCTATCTTGCTTCGAAGCCGCTTGATATGGACGTCGAGAGTCTTAGTCGCTCCCGCATAGTCAGCGCCCCACACTCGCTCAATGAGCAAACCCCTGGTGAGAACGTTACCTGGATTGCACATAAAATATTCGAGAAGCTCGCATTCTTTGGGGGCTAAGGATTGTCTCAAGCCGTCCACTACAATAGAGCGGGTATCAGTATCGAGGATAAGCCTGCTCGTGCCACGCTCTACCTGATCACCACGATCTTCGCTGCGATCTATGCTGCGATCTACGCTGCGATCTGGACCGCGACGCAGCACTGCTTTAATGCGTGCTACTAATTCTTTGGCAGAAAAGGGTTTGGTAACATAATCATCTGCCCCCACCTCGAAGCCGCGGATTTTATCCTCTTCGGAATCTTTTGCCGTCACCATTATGACGGGTACGGAACTCATTTCTCGCAATTCTTTACACACTGCCACCCCAGACATCCCGGGCAGCATGAGATCGAGAAGCACGATATCTATTGCTTGAGTATCACATTCCACCAACGCACTTGGACCATTGGCAGCGTGGATGACCTGATACCCCTCCTTTTCCAGGAGAAAAATCAAGGGGCTTGCTAAGGCCATTTCGTCCTCAACCAAAAGAACTGTAGTCATTATTGCTCACCGCCTCTACATTCACCTGGAGGAAAGCTCAAAATAAAGGTTGAACCCTTATTCTCTGCAGACTCCACACGTATCTGAGCGTGATGGATATGGGCAATATGCTTAACAATAGCCAGCCCCAGTCCCGTGCCACCCGTCGCCCTGGAACGGGCCACATCGACGCGAAAGAATCGTTCGAAAATACGCTCATGATAGCGTTGCGCAATCCCAATACCTTGATCGCGCACCACAATATCTATTCCCTCATTATTCGAGATGGTACTCACCCATACCGTGGAGCCAGCAGGGGAATAGTGGATAGCATTGGAGATGAGATTAGATAGCGCTGTGGCCAGAAGGCTGGCGTCACAGTAAAGTTTCAGCCCTGGTACAGTTTCGCTGTTGAGAGAGATGTGGGCATTATCGGCGGCCAATTGGTTGCGCATGAGGGCTAAGGAGATAATCTCATCGAGTGGCTCAAGCTGCATATTGTCTCCCGGACGTGCACTTTGAAGCTGGGAGAGAGCAATGAGTTCGGAGATCATCTCCCCGAGTCGGTGTGCCTCTGCGTAGAGCTGTTGGCTGAAATTTTCTGCCTGTTCCGGCTCGTCAAGGCTATGGCGTAGCGCCTCAGCTAATAAAGCAATACTGCCTACTGGGGTTTTCAATTCGTGGGTAATATTGGCTACCACATCGCGGCGGGCTGCTTCGAGTCGATGATGTTTGGAATCATCGTAGGCGTATATCGCGGTAGCGTTCCCAAGGTCAGAGCGCTCAATATGGAGAATCTTTTCAGCTAGCTGAATGGTGGAACTCCCCTGTCGTCCTATACCCAGCGTATCCAACCCCAACTGACGCGCGAGGTTATTGGCAAAGATGAGGTGGTCATCGGAATCGATAATGAGCAGACCGATGGGGGCTCGCTCTAAGATATCGTGATCATTGGCCACCACACGCTGCGGTGGTGGATTGAAAAAAGCGCGGGCTAAGGCCATCAAGGCCACGCCCGCGCCGAAAGCAAGGAGGAGTTCCATGCCGTACTATCCTCGTGCTTTCAAGGGAGTATTATTTGCCGCCCTGAGCAGCAACGGCAGCAGCACCAGCCGCAGCTGCCTCAGGATCGAGGTAGGTGCCGCCTGGGTTCAGCACGGTGCCTTCAGCATCAAGCTCGTAGACCAGTGGGATACCGGTTGGAATATTGAGACCAGCAATATCATCATCGGAGATATGGTCGAGGTGCTTGACCAAGGCCCGCAGGGAGTTACCGTGCGCAGCAATGAGAACGGTTTCACCCTTCTTCACGCGAGGCAGAATCTCTTCCTCGAAATAAGGAACAAAGCGAGCAACAACGTCCTTGAGGCACTCGGTACGGGGCACTTCATCCAGGTGTGCGTAGCGAGGATCGTGTGCTTGGGAGAACTCGCTATTATCATCGAGTGCTGGTGGTGGGGTGTCGTAGGAGCGGCGCCACGCCATGAATTGCTCTTCGCCGTACTTTTCCTTGGTCTCAGCCTTATTGAGGCCCTGCAGTGCACCGTAGTGGCGCTCGTTGAGGCGCCAATCGCGCACAACGGGGATCCACAGGCGGTCGCTGGCGTCGAGAGCAATTTGTGCGGTGCGAATAGCACGACGCTGCAAGGAGGTATACAGCACGTCGGGGAGGATATTCTGATCCTTCATGAGCTCGCCGCCGCGCTTTGCTTCGGCCTCGCCTTGAGGGGTCAAGTTGACATCAACCCAGCCCGTGAATTGGTTGGACGCATTCCACTCGCTCTGTCCGTGACGGAGGAGTACTAGTTTTCCATTAGCCATAGCTCTTAGTGTGCCATTAAATGGGCGCAAAGTCAGCTCGAAAAACCAACATGTCGGGCAAATGTGGACTTTTTAACACTTTTACACGATCCCCTAGGAGGGTCCTGAGAGCAGCTCAGCAGAGGTCTCGTAGGTGCGGAAGAAGGAAGCTTGGTGTCCACATATTTCTCGTATGGCATAAGTGCTCTATGATCAAAAACCGCAATCACAAACGGGTGAGAAAGGTTAGAACGTGAAGAAGTCTATCGTGGCCTTAGGCTTAGCCGCCTCTTTGCTCGGCCACGTGCCTGTGGCTCATGCACTGGTGGGTGGAGTAGAAGTCAGTTCCGATGATCCCATTGCTCAGGCAGTCGTTCAGGTTGGGGTATGTACTGGCACGATTATTCATCCGCATTGGGTACTCACCGCGCGCCATTGTGCTCACTCCAGCACGGTTCATCACGGGCTCAACCGGCCATTCAAGGATGACCCCCAGGCCAGGCAGTACCTCGTGGATTCGGCTACGGTTCCAGAATTTGGCGATATTGCGCTTCTGCACATTAGTGAGAATATGGCGGTACCTACCTACCCTGGGCTTTATCCCAAACAAGCCCAGTTCCGCGATCTAGGTATCACCTATGGCTGGGGCGGCGGTACCCTCCACCGGCTCAAAAAAGCTGATATCGCTGTTAAGAGGCTACGCATGGATCCTGCTGGTTTTGGTGGTTCGACCATCGAAGTGCAGTATTTAAATGATGCCTCGCCGCGCCGCGGCGATTCCGGGGGTCCATTGGTGATCGATGGCGCCGTTGCTGGGGTAACCTCGTCAAGTTTTAAGGCGAGCGCCGGCTTCGCGGATTATGCGGAACTTCATCCCCACTTGAAGTGGGTGGAAGACATAATAAAGTCTCACGAAGGTCCTGATAGTGTCCCGCAGACCGAGGATCCTTATGCACCTCACTCTACGGCCCCGTCTGCCCACCCTACGGTTCCGACCACCCACCCTGAGATCCCAACGGCGCCACCAAAAAAACCGACTACTCAGCCCAATACTCCAACTACGCAGCCCAAGCCCCCTAGCTCTCCGCAACCGAAAGCCCCCAGCACACCTGGTATGATCGCCGGCATCATTGCTGGAATCTTGGGGGTACTGGGAGTGATTTTTGGGATTGTGCGCGGACTTTTTCGGCTACCCTAACACTGCCTGGCGCAAAATATCCATAGGGATTGAGCCTTCGGATAGCGCCTTCGCGTGAAACTCCGGAGCGCTCATTCCCGCTGTAGCGGCATCAGCTCGCAGCTCTTGCCATAGGCGCTGCCCCAGTGCGTAGCTGGGCGCTTGGCCTGCCCAGCCGAGGTAGCGGTGTATCTCGAAATCGAGGGCTGATTCCGCCATCGCTACATGACGGCGTAAGAAGGCGCGCGCATAATCATAATCCCACACGCCTCCGTCGGGGTTCTTTTTCTCAAGGTGCACCCCGATATCGAGGACGACGCGAGCTGCGCGCAGACGTTGGGCATCAAGATAGCCCATGCGGTAACCCGGATCGTCGAAATATCCTAGTTCTGCCATTAGTGACTCTGCATACAGGGCCCATCCTTCACCGTGTCCGGAATTCCAGCAGGCGATCCGGCGCCACAGGTTCAAGCGGTCCTGAGCCAGAAGGGCCGTTCCCAACTGCAGGTGGTGCCCTGGAACGCCCTCATGGTACACAGTGGTTAATTCCTGCCATGTATGGAAAGTGTCCTCGCCTTCAGGGACCGACCACCACATCCGACCAGGGCGAGAGAAGTCGGCGGAGGGCTGGGTGTAGAAGATACCCCCCGTGCCAGCTGGGTCAATGCAGGCCTCGATAGTACGCATTAGTTGCGGGATCTCGAAGTGGATGCCAGCTAGATCATTCACGGCAGCGTCGGCTACCCGTTGCATCCACTGCTGCAGGGCCGGAACACCGCGGAGAGTATAGCGATCCTCACGGTCTAGGCGCTCAAAACAGGTGGCGATATCCATATCGGGCCCATAGAGTTCCGCAGCACACGCGTGTTGTTGGGCGATGATGTCCTTGAGCTGCTCGTTTCCCCATTCATAGGCTTCGTCGAGATCAACACGAGCACCGACGAAGAGGTGGCTTAAGAGTTCATAGCGCTCCCTACCGAAGGCATCTGTATGCGGAGCTTGGGGCAACAAATCGTCCTTTAACCACTGCCGCAGAAATGCGAAAGCTTCATAGGCTTTGTTGATATCCTTCTCCGGCCCAAAACCGTTGAAGGTGTCAGCGCTAATCAATGTATCGATTTCAGCGATAACCTTGTGGATTTGACGCTGGGCTGCAACCATTTTGCGATCAGCAGCAAGAGCGAGTGATTGGCGATAGCCTTCAAGCGCTTGGGGAACTTTGCGCAGCCTATCGGCTCGGCCGGTCTCGCCCATTTGCACGAGGGTATCGCGGATATCTTGGATGGGGGAAGCAATATTATTGAGATCTCTTAGGTCCTCGCCCTGCTCAGACATGGCCACTTCTACCCCTAGTCGGTCACGCATGGTGGCCTTGGCTATAGGATCGCCGTCGAGGTGATCCAGCTCGGCCAGCATGCGGGCGGTGCGCTGATATACCTGCTCGTGGTAGTCGGGGCTGTAGTCCTGCAGTTGGTCCTCATAGCCATCAAGTCCCCAGGCACTAGCTAGGGTAGGGATGAGGGCCGCCATATCGTGAACATAGCGATCGGCAGCGAGATCAAGGGGAGTTGAATGCGTCATATCAACAAGTTTAACCCACCTAGTGTATTGGTCGTACACAATGAAAAGGAGTGGATGACTTTCCCGGTGGCGCCTCCCTCACCTGCACGAGTGACGGTGTTACCATGAGGCAGCATTGACCAACTCTTGACCCCGAGGATGCCCCATGTCCCGTTTGCGACGCACCCTTCTTGGTGGTCTGTTGCTTGCGCTGAGTCTCAATACCGGGGTCGCTTATGCCCAGCCTGAGTTAACTAGTTCTTCACCTCGTGGTGAATCTCCGCTTGTGGCCTTAAATCGCGCATTCCTAGAGGCCTTCGAATATCTCAGCGGCGTGGTGCCCATCAGCGTGGAGAAGATCGCCCTGGAACAAGCAGAGGATGCCCCCTACTCCTTCGACTATCTGATATCTGTTCGCAATAACACCCCCTTCACACAGCCCTTCACCCTCGTGGATACTCCCGCTATAAGCCCAGGACTCATGCTCGAGCGGGTACAGCTTCTAGAACCCACAGCAGTTGATCTTCTCGCCACAGAAGAGGGTTATATAGTCGATAGCGGTGATCTTGCACCCTTGTCTAATCGCACTTACCGCATTCGCCTCACTAGCCGGCTTGATTCGCCTGTGAATCAGCTTGAGTGCGGAGCTAAAAATCACGTGGTCCTCACAGTTGGTTTTGGTGTTGAGCTAAGCGCCACTGCGTGCCAGGATATCCCCGAGCCTTACAGTGTGGGGGAGCAGATATATCTCGATGGTGTCGCCTCAGGTTTAGGCGAAGACCATATTTTCTTTGTGGATAACCGCTTCGGTCTCTCCCCCTTTGAGTTCCGCCCCCCTGCCGAGCTCAGCGTGGCTTATCTGGAGGTTTCCTCGTCGGGTGTAGGTTTTTTAAGTGGGCGCTTTGAGAGCGCGCAACTCCCACTGAGCATTCCCGCAGGTCAATCTGCAACAATTCGGGTACATACTGAACCTTTAGCGGCTGCTCCCACCATTGATATTATTGTACGCAATGAAAATGGCGAGGAGATTGGCGGCGCGTTCTTCGATCTCTACCGCTGTTCCCCTGATTACCAGTTGATCCCCGGTACTCAACCATTGAATCTCTTTCCGCTCACCACATCTCCTCTTGCCCCAGAGATCACCTCCGCTAGCTTGGTAAGTGGCCAGTCCTACTGCCTGATCATGACTCAGGAACCCCCAGGGTATGACGTTGATCAGACCATTTGGGGTTTTTCTATTCCGAGCGAAATATCCACCATCGAAATTCCAGCGCGCACAGCCGAAACTCAGACTAAGTCATCCCCTGGCCGCCTCCCCAATACTGGCGGCCAGGGAATTCTTCCGATCATTGCCGTAGGCTTCATCGTGCTCCGAGCCGGGTGGAGACGCCTTTAGAGGATATGCTTACCCCAGCGTAGGACATTCATTAAGAACCCTGCATACCGTTCTCGATCTACCCCTTGAGGCCCAGAGATGGGGAAAAATCGCTGCTCAGCAATGGTGCGAGCCTCGGTATATTTCAATAGCCCGTCATCAGCGTGCCGACGCCCTGTTCCCGACGCTTTCCATCCACCCATGGGAGCATCCACCGAACCAAAGGCAGCAGCAAAACCTTCATTAATATTGACCGTTCCAGACTCTAATTGGCCGGCGATACGCCATCCCGTGCGACTACGAGCAAAGACCGCCGAATTCAATCCGTACTGGGTATCGTTGGCTTTTTTAATGGCAGTCTCTTCATCTGCTACGACCTCGATAGCGATAACCGGGCCGAAGACCTCTTCGCGATATAGCCGCGCACTGTCTGTGACTCCGGTGAGCACAATAGGATCTAGATATGCTGGCCCTAGGTCATCGCGCGGACCACCGTGCAATAAGGTGGCACCATGACTGAGCGCGTCATCTAAGTACTCCATCACATGCGTGCGATGCTCCGCAGATATCAAAGAACCCATATCTTCTTCCCAGCCGCCACCGCCAATGCGCATTTCTTTGACTTTCTTCACAAGTGCGGGAATAAAAGTATCAGCTATATCTTGGTGGACATAGACCCGCTCGATACTGATGCACAACTGACCGGAATTAGAAAAGGCCGCCTCAATGGTGCCGCGGACCGCGCGCGACAGATCGGCATCGGGACTAATAATGAGGGGATTTTTGCCCCCTAATTCGGCCGAAAAACCAATAAGGCGCTCCCCCGCGATCGCCCCGAGGCTACGCCCGGTCTGAGTGGAACCGGTAAACATAAGATAATCAGCGACGCGAGCTATCCGATCGCCCACAATACGCCCAGGCCCAGGAAGGATCTGGTAAAGATCTGGATCTAGGCCTGCGTCAACGAGGAGACGAGCCGCGTAGATAGCGGTCAGCGGGGTTTGGGAGTCTGGTTTTAAAATAACCGCATTACCAGCAAGTAAGGCGGGGATGGCGTCAGAGATCGTGAGGGTAAGTGGGTAATTCCACGGTGAGATAATACCTACGACACCAATGGGTGCATGATCGACGCGAGTTTTGGTCACCATAGGTAAAGCCCCTTGCGCCGCATGCCGCCGCAACAGATACGGGGCTCTTTTGGCATAGTGACGGGCGGTCACCGCAACATCGAGAATTTCATCGAAGGCACTGCGTCGATTCTTTCCCGTCTCCTGTTGGATGAGATCCAATAACTCATTGTGATTGCGCAAAATCAAATCATGCAGGCGCATCATAATGGCTGCGCGCTCTTTCACAGGAACCTGAGCCCACTTGACTTGTGCGTGCTGGGCGACGGCGTATGCGCGGTCGACTGCCTGGGCGTCTAATTCATTGACCTGACCGACGCATTCGCCAGTACGAGGATCTCTCACTTCTAAAGGTGTCATATCTCCTAGCATAGCTCGCTATAAATTCCCGCCAATACCTCGGCCGATTGATCCCAAGAGAATTTTTGAGCATGGATGTGGGCGCGCCGAGCCATCGTGATGCGCAAAGAATCATCATCTAACAGCGTGGCGAGCGCGGTAGCAAAATCAGCCGGATTATGCCCCTCCACGAGGATTCCCGTTTCCCGGTCGCTGACCGTAATGGGCAAGCCGCCCACCTTGGACGCCACCACTGGAGTACCCGAGGCCTGAGCCTCCATGGCAACTAAGCCAAAGGATTCGTTATAGCTCGGCACCGCTACGATATCGGCTGCACGGTAAATACTCACTAATTCTTGCGGCGGCCGTGGCCTGAAAAACCGCACTCGGTGGGCAATGCCACGATCAGCAACCATCGCGTGATACTGCGTCATACTTGCCGCGGCCCCCGAGGCCCCACCGCACAACACGAGATAGAGATCGCGGTGCGGATCGGCATGAATAAGTTTGGCAATCGCCTCAATGAGTACATGGGGCCCCTTGAATTCTTGAAGCCTACCCACAAATGCAACCACTTTGGCATAGAGCGGAATTCCTAACTCCCGGCGCGCCTTCTCAGTATTCCGATCCTCTCCCGGAGTGAAAAGAGTGGTGTCCACGCCTGGGGTCATCACCCTGATCTTGGCCTCGTCGGCGTCGTAGTGGTACACCAAATCCTTCGTCTCTGCAGCAGTATTGACCACCAGGAGATCTGCGTGGTCAACCAATTGCTGCTCACAGATCCGGCGCGCTTCTGACTCAGGAGTATCGGTGAGGGCGCGATCGTGGTTCTTTACCGCGGCTAGGGTATGGGCGGTGTGGACTAAGGGGATGCCAAAGACCTCGCGCAGCAACCATCCAACTTGTCCGGACAGCCAGTAGTGGGAATGGATAAGGTCATAGGAATGATGCTCGCGAATAAAACGCACGATGCCGCTACTAAAGGCCGCTAATTGCGTCGCCATTTCTTCTTTAGCCAGCCCTTCATAGGGGCCAGCTGCGATATTGATCACCCGGAGGCCTGGTGCCACTGTTACGATCTCGCCTTCGCTAGGCCTTATGGCGCGGGTGAATATATCCACGTCAACCCCGCGTTGAGCGAGATTCATCGCGGTATTGAGGATATAAACATTCATCCCCCCGGCATCTCCAATTCCTGGTTGTAGCAGGGGGGAGGTGTGCATAGAAATCATGGCGACGCGCATGACCGTCAAGTGTAGTATCTGTTGACCGCGTTGGGCTTATGGTTTTATATGAAGATTTGGAAGGGAAATAAAATCTGGCGCGTATATGAGGAAAGCGTCATGTTTTATTGTAGAGTGGGGAAAGCAATTATTTCACGACACGGTCACCCGTGCCCCACGAAAGAAGAGGACACTTTCTATGTCTGCTCTCGAAAGCAAGGCCTGGCTGCAGTATTACGGAGACTGGACCCCCCACACTCTGGACTACGAAAACTCGACGCTCGTCGATGTCTATGACAACAGCATTGCTGTTAACGCTGATAAAAATGCGACCAATTTTTTTGGTCGCCGCGAAACTTATGGCGATTTGGATAAACAGGTGCGCTCCGCTGCCGCCGGGCTGCGAGCCCTAGGCGTGCGCGCCGGAGACCGCGTTGCTATCGCACTACCAAACTGCCCGCAACACGTAGCCGCCTATTTTGCGGTTTTAAAACTAGGCGCCACGGTCGTTGAGCATAATCCGTTGTATACTGCGCGCGAACTAGAGCAGCCCTTTAAAAACCACGGCGCTCGAGTCGCAATCGTGTGGGATAAGGTGTGTTCAACCCTGGAGAAGTTGCGCCGTACGACCCCGCTGGAGACTATTGTCTCTGTCAATATGATCCACGCGATGCCTACGCTGCAGCGCTATGCTCTCAAACTCCCCATTCCAGCGATCATTAAAAAGCGCGATCAACTCCATGCCTATGCCCCTAATACCATTCCTTGGAGTGTGCTCACTGGCACTGCGCTCGGCGGCAATGGCGAGGATGTCTTCGATAACGTAGAGGTTACTAAGGAATCAGTAGCTGTGATCCTTTATACCTCTGGCACCACCGGGGCCCCGAAGGGCGCGCAGCTGACCCACGGCAATCTCTTTGCCAACCTTTTACAAGGTAAAGCATGGGTACCAGGCCTAGGCGATCAAGAAGAGCGTCTCCTCGCTGCACTGCCCTTCTTCCATGCTTATGGGCTCACCGTTATCTTGAACCTCTCCGTTTATGTTGGTGGTGAGCTCCTCCTTTTACCTGCACCGCAAATACCGCTGGTGATGCAGATGATTAAGAAGGTTAAGCCCACGTGGGTTCCGGGTGTACCGACCTTGTATCAGAAAATTGCCGAAGCGGCGGAGGCCGAGGGAATCTCCATTTCGGGAGTGCGCAATTCCTTCTCGGGCGCATCCTCCCTGCCGGTGAGTACCGTGGAACAGTGGGAGAAGCTCACTGGTGGTTTGCTCGTTGAGGGGTACGGTCTCACCGAGACCTCACCTGTTTTGGTAGGTAACCCAATGAATCCGAATCGTCGCCCTGGCTATGTTGGGATTCCCATGCCGGATACCGAAGTTCGCATCGCGAACCCCGATAACCTCGACGAAACGATGCCCGATGGTACCGAAGGTGAAGTCCTAGCCCGCGGCCCTCAGGTTTTCGCTGGCTACTTAAATAACGAAGAAGCCACCGCTGAAAGCTTCCATAAAGATTGGTATCGCACCGGTGACGTGGGAATTATGGAAGAAGACGGCTTTATTCGTCTGGTGGCTCGTATCAAGGAAGTTATTATTACGGGCGGTTTTAATGTCTACCCCGCGGAGGTTGAAGAGGCCTTGGCGGAGCACCCCGACGTCACGGATTGCGCCGTTGTGGGGCTACCGCGTGACGACGGCTCCGAATCAGTTGTTGCCGCCATCACCCTCGCCCCCGGCGCCATCTTGGATCCGGAGGGGTTGAAATCCTTCTGCCGCGAGCGCCTCACCCGCTATAAGGTGCCCCGCTCCTTCTACCACTTTGAGGAACTTGCCCGCGACCCGCTCGGCAAAATCAGGCGCCGCGAGGTGCGCGATGCACTCCTCGAGCGCAATAGCTAAATCCCCACCCAAATCGGCTCGGGCTCGAGAATGACCCCAAAGGTCTCCTCGACCCCAGCCTGAATATCGCGGGCGAGGGCCACAATATCAGCGGCCTTCGCATCACCGCGATTAGTTAAGGCCAAGGTATGTTTATCCGATAACCGTGCCGGGCCTGTACCTGGATATCCTTTAGAAAAGCCCGCTCGCTCGATAAGCCAAGCCGCAGAAAGTTTATAATGTGTGTCCCCGTGGGGAAAGCACGGCATTGCCTGAGCTTCATCCCCTAAAACCTGGCGTACTACGCGTAGTTGCTGCTCGTCGACAATGGGGTTGGTGAAAAAAGAACCCGCTGACCAGGTATCAAAATCCTTTTCGTTGTAAACCATCCCTTTGCGCGCGCGCAAGGTCAGCACCGCAGAACGCACCAGGTGAGCTGGGCGGCGCGGCTCCTCCTCGCTTTCCTCGATCCCCAATTGGCGAGCCAATTCCCCAAAGCGCACCGGCGCGGAAAGACCATCGGTACGCAGCTGCACAGTAATGGCTAAAACAACGGCTCGGGATGTGAACTTCAAATTAGAATAGCGATAGCTCAGCTCTAAGCTTTCTGCGCTCACCCACTCCCTAATGCCTGTTATACGGTCATAGAGCTCTACCCCGCTCAGGATATCGGCGATTTCTACCCCGTAGGCTCCCACATTTTGCACCGGAGTGGCGCCGGTAGAACCAGGGATTCCGGAGAGACACTCCAGACCACCCAAGCCGGCGGCGATACTCTTGGCCACCACGTCATCGAAGCAGGCGCCGGCCTCAGCATAGAGCTGACCGGTCTCTTTATCGATCCGAACCGTATCACTTTCTACTACCACGGCCACGATTGGTAATTCTCCATCGGCGACGACCAGATTGCTACCGCCGCCAACGATGAGGAAGGGAATGTGGTGGGCGTCGAGAAGCGATACCACGGCCACCACTGAGTCAGAAGTTTGGCAACTGATAGTAGCGCGGGGGCGACCCCCTATATGCAAGGTGGTGAGATCCGCGAAGCTGCGCTGATCAAGCGCAACGCCATCGATGCGGGATAGAGATTCGAGGGTGTCAGAAGGCATACTCACCCTTTAAAGGGTAGTCTTATTGCCATGACAACGCGTAGTGAAAACACTGTAACTATCAATCACGGCGCCGAGAAGGTTCACCAAGCCTATACCAACGCCGATTACTGGGCTCATATTGCAGCCCACCTCTCCCCCGAAGCTGGCGAGGTCCACGAATTCCGTGCCACCGAGTCTGGCGCCGAAATCACCCTCTACGAGGTGCTACCTCTAGAGATTCTCCCTGAGGCCGTGCGTGCGATGATTTCTCAGGCACTCAAGGTTAAGCGTGTGGTCACTGTTGGTGCCCTCAATGCCGCCAACTCTCACCTCGATTACACTGCCGACGTTAAGGGGACGCCGGTAGACTTCCGCGGCACCATTAACCTCAGTGGCGAGGGCGAGATCACCACGCTGAGCTACGCCAATGAAGTGGATGTGAATATTCCTTTTATGGGACCTGCTATTGAACCTAAAGTCGCTGAGGCACTCGCGGAACTTTTCAATAACGAGGCTAAGCTGACCGAGGAATGGATTTCAGCTCATCTTTAAAATCTTTGTAAGTCATGGCATATCACGGGCATAATAAGCGCGCTGATTTCACGACTTCCAAGCCCATCGGCGTTATTACGCGCGGCACCACCGGATTCAACCGGCTGCGCAAATCCGACCGATGGGCTTTTCATCAGCCCGCTATTCGCGCTGCATGCCATCTGACCGATTCCCCCTTAGCTATCGATATTGGGTATGGGGCCAGCCATACGACCACCTGCGAGTGGGCCCGCTGGCTGCGCACAGTTAATCCCGCAATGCGAGTCATTGGGCTAGAAATCGACCCGGCGCGTGTATTACCCCCACGCGATGGCGTGCAATTCGAACAGGGCGGATTTGAATTAGCCGGGCACCGCCCGCAGCTAGCGCGCGCTTTTAATGTGTTGCGGCAATATGATGTGAATCAGGTCCATGCAGCTTGGGATACGGTACTCAGTCGGATCGATCCTCAGGGTTATTTTATCGAGGGTACCTGCGATGAGATAGGCAGATTGGCAACATGGGTGCTGCTCTCGCCTCAGGGGCCCCAATCGTTGACTCTAGCGTGGAACCCATGGAGTTTAGATACCCCCTCGGGTATCGCTGAGCGCCTGCCTAAGATTTTAATCCACCGCAATACCCCTGGCAATAAGATCCATTCACTGCTTAGCGCAGCGGATCGAGCGTGGGATCTAGCGAGTGGTTTCGCCCCCTTCGGGCCTCGAGTGCGTTGGTTTGAAGCTTCCAAGATTTTGCGCTCAGAGCACCCAGAGTTTCAGGTGCCTCGGCCTCGGATGCGCCGGGATAATATCTTATCGGTGCCGTGGCATGTGGTTGAGTAGTGATGGGGTGGAAAATCTTAGGCTTTTCGACCACACTAGTATCTTATGAATAAGGGAAAGCTCGTCACGAGTATTGTCGTCGGAATCCTCGCACTCATTGTGGTGACCTTGGTGGTTGCTGAGGGTGGGATGCGTTGGTTTATCAAAGATCAATTGACGTCATCCTTCGGCACCGCCAAGGAAGAGACCACCGTGGAACTAGGCTCCTCCCCTCTGCTCCTGGGTTTGGTGCGCGGCGGCATTCCCTATTTGGCAGTCTCTGCCCCCGATACCATCAGTATTAGTAGGATCTCAGGCGCAGCACCGGTCATTACTGGACAGCCCCGCATTAATCTTGAGATAACCGATATGCCGCTGAGCCAAGATCCCGATGCCACTATTGGGGCGCTTAAGATGCATACGGTTCTCAGCGATGATTTCGTCTTAGCGCAGATTCAAAAGGGTATGGCGGAGAACCAGCTGGAAGCTCCGGCAGATAGTGATGATATCGCGGCGCTAGCGCAGGAGTTCCTGCAGCAGATCATCACAGTGACGGGTTTTTCCTCCAATGCCACCGATAACACCTTTGATGTGCAGTTCACAGGCGGTGCTGCGGTGCTGACGTTTACACCGGTCGTTGTTGCAGGTAATTTAACCTTTGAGGCGACAAATGCACAATTATTGGGATTTGATCTCCCCGAAAACCTCACGAATGCCATTACCGAGGCCCTTGATCAAGGTATTGCTCAGGTGGCTGGTCCTCGGATGAAAGTGACCGAGGCTGTGATTACTCCCGAAGGATTGTCCCTTCGCCTCGCCGGTACGGACGTTCCCTTGAAGGATTTACAAGAGCAGGTACCAGCTTAAAGACACCAGCTCAGACATCCCCTCGCTATAATCGAGGGGATTTTTTCCTACTTAGTTCTTGTGCCCAACAGTGTTCCACTGCCGTCACATCCACGGGTGTCACTGCTGCGCATGGAACTAAACCTAGTTGAGGGCGAGCCCTCGCCATCCCGCTTGGGCCTGCGCGACTGTGGGGCCTTCTTAAGAAGGGGCTGCAGACGATGTATCTAACCAGATCATCGCTTGCTCTGGCGATTGAGGGCCCATACTGATGGTGGGCAGATACTCGCTAAAGAGCTCATCGGTGAGCGCGTGTGACTGGGTGGTTCCAGATACCAAAGCATCAATTCCTGCTTGCTTGGCGTGATGTGCCATTGCTTTAAGATCCGCTGGATTAAGTAGTTCTGCTTCCACCATATACGCGATGGTGGTGGGGTGGGAGGCTGCTTCGCGGATCATAATCGCTTCCGTGAGGAAAGCATTGGGGTTTTTATGAACCAATCCCGGATCGGCTACCACTATAACGAGACGTGCACCAAGACTTACCGCCAGTCGGGCTTCGGCTGCCTTGACCAACATATGGTGCTTGCCGCTGGGATAGGCAATAAGCGCGGCACTATCTGACCAAGAACTGTCGATCAATCCAGCGGGGGTGCAGATGGGCTCGCCGCTCGCGGGGATATCCGCAGCTACTATAAGCGGATCAAGATAGGTGGTATAGCGCTTCATCTACCAGTTGCCGGAAATAATATTCTTTATCTGCGGACGTACGTCAAACCAGTACAGGCCCGTCATCACAATACCGATCCACGAGAGGAAAGGCAGGCTCAGAGCCACCGCAAAACTGGAACCACCGAGGATAGCCGCCCAGATCATTTTGGGCTTGCGATCGGCGGCGGTAAAAGCGTCGTCACGCGTAAAGAGCACTTCGACCGCACCAATGAGTGCGCACAGCGCTAAAACCCAGTACACACCCGTAATGGCATAGGAAAGAATTAGTGAAATATATAGCACGCGAGCGCCCTCATTCTTGGCAAAAGAGACAGTCTATCCAAGCCCCAGCGTAGTGGATTCCACGGCCAAAGACCAAGCTCCTAGAAGAGTAGATAAGAAACTGTATAGATGGCGAGGCCCGCAAGAGCACCCACTAAGGTGCCATTGAGGCGGATATATTGCAGATCTTTACCCACCATCAATTCAATCTTTTCGCTCGCCTCGTCAGCATCCCAGCGCTCAATCGTTTCGGAGATGATACCGGTAACCTCGGTGGCATAATTATCGGCAAAGAATTCAGCAATAGACTCAAAACGGCGCTCCACACTGTCGCGGAGGGCCTCATCCGTAGCCAAGCGTTGCCCCCATGTCTGTGCAAGTTCTTCTAATTTCTGACGCAGCAAGGAGTCGGGATTAGAACACGCGGTGATGATCCCTTCGCGGGTATGCTGCCACATCAGCTGCGGGGCATTGTGAATCGGGGTGGAGGACAGGAACTGTTGCTTTAATTCTTCTACTTTCGCAATCAACGTGGGATCTGATTGCAGATCGCTAGCGAAGCGCTCAATAAAATCGCGGATCCCTTGGCGAGCCTCATGATCTTTATCTGCATTGACCGCCCCTGTCCATGTGATGAGCTCGCGGTATACCTTTTCGGCCACGAGATCACCCACCAGCTCATTGACAAATCGCGGTGCCCATGAGGGGGCGCGTTCGTCTAGGAGTCGCGCGATCAGAGCTTCGCTCCCTAACGCCTTACGATGCAGCCAAGCCACCAATTGATCGACCAGGGGTTCACTGCGCCCTTCGTGGTGCAGTTGGCTGAGCACCCGGCCCAGAGGTGGTGCCCACTGCGGTTCGGCGAGCCGGTCGATGAGAGAGTTCTTGATCACCGACTCGGCATCACCTGGATCGAGCGCTGAGATTGCCTTGACAAGAAATTCCGAGATTTTAACTGAAACAGTGCGAGCATTTTTCTCCACACTCAGCCAACGCGCCAATTGCAGGGGCAGCTGCAAAGCCGCGACTTTCTCCGTAATCAGCGCGGCGTTGAGGAAATTATCGCCTATGAATTCACTTAAGGAACGCCCCACCTGGTCCTTCTTGCGACGAATAATGGCGGTGTGCGGGATCTTGAGCCCCAAGGGATAACGAAATAAGGCAGTGACAGCGAACCAGTCCGCTAAACCGCCAACCATTCCAGCCTCGGCGGCAGCGCGCACGAAGCCAACCCAGACGGTGCCTGGGTTGATAGCGGTGTCATACCATTGGCAGGCTAGGTAGATCAGCCCCGCGAGAATGAGTAAGCCTGTGGCTAGAGCTTTATGGCGACGTAAGTCGATGCGCCGTGTGGCCTCAGCTTCCATGCTGAAGGCCGGAACCCCGGAGAAGCTCATATCATCCCTTTGATTTTCTTGAGAGCTGTGATTGATTTCTTATAATAGCTGCCTGGCTAGGTCGAGAAAACTGATCACAGTCAGCAGGGTTATCAGGCTCGCTAGGATAGCGATAATGATCATGGGTTTATTCATATCGTGGTTGTCCTTTGCTGAAATGCCACGGGAGCCCACTGACAAACCGAAGTGGTTCGCCGGTGAGCTCCCGTAGTGGAGGTGCCCCTAGCAATAACTGCTAGGCGTGCTAGGCTACTCGCCCAGTCTCTTGACGATACTGCCGATTGAAGCGACGCCCGTGGTAGATCAAGCCGAAGCCGATAACCATCATGCTAACGGCCAAGATGGCACCGATCAGCATAAAGAAAGACGCATTGTCCTGGGTGCCGTAAATCTTCGTCGCAAAACCGAAGATTAAGGTTCCAAAACCTGCCACCGAGGCGAGGACGAATCCCATACCGACCCAGGTGCTGGTACGCAGCAATGCCGAGTGGGGTGCGGCATAGCTAACTGGCTCGTAACCCTCGATATAATGCATGCGGCTAGATTCTTCGCCATTGAATACAGGGTACTCAGTGGTGTTATTCGCAGCGGACATAATCTGCCTTTCTCTCACGTTCGTCTTCGATCGCCCCACAGCAGGGTGTTATTCTCCAAGCTTAGCAAGCACGCGAGGAGGTTGACCACTACTGCGGGGGTAGGGATCTTTAGGCTTCTTTATTACTAAAGAAGGCGCGAGCGCGTTCTTTGTTAATAGCGGCTACGGCAGTCAGTGGGATTCCTGCTGGGCAGACATCCGCGCATTCTCCGTAGAGCGAGCAGTGGCCGAAGTTGGTTTCTAGCTCATCGACCATCTTGCGGGCACGACGACCGCGCTCTTCCTTGCCCATCGGCATCAGGGCCAGGTGTACCAGCTTGGCGCCGGTGAACAGGTGCGCTGCACCGTTCGGGCAGGCTGCTACGCAGGCACCGCAACCAATGCAGGCAGCATGGTCGAGGGCGAGCTCTGCCGTCTGGTGGTTCATGTGGAGGGTATCAGCGTCAGGGGCCGTACCGGAGTTTACCGAGACGTAGCCGCCCTCTTGCATAACGCGATCCAGGGCGGAGCGATCGACGATCATATCCTTGACCACAGGGAAAGCAGCGGAGCGGAATGGTTCAATCTTCAAAGTGGTGCCATCGGCGACATTGATCAGACGCTGTTGGCATGCGGGTTTATTTTGCTCCAAGCCATGAGGGCGACCATTGACCAGGAGGCCGCAGGTACCACAGATACCTTCGCGACAGTCGGAAGCGAACATGAAGGGCTCTTCACCGCGTTCGATTCGCTCAGAGTTCACGTGGTCGAGCAGCTCCAGGATCGACATCTGCGCAACTGCGTCTTCAACAGTGACAGACTCGAAGTGCCCCTCCGCGGTCGGTCCGGCTTGGCGCCAGATTTCTAGATGCAGTTTCATTACTTGTAATTCCTTGTCATCAGAGGGATCGCTTCGAATTCGAGTGGTTCAGCGTGGCGGATGAATTCACCTTCGTGTTCACCCGGAGCCCATGCCGAAACGAAGCACCAATTCTCATCGTCGCGCTCAGCTTCACCCTCAGGCGAGAGGTGATCGTCACGGAAGTGAGCACCGCAGGACTCATCGCGGTCGAGAGCATCGACGCACATAAGTTCACCGAGATCGATATAGTCGGCGACGCGGGCTGCATATTCCAACACCTGGTTGAGTTCATCAGCGCGACCGGTGACGTGCATATTGGCCCAGAATTCGCGACGCAGTGCGCGGATTTCTTCGATGCCCTTCTTGAGACCATCGATTTCACGTGCCACACCGCAATAGCGGTAGAGAATAGCACCGAGCTTGCGGTGATAATACTCAGGGCCGTGAGGATCGTTACCCTTAATATTCATGAGGCGATGGATACGGTCAGCGGCTCGCTGAACGGCAGCTTGAGCCTCTGGGGCATCTGCTGGAAGTCGCTCTTCACCGAGGTGATGGGCGAGGAAATTCGGAACAGTAAACGGAAGGGTGAACCACCCGTCAACGGAAGCCGAGAGTAGAGAGTTTGCACCCAAACGGTTAGCGCCGTGATAGGTCCACGAGCACTCGCCAGCGGCGAAGAGACCCTCGATGGAGGTCATTTCGTTGTAATCGGTCCACAAACCGCCCATGGTGAAGTGGCAGGTTGGAGCGATACGCATAGGTGAGGTGAAGGGATCTTCACCAATGGTCTCTTCGTACATTTGGAAGAGGTTGGAGTAGCGCTCGCGCACTGTATCGGCCCCGAGACGCTCAATCGCATCGCGGAAGTCGAGGTAGGCGGAGTTATGCAGCGGTCCAACACCCAGGCCCTTATTGATCTGCTGCGAAATAGCACGGGAAGCCACGTCGCGGGGAACCAGGTTGCCGAAGGCAGGGTAGCGACGCTCGAGGAAGTAATCTCGCTCGTCCTCTGGGATGGTATTAGGATCGCGATCATCTTTTTCTACCAAAGGTGACCACACGCGGCCATCGTTACGCAAGGACTCCGACATCAGAATGGTCTTGGACTGCCATTCCGAGTTAACGGGCAAACCAGTGGGGTGGAACTGAATGAACGATGGCGATGCGAGATAGGCACCGGCCTCGTAGGCGCGCATGATGGCACCAGCATTCGAGTTAATGGCCAGGGTAGACATATGGTAAACGTTGCCGTAGCCACCAGTGGCAAGAATAACTGCGTGACCGGTATAAGGAACCAGATCGCCGGTGAGGATATTGCGCATCACCAAGCCTTCGCAGCGCTTCTGGCCGTCTTTTTCAGTAACGATCAGATCGACCATCTCGTTGTGAGTGAAGATCTCCACCGATCCGAGATGAATCTGGCGCTGCAAGGAAGAAGCGGTGGACAGCTGCAGCTGCTGACCTGTTTGTCCACGGGTGTAGTAAGTACGGGAGACCTGCACACCACCGAAGGAGCGGGTGGCGAGGGCGCCGCCGTATTCGCGAGCGAAGGGGGCACCAATAGCATTCATATGGTCGATCACGCGGACGGACTCATATGCTAGGCGCCAACAGTCGGACTCACGACACCGGTAGTCACCACCCTTGACGGTATCTTTAACGTGGCGGTAAGCGCCGTCGTTATCGACCTTCTTACCGCGAGCGGAGTTCACACCGCCCTGCGCAGCAATCGAGTGCGCACGGCGAGGGGCGTCATGGTAGGTGAAGACCTGCACCTCGTAGCCGAGCTCACCGAGAGCTGCGGCTGCGGCACCACCAGAGAGTCCGGTACCAACGACGAGGATACGGAATTTACGACGGTTCAGTGGCGAGACCAGCTCCATATGGTCCTTGTGGTACTGCCACATCTCACGGGTGGAAACCCCTTTAGGCTCGTGAGATTCCAGGATGGTACCTGGGCGAACGCCTGGCACGATGGATTCGGGGTGACGGAACTCCGGGCGAGTTACGGTTTCAGAGTTAATGCTCATATGATTTACCTTTTCGTCCTTCTTAGTTCGCGCCGATGAGGCCCAAAGCAATGGATAGCGGAATGGAAATATTACCCACCATCACAGCTGCGGGAACGATATACGACAGGGCCAAGACCACAGCGCGAGTGCGCTTGCCAGTAACACCCAGATCGGAAATTGCCAGCCAAATGCCGTGGCTTAGGTGCAGGAATAGGGTCACCATAGCGATAACGTAGAAAATCGTTACTGGCCAGCGCGAGAAGCTTGCAACCATATTGGCGTAGATCTCACCATGGACGAATACGTCACTACTTGCAGGTTCTACACCAGCGGTGAGGTCAAGGATATGGAAGACAATGAACGCCAAGAGCACGATGCCGGTCACCAGCATGGTGCGGGTGGTGAAGGAGTTCATGCCGCCCATGAGGTTGGTGCGGCGGAATTTTCCGCGGGACTGATTCGAGCGCCTGGTGAGTTCGAAAGCGCCGTAGACATGCAGAATCAGAGCGAGGAGCAAGACACCGCGGAAGATCCACACGAACCAGCCGTGAGGAACCAGCGGATAGAGAATTTCTTTTTGTAGCCAATGCCCGTAAACATCGATGGGGTGGCTTCCGTCTTCGTAGAAGGGCAGGAAGATCTTAAGGTTTCCCACCATGTGGAAAACAACGAAACCTGCGAAAATAAGGCCGGTAATGGCCATAGTTAGTTTTAGCGCCCAGGTTGGGAACTTTGGCCGCTCACGCAGCGGCTTTTCGGTAATTTTACCGTGCGCGAGTGCATCACGGTCAACATTATTAATAGTCATGGCACCTCCAGTGTCACCTCCACTTTATTAGGCGTGACCACAGTTTTACCACTCGCACAGCGTGGAGGTGATTCACCTCACATAGCTAAAAATAGCCTCTCACCTGCAAATTAGGATAGCCTGACCTGTCGCTCACTTCGGGTAGAGCCCCTCGAGCTGGCTTTATAAGAAAGCCACACCCTTAAAATGCTCTTATTGAAAAGCGGTGCATACTGCTTCGACCGATAGATGTCCACCCGTTTGGATTCAATCAAAGGACGGATCTTTTTGTAAGCGTCAAAATGACATTGCGTCACTCAGGCACCAAAGCCCTGTTCGAGTACACATAAAGGGGCGCAATCCTGTGAGATCGCGCCCCTTTATCTAAGAGAACCTTTAAAGGTTAATCATGTGACCCATAGTTCCCTCACAGGCTTCTTTCATCGCCTCCGAAAGGGTGGGGTGCGTATGCACATTGCGCCCGATTTCTTCCGCCGTAAGGTCGAAGCGCTGAGCTAAGGTCAGCTCCGGCAACAGCTCCGAGACATTAGCGCCAACCATATGCGCTCCAAGGAGTTCACCGAATTCACCATCGGCGATGACCTTAACGAAACCAGCCGATTCCGCCAGACCTTGGGCCTTACCATTGGCACTAAAGGGGAAGGTTGCTACCTTGATCTCCCGGTCAGAGAATTTCTCCTTCGCCTGCTCTTCGGTATAACCGAATGAGGCGACCTGGGGGTTGCAGAATGTTGCCCGTGGCATCATCATATAATCACCCAGCTCTTGGGTTGGAGCCCCTGCAATGGTTTCAGCTGCCACCACACCTTGTGCTTCAGCAACGTGAGCCAATTGTAATTTCGCGGTCACATCGCCAATGGCATAAATACCCTTAATATTCGTACGCATGCGCTCGTCAATGGCAATAGCACCACGATCGGTTAATTTCACGCCAGTCTTCTCTAAACCGAAGCCTTCGGTGCGCGGGGCGAAACCAATAGAGACCATGCATCGATCGGCTTTAATGGTATCGGAGGAAGAACCATCTTTAGATTCCACGGACACTTCTACGCCATGGTCCCCGCCGAGATCTTTGATCGCGGTGGTCTTATGTCCGGTAAGGAGCTTGACACCTAGCTTCTTATATTGCTTGGCAATCTCCTTAGACACGTCCTGATCCTCATTAGGCAGAACGCGGTCCATAAATTCCACGATGGTGACATCGACACCATAGTTGGCCAGTACATAAGCGAATTCCATGCCGATAGCACCGGCACCCACAATCACAATGGACTTGAGCTGATCGGCACTTAAGATCTGTTCTTCATAAGAGACAATATTTCCGCCTAGTTCCACCCCAGGCAAGGAACGGACCACGGAGCCCGTGGCTATAATACAGTCATCGAATGTGAGGGTTTCGCCCGCTGCTTTACCCTCAGTAATACGGATGGTTGTGGCATCTTCAAAAGAGCCCAAGCCGTCGATCTCGTCGATCTTGTTCTTCTTCATGAGATAATGCACGCCCTTGACAATGCCTGCAGAAACCTTGCGGGAGCGCGCGTGAGCCACTTGGAAATCAAAGCTAACGTCACCTTCGATACCAAAGGTTTTCTTCTCATGATTGAAGATATGGGCCACTTCAGCATTCTTTAGCAGCGCTTTGGATGGAATACAGCCAACATTGAGGCAGACCCCGCCCCAATACTGCTTCTCCACCACAGCGACTTTCTTGCCGAGCTGAGCTGCGCGGATGGCGGCCACATAGCCACCAGGGCCAGCGCCGAGAACTACTACGTCATAATGTTTAGTCACGCCCACAAGGATACGGAAAATTCCGCTGAATGTCGCCTTTTATGCGGGGAAAATGTTTGACCTCCTCACCTAAAGGGGGTAAAGGCTTTCGAGCGAGACTGGATCTTTGAGGCGCCTGAAGCCTACTAGGGATTAGATGAGACCCAAGATGAGCGCTAGTTCACTCGATGCGGAGGAACCGAAGTGAAGGACGGCTCCGAGGGCGGCGTTGATCTGGACGATAATTTGCTCAATAACATTAATGGGCATGGTGTTCCTTGCCTACTCGAGGGATCATATATTTAAAAAACAATAGCCGATAAGGGCTCAGAGTTCTCAACTAGTACCAGCGCTCAAGCGGCCTTCAGCGTTACATCAACAGCTTTGCCCGCGCCTATATAAGCACTTATAAGTGCTTATAAATGCTTATATCAAGGTATCAGCGCTTATACCTATACCTGCTATCGCTCATCTACACATGTTATTCACTCGAGTATCATAAGCAACTCTAGTAACATTACTGGTGATACTGTTGAGCACTGATGGCGCAACCATTAGCGCAGAAATATCGTCTATTCGCCACGTCTCAGCTAACGTTTGAAGCGCTGACAACGATGATATGAGAAGTAAGCACAAATACGCTCCCAAAGGATCACTATGAAGTACACGTACCGACGCCTTAGCGCAACACTTTTCGCCCTCGGACTCTTAGGCGCTAGTCCTGCCGTGGCCGGCACCATAACCCCAGCGCAGCTCGCCGCCAACGCGGCAACCTCGCAGATCACGGTGGGAACGAATACCAATGAGAACCCGCGCTGGCGGAGTGTCGTTGACGGCGATCGCGTGGTTGAGATGTGGGCAACCTCTCCAGCTATGGATAATCGCTCGATCCCGGTAGTCGTTATCAAAGCCAGTCAGCCCGCACGCCCCACCCTCTACCTACTCAATGGTGGCGACGGTGGAGAGGGACGCGCCAACTGGCTCATGCAAACGGATGCTATCGACTTCTACAAAGAAAAAGATATCAACGTCGTCATCCCCATGGCCGGACGCTTCTCTTATTATTCCGACTGGGTACAGGACGTTCCCCATCTCGGTGGCAAGCAGCGCTGGGAAACCTTCCTCACCAAAGAGCTGCCTGGCCCTATCGAGAACCTCTTAGGCGCAAATGGCAAACGCGCTATTGCCGGAATGTCGATGTCTGCAACATCTGCGCTTCTCTTAGCTGAACACAATCCGGGATTCTATGACGCTGTAGGCGCCTTCTCTGGCTGCTACGCGTCCTCGAAACCTGCACCCACTGGATTTATTGCACTGACTCTCCAACGTGGCCAAGCCACTATCGAGCAAATGTGGGGTCCATGGGGCAACCCCACCTGGATCTATAATGATGCCGTGATTAATGCTGAAGGATTACGCAATTCCGAGGTTTACGTTTCCAACGGATCCGGACTCGCCGGCGCCTGGGATATGCCCACTGGCCCACGTCTGATTGGCCAAGATCCCTTAATCCAGTCCGTCGGTGCCGCTACCACCATTATCGAAGGTGGCGTGATCGAGGCAGCCACCAATGCCTGCACCCACGATCTCAAATCTAAGATGGACAGCTTGAACATCCCCGCGGACTTCAATTTCCGCCCCACCGGCACCCACTCGTGGGGTTATTGGCAAGATGACCTGCGCAACTCTTGGGTAACCTTCGAGCGCGCCTTCAATTCTTAAAAGCTCGAACCGACCATTCGACCCCAGCCCCTGTAGTGAGAAGGGGGCTGGGGTCGAATTTTTCTATCCGTTTGATTGCCGCCCTCCGTCGCGTTGGGTAGCCTGACACTAGCTCTTTACTCGCTCGTCAGAAGGCCCATATCACCTATGAATCCTGTTTCTCCCGCTCACCCACTACCGAATATAAGCACCCAGGAGCTCGAACCTATTGACTCTCCCGAGGCTTTAAGCTGGGTAGCAACTCTGAATGGGCGGGCAGCGAAAGAGGTTGACAAAAAGCTCGCCCGTCGCATCTTAGAAGCCTATGACAATACTGATCGCATCGCATATGTCACCCGCCGCGGTGACTTCCTCTACAATTTCTGGCGCGATTCTCACCATCCCCGCGGCATTTGGCGACGCACCACGCTAGAGAGCTACCGCGACGCTCATACTCAATGGGAAATACTCATAGACGTCGATGCCCTGGCCCACGAGGATGGGGAAAACTGGGTATGGAAGGGCGTGGTCATACGCCGTGAAGCAGACGTGGCTTTAGTCAGCCTCTCTCGTGGCGGCGCCGATGCTGCTTGCGTGCGCGAATTTGATCTTTGCACGCAGAGTTTTGTAAAAAATGGCTTTGTCCTCGATGAGGCTCGCTCCTATCTCTCGTGGATCGACAGCGATAGCTTGCTGGTCAGCACTGATTTCGGACCGGGCTCGCTGACCATATCTGGCTACCCTCGACAGATTCGAGTGTGGCGCCGCGGAGAGGATATCAGCGCTGCCCAAGAACTGTACTCTGGAGAACAATCCGATCTCTTGGTGATGGGGTGGGCCGACCCAACGCCAGGATTTGAGCGGGTTTTTGTTCGCCGCCAAATCGATTTTTATACCTCCACAACCTTTGTCCACACCCCCTCTGGGCTGGAGCCCGTTCCGGTGCCGGGCGATGCCAGCATGAATGTGCGCGAAAATTTCCTCTTTGTGGTTCCCCGCACCGATTTCTGCACCATTCCCGCAGGCGGACTCGGGGTGATCGACTTCGAAGAATTCATGGCGGGTAACCGAGAATTCCATGTGCTTTTTAGCCCCGATGAGCACACGAGTCTGCAGAGCCTCCATTTCTCCCGCTACAAGGCCTATATCACCATCATGCGAGATGTCAGCAGCTCGATTATTGAGATTGATTTGCGCAGCTTTGCCCAGCGCACCTTAGATCTTCCGCAGCTGACAACCGCACGAATAATCTCAGCCGATGAACACGGCGATGAAGTATGGCTGAGCTGTTCCAGCTTTAGCCAACCCGACACCTTATACCGCCAAGGTGCCTCCCTTTTAGAAAAAATTGCCCAAGCCCCCACCTTCTTCGATGCCACGAAAATCGAGACCCGGCAACACTGGGCACGAAGCGCTGATGGTACTCAGATCCCCTACTTCATTGTTGGCGTCTTTGATCAACCGCAACCCAAGCCCACTCTGGTCTATGCCTATGGGGGCTTCGAAGTCTCCCTTACCCCAGCCTATAGCGGGGCACGGGGCATCGGCTGGCTGGAAGATGGCTATTACTTCGTGCAACCCAATTTACGCGGGGGCGGCGAATTTGGCCCTGGGTGGCATAACCAGGCAACAAAGGAGAACCGCTACAAAGTCTACGAAGATCATCAGGCAATCCTCGATGACCTCGTTGACCGCGGTTATAGCCGACCCGAGACCACATTCGTGCGCGGCGGTAGCAATGGAGGCCTATTAAGCGCGGTCGCGCTTACCCACTACCCCGAAAAAATCGGCGGTGCGGTCATACAGGTTCCACTGACCGATATGCTGCGCTATCACACCCTCCTTGCCGGTGCCTCCTGGATGGCAGAATATGGCGATCCTGATAATCCTGAGGAACGCCCCTATCTCCAGGCATACTCACCACTAGAGAACGTGGTTCCGAAATCCGACCAGATCTATCCCCCGGCGCTGGTAACAACCTCCACCCGCGACGACCGCGTCCACCCCGCCCATGCTCGTCTCTTCAGCCACGCCCTCATTCAGGCTGGCCAGGACCTTACCTATTACGAAAACACCGAAGGTGGTCACGCAGGTGCCGCCGATAATGCCCAATCGGCTTTTATGGAGGCACTTGTATACAGCTGGATGAAGAAGAGGCTGCGCGCGGTACGATAAATACTATGAAAATGCTCGTCACTGGCGGCGCCGGTTTTATTGGAAGCAACTATATCCGGCGCACGCTCTCGACTCACCCCCACTACGAGATCACCTGTCTCGATTCCTTCACCTACGCAGGCAACCCCGCTAACCTTGAGGGCCTAGATATCACCACCGTTATAGGAGATATCACCAATACTGAGCTTGTCGACGAGCTTGTTAAAACCCACGATATCGTGGTTCACTTTGCCGCCGAATCCCACAATGACAACTCTTTAGCCGATCCGTGGCCCTTTATTCACACCAATATTATTGGCACCTATACACTCCTAGAAGCCGTCCGCCGCCACCAGACCCGCTATCACCATATCTCCACCGACGAAGTCTTCGGCGACCTAGACCTGCACGACCCGGCGCGTTTTCACGAGCACACCGCTTATAGGCCATCCTCTCCTTATTCCGCGAGTAAAGCCTCAAGCGATCACCTGGTGCAGGCCTGGATCCGCAGCTTCGGCATAGCCGCGACCTTGTCCAATTGCTCCAATAATTACGGCCCCTATCAGCACATAGAGAAATTCATCCCTCGCCAGATCACCAATATTCTCATAGGCCAACCTGCGAAACTCTATGGTTCAGGCACTCAAGTGCGTGATTGGATCCACGTCGATGATCATAATGACGCCGTCAATATGATTATTGATCGTGGCACGATCGGAGAAAGCTACGTTATTGGCGCCGATAACGACCACGTGAATAATAAGCAGGTCATTGAACTGATCTGCGAACTCATGGGTACGGGCAGTTATGAGCATGTCGCCGACCGCCCGGGGCATGATATGCGCTACGCGATTGATTCCACCAAATTGCGCTCCGAACTAGGCTGGGCACCACGCTTTACCGATACCGACACCGGCATGCGCGCAGGCCTGTTGGACACTATTGACTGGTACACCACCCACCGCAGTTGGTGGGAAGGAGATAAAGAGCGTGTCGAGGCCACCTATGCGCGCAAAGGACACTCATGAATATCACCCTCACGCCTATTAAAGATCTAGCCATCATCCACCTCGACCTCCACGGTGATAACCGTGGCTGGTTCAAGGAGAATTGGCAGCGCGAAAAATTTCAGAACCTCGATCTCGCACCGCTGGCTTTAAAATATTTCCGACCCGTCCAACACAATATCTCCTTTAACCAGCGCCCGGGAGTGACCCGCGGCATGCACGCCGAACCGTGGAATAAGCTCATCTCCCTCGCCGCCGGTGAGGTCGAGGGGGCGTGGATCGACCTGCGCGCCGATTCCCCTACCTTCAAAACCCAATTCCACTGCCGCCTAAGCCCCGGCGAAGCTGTCTTCGTACCGCGCGGAGTAGCCAATGGATTTCAGGCCCTCACGGCAACCAGCTATAGCTACCTCGTTGATACCCACTGGTCTCCCACGGCCCACTACAGTTTTACCAACCTCGACGAAATTTCTTGGCCCCTTCCTGTTACCGAAATCTCCGAAAAAGATCGCCACCACCCACCGCTAGATGAGGCGCTACCGGTACCGAATAAGAAGGTTCTTGTCACTGGCGCTGACGGCCAGGTAGCCACGGCCCTGCGTCGTATCCTCCCCGATGCGCACTACCTCACGCGGGCAGAATTCGATATTGAGAGGCCGGCTGCTTCTGGCATCGACTTCACCAAATATTCCACGATTATTAATACGGCTGCCTATACTAACGTTGACGCTTGCGAAACCGACCGCAGAAAAGCGTGGTCTACTAACGCACAGGCAGTGGGGGCACTGGCTGATATTACCCGTGACTATGACCTGTGCCTGGTTCATATTTCCTCTGATTATGTCTTCGACGGCGACACAGCGCATCCTTATACCGAGATGGATATTCCGTCGCCGCTTAATGTCTACGGTCACAGCAAAGCGGCTGGGGATATCGCTGCGGCCCGAAACCCCAAGCACTATATTATCCGCACGTCTTGGGTAGTTGGCGACGGCAAAAATTTCATGACCACCATGGCCACCCTTGCTCGCACAGGGATTAATCCACAGGTTGTGGGCGACCAATTTGGGCGCTTAACATTTGCCAATGAAATCGCTTCGGGTATCGTGCACCTCCTTCATACTCAGGCTCCCTATGGCACCTATAACCTCAGCAATTCCGGGCCGGTGGTGAGCTGGTACGAGATTGCTCAACGAGTATTTTCTCGCTCCGGTCACGATCCCTCACGGGTGAGCCGCTGTACCAGCGCTGAATATCAGGCGGTGGCTCCGAGGCCACAGTATTCTGTATTAGATCTAGCGAAGATTGAGGCCACGGGCTTTTATCCACGCGATTGGCAACTCGCATTCGAGGAGATGATCTAAATGAAGGGCATCATTCTTGCCGGCGGCTCAGGTACCCGCCTCTACCCCATTACCCAAGGCATTTCGAAACAATTGATGCCCATCTATAACAAGCCTATGATCTACTACCCACTCTCAACACTGATGAGTTCGGGCATGAAAGAGATCCTCGTTATTACGACTCCTCTCGATATCGAGCACTTTCGTCGCCTCTTAGGCGACGGCAGCCACCTCGGAATCAGCATTAGCTATGCTATCCAGGATCAACCGCGGGGGCTCGCGGATGCTTTTCGCATTGGCGCTGACTTTATCGGAAACGATGATGTTGCATTAGTGCTCGGTGATAATATTTTCCACGGCTCCCAGCTGACTGAGCGCCTCTCAAGCATCAGCTCAGTTAATGGCGGAATAGTCTTCGCCTATGAGGTCAGAGATCCCCAGCGCTATGGAGTGGTGACCTTTGATGATCAAGGGCGCGCCACCTCCATTGAGGAGAAACCCGCTGCGCCGCAGTCGAATTTCGCAGTGGTAGGTCTCTACTATTACGACAACCGGGTGGTGGAGATTGCGCAGTCCATCACCCCTTCGCAGCGCGGCGAATTAGAAATTACCGCGATTAACCAGGCCTATTTACAGGCTGGTCATCTTAACGTGGTCAAATTGGCTCGAGGTGACGTATGGCTCGATACTGGCACCTTCGATTCCATGAGCGAAGCTAGCTCCTATGTTGAGGTTTTGGAAAAACGCACAGGGATTGTCATCGGATCCCCCGAAGCCACTGCTTACCATCAGGGCTTCATTAGTGCCGAGGAATTAAAGCATCTAGCGCAGCGTCGATACGCGAAATCAGGTTATGGCGCCCTCCTGCTTAATACGTTGAAATAACAGACGCTGATAAACTTGGACAAACCCTAACAGAGAAAGATTCATCCATGGCAACACCTATTCATCCGCCCGCGAAGCAATCGGCTTTCGCCAGCGTATCTCCGGCGATCTGGGCGCTTGTTATTACCCTCATCGCCGTCGCCGGTCTCGCCGGCTATGCCTTAGGCTATAACAAAGGTAGTAGCGAACCTGCCATAGCTCCAGCTGAGACGATCAGCACCACAGCTGCGGCCCCGACGAGCGTCGACCCCAATCCCGCAACTGAGGCTGCTCCTGCTGGTGCTGAGGTTAGTCCTGGTAGCCAGGCTATTGCCCCCAATACGGATAGTGCTACTATCGACGCCACCATGTACGGACCTGGGGCTGAAGTGAAACGCGCTGAGGATATCATGAATGTCCACCGCCGCAATCCAGCCGATCCCTTTGCTATTGGAGCCCTCGACGCACCCGTAGTCATCAGCGAATTCTCCGATCTTGAGTGCCCCTTCTGTGCGCGCCACGCTAATGAGACCCATCCTAAAATTATGCAGGAGTATGTGAATAAGGGATTGGTGCGTATTGAGTGGAATGACTTCCCTATTAATGGTGATCACTCGATCGCAGCCGCTAAAGCTGCTCGCGCTGCTGCGGCTCAGGGTAAATTCCATGAATTCTTAGCCGCCCTGTTCACTGCCTCGCAATCTGTCCCGGGTCACCCCCACAACACCATAGAGAATTTTATGGATTTCGCACGTCAAGCAGGAGTGCCCGATTTAGATAAATTCAAACAAGAAGCGATGGACGCCACCTTCGACGAGGCTGTTGACCAGGCCCGCAGCTATGGGGCTTCTTTGGGAATCACGGGCACCCCAGGATTTGTTATTGGTGGGCAGTTCGTCAACGGCGCTCAACCATTTGAAATTTTCAAACAAGTTATCGACGCCGAGCTAGAAAAGGCTAAGAATTAAACGATCGTGATTGATTTTGGATTACTGGGCGCCTTCCTCGGAGGCGTCCTTGCCTTACTCAGCCCCTGTTCAGCACTTTTACTCCCAGCATTTTTCGCCTATGCATTTAGCGCGCCTGCACAGCTTTTAAGCCGCACAGGGGTATTTTTCCTCGGATTGCTGGCAGTTCTCGTCCCCTTAGGAGCGGGGGCCGGAACCCTCGGGAGCTTTCTGAACACCTACCGTCACGAGCTCATTGTCTACGGGGGCGTCCTCATTTGCATCATGGGAGTAATTAGCTTCTTTGGAGGAGGATTTCGACTAGGTCCTCGAGCTGCAGTCACAGGACGTGGGTATCCAGCGACGTTTTTCCTCGGAGCCATCTACGGCTTCTCGGGGTTCTGCGCCGGCCCTCTCCTAGGTGCTGTGCTCACCACAGCCGTGGTGGGTGGTAGCGCCCTCTACGGAGCGCTCATCCTTGCCGTCTATGCTCTTGGAATGACCGTTCCCCTCATATGTTTAGCGCTAGTATGGGAGCGTTTTGATATGAGTTCACGATCGTGGTTGCGCGGCCGGACGCTGATATGTGGTCCTCTTCGCCTGAATACAATGTCGATGCTTTCCGGGCTTCTCTTTATAGGCATTGGACTGCTCTTCATCTTCAGCAAAGGCACAACGCATCTTCCGTCCGCAATAAGCATTGATACTCAAGCTGAGATTCAAGGATGGATTGTTGTCAACCTTGGTCCCATCTCGGATGTCCTCGTCCTTCTCGGGTGTGCGCTCCTGGTAGCCTTAGGACTGATCATTTATATTCTGAAAAAATCTCCCGCCACGAGCACCAGCGAGCGTGAGAAGTAGAAAAGGAGACATTCCCTTGGGGAAAGTCTCCTTTTTGATGTCCTAATTAGGCAATCAAGGCCAGACCCGCGACAGCCGCACGCTAGCGAAACTCATATTCTCACCAGTCACCTAGCGTGTGCGCTGAATCTTAGGATGTGGGGGAAAACCTAAGTCACCGGGTATATATGGACCTGCCGCATCACTACCGAGGCACGCTGAGGTACCACCAGTTGTGAGCGAGGCGGGGCAGTGCACGGTGCACAATTTTCTCGGTTTTGCCGAATGCGGCAAAACCAATGATAGGAAGCGGGCGATTATTTCCGTGCGGCACACCATAACCATTGCACACAATCGATAGTCTCCGCACTGTAGTCCTATTCATTCTGAACTTAACGGTTTACCCATGACGGGATCGAGCTCTACGGACACTCACAATGTGCTCATTGATCAGTAGAGATTAGTTAATGCGCTTCCATCGCCTCGATTACTGTGGGGGATAACACTGAGCTGACCATTGGATTCCAAGATAACGGCGAATATTTGGTCGAAGCCACCATACCCCGCTTGGCGAATCGCCTGTTCAACTCCGGCAACGCTCAAACGGTGAGTATGGATAACATCGAGTAGCGGCTCACCGTCTCGGACAAGAAGTGCAGGTGGAGAGGTGATAATGCGCCGGATCCTAGAGTTATTGGAGCTTGCTCGTGCAACTACAAACTGCAGGCACGCCAAGAGGCCAAGGGCGAGCAGCCCTTCAGAATATGTCACATCCGTACTGAGAATAATGCTCGCAACAGTCGAGCCGAGAGCCACTGTAATAATAAAGTCAAAAGCATTGAGCTGCGCGAGGGTTCGCTTACCACTCATGCGCAATATGGCAACGATGGTGAAATAGGTCAGCACACCAATAACAAGAATACGAATCAGAGAAAACCAAGAATCAAAGAACATACTCAGCAGTATGGCATATATGCTCAGGGCTATTTATTCGGGTAATAAAAAGGGCGGAGTGTGCGTGCACCCCGCCCTTTCGGTGAAAATCTCTAGATCAGCATCTTCCGACGTTCAAGTAGAGCATTTTCTTCCCTTCGAATGAAAAGGAAGATGATGAAGATCAGAACGGCGAAACCGAGGAAGACCATGAAGGTCACGTCCCAGCCAGCGTATTCCACGAGGTAGCCGACACCAGTAGACGCTAAGGTAGCGCCGAGAAGATAACCAAATAAACCGGTAAAACCTGCGGCGGTCCCGGCGACATTAGCAGGTGATAGATCTAGAGCCTGGAGACCAATGAGGCCTACGGGACCATAGATGAATCCACCGATGAGGGCGACAAATAGCACCATGACCAAAAATGGGGTGCCGACGGGCATGAGCCAATAGCCCGCAATAGATAGGCCAGCACCCGTGGTGAAGAGCAGGATCGAAGCACTGCGATTACCATTGAAAATTTTATCGGACGTCCAACCACACAGAATCGTGCCTATAAATCCGGCGATTTCGAAAGCCCCAAAGCTAATCAATCCGCTGGTGATCGACATATTGTGCACTTCGGAGAGATAGGTAGTCACCCAGTTAAGAACGCCGTAGCGCAAGGCATAAACGAAGACATTACCGATGGCGAGCAGCAGGATGATCTTATTGGTCAAGATATGCTTGAATACCAGTTCACGGGTGGAAATTCCCAACCCATTATTGGTGTCTTCGGCGACTTTAGGCGGGTCATTGCGGTACTCATCAATTGGCGGCAAGCCCACAGCGGTAGGATTATCCCTGATGAGCACAAAGGAGATAACTGCGACGACAAGCGCCACAACAGCGGGTACCCAGAATGCTGCACGCCAGTTTTGCTCAGTAAGGTGCAAACCAAAAGCGACGAGGAAGGGCAGGGCGCCAGCGCCGAGATTATGGGAGGTATTCCACAATGAGCCTTTCCAGCCGCGTTCGTTAGTACTAAACCACTGAACTACAACGCGCCCACACGGAGGATAGCCCATACCCTGGAACCATCCATTGATGAACATAACGGTGGCAAAGATACCCACACTGGCCGAAACCCACGGCACAAAGGCGACGATGAGGTTCATAATGGCCGACAGGCCCAGACCCAACGGAAGGAAGTATCGCGCATTGGAGCGGTCGGAAACCATAGCGCTGAAGAATTTGGATAACCCGTAGCTGATCAATACAGCGTTGGCGATAATGCCGACAGCGGGCTTATCGATGACGCCATTTTCATCAAGAAGCAACGGCGCGATAGTCGAAATATTGTTGCGGATAAGATAAAAGCCTGCATACCCGAGGAAGATTCCCATGAAAACTTGGAATCGGAGGCGGGGATATTTACGGTCGATTTCTGCTTGAGGCAACCGTGGTGCAGCTGGCGGGGTGTGTAGCCATGTCAGCACTGAAATGCTCCTTTACTAGATTGTAGGAGGCGCATTTATTGCAAAATACGTCAGCTTGCGATGAATTAGATATCGCCAAAAAGCCGCACATATTATATGAATAATATTAATGAAAACCTAATAAAAACATGAGTAAAGCCTACGATGTGACTAAAGTCCCCCTCCCACAGGGGCGCTAGCATCCACACACGGACTTCACAATGCGATTCACTGCATAAATCTGGATTAACCCGGATATATCTCCCCATGTATGTGATCAGGTTCGCCTCACACCGACATATCCAAGTCTCTCCCACATTCAGGGAACCGATTGCGCTTATTCGCAGTCCAACGGTTTACATACAGCTACTCTCGCGAAATTCAACGACCGAAGGACTCTAGCTATGAAATTCTTGCCAGTTGGAATACTAGGCGGCTGCCTTACCCTTCTCACCGCATGTACGAACGATGCCCCACAGCTCAACGCCGATTCCACCAACCCGTCCAAGTTGAACGTGGCGACAGCTCCCGCCACTGCACCCGTCACGCAACCGATTACCATAGACCGCTCCGACCCTAGGGGCGAAGACTACCACGAAGCTTTCAGCCATTTTGATCCCAACCTCGTCCTCCATGATTTCTGCGACCGCTTCACCCCCGAGGAACTGGTCAGCATCGGACTACAAGAAGACGAAAGCTCCGAGACAGAGCGGAGCCCTGATGGGTTTTTATCGAGCTGCGACTATAAGCCCTATCCACAAGACCCCAACGTCCTCTATGCGGTCGCGACAAACTTCACACAGCACAACTTATACCACCAACTTAACCGTCTTTTGCTCTTCGAATTCGAAGGACAGGACCCCCGCATCTACTTTCAATCACCCCAAAAAAATGGTGAGTCGAGTGAACTCTTCAATTGCACCGCTGCAACGAGCACCTCTGGAGGCACAGTAAACCTCACAACGAAAGTTTCCAAAAACGCCACTAACCCACATGCGTACTTCAACGATAGTGCCACCACCTGCAAACATTCACACGACAAACTTATCGAGCTGATCAACCTCAGCGGAATAAGGTGGCCGCAACCTGTCATGCAGCCAGTCAATATAGACCCCAACGATCCTGCGTCTGAAGGCTACCAGGAAGCATACGACTATTCAGACCCCAATCTTGTCCCTTATGATTTCTGCGACCGCTTCACTCCCGAAGAATTCGCCAGTATCGGACTACAAAAAGATGAGACTTTTGAAACTAGCAAGTCGCCGAAGACGAAACTCACGGTCTGCCAATTCAAGCCCTTCCCTGAAAACCCAGATATCGTTCACCTCATCGCAACCGACGGAGTACCGTACAAAAAAAATCGCTCAGCTGGCCTTATTCTCGACTTCGAGTTCGAGGGGCGTCACCCCCGCATCTACTTCTTTGCATATTTACCCAATGGGGAGACGGACGAAAATTTTGATTGTAGCGCTGCTACAAGCACTACCAGCGGCACATTATCCTTCTCGACACTTGTCTACAAAGATTTATTGGACCCTAGTACACCCCTAAGAGATCTCGCCAGTACTTGCAAATATTCACACGACAAACTCATCGAGCTGATCAACCTCAGCGGAATACAGTGGCCATAGCCTCTCCACCACAGCAAGCTATACCCAATCGCACTCACGATCACAGAAACGCCGAGCATTGATGAACAAACTCCTCACCCTCCTCAGCACCACAGCACTCCTTAGTTCTAGCGCGTGCACACCAAATCCACCAGGTCCTGATAGGACCGAAACAGTAACAGTGTCTCGCACCACCGCACCCCAAACCCCCGAGACTACTGCCCCCACCGTGCAGCCAGTCGATGTGGACCCCGACGACCCCAAATTCGAAGGCTACCAAGAAGCATACGACCGCTCAGATCGTGACCTTGTTGTCCATGATTTCTGCGACCGCTTCACCACCGAAGAACTCGCTGGCATCGGGCTAAGCGCCCACGACAGCTCAGAAACCGAAAGAGACGCTCAATTCAAAGAATCGGTCTGTTCCTTCGATCCCATCCCTGAATACCCAGGCGTCGAATACCAAGTCATGACGGGCCTCCTGTCATACGAGACGCAGCGCAATCTGGGCCAACTCTTGAACTTCGATTTCGAAGGGCGTCACCCCCGCATCTACTTCTACTCCAGCTTAACCAATGCTAAAGCAGGCTTCTTCCTCGGTTGCACTGCAGCAACGAGCACCACTAACGGCACTATAAACTTTTCCACCGAAGCGTTTAGCGACGAACTTATCCCTGATGCGCGCTTCAACGATGCCGCTAGCACCTGCCAACACTCACACGACAAACTCATCGAGCTGATCAACCTCAGCGGAGTCCCATGGCCATGATCACCTTCAACCCCACCGCCACAGCAAGCTATACCCAATCGCACTCACGATCACAGAAACGCCGAGCATTGATGAACAAACTCCTCACCTTCCTCAGCACCACAGCACTCCTTAGTTCTAGCGCGTGCACACCAGATTCTTCTGGGCCAAACGAACCAAAGGAAACTGAAACGGCAACGGTGTCTCGCACTGCAGCTAACACCGCACCCGAGACTACTGCCCCCACCGTGCAGCCAGTCGATGTGGACCCTGATGACCCCAGATTCGAGGGTTACCAAGAAGCATACGACCGCTCAGATCGTGACCTTGTTGTTCATGATTTCTGCGACCGCTTCACCCTCGAAGAACTCGCTGGCATCGGGCTGCGCGCCCACGACAGCTCAGAAACCGAAAGAGACTCTCAATTCAAAGAATCGTTCTGTTACTTCGATCCCACCCCTGAAGACCGAAGCGTCGAATACCAAGTTTTATCCGACAACCTACCGTACGAAGCGCAGCGCAGTTTGGGAACTCTTTTAGACTTCGATTTCGAGGGGCGCCACCCCCGCATCTACTTCTACTCCGACTTTCCCAACGGTGAGTCTAGCGTCTTCTTCCAGTGTATCGCTGCAACGAGCACCACCAACGGCACCATAAACCTCACCACCGAAGCGTTCAGCGACGAACTTATACCTGACGCGCGCTTCAACGATGCCGCTAGCACCTGCCAACACTCACACGACAAACTCATCGACCTCATCAACCTCAGCGGAGTCCCATGGCCATGATCACCTTCAACCCCACCACCACACAACAAGTAACCAACAT